>NZ_CP031229.1:1306303-1959455 GCF_003351765.1 Ornithinimicrobium avium
GGCGATCCATGGCTCCCTGTTCGAGGACTTCCGCGAGACCGAGTCCCGTGACCAGTTCGTGCGGCAGAACTCCAAGCTGCTCAAGGTCCGGATGGACTACGGCCCCGTCAGCGCCCGGCTGGGCTCGATGGTGGCCTACCAGGGCGACGTCCGCTTCGCCAACCGCGGCTCCGGCGGGCTGGACAAGATGCTCAAGAAGGCGATGACCGGTGAGGGAGTGCCGATCATGGAGGCCTCGGGGCAGGGCGAGCTCTTCCTCGCCGACGACGCCTCCGACGTCCAGGTGCTCTACCTGGACAACGACATGATCTCGGTCAACGGCGCCAACGTGCTGGCCTTCAGCTCCTCGATCGACTGGGACATCCACCGGGTCGCCGTGCGCGGCGGCATGATGGCCGGCGGCCTGTTCAACGTCTCGCTGCGCGGCTCGGGCTACGTCGCCGTGACCAGCAAGGGCGAGCCCGTCGCCCTCGACGTCGCCCAGGCGCCCACGTTCGCCGACGCGCATGCCGTGGTGCTGTGGACGGCCGGGGTGAGGATGGACGTGCGGGTCGACACCGGCGGGCTCGGCTCGCTGATCCGCGGCGGCACCGGCGAGACCATCCAGATGACCTTCAGCGGCGAGGGCCACGTCCTCGTGCAGCCGGCCGAGAACGAGCGGACCAGCGGCGCCGGCGAGCGCACCGGCCGCAGCGGCGGCCTGGGCGACCTGCTCGGCGGCTGACCGGCGGCTGACCGGCGACACGGTTGGCCCGGCCGACCGGCGACACGGTTGGCCCACCTAGAGTAGGAGACATGTCACCCATCGCCGTGTCCGTGCTCGACCTGCTCCCGGTGCGGTCCGGGCAGACCACCGCCCAGGCGCTCGACGCGGCGCGCTCGCTGGCGCGGGCCGCCGACGATGCGGGGGTGCGCCGCTACTGGCTGGCCGAGCACCACAACACGCTCTCGGTGGCCTCGGCCTCGCCGCCGGTCGGCATCGGCGTGATCGCCGCCGCCACCTCGCGGATGCGGGTCGGCTCCGGCGGGGTCATGCTGCCCAACCACGCCTCGCTCGCGGTGGCCGAGCAGTTCGCCCTGCTGGAGGCCGCCTACCCTGGACGCATCGACCTGGGGATCGGCCGCGCGCCGGGGACCGACCCGGTGACCAGCTGGGCGCTGCGCAGCGGGGCCACCGACCAGGACGTGGTCCAGCGCTTCCCCGAGTACGTCCAGCAGGTCATGGCCTTCATGTCCCCCGGCGGCGCCGCCATCGAGGTCGGCGGCCACCGGCACGAGGTCCTCTCCACGCCGAACGCCGTGCAGGCTCCGCCGGTGTGGCTGCTCGGTTCCTCCGACTACTCCGCGCGGCTGGCCGCCCAGCTCGGCCTGCCCTACGTCTTCGCCCACCACTTCGCCGGCCGGGGCACCGCCGAGGCGCTCCAGCTCTACCGCTCGACGTTCGCCGGTCCGGGCGAGCCGCAGACCTTCCTCACCGTCAACGCGGTGGTCGCCGACTCCCTGGAGGAGGCCCGGCGGCTCGCGCTGCCGTTCCAGCACATGATGGCCAGCCTCAAGCTGCCGGGCCCCCTGCAGCGCCGTCCGCTGATGCCTGTCGACGAGGCGGTCGCCGCGCCGCTGCCCCCGATCCTGCCGGAGGCCTTCGAGGCCGTCACCCGGCCGTGGCTGCTCGGCACCGCTGAGGAGGTCGCCGAGCAGGTGCGCGCGCTCGCGGCCGAGCACGACGTCACCGAGGTGATGGTCCAGCCGGTCGCGGGGGCGTATGCCGCTGAGCCGCTCGACCGCGACCCGCACCGCGAGCGCACGATCGTCGAGCTCACCGCCCGGCTCAGCCACTGACGGCGCGCCGGGGTCCGCGAGCCGCACTTGTCAGCCCGGGTCCGTATGGTGGCCAGGTCACCAGCGCCACACGGGAGGAAGTGTCATGTCGACTCGGGGGCCACGTCTGACACGTGCCACGCTGTCCGTGCTGGTCTGCGCCGGCCTGGCGCTGACCAGCGCCTGCGACTTCAACGGCGGCGACAGCGCCGGCCAGAGCGGGGAGAAGAACGACGGCGGCGGCTTCCTGGGCCTCGGCGGCGGTGAGCCCGACGCGGTGTCGGCGACCGTCCGCGACCCCGGCGAGCCGGCCGTGGTCCTGGCCCAGGACGGCGCCGGCGAGCTGTCGGCGGCCGCGAGCCAGACGTTCTTCGACACCGCGCCCGTCGTGGTCCTGGCCGGCGAGGGCGAGCAGCTGCGCGCCGCCTCGGCCGGGGCGGTGCTCGGCGTGCCGGTGCTCATCGACGGGCCGGACGTCAAGGACGAGATCAACCGGCTGGACGCCGAGGTCGCGCTGGCGATCGGCCCGGTGGCGGACCCGGGCATCGACGTCGTCGTGCCGCAGGACGACGCGCAGCTCGCCACCCTCATCGGCGCCGGCGACCCGGTGCAGGTCGCGCCGGACGACGGCGCGGCGCGGCTGGCCGACCTGGACCTGGCGGACCCGCAGCTCCTCGTGCCCGACGGCTCGGTCGTCGCCCCGACCCCCGGCGACGACACCGAGACGACCGGCGACACGGCCGGCACCACGTCCGGCGACGAGGCGACGGGCGCCGCAGCGCCCACGACTCCCCCGGCCCTGGAGAGCGACCGCGACGAGCTGCCCTCGACGACGCGGCCGGAGCCGGCAGCGACGGTGACCGTGCTGAGCACGGGGCGCGACGCGGACCTCGCCGCCCTGGGGACCGCGCGGGCGGCGGGCGCGCAGCTGCTCGTGGGACCGCATACCGATCCTCGTGCCACCAGCGAGAGCGTCCAGGCGATCGCGGCCGCAGCACCGACCACGGTCGTCGGCCTCGGCGCCGACTTCGGCGACGCGGACACGCTCGCGTGGCGCAGCCGCACCGCGGCGACCGGTGTCGAGCTGCCCGGCGGCGGTCAGCTGGCGCTGCCCGGCAAGACCTACGTCGCGCTCTACGGCACGCCCAGCACCGGCGCGCTCGGCGTGCTCGGGGAGCAGCCTGCTGCCGAGACGATCGCCCGGGCCGAGGAGCACGCGGGGTGGTACGCCCCCCTGGTCGAGGAGACGGTCGTGCCCAGCCTGGAGATCATCGTGACCGTCGCAGCCGCCGAGGCGACCCCGGACGGGAACTACTCCAACGAGCTGCCGGTCGAGAGCTTCGTCGAGCTGGTCGACCTGGCTGCCGAGCACGGGCAGTACGTCGTGCTCGACCTGCAGCCCGGCCGCGCGGACTTCGTCAGCCAGGCCAAGATCTACGAGGAGCTGCTGCTGCGGCCCAACGTCGGTCTGGCCCTCGATCCCGAGTGGCGGCTGGGCTCGGACCAGGTGCACATGACGCAGATCGGCCAGACCAGCGTCGATGAGGTGAACCAGGTCGTGGACTACCTGGCCGACCTGACCCGCGAGCACGACCTGCCGCAGAAGGTGCTGGTGCTGCACATGTTCCAGACCCGGATGATCCCCGACGTGGACCAGGTGGACCAGTCGCGCTCCGAGCTCGCGGTGCTCATCCACGCCGACGGACAAGGCCCCCAGGGCGCCAAGCAGGACACCTGGCGGGTGCTGCACCAGTACGCGCCGTCGGTGAAGTACTGGGGCTGGAAGAACTTCTACGACGAGGACCAGCCGATGCTCTCCCCGGAGGAGACGGTCTCCCAGGTCGACCCGCTGCCGGACTTCATCTCCTACCAGTAGGGCCGCCGGCCTCCAGCGCCGACCGCACTGCCGCGACCGCGTCCTCGATCCTGGCGTGCTCCCACACCCGCACGACCTGCCAGCCCGCCTCGCGCAGCAGCCGGTCGGTGTCCTGGTCGCGGGCGTGGTTGGCGGCCAGCTTGGCGGCCCACCACACGCTGTTGGCGCGAGGCTGCGAGCCGTGCTCCGGGCAGCCGTGCCAGAAGCAGCCGTCGACGAAGACCGCGACCCTGGCGCGGGTGAAGGCGATGTCGATGGAACGCCGGCGGTTGCCCGGCACCGGGTGCACCACCCGGTAGCGGTAGCCGGCCGCGTGCAGCGCCCGGCGCAGCGCCAGCTCCGGCGCGGTGTCGCGCCGGAGAGCGAGGGACATCCGGGCGGACACCTGTGGCGAGGAGGCACCTGGGTGCGGCGGGACGAGAGACGGCATCAGCGACCAGCGTAGGCGCGCGGACCGGACGCGGCAGCGCGTGGGCTGCGGCCCGGTCGCCCCCGCCCCCTGAAGAACGCGATCGACTGGGCCTCGCGCCCATGGGGCCAGAACTCCTTCGACCACGTGCCCGTCGGCGTGATCGGCGCCTCGCCCAGCGGCATCGGGACGGCGCTGGCGCAGCAGAGCCTGCGCAGGGTGCTGAGCTTCTGCAACGCCCGCCAGATGACCGCGCCGGAGGCCTACACCCAGTTCCGTCCCGAGGTGTGGTCCGACGACGGCTCGGTCTCCGACCCCGGTCTGGAGAAGATCCTCACCGGCTACATGCAGGAGTTCCGCGACCACGTCGAGCGGGTGCTGACCGTCCTGCCGCGCTGACCCCATACATCAGCCCTCCCAGGCTGCGACGGAGGCCCGCGTGCGACCATGGTCGCGGTCGCGGGGGTCGTGGCCGTGGGAGGAGCAGGTATGTCGGTCCGTCAGCGGGTGGTGCTGGGCACCCTGGCCACCCTGGGCGTCGCCGGCGGCAGCGTCGGCTGGTATGCCGCGAGCGCGCCCGACCAGACGGCCACCGGTCTGGAGGTGGTCGACACCGCTGACGTGCTCTACGAGCCGGACCTGCAGGCCGCGGTGCAGGACCTGCGCTTCCACGAGCCCACCGAGGTCGCGGTCTACACCCACCGCGGCGGTGCGGACGCGCTGACGAACGACCACGCGCTGAACAACGCCGTCCGTGACTACGCCCTGGAGCAGGGCGACTGGGTGAGCGCCGACGGGCAGAAGTTCGCCGACGGACTGTTCCTCTTCGCCGTCGACCCTGAGGGCCGTCTCGTGGGCACCTACTTCGGCGAGGACCGCAAGGTCTCGACCGACTCACAGCAGAAGATCCAGGAGGCGGCCAAGCCTGACTTCCGCGCCGGCCAGTGGACGGCCGGGACGGTCGCCGGCATCGAGGAAGCAGCCTCGAGGATCAACGCCCCGGCGGTGCGTCGCGGCGGGGGCGTGGTCGGTCTGTCCGTCGCCTCGCTGGCCACGCTGTTCGGCGCCGGCGGCTGGGTAGGTGTCGGCGCGGTCCGGGCCGGTCGGAGCCGGCGCGCCCGGGCCGATGGCGACCGCCGGATGGCCGAGGTCGTGGCCGACTATGAGGTGACCGAGCTGCACGCCCGGTTGATCCCGGAGGGCTCCCGCTACGGCGGGCTGATGCTGCGCCGCTACGACGAGTACCGCTCCGGCTTCCGCGAGCTGACCGACCTCGGCAACCAGGCCCGTGCCGTGGACGAGAAGGACTACGACCGCAAGGAGACGCTGCGGGTCCTGACGGCATACCGGGACAAGGCGGTCGCGATGGACGAGCTGGACGACGTCATCGCCGACACCGCCGCCTTCCTCAACCACGACCGTGCCTGGCTCGAGGCGTGGCAGCGCCAGGTGGAGCCGATCCGCACGGACCTGGACCAGGTGGAGGAGATGCTGGCGGAGCTGCCGAAGGAGCTGCGCGGACTGCCCGAGGCGCAGGAGGTGCGCACCTACGCCTCCGGCGTGCGGACCGAGCTGGACCGCCTCCGCGGCGCCCTCGAGGACCGCTCGGTCAGCCCGGACGACGCGCTGGACCGGCTGCGCACCACCAGGGACGACCTGGGCGGGCGGCTCTACGCGCTCGGGCGGACGGTCGCCCAGGAGTTCGGCGAGGACGCCGCCGAGCAGCAGGCGATGGAACGCGCGATGTCCGAACAGCGGTCCCAGCGCCGCTCGGAGCCGACCATCATCAGCTACTCCTACCCCGCGTGGACCTGGTTCGACGTGGGGTCGTTCCGCACCGGGTTCTCCAGCGGCAGGTCCGACGTCGAGGCTTCCCGCTCCTCCGGTGGCGGCAGCACGTCGGGCTACAGCGGGGGCGGCAGCTTCAGCGGGGCCGGGAGCAGCTCGAGGTTCTAGGCCGCCTGATCCGAGCCGACGCTCTCCCTGGCCAGGCGAGCTCTCGCGGAAGGTTCGTCGCCCAGGCCCTGCCGGCCACCCAACCCAGGTTGACGCGGTAGCCGCACTTCCTGCAAGGTTGGCGCTGTCGTGCGTCCGGGAGGGAAAGAGGATCTCATGGCCAAGGCCTGGTCGAAGGGGGCTGCGCTCGCGGCGCTCCTGCTCCTAGCGCCGCTCGGTGCGTCGGCGGCGGAGGACGGCACCCCACCGCGCACCGACACGCCGCTGCCGGTCGTCGGCGCGCTCCCGGCCCAGTCCGCATGGGGAGGCAAGCTCAGCCGGTTCGACGAGGTCCTGCACGGCGTGTGGCGGATCGACGGCGGCACGATCGCCTACTGGTCGGTGCGCCACCGGCCGACGGAGGGTGATGAGCGCTCGCTGACCAGCACGGCGCACGCCTTGCGCGGCGGCGTCGCGAACGTGACGAGTCCGCCGGGGTTCACCGAGACCTCGCTGGCCTCGTCGGTCTCTGGCGAGCTCTACCCCGTCCTGCTGGACGAGACCACCGAGACCTGCCTGTGCACCAACGTGACGCAGATGGGTCTGAAGGACCACGAGGCCGCCAAGATCTCCGACGGGTGGCAGCTCGTCTACGCCGTGTTCCCCGAGCTCCCCCCGGACGTCACGACCGTCGACATGAACGTCGACGGCTACGGCGCCATCCTGCCGGACGTGCCGGTGCAGGACGGTCCCCTGCCGGAGCCGCAAGTCCCGGCGGACCAGTGGACCGCCTCCGGACAGGGCTGGCCCACGCCTCCCCCGGCCGACGAGATCGCCCGCGCCGAGGACGCCCGCACCCTGGGCGCCGTGTGGGTCCTCGCCGAGCGCTCCGGTGCCGCCGACGGGTCCTGGGCGCAGCGCGACTCCGGCGACGTGCGCCAGATCGACGTGGCCGCCGACGTCCTGTTCGACTTCGACAAGTACCAGGTCACCAGCAAGGCCGACGCCGTCCTGGACGACGTGGCCGAGCAGATCGGGGACGCCGACGTCACGACGGCCACCGTGGTCGGCCACACCGACGGTCAGGGCACCGAGGACTACAACCAGACCTTGTCGGAGAACCGCGCCCGGGCAGTCGAGAAGGAGCTGTCCAAGCGCCTGCCCGGCGTCACGTTCACGGTGGAGGGCCGGGGCTGGCACGAGCCGATCGCCAGCAACAAGACCGACGAGGGGCGGGCGCTGAACCGTCGCGTCACCATCACCCTCGAGGGCGTCGCCGAGGGAGGCCGCTGATGAGGAAGCAGACCACCGCACGCATCTGGGTGCTGGCCCTCGCCTGCGGCCTGGCCCTGGCCGCCTGCGACGGCGGCGGCACCGGTCCGGACACGACGACCACCGCTGCGGACACGCAGGAGCCGTCGACAGGCCCGGACACCACCGCCGGCCCCACCGACGACTCAGCCGTGTCGAGCGAGCCGGTCGCCGCCCCGATCATCCCCGACGAGGTCGTCGCCGAGCTCGACGCCGCCGTGGCAGCGGAGGACTCGCCGATCGCCTCGACCGCGTCGCAGACCGCGGGACTGCCCCCAGGGGGCACGCTGGACGTGCTGCAGCTGGAGCGGACCGAGGACGGTGGCTATCTCCTCCGCGTGCGGCTCAGCTATGAGCAGGAGACCCGGTTGTCCGCGGACGAGCACCGCTCCCTGTCGCTGGACGGTGAACAGACCTTCGTCGACGGCATCAGGCTGGTCGACGACGAGGCCGACCGCTACGCGCTGCCCACGGTCTACAGCCCGATGGACGACGAGCAGGTGGACGCCACCGAGCGCTTCCGTTGCCTGTGCTCGAGCCTGAACGGCGAGATTCCGCCGAACGGTCAGATCCTCAGCGCCCTCTACGGCCCGCTGGGCCAGGACGCCGACCCGCAGACGCTCTCGGTGGAGGTGCCCGGCTTCGAGCCGATCAAGGACGTGCCGGTCAGCGCCACGACCGGCTGACGGGACGGACGCGCGTCCGTCCCGTCGCCCCCCTCAGGCCGTGCCGTCCTGCGCGGTCTCCTCCGGCTGGACGCTCCACTCCGGCGGCTCGTCGGCACCGGACTCCTCGTCGCGCTCCGCCTCCTCGGCGGTGTCCTGCACGACACCGGGCGCGTGGTGGACCGGCGCGTACACCGCATACACCCGCAGGTCCTCGTCCCCGGTGTTGATGACGTCGTGCCAGGTGCCGGCGGGGACCTGGATCGACCAGCCGTCCTCGACGTCCTGCTCGAAGGTCAGCTCGTCCTGCGCCGGACCCATGACGCAGCGTCCACGACCGGCGTCCAGGCGCAAGAACTGGTCGGTGTCGGGGTGGACCTCCATCCCGATCGACTCCCCGGGCGGGATGGACATGAGCGTGACCTGCAGGTAGGTGCCGGTCCAGGCCACGGTCCGGTATGCCGTGTTCTCCCGGGTCGCGGTCTCGATGTCGAAGGCGTTGGGCGCCGGTCCGTTGTCGGTGATCTTCACGGGTCCTCTTTCCACTACGACGGTATGTCGTTCCCACGCAGTCATACGCGCCTCCGTCGCGCCACTCGCCCACCGGTGGCGGCGGTACCCGACCTCGGACGCTCTCGACGCAGGGGCGCGGCTGGACCCTCGCTGGCCCGACGTCCTACGTTGGGCTCACGCACCCGCCGAGCCGAAGGAGACTGCCCTGTCCATCCCTGCCCCCGCCACCCTGACGCTGACGACCGCGCTGCTGATCGCCGCGGACTCGGCGCAGCGGACACCCGGGCGGGCGACCGCGCCGGACCTCGACCCGGAGCGCACCTCGGCCTCCTTCTTGCTGCTCTTCGGCGCGCTCGGCGTCGTCCTCCTCCTGGCGCTGGTGATCGTCCTGGCGGTCCTGCGTCGTCCCAAGGAGTGAGCGACGGCGCCCGGCACGCTCGTCCCGGCCCACCACGCGCGGGGGAGGTCACGCCTCCGTCACCGGACAGCTGCGCGGGCGGGCTCGTCGCCGCGCACCGCCCCTAGCAGGTCCCCGGCAGCCTCGGGGGGCCGGGCGCCGTCGCGCCACACCGCCCGCAGTGGCCGGGAGAGGTCGACGCCGTCGACCGGGACGCGCACGAGCCGCCCGGAGTCGAGCGCCTCGCGGACCGCGTGCTCGGACAGCACGGCCGGCGCCACGCCGGCCATCGCTGCCACCCGCACCGCGGCGTTGCTGCCCAGAGCCTGCGCCGGCTCGGCGACGGCGAGGTCGTGACGGGCCAGGGCGTGCTCGAGCGCGTCGCGCGTGCCGGAACCGTCCTCGCGCACGACGAGCGCGGTGCCGGCCAGCCGCGCCGCGTCCAGGGGGGAACGACGACGCGCCCACGAGTGGCCGGGTGCCACGACGACGACGAGATGGTCGGTGCCGACGCGTCGGGAACGCACTCCCCTGCCCAGGTGCGAGGTCTCGACGAAGCCGAGATCGGCCCTGCCCTCCACGACCGCAGCGGTCACCTGCACCGAGTTGCCCACCTCGAGCTGGACCTCGACAGCACGTGGTCGTTCCCGGTAGTCCGCAAGCCAGCCCGGCAGCAGGTACTCCGCGACGGTCTGGCTGGCGGCGACCTTGAGCCGGGAGGCGCGCGTCGTCCCCAGGGCGGCCATGCTGGCGGTCAACCGCTCGGCGGCCGCGAGCACCTCCCGCCCCCAGTCGACGACGAGCGCCGCCTCGGGGGTGAGCACGGTCCCCCGGGTCGAGCGGAGGAGCAGGGGCACGCCGCTGCGGCGCTCGAGCCGCTGCAGCGCCCGGCTGGCGTTGGGCTGGGCCATGCCGACAGCCGCGGCGGCGGCGCCGATGCTGCCGTGCTCCTCGACGCCGACCAGCAGCTCGATGACGGCGAGGTCGGGCCAGCGGTCAAGAGTCATATCGTCACGATATGCCTGCGATGCCCAGGTCGGGGCTACCGGCGACCCCCGGGCGCGAGTTCCATGGAAGGTATGCGCCCACAGCCCGACATCGCCGGCCCCACCACCGTCCTGGACGATGCACCCCATACCCAGCACAAGGCGCCGCTCTGGCCCGGTCTGCTCGCCTGCCTGGCCGCCGCGCTCGTGGCCCTCGGCATCCAGCAACTGGTGCCGGGACTGAGCGCGCTGCTCGTGGCGATCCTTCTCGGGGTGGCCGTCGCGCACGCCGTCGCCCTGCCCAGGTCGCTGCAGCCGGGCATCGCGGTGTCGGGCAAGCGGCTGCTGCGCCTGGGGATCGTCCTGCTCGGCTTCCAGCTGGCGCTCGACGACATCCTCGCGCTCGGGTGGGGGACCATCGCCGTGGTCGTGGCCGTCGTCTCGGCGGGGCTCGTCGGGACCGTGCTCGTGGGCCGCCGGCTGGGTCTGACCCACGGCCAGTCGGTCCTGATCGCCGCGGGCTTCTCGATCTGCGGGGCAGCTGCCGTCGCCGCCGTGGAGGGCAGCGTCGAGCGCGAGGACGAGGACGTGGCGACCGCCATCGCTCTCGTGGTCGTCTTCGGCACGCTGATGATCGGCGTGGTCCCCGCGGTGCTGGCCCTCACCGGGCTGCCGCTCGAGGTGAAGGGCATGATCGCCGGCGGCTCCATCCACGAGGTGGCCCAGGTCGTTGCCGCCGGCGGGATCATCGGCGGCGGCGCGCTGGCGACCGCGGTCCTGGTCAAGCTCGCGCGCGTGCTCATGCTGGCTCCGGTCGTCACCGTGCTGGGGCTGCTGGAGCGGCGTCACGCCGGCGAGGCCGTGCCTGCGGGGGCCAAGCGCCCGCCGCTGGTGCCACTCTTCGTCGTCGGCTTCCTCGCCGCAGCGCTGCTGCGCACCGTCGTGCCGCTGCCGGACCTCGTCCTCGACGCGGCGCACCTGCTGCAGGTCCTGCTGCTCTCGGCCGCGATGTTCGCGCTCGGGCTGGGTGTGCACGTGAGCATGCTGAAAGCCGCGGGAGCGCGGCCGTTCGTCCTCGGCGCGTTCGCCACGGTGCTCGTCTCCGCCGTCGCGACGACGGGGTTCCTCCTCGTCGCGTAGGCCGGCCGACCGACGCAGTGCCGCTCGAGGACGTACTCGTCACGTCGGCGAGCTGCTCAACCTGCTCGCTGTCACTCAGTCCCAGGCGCCCATCCGGGAGAGCGCGGCGGAGGCTTCCCTCCGTCCAAGAGCAGACTGGCACCACGGTCTGACAGACCCGGCCGCACGCCGCTGTGCGCCCTCCGCCCAGGCCCGGCTCCCAGAAACCTACGGTAACGTAACCGTAGGTAAGGGCAGCCTAGGAGCCTTTACGGAACACAGGAGTGAGGTTTTTTCATGGGTGTGCAGGTGCAAGAGCGCGACACGGACGTGTCCGTGACCCGGAGTGCAGGACCAGAACTGGCCCTCGCCGGAGATGAGGCCGGCACGGAGGCGAGCGGCGCGAGCCAGCTGGTCGGGCGGTTCCGCGACGCCGTGGCGCGCACGTTCGGGCACCGTGCCGACCTCGACGTGATCGGCCAGGGGCGGGGGCTGCCGCCGTTCGTCCTGCGCGACGTGCTCGCGGAGGAGCCGATGCGAGCATTCCTGCCGACCCGCTTCGGCGGGTTCGGTGACAGCCTGGCTCCGAGCCAGGAAGTGATGGAGACCGCGGCCTACCACTCGCTCGCGCTCGGACTGACCATGGGCATCAGCGGGGGGCTCTTCGCCCAACCCGTCGCGAAGTACGCCAACCCCGAGGTGGCGGGACGGATCCTGCCGCGCCTGGCCGAGGACGGCAGGCTCGGCGGCCTGATGATCACCGAGCCCGGCCACGGCACGGACGCCTTGTCGATGCGCACCGCCTGGCGGCGGGAGGGGCAGCACTACCGCGTGATGGGGACCAAGCACTGGGCCGGGCTCTCCGGCTGGGCCGACTACTGGCTGGTCATGGCCCGCCCCGGTAAGGAGGACGGTGACCTCGGCAACGGCATCGACCTGTTCGTGTGCGAGCAGGACGACCCGGACCACCAGATCGAACTGGTGGAGAAGTACCCTTCGCTCGGGCTCTACGGGATCCCCTACGGCCGCAACGAGGTCGACGTGCGGGTGCCCCTCTCCCACCGCCTGCAGGGCGACCGGGGCGGCCTGCGGCTGATGATGGATCTGCTGAACAGGTCGCGATCCAGCTTCGCCGGAAATGCGGTCGGCTTCATCCACCGGATGGTCGACGAGGCGGTCGAGCACTGCACCGGGCGGGTCGTCTCGGGTCAGAGGCTGATCGACTACGACCAGGTGCGGGCCCGCATCGCCCGCCTCCAGGGGCAGTGGGCGTGTGCCAGCGCCCTGAGCCTGTGGAGCTCGGAGAACGCCGGACTGTCGACCGACCTGTCCAGGGCAGGGCAGGCCGCCAGCGCGATCAAGACGGTCGCCTCGGACTACCTGCAGGAGTCGGCGCAGTCCCTGCTGCAGCTGGTCGGCGCCAAGGGTTACGCTCTCGACCACGTCGCCGGGAGGGCGGTCGTCGACTCGCGCCCGTTCCAGATCTTCGAGGGTTCCAACGACGTGCTGTATGCCCAGATGGGCGCCAAGGTCGCCGACCAGGTGCGCCGGGCCGGCACCACCAACCTGCGCGAGCTGCTCTCCCGGGACCCGGTGACGGCGGCCGGCGCCGACCTCGCCGGTGCCCAGCTGGAGTTCGACGTCGATGAGCGACCCGCGCAGCGGCGCCTCGTCGAGATCGGCGCGATCGCCAGCCGGGTCTTCACCCTCGGCGCCGTCATGGACCTGGGCAGCCGTGGTTTCAGCAGGGACCACGTCTCGGTGGCCGTGGCCACCCTGCGCGAGGACATCGGGTCGTGGACGACGCGCCTGCGTGGGTCGCTCACGCCGGAGGTGAGCACCGACCCCATCCTGGCCGGGGCGTGGCGTCACCTCACGGGGACCAGGACGGTTCTGCCCGCCTGACCTCGAGCCGCCCGGCGCAGCCGGGGATCCGGGTCAGCGGTCCTTCGTGCGCTGCAGCGCGCGGAGCAGCTCCTCCCCCGCACTCTGCCGGACCGTCGCGGCGTCCCCGACCACGACCAGTTGGTCGGTGGCCCGCGAGAGGCCGACGTAGAGGCGCTCCCTGGCCCGGTCGCGGGGCTCCGCCTCGTTGAAGCACAGGACGACGGCGCGCCGCTCGAGCCCCTTGCACCCGAGCACGTGGCCGTAGAAGACGTCGTCGACGTCCCAGAAGGTCCGCCAGTACCCCTCCTCGCCCAGGTCCTCCTGTCGCGCCTTCTGCTCGGGATGGCGTGTCCCGGTGGTGATCAGCGCGACGTGCTCGGGCGGCCAGTCCGCGACGAGGAGCTTGTCCACCTCGTCGTCGGCGACGCCCACCGCCTCCTCCGCGGACGCCTGGACGAACTCGACCGCCGGGCCTTCGTCGCCGAGCGCCCGCATCCGCATCGGGGTGAGCGGCCCGAAGGACTCGGCGATCTGCCTGGTGTTGCGCAGGTTGTGGTCGAGCACGAGCGGCACCAGCGCGACCGGCGGCCGACCGAACCGGGCGAAGACGCGCTGGTTCTCGTCGGAGTAGACGTAGAGCCCGCCCTCCTCGGGGTCCTTCAGCGCCGCCATCAGCGGCACCCACCAGTCCTCGGCGAAGTCCTGCGCCTCGTCGACGATGATCGCGTCGAACTTCTTGGCCTCGGGCAGCTCCTCCGCGAGCCGGGCCATCTGCGCGGGCAGCTCCTTCTCCCAGAACTCCGAGTCGTTGCGGTCCGCGTCGATCTGCGCGCCCCACTCGCGCCCCAGCTCCTCGAACCGCCCGATGAACGCCGGCCGCGACTTGCGCGACTCGCCCTGGAACGCCCGCTTGAACCACTCCCCCAGACCGATCGAGTAGCAGAGCAGAGCCACCCGCTGCGCCTTGCGCTCGCGCAGACCACGGGTGAGCTGCTTGGCCTGGGTCATCGCCAGCACGGTCTTGCCGCTGCCCGCGCCGCCGCGCAGCTCGACCCGGTCCAGCAGCCGCGTCACCTCCAGGATCATCGCCTGCTCCTGGGTGAGCCGGTCCGCCCGCGCCGCCCGGTCGTCGGCCTCGGCCGACACCTCGCGCTGCATCGGGTGACGCCCGGACAGGACCTCCACGATCAGGTCGACGTCGTCGTGGTCCGGCACGCGGTAGTTGGTCTCCTGCGTTCCCGCGACCGCGCGGAGTCGGTCGCCCAGGCGCTGCTGGTCACCCTTGCCGTGGATCATGTCGCGGGGGCATTCGGGCTGGGCGAAGTCATCCGGCACCGTGCTGTATGGCGTCACGACGGCGTGCGCCCACCGCACCCTGGTGCGCGAGGAGTCGCGCCAGCGCGGGTCGGCCTGCACGTAGGTGCGCAGCGCGTGCTTGCTCCGGCGCGCCTGACCGACCGGGTCGATCGTGCGCGACCCTCCCCCGCCGTGCTGCCACCAGCGGCCCTGGCCGTCGACCTTGACGCTGCCGCCCTTGACCTCGACGACGACCACCCCGACGTCGGGCATCAGCACCACGAGGTCGGCCTCGTGGTCCTGCTCGTGGTCGGTGAGCCGCTGGTTGGCCAGCACGATGTCATCGGGGCCCAGCTGGCCGACGAGCCGCTCGCACACCTCGCGCTCCGCGTTGTTGACGAAGGTGGGCTCCGCCGGGATCAGTCGCGCGGCCATGTCGAACCCCTGCCTGCATAAGCTCCGTCGCTCATGGACGCGAGCATAGGGGCACCGGCGGCCCTCGCAGCGGAGGTCAGGCCTCCAGCGCCTGCCTCACGAGGGCCAGAGCCGCCGCCGGCTCGAGTCCGAGGGTGCGGCTGAGCTCGGCATACCTCTCGGCGGCCGCCCGCGCGGAGACGGCTGCGGGCGCCGCCCGGCCGGCGGTGACGGTGGCGCGCACGAAGGTGCCTGCGCGACCCCTTCCCTCGAGCACGCCGTCGGCCTCGAGCTCGCGGTAGGCCCGGGCGACCGTGTTCGGCGCGATGCCGAGGTCACCGGCCAGCCGGCGGACGGTGGGCAGCCGGTCCCCGGGGGCGAGGACGCCCTCGGAGACCTGGGCGATGATCTGCCCACGCAGCTGGGCGAAGGGCGGTTCGGCGGAAGTCGGGTCGATGCGAAGCATCACGCGCCCGCCCCGTGCGGGTCGCCGGTCGGGGCACGGCCGCCCCAGAGCCGGTCGCGGACGTGCTGCGCCTCGGTGCGGCGCCCCGGCCCAGCGGCGACGAGCAGCGCGACTCCCACCAGGACGACGGGCAGCAGGTAGCCCGCCACCAGCACCGCCAGGCTCCAGCCGGGCCCGATCTGGCCGGACACCACCGCCGCCGTCGACGCGGCGTCGTCGAGGACGTTGCCGGTAGCGGCCAGGGCGAGCAGGCTGAGGATCGGGGCCGCCATCGACAGCGAGCTGAGGGTGTCGGCACGGACCGCGTCCTGCCAGTAGAGCTCGACCTCGTCCCGGGCCGGCTGCGGCGAGTCGAGCACGCGTCGGGTCGCCAGCCAGGAGAGCAGGACGACGACGGGGATGCCGACGGCGAGCACGGGCACCGGGCTGAGCAGGACGGTGCCCGCGTCGAACCACTCGGTGCCGCCGAGCAGCAGGGCGCCGACGAGGGCCACCATCCCGAGTCCGACGAAGCCCCGCCCGAGCGTCCGCAGGTAGGGCGGCAGGTAGTCCTCCAGCGTCGGGGTCGTCGCCCGCGCGGTGCGCGGGCCCTCGGCCAGCACCCCGGGCCGGGCGAGGTCGGCCAGCGCGGCACCGGCGGCGCCGACGACGAACATCACCGAGAGCACGAAGAACCCGCCCGCGGCCTGGTCGGCCCCCTCCCAGGTCCGGGCAAGGACGAGCGCGACGAGGCCGGCGAGGAGGATCCCCATACCGGCGCCGCGGGAGCGGAACCCGAGGCGCGCCTCGAGCCGGGCCTCCTGGTCGGCGGGCACCTGCGCTCCGGCCTTGCGGGCGAACGCCCGGCGCAGGTGGGCGCGGTAGGGGCCGAAGGACGGCAGCAGCAGCGCGACGGCTCCCACGACGAGCAGGACGATCGCGTCGACCAGCATGTGGACCTCCCTGAGTGGTTGACACAAAGGTTGGCACAAGGGGTTGGGTTGTGTCAACACAAGGTGTGCCGGCCCGCCGTTCGTCCGGGCGCGCAGCGCATCATGGACGGCATGACTGACGACGCCCTTCACGACATCATCGCCGGCGGCAAGCTGTGCGTCATCGCCACGATCCGCAAGGACGGACGGCCCCAGCTGTCGCAGGTCACCTACGCCTACGACCGCGGGCGCGACATGGTCCGCGTCTCGGTGACCGACTCCCGTGCCAAGACCGCCAACCTGCGGCGCGACCCGCGCGGGACGCTGCTCGTGCAAGGTCCTGGAGGCTGGGCCTACGCCGCCGCGGAGTTCCGGGCGGAGGTGCTGCCGGTGACCACCGACCCGCACGACGCCAGCGCCGACGAGCTCGTGGACATCTACCGCTCGGTCGCCGGGGAGCACCCGGACTGGGAAGAGTTCCGCGAGGCGATGGTGACCGAGAGACGGCTGCCGCTGCACCTCCACCTCGACAAGGTCCTGGGGATGGCCGGCCGGCACTGATCGCCTCGTGCTCGGTTCCGCCCGGCGTGCACGATCGACCCTCACCTGGGGTTTCGTGGGCGATCCCGTGATCGTGCACGCCGGCCGGAACATGATCGGCCAGGGAGCTGCCGTCCGTCCTACGCTGGACGGATGAGGGTCGCCATCAACGGCGTCGGCGTGGCCGGCCCGGCGCTTGCCTACTGGTTGCGCAGGTCCGGCCACGAGCCGGTGCTCTTCGAGCGGGCGCCCGCGCTGCGCACCGGCGGCTACGTCATCGACTTCTGGGGTAGGGGGTACGAGCTCGCCGACCGCATGGGCGTGCTGCCCGAGCTGCGCGAGCGCGGGTACCTGGTCGAGGAGCTGCGGACGGTGGACGCAACCGGCCGGACGAGGGCCAGCATCGACCTCAGACCGATGCGTGAGGCGCTCGGCGAGCGCTTCCTCAGCGCCCGGCGCAGCGACCTCTCGGCGATGGTGCTCGCCGCGTGCGGGGACGTGGTGACGCACTTCGGAGTGTGGGTCGAGGACCTGGCGCAGGACGCCGGGGGCGTGGACGTGACGCTCTCGGACGGGCGCACCGACCGCTTCGACCTCGTCGTCGGCGCCGACGGGCTGCACTCGCACGTGCGGTCCCTCGCGTTCGGCCCCGCGGAGCAGTTCGAGAAGCCGCTCGGCGCCGTCGTGGCCGCGGTGCGGATGGAGGACTACCCGCACCGGGACGAGCTGGTCTACGTCCTGCACACCGTGCCACGCCGCCAGGCTTCCCGGTTCTCGATGCGCGACGGCGAGACCCTCAGCCTGCTGATCTGCCGCGACGACGTCGCGGGGCCGGACGCATTCGGGCGCCCCTCCGCTCCCGAGCCGACACCCGCCGAGCAGCGGGCCGCCCTGCGGCACGCGTTCGCAGGTATGGGGTGGGAGACGCCGGAGATTCTCGCCCGCCTCGAGACGGCGGAAGACTTCTACTGCGACCGGGTCAGCCAGATCCATCTGCCGAGCTGGTCGACGGGCCGGGTCGCGCTGGTCGGTGACGCGGCGGCGTGCGCCTCGCTGCTCGCCGGCGAGGGCACCGGACTGGCGATGATCGAGGCCTACGTGCTGGCCGGCGAGCTGGCCCGGCACGTGGACGACATACCCGCCGGGCTGCGCGCCTACGAGGACCGGCTCCGGGACTTCGTCACCACCAAGCAGCGGTCAGCGCTGCGGATGCTGGGCTTCTTCGCACCGAGCGACGCGCTGGCCCTAGCGGTGCAGGAGCTGGGCGTACGCATCGCGTCGGTACCGTTCGTCACCCGGCTGGCCGCGCGCCGGGTGGGCGACGACGTGGAACTGCCACGTTACGAGGCTGGGGGCTAGAGACCGCCGAAGGCGTCCAGCAGATCGCGTCGCGCTGCCGGTCCCGCTCCCGCCTCCCGGCAACCGCACGTGATGTGGCGCGGGGCCGGCTGAGCCCCGAGCCCCCGTATTCCCGAGCAGGCTTGACCCGCGTCATGGAGTGCCGGGCTGTTCCTCCGTACGTTCGGGGTGTCAGGGCGTGAGAGGACTCCGCCCGGCACACGACATACGAAGAGGGATGGAAGAGACATGGAACTGTTCGGACAGGCGCTCGGGCTCGGGACGATAGGGCTGGTGGCGGGTGTGGTCGGGGCCGTGGTGGCCGCGCTGGCGACGCGGGGCTCGACGTCGACGCTGACCAGCTACGTGCAGCACTTCGCTGCCGGGCTCATCATCGCGGCGGCGACACTGGACCTGCTGCCGGAGGCCCTGGCGCTCGGCGGTGGGTGGCCGCTGATCGTCGGGTTCGTGGTCGGCACGGCGTTCATGCTGGCGCTTCGCGCGGTTCTCAACCGCTTCGGGCACGGGCACGCTGCCGGTGAGGGTCACGACCACGAGGACCACGCAGGTCACGGCGGCGGCACCGCGCTTGCCGCGAGGCCCCAGGTCGTCGCCGGTGTGAACCTGCGCCTGGCCATCGCCCTGGCGGTCGTCGTCCTGATCGACGGAGCGATCATCGGTGTCGCGCTCTCCGCCGGCGGTGCGGCAGCCCTGCTGATCGCGATCGCGCTGTCCATCGAGCTGCTCTTCGTCGCCGCCTCCGTCGCGGGGTCGACCCGGGGTGCCGGCGGCACGGTCGCCACGGCCGTGGGTGTCGGTGCCTTCGTCGCCGTGATGATGCCGGTGGGTGCTGTGCTTGGTGCGCTGGTCTTCGCCGGCGTGTCCTCGACGTTGCTGGTGGCCGGGCTGGCGTTCGGTGCCGCGGCCCTGCTGTTCACCGCGGTAGCCGAGCTGCTGGTCGAGGCCTACGAGATCAAGGAGAGCGCGGGCACCATCGCGATGGCCGCCGGAGGCTTCCTGCTCTTCCTGGTCCTGATGATGCTCATGTGAACTCGCCACCGTGGGCCGCCGCAGGGAGCCTGCGGCGCCTACAGTGGGGGCATGCGCAGCCCCGTCGTGAGACTGGTCATCGGACTGCTGCTCGCCGCGGCGGGTGCCGTCTGGACCCTGCAGGGCCTGGGGTACCTGCAGGGCAGCTCCATGACCGGGGTCACCCTCTGGGCCGTGGTCGGGCCCCTGGTGCTGCTCGCCGGGATCTGGCTGGCGGTCAGCAGCCGGAGGGCACGCCGGTCATGAGCGCGCAGCCCGAGATCGTCGACCTGGAGCCCACGCCGACCGTGGCCGTCCGCGGCACGGTGACGATGGCCGAGCTCCGCGACTTCTACGACCGCTCCTTCGGCACGGTGGCCAAGGCCGTGGCGCAGCAGGGGATCACTCCCTCGGCGGCCTACGGTCTCTTCCTCGCCCCGCCCGCCGACGGCGTCGAGCTGGAGGTGGGGATGCTCGTCAACGGTGCCTTCGAGGTGGACGGTGACGTCACACCGTCCAGCCTCCCGGGCGGCCGGGCCGCGCATCTCGTGCACACCGGTCCCTACGACGACCTCCCGGCCTCGTGGCAGCGGCTGACGACGTGGGTCGACGAGCAGGGGCTCACACCCGCGGGGCCGATGTGGGAGGTCTACGTCACCGAGCCGACCCCGGAGTCCGACCCGGCGACCCTGCGGACCGACCTCTTCTGCAGCCTCGCCTGATCCGGGTCAGGCCCGCAGCCGGTAGGTCAGCGAGGCGTTGCCCGTCGACGTCGTCCGCCCCTCGACCAGCTCCAGGCGCGTGACCGGCACCGTCTCGTCGAAGAGCCGCCGGCCCACGCCGACGACCGGGTGGGTCGTGAGCGTCAGCGCGTCGATCACGCCCGCCAGGAAGAGCGAGCGCACCGTCTCGACGCCGCCGTTGACGGCGATCGTCCCGGTCTCGCCGTTCGCCGCGAGGGCCCGGAGGTAGTCCACCGGGTCGCCCTCCACGATCGAGGAGCCCTGCCAGCGGGACACGTCGTCCAGCGTGGAGGTGATCACGTGCTTGCGCACCGGGTTGATGAAGGCGCCGAACGGGTCGTCGGCGCCGGGCCAGTAGTCCGCCCACTCCTGCCACAGCTTGCGGCCGAGGACGACGTCGGTCACGTCGGCGATGGCCGCCCCCATGCCCGCCATGTCGTCGGGGCCGAACGAGTCGAACTGCCACCGGTCGGGTGACTCGACCACCCCGTTCACCGAGCTGAACAGGTGGGCGGTGACCTTGCGTGCCATGGGAAGTCTCCTTGTGGTGCCGTCCTGGACGGGTCGACTCTGCCACGTCCCCGGACTCGGCGCCGACCTTCACCACCCAGCAGAAAAGCGACTAAACTACATACTGTAGGAGATGCCGCACCGTCGGCCACCCGTCCCGCGGGCGACGTCCCCGTGAGGAGGTCGGGAACCGTGCTGACGAGGCTGAGGGAGGCGCACCCGGTCTGGCACGCGGTCGCCTGGATCGCGGTCTACATCGTCGTCTTCAACGTGGGTGAGGGGGTCTCGGCCACGCTCGGGCAGCCGGGGTCGGCGACCGCACCGTTGCTGCTGCTGCTGTCCGCCGGGCTCGTGCTGGGCCTGCGTGCCGAGGGGCGGCTGGCGCACCTCGGTGTGCGGCTCCCCCGCCGCGCGACGCTGACCCCCGCGCTCTACTTCCTGCCGCTGCTGGTCATCGCGCTGCTCCAGCTGACCACCGGAGTCGACCGCCGGCTGGACGCCCCGGACGTGCTCCTCGTCGTGGCGGTGATGATCGGCGTCGGCTTCCTCGAGGAGCTGCTCTTCCGCGGCTTCCTCTACCAGGCGGTCGCGGCCCGTCGCGGCGTCACTGCGGCGGTCGTCGTCTCGGGCCTCACCTTCGGTCTCGGCCACATCCTCAACCTGGCCCGCGGCTACACGGGAGTGGAGCAGCTGGTCCAGATCGTCGTGGCCATCGCCGTCGGCGTCGTGCTGGCGCTCCTGGTCGCGCTGACCGGCTCGATCCTGCCGGGCGTGGCCTTCCACGTCGTGTTCAACATCGTGGGCAGCGTGTCGGCCGGGTCCGGGCGGTCGGACCTCGTCCTGGCCGCGGTGGTCGTGGCCGTCAGCACCGCCTACGCGGTCTACCTGGTCCGGCAGCTGCGTGACCACCCGGCGCCCACCTCGCCGGGCCCTGCCGGCCGCCCTTCCGAGCCGTCGGTCAGGGTATGACGTCGGGCCTGGCGGTCGGGCGCCTCCGGACCTGCGCGGACGCACCACCGCTGCCAGACTGGAAGACGTGGGTGACCGTGGGGACCGGGACGCCGACATCCGGCGGCAGCGCCTCGCTGTCGCGATCGCCGTCGGCATGGCGATCGGTCTCGCGCTGTCCCTTGCCACGGACCGGTGGAGCATGATCGCGGTCGGCCTCGTGCTGGGCCTGGCCCTCGGGCTGTCCTACCGCGTCACCGGCGGGCCCGGCGACTTCAGGCGTGCCGGGCGGGGCAACGCCGTCTGACCCTTCTGTAGGGCCGGTCGGGGTGGGGCTGCCGGCTGGCTGGGGCTCTGGACTAGAGGCGCTCGAGCTTGTGGAACGGGCTGACGATGCGGTGGGTCGAGTCTCCGAAGTCGACGGTCACCGCCGCCTGCTCCTCGTTGATGACGCGCCCGAGTCCGTAGGACTGGTGTGACACGCGGTCGTGCAGCGCGAAGCGGGGAACCTCGGGCTCGACCTTCTGCTTGAAGGGGCTGGTGGCGAGATGACGCCGCTGGGATCCGGACCGACTTTTCACACCTCCAGTATGGCCCACCCCGCCGGGAGCCCCTCCCGATGCGGCGGAAAAGCCCGCAGGAGCGGCGGTTCTGCGTCAAGCTCGCGGCCCAGCGGTACCCGACTCGAACTCCGCGATCACGGCCGGCGTGCGGTCAGGAGCGCGTGCACACGGTGAGCAGGAACGCGCTGTCCTGGAGCGCGTCGAGCCGGTGGCGGGCGGTGGGGACGACGAGCAGGTCGCCGGCGATGCCCTCCCACTCCGCGTCCTCGCCGACGAGCCGGACCCGACCGCTGAGGACGTGGAGGGTGGCCTCGCCCGGGCCGTCGTGGTCGTCGAGCGCGCGGCCCTCGAGCAGGGCGACCATGGTCTGGCGCAGGAAGTGCTCGTGCCCGCCGTAGACCGTCCGCGCACTTCGCCCCGTCGAGGACGACCTGGCCCCCTCGAGCAGAGTCCGGGCCAGGGCGGTCAATGAGTGCTTCTCCACGGTGGTCTCCTCGGGCGCTCGGGTCGGTGTGCCGGCCGTCGCTATCCAGTGTGGTGCCATCGCCGCGAGAGCGCGACCCTGCGTCGAGATGTTTCGCCCGGCGTGCACGATCCAGCCCGTCCTGGCCATTCGCGGCACTTTCGACCATCGTGCGCGCCGGACGCAACAGCACCCAGGCCAGCGCCGTCGGGTGGACAATGGGGGACGACAGCATCGGGAACCCTGCAGGAGGGCCTCATGGCACCGGGCACCGGCTCCGCCACCTTCCGCTCCGGCGGCGAGGCGTACGACTTCTTCATGGGCCGGTATGCGGCGCCGCTCGCGCCGGCGTTCGCCGACCTGGCTGGCGTGACCGAGGGCCAGCGGGCCCTGGACGTCGGCTGCGGCACCGGGATGCTGACCGCGGAGCTCGTCGGCCGGCTCGGCGTCGACAACGTCGCCGCGTGCGACCCCGCACCCGCCCAGCTCGCGGCCGCCCGGGCCCGCTGCCCCGGCGTCGACGTGCGGCAGGCCAGCGCCGAGGACCTGCCCTTCGAGGACGACAGCGTCGACGTCTGCCTGGCCCAGCTCGTCCTCCACTTCGTCCCCGACCCGGAGCGCGGGGTCGCCGAGATGGCGCGCGTCACCGTGCCGGGCGGCAGGGTCGCGGTGTGCGTGTGGGACGCCCTCGGCGGCATGGAGATGCTGCGTCTGTTCTGGCAGGCCGGTAACGACGTCGACGCCGCTGCTCCCGAGGAGCTGCGGACGATGCGGTTCGGACACCCCGACGAGCTTGCCGCGCTGCTCCGCGGAGCAGGCCTCGTGGACGTCGTCGAGGAGACCGTCGCCGTCGAGGCAAGATACGAGGACGTCGACGAGCTCTGGTCCAGCCTGAGGCTCGGCGTCGGCCCCGCCGGCGCCTACCTCGCGGCGCTGCCCGGCGAGCAGCAGGAGGCGCTGCGCACGGCATACCTCGAGCGTCTCGGCCCTCGGGAGGGGAGCTTCACGCTGGGAGCGCTGGCGCGGGCCGCGGTCGCGACCGTGCCCTGAGCGGGCCGGCTCCTCAGCTCGCGACCCCGACCCGGCGCTCGGTGCGGGACCGCCACCGCTTGGCGCCGAGCTCGGCGAACCAGCCCAGCACCAGGGCGAGAACGATGGCGATGACCAGGCCCAGGAGGGGCTGCTCCTCCAGCCAGCTGCCGGCCAGGGCGCCGACGCCCACGTTGTAGGCGGACCACGTGGTGACGCCGATGCCGTCGAAGAGCATGAACCGCGGGCGGGGGAACTCGGTGGCGCCGGCGGTCAGGTTCACGAGCTGTCGGCCGCCCGGCACGT
Organism: Ornithinimicrobium avium; assembly: GCF_003351765.1. Taxonomy (NCBI): domain Bacteria; kingdom Bacillati; phylum Actinomycetota; class Actinomycetes; order Micrococcales; family Ornithinimicrobiaceae; genus Ornithinimicrobium; species Ornithinimicrobium avium. Next base: position 1,329,776 of record NZ_CP031229.1, read on the forward strand.
AGCGGCAGGCGATGACGATCGTGCCGCCGCGCCGGTCCAGCATCTTGACCACCCAGTTGACGAAGCCGCGCACCTTGGGCCGCTTGCTGTCCCGGAGCCGACCGAGCCGCGTGTGCCTGCCGATGGTGTAGGTCAGGTTGTCACCGAGGAAGCTTCCGAGGGCAGCCACGGCGATGAGCGCCGCGATGTTGGGGTCACCCTCCGCGCCCGCCACCGCACCGAGCGCCACCAGCGTCGCCTCGGACGGCACCGGCGGCAGCACGCCGTCGAGGATGCACAGCAGCAGCACGATCGGCAGCAGCCACGCCGAGTCGGCGTTCGCCTCGATGAAGGCGTTGAGCGCCTCGAGCATGTGCCTTCTTCCTGGAGGGAGCGCCCCAGTATGGCAACCGCGCACGTCGGGCGCCGCCTGAGCAGTCACGTGCTGGGCAGAGGACCAGCCCCTGGTGGGACGAACATCGCCTGCCCCTGGTGCCGGATCGCCAAGCGACGCTTCGAGGAGGCCGCGGCCCAGCACGACCGGCCTGTCACCGTCGAGTACCACTCCTTCGAGCTGGCGCCGGACCTGCCGGACGACTACGTCGGCACGGAGGCGGAGTTCCTGCGCCGGCTCTACCCCGGCACGAAGGCAGCAGGCGCCGACCTGCGGAGGATCAGGCAGGTGGTCAGCACGGGAGCCCGGCTGGGCCTGGACTACGACTTCGACGCGGTCCGGCACACCAGCACCTTCCTGGCCCACCAGCTGCTGCACCACGGCAAGGCCCACGGCGTGCAGGGCCTTGTGCTGGATGCTCTCTTCACGGCCTACTTCGAGCACGGCCACGAGCTGCGCCAGGTCGACGGACTCGTCGCGCTCGGGGCGGACGTCGGTCTGGACGCGGCCGTTACGCGCGAGGCGCTCCTGAGCGGGCGGTACGCGGACGCGGTCCGGCAGGACAGAGCACGAGCCGGCGACCGTGGCGTCACGAGCATCCCGACCTATGTCCTGCCCGGTCAGGACCCGATCCACGGGGCCTTGCGGCCGGTCGTCTTCCTCGACGCGCTGCGCATGGTGCCGTAGCCACCCGCGCCGTCAGGCCAGCGCGAGGACGACAAGGCCGAGGATGACGGTCGAGGCGAGGACGACTCCCAGCAGGACCGCGACCGCCCGTGGGGGAAGCCGCTCCCCCGGCTCCAGCACCACCCCGGTCGCCAGGGCCACCCGCGGCGGCGAGGCGATGATCGCGATCGAGCCGGCGACGTTCTGGCCGGCGAGCGCGACGAGCGGGTCCGCGCCCAGGGTGGCTGCCCCGTTCGTCGTGGCGGCGGAGAACATCGCGGCCGAGCCCGTGTTGGACCCGGTCAGGTAGCCGCCGAGCGCCCCGACGGCAGGCACAGCGGCGACGAACCCGTAGCCCGCGCCCGCCGCGGTGACGGCCAGGTGCTCGGCCATCCCCGTGCCGGCCATGACGATCCCGATGAGCATGAAGACGATCGCGTTGCCGGCGATGGGCACCCACCGCCGCAGCGTCCCGGCGACCAGTGCCCATCGGTCCGCGGAAGGCAGGTCGACCGTGGCGGTGGCGACAGCTGCGGCGACCACGAGCCAGAGCGCCGGGCTGGTGATCCACCCAGGTGTGCCGTCACCTGCCAGCGCGAGGAGCGCGGTGGCCGCGAGGATGCCGGCGACGAGCACGACATACGGGACGAGGGCGGTGAGCAGCTCGCGTGTCACCGGGGGCAACGGACCGCGCGCGAGGCGGGTGACGCCCAGGAGAAGGGCGATGATCGCGGCGGAGGCCAGGACGCCGGCCAGCGGCGGCCCGAGCAGGTTCGAGGGGATCAGCACCGCCCACTGGACGAGGACCACCACGGTCGCGAGGAGCAGCTGCGGGGGCCGCGGGCGGCCGACGTTGAGCGCGAGCACTCCGACCATGCCGACCACCAGGACGGGCAGGGTGAGCACCGCCGTCCACACCCCGAGCTCGACGAAGTCCTGCCCGCCGAGCTGTGCGGCGACGAGCAGCCCAGGAGCCATCGAGCCCCACGGCACGAGGACCATGCCCAGCATGCCGGTGACCACCGCCCGCACCGGGGTCAGGCCCAGCCGGACCAGCAGCGGGGCGGTGATGACGACGCCGAGCCCGAAGCCGGTGACCGACTCCATGAACGGCGTCAGCCCGAAGACCAGGAGCAGGAGCGTCAGGGTTCGGTCGGCGCCGCGCTCGGCCTCCTCCAGCCACTCGGCGATCCGCCCCTGCGCACCGCCGCGCGTCATCACCTGGGCCAGGCCGACGCCGCCCAGGAGGATGACCGCGATCTCCACGACCAGCGGCCCCATGTCCCCCAGGACGGCGAGCGCCTCGGGCCTGCCGATCGGGAAGGCCGTCGCCCCCACCACGAGCGCGCCGACGAGCCCGACGACACCGGCCCGCATGGACGGGACCCGCACCACGAGCAGGACCAGGACCAGGACGATCGGCGCGAGGGCGGCGAGGAACCGCAGGTCGAGGCTCACCCGCGACTCACGGCAGCACGCACCTGGCGATGCTGCCCGCCAGCGCCAGCCTTCACGATCGTGCGTCGTCGTGCAGGCGCACGCTCGAGAGCTCCGGCGGATGCCCACCTGGCGGCTGCCAGTAGTGCAGCCCGCGGACGAAAATCAGGCACAGTAACCTCGTGCGGCCCTCGACGAGAATGTGCTCGGCAAGTCTGCGCATCTCGCCGCCGTGACGATGTGCTGCACGGGCACGAGACTCTCCTCAGGTGGGCTGGGACCTGAGGCCATGCTAGGCCTGAGTCCCGACGTACCATCCCTCACGATCGTCGAGCGGCTTCGCGCAGACCGCCTGCAGTTCGGGGACGGTGAACGTCTGGGGGACGAACCTCAGTGCGAGGTTCGTGTACTCCAGCTTCGAGCGTGCCGCTCCATTCCCACCCGACGAGTCACGCCGTGCTCGAACGGCAGGCCCTGCTCGAAAGCCTCATCCACTGACCACCCCCGCGCGTCTACGGCCGCTGCCCGAAGCATGTTCATCGCGCAGGCATCCCTCTTTAGCTTAGCAACTACGGTCGCCGCCGAGAAGAAGTCTGCCGGGAGCGCATGCTCGAGCTGCCACGTGATCGCGATCGGCCTGTTGCCCTGGTGGCTCACGTAACGCATCGGCCCGGCGAAAAGGTAGGGACTGGTGCCGAATTCGTCCTCCTTCTCTTCACGGACGAAGAGTAGGACCGTGCTGGCGCTGCTGAGGTACCTGTGTCCGGTCGCGGAGCCCACTGAGGTTGTGGACTGCGACTCCCAGTGGAAGAGCGTAGGACTGATCGGATAGTCGCGGTACAGGGTCGTCGGCGAAAAGTCCGCCTCGGACTTCCTGAGCGTGACGAAGAACGCGTCGACGTTCCGGTCCTGGACGTAGAGCACACCCTCTCGAAAAGAATTCGGCTTACGAGAGGCTGGCGACACATAGTCGAGGGCGGCGAGGACCTCCTCTCGCTGGTAGCGGGCGTGCACGCGGAGTGGGACGTCTCGCAGTATGCCCTCAAGGGCGAAAGCCTGGTGGCGTGCCGCCTCGAAGGAGAGGTCGACCACAGCTCGTAACTCGTCGCGGAGCGCTTCCTGCTCACGCAGAGCTCGCATCCCCGCGTCGTAGGAGGGATGCCCTCCCCCGTCCGGCCAGAGGGAAAAGAACATCATCTCCGCCATTCTGCGCTCCCCAGACGAAAGGTCAGCATAGGCGGGAGCTGCGTCTGAGAGCAAGAGCCGGTAAACCTCGGCGCGAGGCTTGTCGTCGACGTGCGCGAATGCACGCACTCGCCTTAGCAGCTTCTCCTCCAGGGGTGACCCCGCTCGGGTCGGCAGGCCGGCGGCTCGCCGCAGCTGCGTCCACGATCGCTGCCCTTTCCGGAGGACGTCGGCGAGCTCCAAGCTGGACTCCTCCAGGAAACGACTCAGTTCCAGCTCGCCGTAGTTTCGGAGCTCGGAGACTATCTGGGGCCAGCGGCTGGAGATCTGCGACCTGATGTTGTCCAGCACGATCTTCTGGACCTGCCTGTCCATGACGATCTGGCAGCCCGACGGCAGGAAAGGGAAGCCTCGTTCGATGCCATCGGTGAGCGCACGTCTGCTGCTGCCGGTGAGGGCTCGGTACTTCTGGTCGAAGCGGAACTCCTTCCGGTGGTGGCCCACAAAGTCCAGAGCGGTCAGGACGGCCTTGTCTTTCGTCCGCCTCAGCCCACGCCCCAGCTGCTGCAGGAAGACGGTGGCGCTCTCGGTTGGCCGGAGGAAAAGGACGGTGTCCACCTCCGGCATATCCAGCCCCTCATTGAAGAGGTCGGCAGCGAAGAGAATGTTGAGCCGCCGGTCTCGCAGGTCCCGCAGTGCCTGCTCCCGCTCGTGAAGGGGTGTGTCTCCGCTGACCGCCCGGGCAGGGATGCCGGCCCGCTGGAAGACGGAGGCCATGTAGCGGGCATGGTCGACACCCACGCAGAAGCCCAGGGCGCGCATGATGCCGGGATCGAGCACTTTGTCGCGCAGCTGGGCCAGGACGATCTGGGCCCGGACGTCGTTACCGGTGTAGAGCGACTCCAGTTCCGCCTCGTCATACCTCCCGCGCGTCCACTTCACGTCGCGCAGATCGGTGTTGTCGGCGACAGCGAAGTAGTGGAAGGGGCACAGGAGGTCTGCGCCGAGCGCGTCCCAGAGGCGCAGCTCCACCGCAGTCCGACCGTCGAAGAAGTCCCTGACGTCCACTCCGTCGGACCGCTCGGGAGTGGCTGTCAGGCCGAGGAGCTCCACCGGCTCGAAGTGCTGGATCAGGCGCCGGTAGGTTGCCGCCTGGGCGTGGTGGAACTCGTCGATCACCAGGATCTCGTAGGTGTCGGACGGAATCTGGTCGACACCGTATGACGTCAAGGACTGGACACTGGCGAAGACGTGGCGCCAGCGCTCGGGCCGGGCACCACTCACATACAGCTCGCCGAAGTCTCCGTCGGCGAGGACCTCGCGGTAGGTCCGGAGTGACTGCTCGAGGATCTCCTTGCGGTGGGCGACGAACAGCAGGCTCGGCCGTCCGCCTGCCTGGTGAGCGAGGTTGCGATAGTCGAGCGCGGCCACCACCGTCTTGCCGGTGCCGGTTGCGGCCACCACGAGGTTGCGGTGCCGGTCGTGCACGACCCGCTCGGCCTCGAGCGCCTCGAGCATCTCGAGCTGGTAGGGGAAGGGACGCACCTCCAGACCGGAGAGCGTGATCGTGACACCGCTCCCCTGCTTGCGACCGGACGCCTCGGCCAGCGCGTCGTCGAGCCTGTCGCGGTCCCGGTCCGGGTCGTAGAGCTCGTACGAGTCGTCGTACCAATAGGTCTCGAAGGTCGCCCGAAACTTCTCCAGGAGCGCCGGTGTCGCCACCCTGGACAGGCGGACGTTCCACTCCACGCCGTCAAGGAGGGCTGCCCGCGACAGGTTGGATGAGCCGACATAGGCAGTGTCGAAGGTCGTGCGCCGACGAAACATCCATGCCTTGGCATGCAGGCGCGTCCGCTGGGCGTCGTACTGGATGCGCACCTGCGCCCCGAACTCGCGCACGAGTCGGTCGACCGCAGCCCGCTCGGTCGCGCCCATGTAGGTGGTCGTGATAACGCGGAGCGGCACGCCTCGCTCATGCAGCCGCTCAAGTTCTGGCGTCAGGAGCCGCAATCCGTGCCATTTCACGAAAGCGATCAGCAGGTCGACCTCGTCCGATGACTCGAGCTCTGTCTTGATCTCGGCTCCGAGGTTCGGCTCGCCGCGGGCATTGGTCAGCAGCGCTGCGTCGCTGAGCGGCGTCGCAGGACGGGCCAGCCCGACCCTGCGGACAGTCGGAGCAGCGCCCGAAGCGATGCTGAGGAGCTGTCGGGGAGGGTGCTGCACTTCCTCGTCCGCGGACTCGAGCAGATCGAGCATGCCGTTGATGAGGCGCAGCCGTTCCTCGCTGCCGCGGGTCGAGCGTAGGCGTGCAGTGACGACCTCCTGGACATGACGGCCGAGCACGTGAGGCAGGTCAGCCTCGTCGACGTCCCCGAGCCGCGCACGGACCAGGGCCTGGCCGAGTCGCTCCTGTAGGTCTGCGGTGACCAGCTGCTCGTAGATTCCCGGCTCCACGGGGCTCAGCTTGCCAGAGTGCAGGGACAGGGATCCAGAGAGGAGGGGTCTCTACCCTGCGACGGCAGGCGAAGCCGGGAGTGATCTCATCCGGCGCAGTTTCACGGACTCGCGGGTGGCGTACCAGCCGTGCGAGTCGATCAGATCAAGGAGTTTGAGCCGTTGAGCACCGAGCCTGAAGTCCACGAGGACGGCAAACTCGGCGGAACGACCGGCCGGTGACGCGCAGGTCGAACGACGGACCGGACGACGAGTAGGTCGCGGCTGCCGTCCTTCCGCGTGTACTCGATACAGGCCTTCTGACGATCAGACCGGTAGGTCCGACACCAGATGCCGAGAGACCCGAGCAGTGCCTGGATCGTTCACGACGCAGCCGTCGGCGTCGAACAGCCCGCGGAGAAAGGCGACCAGTGCCTCCTCGGGAGCGGTGAGGACAGCCTCCGGCACGAGCTTCTCCGCGGACTTCTTCTGCACGACACCGAGGCCGGAGAGGTAGTCGACAAAGTCGCGGCGGTTGAGCCGGAGCTGGACCGTGCCGTTGATCTGCAGGCTGGGCTTCGACTCGAAGCGGGTCCACCTCGTTAGCAGCATGCGGTGCTGCGGCATGATCTCGCCGATGTCGTCCTGGGAGCCGTAGATCGTGACTGCCCGGCGATGGCTGAAGTTGCCGTCGCCCACGAGCCAGCCCAGGTAGTGGGCGAGATCCTCGTCCCACATTTCGGGCACCTCGAAGCTTCGATCGCCTGGCGACCGCCACGGCCGCCTCCGGCAGTAGCTCAGGGCACTCGTTGCGTGGGACGTAGGCGACGCTCCGCGGGACTCGGTCTTCCGGGCGCAGAGTATCCGCACGTACCGACCGTCCGTCGACGGGCGTGAAGGTGTGGTCCGGCGTGCAGCGCACCTGCGAGCCGTCGCCGAAGCAGAGCTCTAGGAGTTCGCTCGTCACGGTCTGCACGCCGAGGTCGGACAGCGGGACCAGTCCGCCTGCGCGTCGCCACCAACTCGTCGCCCGCAAGACCCATCGCGCTTCCTCCCTCGCTCCTGGACCCAGTAGACCGGAGGGGACTGACCCACCCGGCGGACACGACGAACGGGGCGGCGCCCTGGTGGGCGTCACCCCGTTCGTCGCGTGAGCGAGTCAGCTGCAGCCGCTGGTGCTCCCGCAGCCCTCGCAGACGTAGCAGGACCCGGCCGGCCGCATCTTCGTGCCGCAGGTCATGCAGATCGGGGCGTCGTTCATCTTGCCGGCGAACTGCTCCATGAGCTCGGCCGAGGAGTGCACGCCCTGGACCTCACGGGCGTCGGCGGCACCGGCGCCGGACTTGTCCTCGACCTGGTCGGCCTTCTTCGCCTTGGGCTCGGCCCTCACGGCCGCGCTCTGGCTGAAGGACTCGAGCTGGTCGTCGACGTCCTCGTCCGAGCCGTTGTTCGGCGTGACGGGGGCGTAGGAGCCGGTCTCCAGCTGTCGGGCCCGCTCGTCGGCGGTGTGGATACCCATGAAGGAGCGGGACTCGAAGTCCATGTAGTCCAGCGCCAGGCGGCGGAAGACGTAGTCCATGATCGACTGCGCCATGCGCACGTCCGGGTCGTCCGTGAGGCCGGCCGGCTCGAAGCGCAGGTTGGTGAACTTCTCCACGAAGGTCTCCAGCGGCACGCCGTACTGCAGGCCGATCGACACCGCGATCGAGAAGGCGTCCATCACGCCGGCCAGGGTGGATCCCTGCTTGCCGAACTTGAGGAAGATCTCGCCCAGGTCGCCGCTGTCGTAGGTGCCTGCCGTCAGGTAGCCCTCGGCGCCGCCGACCGCGAAGCTCGTGGTCTGGGAGGCGCGGCGCTTGGGCAGGCGCTTGCGGACGGGACGGTACTCCACGATCTTCTCGACGGTGGGCTCGGCCTCGTTCTCGGCCTTCTTGTCGCTCTTGCCCGCCTTGCCGTCGGAGAGCGGCTGGCCCACCTTGCACATGTCGCGGTAGACGGCCAGGGCCTTCAGGCCGAGCTTCCAGCCCTGCAGGTAGACCTCCTCGATCTCCTCGACGGTGGCCGACTCGGGCAGGTTGACCGTCTTGGAGATCGCGCCGGACAGGAACGGCTGGACAGCCGCCATCATCCGCACGTGGCCCATCGGCTGGATGGCCCGGGCGCCCATCGCGGTGTCGAAGACCTCGTAGTGCTCGGGGCGCAGCCCCGGGGCGTCGATGACGTGACCGTTCTCGGCGATGTACTCCACGATCGCCTCGATGGTCTCCTCGGTGTAGCCCATCCGCTTCAGCGCGCGCGGGATCGTCTGGTTGACGATCTGCATCGAGCCGCCGCCGACGAGCTTCTTGAACTTCACCAGCGAGAAGTCCGGCTCGATGCCGGTGGTGTCGCAGTCCATCATGAAGCCGATGGTCCCGGTCGGGGCCAGCAGCGAGGCCTGGGCGTTGCGGAAGCCGTTCTTCTCGCCGAGCTTGACGACCTGGTCCCAGGCCTTCGTGGCGGCCTTGTGGATCCCGGAGTCCATCGCACCCAGGGTGCGCAGCTCGTCGTTGGCCGCCTGGTGCTTGCGCATGACGCGCTTGTGCGCGTCGGCGTTGCGGGCGTAGCCGGCGTAGGGGCCGACGACGGCGGCGAGCTCGGCGGAGCGCTTGTAGCCGGCACCCGTCATCAGCGAGGTGATCGCGCCGGCGACCGCGCGGCCGCCCTCGGAGTCGTAGCCGTGGCCGGTCGCCATGAGCAGCGCGCCGAGGTTGGCGTAGCCGATGCCCAGCTGGCGGTAGTCGCGCGTGGTCTGGCCGATCGCCTCGGTCGGGAAGTCGGCGAAGCAGATCGAGATGTCCATCGCGGTGAAGACCAGCTCGGTGACCTTCTCGAAGGTCTCCACGTCGAAGGTGTCGTCCTCGCGCAGGAACTTCAGCAGGTTGATCGACGCCAGGTTGCAGGAGCTGTTGTCCAACGACAGATACTCACTGCATGGATTAGATGCAGTGATACGTCCGGTTTCCGGGTTGGTGTGCCAGTCGTTGATCGTGTCGTCGTACTGCAGCCCCGGGTCGGCGCACTCCCACGCGGCCTTGGCCATCTTCTCGAAGAGCTCGCGGGCGTCGACGGTGTCGATGACCGAGCCGTCCAGGCGGGAGGTCAGGCCGAAGTCGGCGCCCTCCTCGACCGCACGCATGAACTCGTCGGAGACGCGCACCGAGTTGTTGGCGTTCTGGTACTGCACGGAGACGATGTCCTTGCCGCCCAGGTCCATGTCGAAGCCGGCGTCGCGCAGCGCGCGGATCTTGTCCTCCTCGCGCGCCTTGGTCTCGATGAACTCCTCGATGTCGGGGTGGTCGACGTCGAGCACGACCATCTTGGCCGCGCGGCGGGTCGCACCGCCGGACTTGATCGTCCCCGCGGACGCGTCGGCACCGCGCATGAAGGAGACCGGGCCGGAGGCGGTGCCGCCGGAGGAGAGCAGCTCCTTGGAGGAGCGGATGCGCGAGAGGTTGAGGCCGGCCCCGGAGCCGCCCTGGAAGATCTTGCCCTCCTCTCGGTACCAGTTGAGGATCGAGTCCATCGAGTCCTCGACCGACAGGATGAAGCACGCCGACACCTGCTGCGGGCTCTTGGTGCCCACGTTGAACCACACCGGGGAGTTGAAGGAGAAGATCTGGTGCACGAGGGCATACGTCAGCTCGTGCTCGAAGATCTCGGCGTCCTCCTCGGAGGCGAAGTAGCCGTTGTCCTTGCCGGACTGCGTGTAGGTGAGCACCACCCGGTCGACCAGCTGCTTGAGGCTCTGCTCGCGCTGCGCCGTCCCCACCGCACCGCGGAAGTACTTCGTGGTCACGATCGTCGAGGCGTTCGCCGACCAGAAGTCGGGGTACTCCACGCCGCGCTGCTCGAAGATCGTCTCCCCCGTCTTCCAGTTGGTCTGGACGACGTCCCGCTTCTCCCAGGTCACCTGGTCGTAGGGGTGGACGCCTGGGGTGGTGAAGATCCGGTCGATCTTCAGGCCCTTGCCGCCACGTCGGGTGCGCGGCTTCGCCCCGGTCGTCTCCGTCATGAGCTCTCTCCTTCGATGGTTGAGCGGTGTGTGGTGTGGTGCGTTCTAGCTCTTGGTATGCAGTTCAGCAGCGCCCACCGACACACCCTGGGTGGTGTGTCCGGTGGCACCGCTCTGCGCGTCGTTCTCGCTGCGCAGCAGCGTGATCGCCTGCTCGAAGTCCGCCAGCGAGTCGAACGCCTGGTAGACGCTGGCGAAGCGCAGGTAGGCCACCTCGTCCAGGTGCCGCAGCGGCCCCAGGATCGCCAGGCCCACCTCGTGCGCATCGACCTCGGCCTGGCCCAGGCCGCGGATCGTCTCCTCGACCTGCTGGGCCAGCAGCTGGAGCTGGTCCTCGGTCACCGGCCGGCCCTGGCAGGCCTTCCGCGCCCCGGTGATGACCTTGTCCCGGCTGAACGGCTCGGTCGCGCCGGAGCGCTTGATGACCGAGAGGGTCGCCGTCTCCAGCGTGCCGAAGCGGCGCCCGCACTCGGGGCACTGCCGGCGCCGGCGGATGACCGTGCCCTCCTCCTGGACCCTGCTGTCGACCACGCGCGAGTCGGTGTGGCGGCAGAACGGACAGTGCATCTCACGCCTCCTCGACGTCGTGGAGCAGCCCCTCGTCGAGGTGCCGCCTGTGGGTGGTGCTGGGGACAGTCTGTGGACGACGTGTGCGTGACACGCCCTCGGCTGTGCACAACATGTGGATGAACCACAGTGCTGTAACTACTACATCTAGGGATCCTAGGTTGCGGGCCTACTAGATGCAACACCCGCCACGCCCGTGCCCTTCCCCCTCCGCACCGCTCCCCGCGCCGTTGCTGGGGACACGCCGTCGCCAACTTCTCGCCCAGCCCGGCGTGTCGCCGCACCCGGCCGGGCCTGCTCCTGCCGAAACCCGGGTGCGGACCCCTCCCCCCGTGCAGTTAGGGTGCGCACAACCCCTCCCAAGGAGCACGATGAGCCTCAGCCGTGCCCTCGGCGCACCCGGCCGGGCGGCAGACTCACTGGTGGCCGGGCTCGCCGACCTCGACCCGCGCGCCGCGCAGGCCGTCGGCCTGCCCACCGACCGGCTCTGGGCCGACCCGGGGCCGGACGCCGTGGAGACCCGCGCCGACCTCGCCCGCACGGCGCTCGCCGACCTGCACGCCACCGGTGTGCAGACCGGGCCCGCCGAGGTCCTCCGTCGTGCTCTGACCGAGCGGCTCACCAGCGACCTGGAGCTGCACGACAGCGGTTTCACCCCCGGCCTCGTGGCTCCCCTGGCCTCGCCCGCGCACGCGGTCCTCTCCGGCCTGGAGTCCGCCGTCCGCGAGCCCGACCGGCTGCTCGAGGGCCTCGCCGAGGTCCCCGCCGCGCTCGGCGCCTACGCCGAGCGCCTGGAGGCCGCCGCCGCGCACGGGTATGTCGCGCCCGCCCGCCAGTCGCGCACCCTGGCCGCCCAGCTGCTGCGCTGGGCCGACCCGGCCGCCGACGACCGCCTGGGCCGGCTGCTCACCCGCACCGGCGCACCGGAGGGGAGCGCACCCCATACCCGCCTCGAACGGGCGCGCGAGGCGTGCCGCGACCTGGCCTCCTGGCTGCTGACCGCGCACGCACCGCGCGGCAGTGCGACCGACGCGGTGGGCGCCGGGCTCTACCGGACCACCGCGGGCGCCTTCCTGGGCACCGAGGTCGACCTGGACGAGACCTACGCCTACGGGTGGGAGCTGCTCGACGAGCTCACGGCGCGCGCCGAGGGGCTGGCCCTCGCGCTGGGCTGCTCCGGTCTCGCGGAGGCCGAGGCGCTGCTCGACGCCCGGCCCGAGGGGCTGGTCCCCGTCGGTCCCGAGCTGGTCGCCTGGGTCGAGGAGCGCACGGCCCGCGCCGCGCGCACCCTCGACGGGGTCGTCCTGGACGTGCCCGCGGCCATCCCGCTCGAGGCGGTGCTCGCCGCGCCGGGATCGGGGTCGATCTACTACTCCCCGCCCGACCCCGCAGGGACCCGGCCCGGGCGCGTGGTCTGGTCCACCCCGACCGGTGCGCAGCGCGTGCCGGTCTGGCGCGAGGTCAGCACGGTGCTGCACGAGGGCGTGCCCGGCCACCACCTCCAGCACGCGGTGACCGCCGCCACGACGACGTTGCACCCCTGGCAGCGCCACCTGTGCCACGTGCACGGCCACGCCGAGGGCTGGGCGCACTACGTGGAGGGCCGCGCCGGGGCGTGGGGACTGCTCGAGGACCCCGCGGAGCAGCTCGGGACCGTCCTGGCCCAGCGGTGGCGCGCGGCCCGGATCGTCGTCGACATGGGGCTGCACCTGGACCTGCCCGTCCCCGCGAACCCCTTCACGCAGGCCACCCGCTGGGAGCCCGGCGTCGGCGTCGAGGTGCTGACGCAGGCGGCCGGCTGCGACGAGGAGACCGCGCGTTTCGAGGTCGTGCGCTACCTCGGCTGGCCCGGCCAGGCGCTCGCCTTCGCCCTGGGCGCGCGGCTCTGGGAGGACGCCCGCGAGGCCGCGCTCACCCGCGGGCTCGACGAGCACGCCTTCCACGCGCAGGCCCTCTCCCTCGGGCCGATGGGCATGGCCCCCCTGCGCGCGACCCTGGCGGAGGCCGCCCGTGCATGAGCTCGCCGCGGCCCTCGTCGCCGCCGACCCGGTCACCGCCCGCCGCGTCGGCGCCCTCGACCCCCGCACCGGCGCGCCCACCCTGGACCTGCCGCGCACCGACCCCGAGCACCTCGCCGGCCTCGAGGCGCTCCTGCTCTCCTGGTCCGGGGAGGCGACCGCCGCGCCCGGCACCCCAGCCTGGCTCGAGCAGCGCTGCGTCGGCGCCGAGGTCGCCGTGCGCCTGGTCGAGCTGCGCGTCGCCCGCCCGTGGGCGCGCGCCCCCTACTGGTACGTCGAGACCCTCGGCGACGCCCTCGCCGCCGTCCGCCCCGACCTGCTGCCCGACGAGGGGTATGCCGCCTCCTACGTCCACCTGCTCCGCTCCGCCGCGGGGTTCCTCGCCGGGGCGCGGGAGCAGCTGCACGCCGCCGACGTCCCGCCGCTGTGGGCCGAGCTGGCGGTGCCGGCCGCGGAGGGGCTGCGCTCGATGGTGACCACCGACCTCGCCGCGCTGACCCCGCGGCTGCCCGGCGGGCTGCATACCCTCGCCGAGCTGCTGCTGCGCGCCCTGGCGGCGGCGGTCGAGGACCTCCTGGAGCACAGCCGCACCCTGGCGTCCACCGGCGGCGGCACCTGGGCGGTGGGGGAGGCGGTCTTCACCGGGCTGCTGCGCGACTACCACTGCCTGGACCTGGGCGTGGACGAGCTGTGGGAGCACGGCTGGGCCGGCGTGCGCGCCGCCGAGGAGGGCCTGGTCGAGCTGGCCGCCGAGCTCGACCCCGGCCGGACCTGGCAGGAGCAGGTGGCCGCGCTGCGCGCGGAGCGGACGCCGGCGCAGGAGTTCCTCACGGCATACCGGAGCGAGACGGAGCGGGCCCGCCGGATCACCCTCGAGCACGACCTGCTCACCGTCCCGCCGGAGGAGGCGTGCGTGGTGGAGCCGCTGCCGGAGTTCCGGCGCGCGGGGCTGCCGCTGGGCGAGATGCGCACGGTGCCCGCCTATGCGCGCGAGCACGTGAGCCGGTTCTTCATCACGCCGGTCGACCCTCACGCGACGCCGGAGCGGCGGGCCGGGCACGAGCGGGAGAACTGCCCGACCTTCGTCCGCTCGATCGTCGGGCACGAGACCTACCCCGGCCACCACCTGCAGTCGGTGCACCACCAGCTCGGCACCGACGAGGAGTCGTTCCTGCGGTTCTTCCGGATGCCGCTGTTCGTGGAGGGCTGGGGCCTCTACGTCGAGGACCTGCTGGAGGAGACCGCGTTCGGACGTGGCCCGCAGGCGCTCTTCGCGCGGCGCAACCGGCTGTGGCGGGCACTGCGGGTGGTCATCGACACGGGGCTGCACACCGGGCGGACGGACCACGAGGAGGCGGTCGCGCTGCTCATGGGGCGCACCGGGATGGACCGGCGGATGGCCACCGGGGAGGTGGACCGCTACACCCGGCACGACAACCCGACCTACCCCTCGACCTACGTGCTCGGGCGCGACCTGTTCCACCGGCTGCGGGAGCGCTTCGGGGCGGGCATGCCGCTGGGCCGGCTGCACGACGCGCTGCTCGCCCACGGCTCGCCGCCGCTGCCGCTGCTGGAGCGGGTGCTGGAGCACGAGCTGGGCTGAACCGCCGGCGTGGGTGGGCTCCTCTGGAGAGCCTTCGTGCGGCGGTGCCGTGACACGCCGGTACGGTGGCGTACCGGCGTGTCACGGCATTCCTGCACAAGGGTGGACGGTGCGGTCGGCTGGGGTCGGCGCGCCTGGGCCCCCGCCGTCAGGGGGTCGGCGGGGTGACCGACAGGAGGTACTCGGCGACGTCCTCGCCCCGGTTGACGTAGCGGTGCGGCGAGGTCGAGAGCAGCGTGACCGCCTCCCCCGGGCCCAGCGTGTGGACCTCGCCGTCGACCTCGACGGTCAGCTGCCCGGAGAGCACGTAGGCGCACTCGACCGCCTCGTGGCTCCACGGGTCCTCGCTGGAGGCCTCCCCGACCTGCAGCCGCCCGTGCAGCACCTCGAGCTTGCCGTTGCCGTGCGTGACCCGCTCGTAGTGGACCAGCCCGTCGGCGGCGATGGACGTGCGCTCCCCCGGCCTGGTGACCTGGGCGACGTCGATCGAGGGTGCGTTCTCGAACAGGGTCGAGATCGACTGCCCGAAGTGGTCCGCAAGCAGGCGCAGCGTCTTCAGGCTCGGGTTGGTCACGCCACGCTCGATCTGGCTGAGCAACGTGGCCGAGAGCCCGGTCGCCGACCCGAGGTCGCGCAGCGACAGCTTGTGTGAGGTGCGCAATTCCTTCAGGCGCTCGCCGATCATGGGGTGAGCATAACCAGACTTGTGTCGCAGGAAGGCAAAACACGGCGCATCGATTCTCCCGGGTCGCGCCTTTGTCCTACCGAATTGCTGAATTCATCTTCTCATTCACAGCCGACGCCGTCGCCGTCCCGGTCCAGGTGCTTGCCGTAGCCCGGCTGCCCGACATAGACGGGCGCCGCTCCGGCGGCCCTCGCGGCGGTGCAGTTCTGGTACCAGACGGCGACCGGGGCCGGTGCCGGCGCGGGGGCCGGTGCCGGCGGCGGCTGGGGCGCGAACGGCTGGATCTGCGACTGCTCCTGCTGGCGTCGCCTGGCCTCCTCCTCGGCGGCCGCCTGCTGCGCCTCGCGCTCGGCCTCGGAGGCGGCCTGGCGCTCGGCCTCTGCCTTCCGCTCCGCCTCCGCGGCGGCCTGGCGCTCGGCCTCCGCCTGGCGCTCCGCCTCCTCGGCAGCCTTCCGCTCGGCCTCCACCTGCTTCTTGCGCTCCGCCTTCTCCTTCGCCCTGCGCTCCGCCTCCGCCTTCTCGGCGGCCAGCCGCTCGACCTTCTCCTCCGCCGAGGCCTCCACGTCCTGGGCCCGCCGACGCAGCCCGGTGACCTCGGCGCGCAGGCCGTCCAGCTCGGGCCCGGTCAGGCCGGCGGCCTCCAGGCTGCCCGGGTCGGCTCCCCCGATCAGCGCCAGCAGGGCCGACCCGGCCGCGACCGCCGCGGCCGCCTCCCTGCCGACGTCCGCCGGCTCGTCCGTGTCGAGCTGCCCCTCGAGGGCGGCGACGGCTGCGGCATACCCCTGGGTCCGCGCCTCGAAGGTGCAGGTCAGGTCAGCGCTGAACATCCCCTCCCCCGCCCTCTTCGCCTCCTCGTAGGCGGCGACCACCTCGTCGTAGAACTTCTCGTTGGGCTCGTAGAGCACCGGCACCCCCAGCCCGTGCCGGGCGATCTCGGCGTTGATCAGCACGTCATCCTCGAAGACGCCGGCCAGTTCACGGTCGTAGCGGTCGAGCAGCTCGACGTCGAACTCCAGCCGCACCTCGTCGCCCGGCTCGAGCACCCGCTCCAGGTATGAGGTGGCCTCCGGGCCGAGGCACTCGACCGCCTTGGCGGGGTGCTTGGTCTCGGGGGTGTCGACGTTGAGCAGCCGGATCCGGTGGTCCGTCCCGTCGTAGTGCACGTCGAGGGTGTCCCCGTCGACCACCCCGACGACGACCGCCCGGTCCGCGCCGGGCACGTCTCTCATGGCGCCGTAGACCGCGCCTCCACCGACGACGACCACGCTGCCGGCGACCAGCGTCGCCACGACCGAAACGAACGAAGGCACCGTTGCCCTGCTTTCCCCGAGGGTGGATTCCGGGACGACCCGGCGAAGCCGATCCTATCCGCCGGGAGCTTGAAGAACGGGCACGGCGGCGTCATCGAGAGGGACATCACACAGGCGGACCCGAGCGGCGAGTGCACGGCTTTCGTCGACGAGGCGCCCCAGCCGGCGACCAAGACGGGGCGACTGCCCCGGTTCCGTCGACGGGCCCGCCCCGCGGCGGGACTCACACCCCCAGGTAGGCCTCGATCACCTTGGGGTCCTGCGCCAGCTCGGACGCCGGACCCTCCATCGTCACCCGGCCGGACTCCAGCACGTAGGCGCGGTGGGCGATCTTGAGCGCGGCGCGGGCGTTCTGCTCCACGAGCAGGACGGTGGTGCCCTCGGCGTTGATCGCCTCGATGACCTCCATCACCTGCTTGACGACGAGCGGCGCCAGCCCCATGGACGGCTCGTCCAGCAGGAGCAGCTTGGGCCCGCTGACCAGCGCACGCCCGACCGCCAGCATCTGCTGCTCGCCGCCGGAGAGCGTGCCGCCCTGCTGGTTGCGCCGCTCGGCCAGGCGCGGCATCAGCTCGTAGGCGTGCTCGGTGCGGTCGCGCACGAGCTGGGCGTCGTCGACGAGGTAGCCGCCGAGCAGGAGGTTCTCGTGCACGCTCATCGTGGAGAAGATCCGCCGGCCCTCGGGCACGTGGATGAGTCCGGCGCCGACCATGTCCCAGGGACGCATCCTGGTCAGGTCGTGCTCGCCCCACGTCACCTCTCCCGACCTGGCCTTGACCAGCCCGGAGATGAGCGAGAGCGTCGAGGTCTTGCCGGCGCCGTTGTTGCCCAGGAGCGAGACGATCTCGCCGTCCTCGACCACGAGGGAGAGCTCGCGCAGCGCGTGCACGCGGTGGTAGAACAGGTCGACCGAGTCGAGGGTGAGCCTCATACCGTCTCCTCCTCCCCCAGGTAGGCTGCGATGACCACCGGGTCGTTCTTGATCTCCTCCGGGGTGCCGTCGGCGATCTCCCTGCCGTGGTTGAGCACCACGATCCGCTCGGAGACCTGCATGACCAGGCCCATGTCGTGCTCGATGAGCACGATCCCGATGCCCGCGTCGCGGACCTTGCGGATCAGCTCCATGAGCTCGTTCTTCTCGGAGTGGTTGAGCCCGGCGCCCGGCTCGTCGAGGAGCAGCAGCTTGGGCTGCGTGGCCAGCGCGCGGGCGATCTCCACCCGGCGCTGCTCGCCGTAGGGAAGCTGGGTGACCAGCAGCTCGTCGTCGGCGCGGAAGCCGACGAAGTCCAGCCACCCGCGGGCGTCCTGCGTGCAGGCCGCCTCGCTGCGGTGGTAGCGCGGCGTGTGCAGCATGATGTCGAGGACGTTCTGCCGCAGCCGGGAGTGCATCCCGGTCTTGACGTTCTCCAGCACGTCCATGTCCTTGAACAGGCGCACGTTCTGGAAGGTCCGGGCCATCCCCGCGCGGGTGATGTAGGACGGCTTGCGCCGGATGATCGACTCACCGTCGAAGTGGATCTTGCCCTGGTTGGGCCGGTAGAACCCGGAGATGCAGTTGAACGCCGAGGTCTTGCCGGCGCCGTTGGGCCCGATCACCGAGACGATCTCGCCCTGCGACACCGAGAACGACAGGCCGTCGACGGCCTTGATCCCGCCGAAGCTGATCGCCAGGTCCTCCACCTGCAGCAGGGTCATGACGCCTCCTCCGGCTCGGCGACGGGCCCGGTCGCACCGACGGGTTCGTGGGCGGGGACCTGCCGTTTCTTCAGGAACGGCAGCACCGCGTTCTCGGGCCAGATGCCCTTGGGCCGGAAGACCATCGTCACCACCAGGAGCAGGCCGAAGAGCAGGAAGCGCCATTCGGAGAACTCCCGCAGGAACTCGGGGGCCAGGGAGACGAAGAGGGCACCGATGATGACACCGGGCGTGGACGCCATGCCGCCGAGCACGACGGCCATCAGGACCAGCGCGGAGTAGAGGAACAGGAAGCTGTTGGGCGAGATCGCGGTGAGGTGCGCGCCCATGAGCGTGCCGGCGAAACCGCCCCAGATGGCGCCGATGACGTAGGCCATCAGCTTGGTGCGGTAGCCGTTGATCCCCATCGCCTCGGAGACGTCCTCGTCGTCGCGGATCGACTTCCACGCCCGGCCCATCTTCCCCTTGCCCAGCCGCGCCGCCGCGACGACCGCGCCGCCGACGCCGACGACCAGCACGAAGTAGTAGAAGAGGATCTTGGAGTTGAAGTAGAGCCCGCCGATCGTCACGCCGTCGGCGAAGGACCAGCCGAAGAACGACCACGTGGGTATGCCGTGGATGCCGGTCGGTCCGCCGGTCACGGTCAGGTTGTTGGCGGTGATACGCACGATCTCGCCGAAGCCGAGGGTGACGATCGCCAGGTAGTCGGTGCGCAGCCGAAGCGTGGGCCCGCCGATGATGACTCCGGCGATGATGCAGGCGACCACGACGAACGGGATCGTCTCCAGCATCGAGAAGCCGAACCGGGTGGTCAGGATGCCCGAGGTGTAGGCGCCGACCGCCATGAAGGCGATGTAGCCCAGGTCGAGCAGGCCGGCGTAGCCGACGACGACGTTGAGGCCCATCGCCAGCACGATGTAGATGAAGGCGCTGGTGAGGATGGAGATGAGGTAGGGCGTCGCCGAGATGAACGGCAGGACGAGCGCCGTGACGAAGCAGACCGCTCCGAGGGTCTTCATGAACGTGTTCGGCGCGAGGATCCCGGAGGGCTGCGGCGCCCGGTCGATGAACGGGGCCGGGGCGTGCAGGCGGGTGCTGTCGGTGGTCATCGGGTCACACCCTCTCGGTGACGCGCTCGCCCAGGATGCCCGTGGGACGGAAGGTCAGGAAGAGGATGAGGAAGCCGAAGGCGAAGACGTCGCGCCACTCGCCGCCGAAGAGGTGGGTGCCGAAGGACTCGAGCAGGCCGAGCACCAGGCCGCCGAGCATCGCGCCGTAGATGTTGCCGATGCCGCCGATGACGGCGGCGGTGAACGCCTTGAGCCCGATGACGAAGCCCATCAGGAAGTCGATCGAGCCGTAGTAGGCCGCGGCCATCACCCCGGCGGCGCCGGCGAGCGCGGAGCCGATGAAGAAGGTGCGGGAGATGACCTTGTTGACGTTGACCCCCATGAGCAGGGAGGCGGTCTGGTCCAGGGCGATGGCGCGCATCGCCCGGCCCTCGCGGGTGTGCATGATGTAGCGCTGCAGGCCGAACATCAGCAGCGCCGCGACGATCATCAGCACGACCTGGGGCAGGGTGATCCGGGCTCCCAGGATCGTGATCGGGGTGCCGGAGAGCCGGATCGGGAAGACCTCGGGGTTGGGGCCGAAGATCTGGCGGACGGCGTACTCCAGGGTGAAGGAGACGCCCACCGCGGTGATGAGCACCGAGAGCCGGGGGCTGCCGCGCAACGGACGGTAGGCGACGCGCTCGATGAACACGCCCATGAAGCCGGTGAACAGCATCGCGATGAGCATGACGAGCAGCAGCACCGGGATCGAGCCGATGCCGAGCAGGCCGCTCATGCCGCCGAGCACGACGAAGGAGAAGAAGGCGCCGAGCATGTAGATGTCGCCGTGGGCGAAGTTCAGCAGCTTGATGATGCCGTAGACCATGCTGTAGCCGAGCGCGATGAGCGCGTAGAACGAGCCGACGAACAGGCCGTTCCAGATGAGTTGACTCACGTGGGCTCCTTGGGGTTGCGCGTGCCTCCGGGGCGCGGCGAGGTGCGCCGCGCCCCGGATGGGCAGTGCGTCAGTCCTGCAGGTCGTCGTGGAGGACGAAGTCGCCCTCGGGGCCCACCTCGACGATGACGAAGCCACCGCCGGAGAGGGTGCGGTCCTCGGTGAACTTCAGCGGGCCGGAGGACAGCTCCAGGCCGTCGATGGCGGCGATCGCCTCGTTGACGGCCTTGCCGTCGGTGCTGCCGGCGTCCTTCATGCCCTCGGCGACGACACGCACGGCGTCGTAGGACTGGATCGAGTAGGGCCCGGGAGCCTCGCCGCCGGAGACGTCCTTGTAGGCCGCGATCCAGTCGTCGGCGCCCTCGAGCATGTCCGGCGTCTTGGTGAAGGTGCCGAACACGTCGTCGGTGAAGCCGTCGCCGGCGATCTCCGCGAACTGGGCGTCGACGGTGCCGTCACCGACCAGGACGGTGCCCTCGTAGCCGGCCTCGCGCAGCTGGCGGACCAGCAGGCCGCCGGCCTGGTAGTAGCCGGTCCAGTAGACGAACTCCGGCTCGGCGTCGATGATCGCCTTGACGTTGGCGGAGAAGTCCTTGTCGTCGGGGTTGACCGCCCCGTCGAGGACGACCTCGAAGCCGCCTGCCTCCTCGGCGTCGGCGATGAAGGTGTCCGCCAGGTCCTTGGAGTAGTCGGTCTGGTCGTTGACCGCCGCGACCTTGGTCACGCCGAGCTTGGTGGCGAACTTGATGCCCGCCTCCGCCTGCTGCGCGCCGGTGCCGTTGATCATGAAGGCGCCCTGGCCCACGATCGCGTTGGAGTTGGCGGCCGGGATGACCATCGGGATGTCGGCGTCGCTGAAGACCGGGATGGTCGGCAGCGTCGCTCCGGAGCAGTAGCCCCCGACCGAGGCGAGCACGCCCGCGGTGACCAGCTTCTGCGCAGCGGCGACCGAGGCGGTCGCGTCGCAGGCGTCGTCCTCGACGACCAGCTCGAGGTCACGGCCGTCGACGCCGCCGTCGTCGTTGATCTCGTCGATCGCCAGCTGGGCGCCGTTCTTCATGTAGTCGCCGAACGCCGCCTCCGAGCCGGAGAACGGGGCCAGCATGCCGAGCTTGATGGGACCTTCGTCGCTGCCGCCCCCGTCGCCGCCGACGCCGCCGGAGCAGCTGGCGAGGATGAGGGCCGTCGCGGCGGCGATGGTGAGGGTAGCCGCGGCCCTGCGCCGCGGCGTGGTGGATGAGGACATGTGATCCCTCTCAGTGAGTCGTCGTCGAGTCGGAACTGATGATGGCAGCGGGCCGATGCCAGTGCAATAGTACTGAGCGGGTTGTTGCCAGATCGTGACCCGGGGCGGGCGCCCGGGCCCGGGCCTCAGCCCTTGACCGAGCCCGCCATCAGTCCGCCCACGAAGTAGCGGCCGAGCAGGATGTAGACCAGCAGCGTGGGCAGGCTGGCGATCAGCGCACCGGCCATCGAGACGCCGTAGTTGGACAGCATCGCGCCGTTGGCCAGGTTGTTCAGGGCCATCGTCACCGGCCCGTTGCTGGCGCTGGAGAAGAAGATCGCGAAGAGGAAGTCGTTCCACGCCGAGGTGAACTGCCACAGCAGGACGACGACGAAGCTGGGGATGGAGATCGGCAGCACCACCGAGAAGTAGGTGCGCAGCAGGCCGGCACCGTCCACCCGGGCGGACTCGATGAGCTCCATCGGCACGGTCTCGTAGTAGTTGCGGAAGATCAGCGTGCAGATCGGGATGCCGTAGACGACGTGCAGCAGGATCAGCGAGGGGATGCCGTTGGGCACGCCCAGGTCGATCATCAGCTGGACGAGCGGGATCATCACCGCCTGGTAGGGGATGAACATCCCGAAGAGGATGAGCGTGAAGACCAGGTTGGCGTGCGGGAAGCGCCACCGGGAGAGCACGAAGCCGTTCATCGAGCCCAGCAGCGAGGAGATGACCGCGGCCGGGATGACCATCGCGAAGGTGCGCAGCAGCGCCGGCGACAGCGCCGTCCACGCCTCGACCCAGTTCTCCAGGGTCCAGGTCCGGGGAAAGAACCAGGTCCGGGCCGGGGTCGCGTCGCCCATCCCCTTGAAGCTGGTCACGAACAGCACGTAGACCGGGATCAGGACGACCAGCAGGGAGAGGATGAGCACCGCATACCTGAAGGTGCGCCAGCCTGCTCGTCGCGGGCGGGGCGAGGCGGGCCTGGGCGCCAGGACCTCCTCGGTCCTGGGCTCGGCGGTGACGCTGGTCATCGGCCCTCCTTGCGGGTCCTGGCGTCGTACCAGAGGTAGGGCACGACGGCGAGCGCGACGAGGACCAGCAGGATGATCCCCACGGCGGCCGAGTTGGCGTAGTCGTAGACGGTCGCGTAGTTGTACATGTCGATCGCGGGGACCTTGGTCGAGTAGGACGACTGGTTGGCGATGGACATGATGAGGTCGAAGGACTTCAGCGACATGTGGCCGATGATCACCAGCGCGGAGAGCGCGACCGGCGAGAGCTGGGGGAAGATCACGTGCCGGTAGAGCTGCATCTCGGTGGCACCGTCGACCCGGGCTGCCTCGCGCAGCTCCTCGGGGATCCCGCGGAACCCGGCGAGGAAGAGCGCCATGACGTAGCCGGACAGCTGCCAGATCGCGGGCAGCGCGATGGCGAGGATGCCCCAGGTCGCGTCGGCCCACCAGGAGTTCTGGAGGAAGTCCAGCCCGAGCATCTGGAAGAGCCGGTTCAGGCCGGAGGCGCTCTCGCCCTGGTTGGCGTTGAGCAGCCACTTCCACACCACGCCGGAGGCGACGAAGCTGACCGCCATCGGGAAGAGGTAGACCGAGCGGAAGATGCCCTCCCCGCGGATCGGGCGGTCCATCACCCAGGCCCAGCAGAAGCCGATGACCAGGGTGCCCAGGAGGAAGACGACGGTGAAGACGAGCAGGTTGCGCAGCGAGTGCTGGAAGGCGGGGGTCTGCAGCAGCGCCCAGTAGTTGGCCAGCCCCACGAAGCTTACCGGGGCCCTGCCGGTGGCCTGCCCGGCGGTGTGGCTGTCGGTCATCGACTGCTGGAAGCTGATGCCGATGAAGCCGTAGACGAAGACGGCCATGAGGACCAGCGAGGGGCTGATCAGGAGCAGTCCCGGACCCCAGGACTTGAGCTTGGTGCTCATCGGCTCACCTTTCGTGGGTGCCTCGGTCTGTCTGAGCGTATGCCGTGCACGCGGCCGGGCGCCCGACGTCGCGTCGGGCGCCCGGCCGGGCGGGGTCAGCCCGCGAGGGGCTCGGTGGCGCTGACCAGCTCGCTCTGGAGCGTGTCGACGTCCGAGGCGCCCTGGCTGAACTTCACGACCGCCTGGTTGACGGCGGTGAGCACCGCGACCGGGGCGGCGGCGCCGTGCGCCAGCGAGCTGACGATCGTGTCGCTGGAGAAGTCCTCCATCGCCGACTGCTGGTAGGCCGGGAACTCGCTGGCCTCGATGTCGGTGCGCGCCGGGATGGAGCCCTTGACCTTGTTGAAGGCCAGCTGGCCCTCGGCCGAGGAGATCGTGTCCAGCCACGCCTTGGTGCCGCCGGGGTGGGCGGCGCCGACCGGCATCGTGAAGGAGTCGGCCAGGAAGTTGAACACACCGTCGGTGCCGGGCACCGGCCAGTAGGCGTAGTCATCCGGCGCCGTCATCTCCTGCGCGTCGTAGGCGGCGACCGCCCAGTCACCCATCACGTTGTAGGCGGCGTCACCGGCCATGACCTTCTGCAGCGCCGGCTCCCAGTCGAGGCCGTCGCGGTCCTCGTTGGACCACTCGACGATCTTGCCGAACTTGGTCAGCGCCGAGTTCACCTCGCCACCGGCCCAGTCGGTGTCGCCGTTCCACAGGCCGTTGTAGCCCTCGGCACCCAGCTCGGCGAGCAGGACGTTCTCGAGCAGCTGGGTCTGGGTCCAGTCCATGCCGAGGGAGACCGGGGTCTTGCCCGCGTCCGCGACCTTCTGCATGTCGGCCATCCAGGCGTCCAGGTCGGCCGGCGGGGTGCTCGGGTCGATCCCGACCTCCTCCAGGACCGCCGGGTTGACCCACACCACGTTGGAGCGGTGGATGTTGGACGGGATGGAGTAGATCTTGCCGTCGTTGGTCAGCCGCTCCATGAGCGTGTCGGGGAAGACGTCGGTCAGGCCGAACTCGTCGTAGAGCGCGGAGACGTCCTCGATCTGGCCGGCGTCGATGTAGTCCTGCAGCTCGGCCCCGGCGTGCGCCTGGAAGCTGTCCGGCGGGTTGCCGGCCTGCAGGTCGGCCTGCAGCTTCTGCTTGGCCTGCGAGCCGGCGCCGCCGGCGAGCGCGGCGTTGACGAACTCGGTGTCCGGGTGCTGCTCGTTGAAGACCTCGACGAGCGCCTCCAGTCCGGCCTTCTCCGAGCCCTGGGCCCACCAGGTCATGACCTGGACCTCGCTGGCGTCGCCGCCACCTGCGGCTGCGGTGCCGCCCTCGCCGTCGGTGCTCCCGCCGTCACCACCGCCGCCGCACGCGGAGAGCACGAGGCTCCCCGTGGCGACGAGAGCGACCAGCAGCGAGCTGCGACGTGTCGTCGTCCTGCGCTTCATGGCACTTCCCTTCCACGTCCTTGTCGTGACCGACAGGGCTGCCGGTCGAGGAGTCAGGGCTGACGCTAACCGGATGAATTAAGCCTGTCAACGACGGTTATCGATGTGTTATCTTCCGGTTCATGGAAAAAGACCGGCCTGCGGAGGCGCCACTTGCGCTGTCCGCGCGGCGTGGCCGCGGAAGCGAGGCCGATATCCTCCGGATGTTGGATGAAAAGACGCAGCTGACGCGCCAGCAGGTCGCCGAGCTGACCGGGCTCTCGCGCAGCACCGTGGCCGACGCGGTGGCGCGCCTGGTCGAGGAGGGCGTGGTGGCCGAGAGCCGGCCCAGCGCGGGCGGTCGGGGGCGTCCGGCGCAGCTGCTCCGCAGGGCCGACCCGCAGGGGCTGCTCCTGGGGCTGGACTTCGGGCACAACCACCTGGGGGTCGCGGTGGGTGCGCCCTCGGGGCAGATCCTGCGCGAGCGCACCGTGGACGCGAGCGTGGACGAGGATCCGCTGCGCGTGCTGCGCCAGGCGCGCGACGTCGCCGTCGAGCTGCTCGCCGAGGAGGGCACCGACCTC
The DNA here is from genome assembly GCF_003351765.1 of Ornithinimicrobium avium. Lineage (NCBI taxonomy): Bacteria > Bacillati > Actinomycetota > Actinomycetes > Micrococcales > Ornithinimicrobiaceae > Ornithinimicrobium > Ornithinimicrobium avium. Next base: position 1,354,957 of record NZ_CP031229.1, read on the forward strand.
TCCGGCGTGGTGCAGACGGCCGCCGGGATGCCCGGCCCGATGAGCGTCGAGGGGGTCGTGCAGATCCCCTCCCTGCTGGGCAACGGCAAGATCATGCAACCGGCCAAGGCGCTGTCCGAGCTGCTGGGGATGCCGGTGCCGACGTTCAACGACACGGTGCTGGGCGCCTACGGCGAGATGCTCGCCGGGGCGGCGGTCGGCGTGGAGGACTTCATCTTCGTCAAGGCCTCGCACGGCGTGGGCGCCGCCGTGGTGCTGGGCGGCCGGATCCACCGCGGCGCCGACGGCCTGGCCGGCGAGATCGGCCACACCCGCCTCCAGGACGCCACGGCCCGCTGCCGGTGCGGCAACCGGGGCTGCATGGAGACCGTGGCCGGCGTGGACGGCCTGGCCGCCGAGCTGCCCGCTCCCTACGGCCCGGAGTCGCTCAGCTCCCCCAGCGTCGGCGACCCGGTCGTGGACCGCGTGGTCACCGACGGCGGCCGCGCCGTCGGCGCCATCCTCGCGCCCATCTGCAACGCGCTCAACCCTGCCCTCGTCGTCACCGGCGGGGTCCTCGGCAGCGGCCACGCCGACGCCTTCGTCAAGGGCGTCCGCGGTGCCATCGACCAGCTGGCCCAGCCCGCCATCGCCCGCAACCTCGAGGTCGTGCCCGCCGCCCTCGGCATCCGTGCCGAGCTCGTCGGCGCAGTGCTGCTGGCCCGCCGGGAGGCGCTGCGCTAGCCCCTCCCCCGACCGGCGACACGGTTGGCCCGCTCGTGCTCCACAAGAGCGTCCCGTGAGAGTGCTGCACGGCGCAGCACTCCCACGGGACGCTCTCTCGCGGGACACTCAGTGGCGCACCATCGCGTCAGGGCAGCTGCACCGCCGGCCCGTCGAGCGCGACGGCGGTCACGTCCTCCCCGGAGGTGGAGGTCCACGTCGTCCTCGGCGTGAACGATCCAGCTTCCAGGTCCTCCGCCGTCACCACGTGGTAGGGGAAGTTGCAGTTGTAGGCGTCGTGGGCCGGCAGGTTGCGCCAGCGGCAGTTGCGGGAGTCGACCGCAGGGTCGAGGTCGCGCAGGTTGCCGCTGGGGACGACCGTGGTCGCGGCGTCGCTGAGGTTGGTGACGCGGTAGTGGAAGGAGATGCGGTCACCCACGACATACGGCTCGGTCTTGGGATGCAGGACCGTTCCCCCCGTCACGCTGATCCGCCCGTCGACCTCGTCCGCGCTCTTGGGCACCACGGCGACGAGGGTGCCCTGCGAGCTGCGCCCGGATGAGTCGGTGAGGGTGAGCGGGATGCGGTAGGTCCCTCCGCTGGCGCTCGCCGGCACGTCGACGTCTACCGAGAGCTCGGCGCTGCGGCCCGGCGTCAGACGCCTGGGCACCTCGGAGATCTCGACCGTCCAGCCCTGCGGGGCGTCGGCGACGACCGTCGCGTCCTTGATCACCGGGCCGAGCTGGTTGGTCACCACCACCGTGGAGGTCGCGGCGGTCCCACGCTCGATGCTCAGCTCCTCGGCAACGAGCGGTGCGCACAGGCCCTCGAGCCACGCGAGGTTGAACTCTGCAAACCTGATGCTCGAGTGGCCCGGCTCGTAGAGGAGGCCGACGTTGCCGTCCGGCAGGGTGGCCAGCGTGGAGTATGCGGTCGCCGCGCCCGGTGCGAACGCCTTGGCGATGGGCCAGTTCTCGCCGTCGTCGCAGCTGGCGCGGACCGTGCCGTTGGTGCGGCCGCTCTGGCTGTCGGCGTTGGAGAAGAGCAGGACCTTGGCGCGTGCGCTGTCCTCGTCGGCGTTGGGGAAGGCGCGGACGATCGAAGCGTTGTTGGTGGGGTCCGGCAGCTCGGTGTCGATCCGGACCTCGCCGTAGGTGACACCGCCGTCCTCGCTGATCGCGACCTTGCGGAACTTCGACCCCGCCGAGTCGCGCGAGTTGAGCATGACGCGGCCGTCGGAGAGCTCGACGGTCTTGTTCTCATCCATGCCGGTGCCGACCGGCTCCCCCGCCTGCCAGGTCTGCCCGTGGTCGTCGGAGTAGACGGAGACCGCCTGGAAGGTGCCCGCACCGTTGATGATCGTGTACTGCTGGATCAGGCGGCCGGCATGCGGGCCGTACTTGAGCTGGATGCCCTGGCCGCTGGCTGCGAAGCGTGAGCGCCACGACAGGTCGGGCGTGATGTCGGCGGTGATCACCTGGTGCTCCCACGTCGTGCCGCCGTCGACGGACACGCTGACCTCGGCGTGCAGCACGTTGCGGTCGTCGGGGTCGACACCGGGGCGCGAGCCGGCGAAGCCTTGGTCGTAGGACTTCACGTGGAAGTTGAAGATGTGTCCGGTCTCCCGGTCGACGATGTAGCTGGGGTCGGAGTAGCCGACCTTCTCCGCGCCCGGCACCCCGCCGTGGACGACCGTCTGCTCCTGCCAGGTCTGGCCGCCGTCGCGCGACACCCGCTGGAGTATGGAGTTGGGCCCGGGTGCGTCGCCGCCGGTCGGGCGTCCGTCGTAGGACGCGAGCAGCGTGCCGTCGTTGGTCACGGTCAGCGCCGGGATGCGGTAGTTCGGGAACCCGCCCACGCCGGGGACCGCGAGGTCCTGCTCGGTGTAGGTCGGGTTGCCTGCCCAGAAGGGGGTGGCGTCGTAGTCGGGGTGAGGCTCCAGATGCGCCGCGCTGGCGGCGGCCGGGAACAGGAGCGACAGGGCGCCTGCGGCCGCCAGCAGACGCAGGGCGCGGGTGCGGGTCGTCGTCGACGTGCGGGTCATGAGCTCGGGGATCCTCTCGATATAAGACATCAGACGTTTGATGTCTGGCGATGACGCTAGGCGAGGCTGGTCGACCACGGCAACGGCTACCGGCAAGTCCTTACCAAGTCTTTACTCGCGGCCCTAGCCCTGCCCAGGTCGTCCGTGCAGGGACCCGGCGGCGGCCCAGCCGTAGCATCAACCTCATGCGCTACGGGATCGTCGGCACCGGCTACTTCGGGGCGGAGCTGGCGCGCGTCGCCGCAGCCCTGCCCGAGGGAGCGGTGACGCGCGTGTACTCCCCGGAGCACGCCATACCGCTCGCGCAGGAGGTCGGGGCACAGGTGGCGGCCGACGCGCTGGAGGTGTGCATCGCGGACGACGTCGAGGCGGTGATCGTCGCCAGCCCCAACGACGTGCACGTCGAGCCGGCGCTGGCCGCGGCGGCGGCGGGCAAGCACGTGTTCTGCGAGAAGCCGGTCGCGCTGTCCTACGCCGACGCGGCGTCGATGGTGGGGGCGGCGCGGACCGCGGGCGTGACGTTCATGGCGGGGCACGTGACGCAGTTCATGCACGGGGTGCGCGAGGCCCGTCGCCGGATCGCGGACGGCGAGATCGGGCGGCTGCTCGTCGCGCAGGCCGCGCGCACGGGGTGGGAGCCGCCGGCGGAGCAGGTGAGCTGGAAGAAGATGCGCGAGCGCTCCGGCGGCCACCTCTTCCACCACATCCACGAGCTGGACCTGGTCCTGGCGGTGATGGGCGCGGCCGAGCGCGTGGTGATGTCCGGCGGGAACCTCGCGCACCGGGGCGCCGGGCACGGCGACGAGGACGACGTGCTGCTGGCCGTGCTCGAGCACGAGGACGGGAGCCGCTCGCAGCTGCAGTGGGGGTCGGCGTACCGCTGGCCCGAGCATCACGTGACCTTCCAGGGGACGCTCGGCGCGATCCGGGTGGACCTGCAGGACGTGGGCGTCACGATGCGCACCGAGCGCGGGACCACCACCTGGCCCCTGCACAGCAGCTGGGCGGAGGACGCCGAGCGGCGCGAGGAGTATGCCGCAGCCTCCGGCGGCGGAGGCGTCACCTACGGGGCGCCCGGGGCGCGGCCGCCGGGCTGGCTGCGGCGGATCATGCGCGAGGAGCTCGAGTGGTTCGAGGACGTCGTCGCCGGTCGGCTGGAGCCGGAGCGCGCGCTGGCGGGGCTGACGGACGGGCAGGCGGCGCTGACCTCGATCGCCACGGCGGAGGCGCTGACGATCTCGCTGGCCGAGGACCGGAAGGTCTCCACGGCCGAGGTGAGCGGCTGACCGTGGCGTACCCCCTCCAGCAGCGTGACGCCGTGCGCCCCCCGCCCGAGATCTTCGACCTGTTCGCGGTGCCGGCGGATCCTGTGCCGGTCGACGGGGGCCGTGGACACAGCGTCCGCGCCGGTGACCTCGTGCTCTCGCCCGGGCGGGACGCGGCGACCGCGGCCTGGCTCAACCCGGTCCTCGCCCGCCTCGCGGCCCGGCTGGACCACGAGGAGCCGAGGTCGCTGCGGATCGCCATGCCGATCCCGTCGCGCGACCTGCGCTGGGTCGTCGACGGATGGGGAGCGAGCCGCTCCGAGCCCGACGCCCGGCCGTGCCGGGACCTGGACGTCCTGCTAGCCACCGCCCGCCTGCTGCACGCGCACCTTGCGGGCGTGGTCGCATCAAGGCCGACGGCGCTCGCCGCCCGGGAGGACCGGTGGTCCCGCGCCGAGCAGGCGACCTTCGGGCCGGAGCCACCCCTGGGCGTCCTCGGCCGTGACCTCGCGGCGGAGTGGGAGGTAGCCGACCTCGGCCCGGACCAGCTCGTGCACGGCGACCTCGCCGGCAACGTCCTGCTCGACTCCGCGGGGCTGCCGGTGGTGATCGACGTCGCGCCCTGCTGGCGTCCGTCGCTGTGGGCCGAAGCGGTGGTGGTCCTGGACGCGGTCCTGTGGCTCGGTGCCGACCCCGACGTGCTGGCTGGGTGGACCAGCGGCAAGCAGCGGCAGGCCATGCTGCGGGCCGCGCTGTTCCGCTTGCTCAGCGACGTCAAGCCGGAGGTCGGGCGCTACCGGGCCCTGCTGCTGGCGTGACGAGGCAGCGCTCACGGGCGTGCCGACCGGCCGATCCTTACCAAGTTTTTACCTGTGGACAACCGAAACTTGACGATCCGTCGGGCACACTGGACGGCGACCGATGCCCCGCTGATGACACGCGGGCGCCGCGCCGTGAGGGGTATGTAGTGAAGCGATCCGCCATCGTCGCCGTCGGCCTGTGCCTGGCCGTGCTGTCCGGCTGCAGCCAGACGCCCGAGCCGAGCCCGCCGCCATCCAGCGAGGACGCGCTGACGACGTCCACGCCGGACAAGAGCGAGGCGACGAGCGAGGCCCCGCCCACGGACGCTGCCGAGACTGAGGAGCCCGAGGCCGACGGCCCGCCGCAGATGCCGGAGGAGGCGACGGAACAGACTGAAGCGGGAGCGGAGGCGTTCGTAGAGTACTACCTGAACACACTTAACGCGGCCCGCGCTTCGAGAGACGCCAGCGAGCTCCAGCGCTTGGCGACCGAAGAATGCGAGTCCTGCCGAAACTTTGAGGAAAGCGCCACATCAGGCAGCTCTGACCCCCTGGAGTACGACGTGGAGAGCGCCACCATGTCGAGCCTCTTAGCCACAGTGCAAGTGGCGGTCGTGGATGGATCCACCTCGGGTACGGCCTACTTCACGCTGGAATGGGACTCCGCATGGAGAGTCTCTGCTGTGCAGGCCAAGGCATGAGCATCGCGATCCTATTAGCGCTCTCGCTGACGATGTCAGGCGTCACGGACCCTCCCCCAGATGATCCAGGAGACGACGACTTCTTCTCTGACATCGGTGACGGCGATGGCATCTACACCGGCTTTACGCAGGACAAGACCACCGCACTCGCGCAGACCTACCCACCCGGCTCGAGCGCGGAGATCCCTACCTCCATCTACCAGTACGTCGCAGTGATCAACTGCGCACCGAACTCACCTGAGCAGCCACGGCTGGAGATCTGCGACGCCTCCGTGAACTTCTGCCTCGAGAATGTCCCCGACTCCAGCGGGCCGTACTCCATCATCTATCGCCGCACGGCCGAGCCTGACGGCAGCTCACCCGGCGACTGGTCCGAGATCGGCCGCACCTGCTGGACCGACTCCGTCCCTGCCGCCTCCGGCTCGCCCGCGGTCGAGCTCACCGAGGCGATGATCGTCGAGCAGTTCCACCGCACCGACTTCGCGCTCCCGCGGGCCGTGATCCAGCCGCCGGACGGGTCGACGCTGGTCAACCTGCCGGTCTACTTCCAGCTGGACTGGCCTGCAGCCGGCTTCGAGCCCGACGAGGTCGACACCACCACCCTCGTCGGCCACGAGGTGCGCATCCGCCCCACCCTCATCGGGGCGACCTACGTCACCGGCGACGGCTCGAGCATCGGTCCGACGACGAGCCTCGGCGGCGGCTACCCCGACGGCGACGTCACGCACACCTACGAGCGGTCAGCCGAGGTGTCGCCCCACATCACCGTCGAGTACGGCGGCGAGGTCAGCGTGGACGGCGGTGAGTGGACCACCATCCCCAGCTCAGCCACCGTCGCCGGGCCGGCAGCGCCGCTGCGGGTCCTCGCCTCCAAGAACCGCCTCTACGACAACTGACGCCGGACCCGCGAGCACCCCCGCAACCTGCGCCACCGCCCGTCACGTCCTTACTCTTGAGGGAGAAGGTCGACGACCCCTCGCGCTTCACGGGGAGCCTGCTGATCCACGACCCACGAGGCAGGAGCACCCCGGATGTTCAAGCTGATCGCGACCACGACCCTCCTGGCCGGCCTGCTGTGCCCGGCCGCACCGCCCATCACGTCAGCAGCCATCACGTCAGCAGCCGTCACGTCGGCGGCCGTCCAGCCGGCCGCCACCCGGCCGGCCTCCGTCCCCGCGTCCCGGTCAGCGTCCGGCGTCACCGACCGGAGCGCGTCGGAGGCCCTGGCCGGGATGAGCCTGGAGCAACGGGTGGGCCAGCTGTTCATGGTGGCCTCCCCGGCCACCGGCGCCACCTCCGGGACCGTCCGGGCGATCACCGACCACCACGTCGGCAACGCCTACCTCAGCGGCCGCAGCAGCGACGGGCTCATCGACACCCGCCACCTCGCCGACCGGCTGCAGCGGCTCTCCACGGTGAGCCGCACCGACAACACCGCCCTGCTCGTCGCCACCGACCAGGAGGGCGGCTACGTCCAGGTGCTCTCGGGGCCCGGCATCTCCCGCATCCCGACCGCCCTCACCCAGGGCACGTGGAGCAGATCGACCCTGCGGTCGCGCGCCGCGACGTGGTCGGCCCAGCTGCGCGGCGCCGGGGTGAACCTCAACCTGGCGCCGGTCCTGGACAAGGTCACCGCAGCATGGGCCCCGTACAACGAGCCGATCGGGCAGTACGACCGCGAGTACGGCCACAGCTCCGGCCGGGTCACCGACAAGGGGCTCGCCTTCCTGGAGGGTATGGAGTCGCGCAACGTGGGGGCGACCGTCAAGCACTTCCCCACGCTGGGTCGGGTGCGCTACAACACCGACACCCACTCCGGCGTCGTCGACTCCAGGACGACGACCAGCTCGTCATACCTCGACCCGTTCCGCGCGGCGGTCGCGCACGGGACCGAGTCGGTGATGGTCTCGACCGCCTACTACTCCCAGATCGATCCCGACCACCCGGCAGCGTTCTCGCGGACCATCATCACCGGGCTGCTGCGCGAGCAGATGGGTTACGACGGGATGGTCATCAGCGACGACCTCGGCAACGCGGCACAGGTGCAGGCCTGGAGCCCGGGGACCCGTGCGGTCGACTTCATCGACGCCGGCGGGGACGTCGTGCTCACCGGCAGCACCTCCGACGTGCCGGCCATGGTGGACGCGGTCCTGGCCCGGGCGCAGACCAGCTCCGCCTTCCGTGACAAGGTCGACGCCTCGGCGCTGCGCGTCCTGAAGGTGAAGGAATCCCTCGGGCTGCTGCGGCAGTACTCCCGGCTGAACGAGACCGGGCAGCTGGACCCCACCACGGTGAGCGCGCTGCAGGTCTACCTGCGGGTCACCGCCACCGGTCGCTGGGACGCCCACACGCGCAAGACGCTGCAGCGCACGGTCGGGACGTCGATCGACGGCGACTGGGGGCCGCGCTCCCAGGCCGCTCTCCAGGACTTCCTGGGGATCAGCCGGGACGGCTCGGGCGGCCTGAACGACCGCACCGTCACCGCCCTGCAGGAGTACCTGAACGCGCAGCGCTAGGGGTGCCACCGACCGCGTCGGTCAGGACGGGCACGCCCGCGACGCGAACTCCTCGACGCTCAGCCGGACCATCTCGACCGCGTCCGGGTCGGTCCCGTTGACGTAGACGCTCCCCGGCTCCATCCTCGCCAGGTCCGCGTAGCGGAAGGCCACCGTCCCCAGCGACCCCTGCCCGCCTACGGAACCGTCGGCGACGTAGGAGCGCGCCCCCAGCAGCTCCACGGGGTCGCCCTCCCACCCAGCACCAGGGTCGTGCAGCGCCAGCTCGGTGGTGGCCGCCACCGGCGCCGACGCGGTCCAGGCGCCGACCGCCTCGTTCGTCTCCCCGGGCGCGAGGCCCTCGCGTCCGAGCGCCAGGCTCACCGTCAGCGGCGCGGGCTCGCAGGCGTGCACGACGACGACCGCCCGCTCCTGGGCGTCGACGGAGACGCCGATCCCGCCCCCGCGCTCGGGCACCTCCCCCGCGATGCACCCGGACAGCAGCACGGCGGCGAACACCCCGAGGAGGGGGACGGCGATCCGGGTCCGGTCCATGCCCCATTGTGCCGGACACCGCCGTGCCGAGGGGGACCTCAGGCGTCCACCACGCCGACCCTCGTGCCGAGCTGCAGATAGCCCGTGCTCCAGAGCATGTCCATCGCCCGCGTCGACAGCCGGCTGCACCCGTGCGACGCCGGCCACGGGGGTATGGAGCTCGAGCCGTGGACGGCGAAGCCTCCGTCGTAGTACATCGGCCGCCACATCGGTCCCAGCGGTCCGGACTGCCATCCCTGCGACCACGTCGAGTAGACCCGCCACGAGCCGGTCGGTGTCGTCGCGCGGTAGCGGCGTCCGTCGAGCCAGTAGTACTCACCGCTGCCGGTGCTCGTGCTCAGCACCCGCCGGGTCCGGCCGCCGCGCACGACGAGGAGCAGCTGCGCGGCCAGGTGCACCTCGACGCGTGAGCCGGAACCGCCCACCGGTGCCGGCACGCTTCCCGCGTCGAGCGCCGCGCGCGTGATCGGCCCGACGACCGCGTCGCGCTCCAGGCCGTTGTGCTTCTGCACGGCCCACACCGCCTGCTGCGTCAGCTCGCCGAAGTCGCCGTCCGCCGCCCGCACCAGTAGCCCAGCCCGGCCATCCGTCGCTGCAGGGCGATCACGTCGGACCCCCGGCACCCTCGGTAGAGCTCCCTCGCCGACGCCGAGCGGCGCGCGACCTCCATACCCTGGACATCACCCATGTCTCCTGCTCCCTGTCGCTCCGCCCGACCCCCTGGGCCGGGTCACGGGGACGAACCCCGTCCCTGGAGGACGCCCCTGAGAAGAGGAGCACCTTGCCACCGGCCAGATACCGGAACCCGGTCCCCGGGACGCGGGCGCGACGGCATACCGGGCCCTCCCCGGACGTTGCCGCAGACATGCCCATCCCCACCCGTCGCGTGCCCCTGTCCGTCCTCGACCTCGCGCCCCGCTCGCAGGGCATGACGCCGCAGCAGGCGCTGCAGGAGTCGACGAGGCTGGCCCAGGAGGTGGACCGGCTGGGCTACCACCGCTACTGGATGGCCGAGCACCACGGCTCGGAGACCTTCATGTCCTCGGCGACCGCGCTGCTCCTGGGACACATGGCGCACCACACCGACCGCATCCGTCTGGGCGCCGGCGGCGTCATGCTGCCCAACCACTCCCCGCTCATGGTCGCCGAGTACTACGGCACCCTCGCCACCCTCCACGGCGACCGCTTCGACCTCGGGCTCGGCCGGGCGCCCGGCACCGATCCGATGACCGCCGCCGCGCTCGCCAGGTCGAGCGGGCAGCTCCAGGACTTCGCCTCCGAGGTGGCCGCGCTGCGCGACTACCTGGGCGACACGCCGAGCCTGCCGCACGGCCGCGGCGTCGTGCGTGCCCTCCCCGGGGAGGGCACGCACGTGCCGTTGTGGATGCTCGGCTCCTCCACGGGCGGGGCCCAGGTCGCGGCCGCGCTCGGGCTGCCGTTCAGCTTCGCCTCGCACTTCGCGCCGGACCAGATCCGCGAGGCGCTGCTGGTCTACCGCGACCGGTTCCGCGCCGACGCGCAGACCGCGCAGGTGGACCGGCCCACCGTGATGGCCGGCGTCAACGTGCTGGTCGCACCCACCCAGGAGGAGGCCGACCACCTGTTCACCACCGCCCAGCTGATGGCGATCCGCATCCGCAGCGGGCAGCCCGGGCCGCTCGACCCGCCGGTGGAGTCGCTGGCCGACGCCGTCCCCGAGCAGCTGCTCGCCCTGGCCGGCGCGCACCAGGCCGTCCGGGCGGTCGGCCCGCCGGAGCTGGTCGCCGAGCGGCTCGAGGAGTTCGCCGCCGAGCACGAGCTCGACGAACTGATCCTGACGACCTACGCCTACGACCCCGAGCTGCGCCGCCGCTCCTTCCGGCTGCTGGCGCAGGCCTGGGGGATGACCGCGGGCGGCTGAGGACAACCTCCGTCCGCGTCGGCTGCCATGCTGTCCTCATGGTCGATCCGCCGAAGAGCCTGACCGCCCGCGAGCTGCAGCAGTCGGAGGGCGCAGACGACTGGAGGGTCCTGGGCACGGGCGCTGCCGCCTGGTTCCTCACGGACTCGCACGCGCGGGGCGCCACCCTCGCCGGGCGCGTGCTCGAGCTCGCCGACCGGACCGTGACCCCGCTCGACCTGGACGTGCGCGCGCGAGGGGTGCGTGTCCGCATACCCCTCACCCCCGAGGACGACGGGTGGACGACGGACCACCTGGCCACCGCCCGGGAGGTCTCCGCGCTGGCGGCCGAGCTGGGGCTGGCGGCCGACCCGGCCGGGCTCCAGGACGTCCAGCTGACCTTCGACGTGCTCGACCAGGCCGCGGTGAGCCCGTTCTGGGAGACGGTGCTGGGCTACGCGAGGGTCGGTGACGAGGACCTGGTGGACCCGGCACGGCGCCACCCGCCGATCTGGTTCCAGGACCTGGGCACCGAGGGTCCGCGACCGCTGCGCAACCGGCTGCACCTCGACGCCGTCACCCCGCGCCCGGTGGCCGAGGCCGTCCTGGCCACGGTGCAGGCTCGCGGCGCGCGGGTGGTGCCGCACGGCTTCTACGCCACCGTCGCCGACGCCGAGGGCAACGAGGTGGACCTGCTGGAGCTGGAGGACTGGCCGGAGCAGCCCTGGCAGGCGCCCGGGACCGAGGACTGGCGGCTGGTCTTCGCGGCCCTCGCCTGCTACCCCACCACCGCCGCCGGCGAGGCGGCCGGGCTCGTCACCGCCGCCGCCGCGCTCGCCGACGACGCCGGCCTGCCGCTCAACGTCGACGTACGACCAGGGCTGGTCACGGTCGCCACCGCCAAGGACGCCTGGGAGACCGACGGGCGGTATGAGGCGCTCGCGGCCCGGGTGCAGCTGGCCGCCCGGGGCCTGGGTCTGGTCTCCGACCCCGCCCTCGCCCGGTTCGTCCAGGTCGGCATCGACGCGGTGGACGTGCCGGCCGCGCGGGCGTTCTGGCGGGCGGCCCTGGGCTACGAGCAGGACCCGCGCACCGGGGTGACCGATCTCGTCGACCCGCGCCAGCTCAACACGACCGTCTTCCTCCAGGACCTGGACGTCTCGGAGACGGCGCGGCGCGCCCAGCGCAACCGGATCCACGTCGACGTCTTCCTGCCCGACGACCTCCTGCACGAACGGCTCGAGGCGGCGTTGGCCGCCGGCGGCACGGTCGTGCACGACGCCGGGCCGATCTGGTGGACGGTGGCCGACCCCGAGGGCAACGAGGTCGACCTCACGACGGCCGCGGGCCGCGAGGAGCACTGGCGGCAGGCACACCCCGGATGATCCTGGGCTCCTTGCGGTTGCGACGTGGACGACCTGCCCGGCAGCGGCGCCCGGTGGCCAGCTCACCCCGGTCGGGGCCCGACCGTCTCGGCCACGGCGGTGCGCGGCGCCGACCGCAGCGTCCACGGCCGGTCGTCCCGCCAGGTCGAGGCCCTCGAGCCGTCGCCCGGGTAGACCTCCACGAGGTCCGCGTCCACCCATACCTGGCTTCCGGCAGTCAGCTCGACCTCGCCCAGCTCCGGGTGCGCGAGGACGGCTGCCGAGGCACCGACGGTGACCACGATTGCTCCGCGGAGCACCTTCTCCGCCTCCTCCACCGGGCTCGGCGCCCCGCCGCAGAGCACGGCCGCGGCGCCCTGGTCGAGGACGAGCACGGGCCGCCCCTCGTGCAGGACCAGCCGTCGCGGCAGCGTCATGCAGCCCGCCCGGTCCCGCACCGCTGGGTCCTGCGCGTCCTCCCTCGCCCAGCCCATCACCCACGGCGCAGCCTGCCCGTCGAGCGCCGCCTGGGGAGCGTAGAAGCAGTTGCCCCCGTCGAGCAGGTCGACGCGCTCCGGCACGAACCGCGGCTGCCCGTCCTCCTCGACCAGGTCGCCGACGCAGGCCACGACCGACCCGAGGACGCCGCGGTCGTGCAGGGACAGGAGCAGCACCCATCGGTCCTCGACCGGCACCAGCTGCGGGCACTCCCACACGTCCGCGGGACCGGCGGCGGCCAGCACGCCCTCGTGCCCCCGCAACCACACACCGAGGTAGTCCCACCGCGACGGCGAGCCCACGTCATGCAGGAGGATCGCCGGCTCGCCGCCGGGCAGACCGGCGCCCTGGATCGCCAGGCGACGACCGCGGTGCTCGAGGACGAACGGGTCGCGCATCACCTCCACCTCCGGCGGCGTGCGCGCCACCACGCGCGGCGCTGACCAGGTGAGCAGGTCCTCGCTGCCCTCCCGGACGCAGACGGTGCTGTGCGGCGCCTCGTCGGCGATGCCCGAGTAGGCGACCGCCGGCTTCTCCCCCGGCAGCCAGCAGCCCGACCAGCAGCCGAACGCGTCGGGGCCCCCTGGCGTCGGGCCGAAGGCGACCGGGTGCAGGTCCCAGCGCGCGAGGTCCCCGCTGCTGGCGTGGCCCCACGCGATCGCGTCGTGGACCGGCCCTGCGGGGTTGTGCTGGAAGAAGACGTGCCACCGCCCGGCGCGCCGCACCATGCCGTTGGGGTCGTTGAGCCAGCCCCGCTCGGGGGCCAGGTGGTATGTCGTGCCGCTCACCGCTGCAGCATCCCCGCCGCGCCGGTGCACGGTCAAGGACAGCTGCCGCGGCACCGCTAGCGTGGGACCAGGAAGGAGGTGCGCAGGTGGCTGGAGCGGTGCGCGAGATCTACGGCGAGGAGTTCGAGGGGGCCAGGGGGTTCCTCAACTCGGCGACCTACGGGCTGCCGTCCCGGCGCCAGCTGGGCGTCCTCCGGGAGCGGCTGGCCCGCTGGGAGTCCGGCGAGATGTCGGGTGCGGAGTTCGACGAGCCGGTGGCGGCCTCGAGGGCCGCCTTCGCCAGCCTGGCCGGGGTCCCCGTCGCGACGGTGGCGATGGGCGGCAGCGTCTCCGCGCTCGTGGGCCTGGTTGCGGCGTCCGTGCCGGACGGCGCACGGGTCGCGACGCTGCCCGGCGAGTTCACCAGCGTCACGGCACCCTTCACCACCCAGGCGGCGCGCGGCGTCTCGGTCACCACGCTGGCGCCGGGCGACCTGGAGGCGAGGGCCGGCGAGTTCGACGTCGTCGCCGCCAGCCTCGTGCAGTCGGCCGACGGCCGGGTCCTGGACACCGGCCGGCTCCGCTCGGCGGTCCGCGACCGGGACACCCTCGTGCTGCTGGACGTCACGCAGGCGATGGGGTGGATGGACCTCGACGTGGCCTGGGCCGACGCCGTGGTCGGCGGCAGCTACAAGTGGTTGCTCGCGCCCCGTGGGGCGGCCTGGATGGCGCTCAGCGGGGCGCTGGCCGGGCAGACCGTGCCGCATGCGGCGGGCTGGTACTCCGGCCCGGACCCCTGGTCGCAGATCTACACCTTCCCCGCCCTGCTGGCGCCGGACGCCCGGCGGTTCGACACCTCGCCGGCGTGGTTCACCGTGCTCGGCGCCGCGGTCTCGATGCCGTGGCTGGCGGGGCTGGAGATGGCCGCGGTGGAGCAGCACTGCGTGGGACTGGCCAACCAGGTCCGGGCGGCGGCGGGGATGGAGCCGTCGAACTCCTCGATCGTCGCCCTCCACGCCCCCGGCCTGGCCGACCGGCTGGCCGGGCACGGCGTCCGTGCCGCGGTCCGGGCGGGCTCGGTGCGGGTGAGCTTCCACCTCTACACCACGCAGGAGGACGCGGACGCGCTCGTCGAGGTCCTGGACCGCCTCGCCGACTAGGCTCTCCGCGTGCCCCTGCCCGTCTCCGAGCCGAAGGCTCCGCCCGAGCAGACCGTCCCCCGGCCGACCGTGGCACGCGTGCTGCCGGCCGTCGGGGTGTCGGTGTCCGCCTTCCTGGTCTTCGGTCTCCAGGCGCGGTGGCAGGGTCTGGTGCTGCTGGTGCTCAGCGTGGTCGCCGCGCGCCTGGTGGCCAGGGCCCTGTGCCGCGACCTGCTGCTGGTCGGCCTGGGGATCGCGGTCGTCTCGACGACCTCGGTGGAGGCCGACATCAGCTGGCCGATGTTCTTCCGGCTCGGGTTCGTGCTGGCCGCGGCGGTGGCGGTGCCGGTCGCGGTGGACCGGCTGGTCTACCGGCGCCGCGCGATCCGCTTCCCGTGGGTGGCTGGAGACCGCTGGAGCCGCCTGCAGTGGGGTTACGTCGTGGCCGTGCCGGTGCTGGGCTGGCTGATCCTGCCGGTCTACTTCATCCGCTCCGGCGCCTACCAGAACTGGCCCGCGATCGGCACGGCCAGCGAGTACGGCCGCTTCTTCGTCGGCGTCAACGCGGTCGGGCTGTGGGACGAGCTGTTCTTCATCTGCGTGTGCTTCGTGCTGCTGCGGCGGCACTTCCCGGTCTGGCTGGCCAACCTGCTCCAGGCGACGATCTTCGTGTCGTTCCTGTGGGAGCTGGGCTACCGGGAGTGGGGCCCGCTGCTCACCGTCCCCTTCGCGCTGCTGCAGGGCTGGATCTTCACCCGCACCCGCTCGCTGGGGTATGTCGTGCTCATCCACCTGCTCTTCGACGCGATCGTCTTCCTCGCGATCGTCCACGCGCACGACCCCGCGGCCTTCCCGATCTTCCTCTACTGACCGACCACGCTGTCGCCGCTGACCGCGTGGTGGATCGGTGTCGCCCACGACGACACCGATCCACCACGGCCCATGCTGTCCCGGTCGACGCGGACCGCTCGCGCTCAGCCTGCCTCGGCCGGCGTGACGACGGGGGCCCGCTCGTCGTCCAGCCGGACGACGAGGGTGGTGCCGGGACGTGCCTCCTGCACCATGCGCAGCCGCGCCAGCGCCGGGTGCGCCTCCAGGACCTTGGCCGCGTTGGCCAGCGAGCGCAGGGACGCGTTCTCGGCGCGCGCCGCCTCCAGCCGCGCCATGCCCCGCGCCTTGGCCGTGGCCAGCTCGACCGCGGCAGCCCGCACCTCGGGCGGGAGGATCACGTCCTTGACGACGACCTCGCGCACGACGAGGCCGACCGGGCGGGCGGCGGCGTCGGCGGCCGCGGTGAGCTCGGTGACCGGCAGCGAGGCGCCGCGCCGCGTCAGCTCCTCCACGGTGAGCCCGCCGAGCGCCTCGCGCAGCGCGACCTGGGTGGCCAGGTAGACCAGCGCGTGCGGGTCGAAGGCCACCTCGTGGAAGGCCCGCGCGTCTCCGACCGCCAGGCGGACCGCGGAGGTCACGCGGACGGACAGGCCGTCGGCGGTGAGGATCTCCTGCGGGGCGACCGCCAGCAGCTGCTCACGCAGGTCGACCGCCACGTGCGTGGCGCGCAGCGGCACCGGGTGGCGGCCGGGCTCGAGGGCGCGGGCGAACTCCCCGCGGCGGTACTCCAGGGCGGTGGTGGAGGGGTGGACGAGAAGGTGTCGGAGCATGGTCGGTGCCTCCTTCCGGGGGCGGTCTTGGTGCGGTGGTGCAGGCTGCGGGTTCTGCAGGCTGCGGGTCGCCGGACGGTACCCGGGACCGACGCCCGTGGCTTCGCCGACCGGTCCGCGGGCCGGGCGGGGCCACGTCCTGTCAGGGAGTGGTCGCAGGGCCCAGCCTGCGGAGATCTCCGGTCGGCGCCGCCGGTAGGGAGTCGAACCCGTGCGCTGGAAGGCGCTTGCCAGATCGTGGAGTCCACGTCCTGTACGCGACCGGTGGCCAGGTGCGGGACAACGGTGCCGGGACGTGGTGCCGGCCGCGGCCGCGTGCCTCCGGGCGTCGGACCATGATGGCTCAGCGGCGGCTGGAGCGCCACGGGTTTTCCGCCAGGCCCTCCCGGGCGCCGGTCAGCCGTCGACAGCCAGCACCAGTGGGAGCACGGCCCCGGCCCCGGCGAGGCGCAGCGCGCGGGAGGCGATCGTCAGGGTCCAGCGCGAGTCCACGACGTCGTCGACCAGCAGGACCGGGCCGCGCGCCGAGGCCAGAGCTTCGCGCAGCTCGGGACCGACGGTGATGCGGTCCCACACGTTGGCCAGCCGGAACGCGCTGTTGCCGCCCGGCTCTCCCACCGGGCCGCCATCGGCGTAGTCCAGCCTGCCGAGCATCGGCAGCCGGCCGATCTGGCTGATCTGCTCGGCGAGGGAACTGACGACGGCCGGACGGCGGCGCGAGGGCATCGCCACCACGCCGACCGGGCGGGCCGCCCAGTCCCAGCCGGCCAGCACCTGCACCACGGCCCGCACGACCTCCGGCGGCACCGGCCGTCCGGGCTGCTCCGCCGCGTCCGGGTCCTCCGGGTCGACGACACGGGTGCCCTCGGCCAGGGCCGTGCGCAACCGCTGTCCCCAACCCAGGTCGGAGAGCCGGGCCAGGGCACGGCCGGGCTCGGCCTGTTCCTCCGCGGCGATCCGGCCCTTGACGTCGACGCCCAGCCTCGGCATGCCGGTCGGCCACTGCGCCCGGGGGTCGACCCGCACGCCGACACCGCCGAGCTGGGTCCGTGCCGCCCCGACCGCCTCGTCCGGGATCTCGGTCGGGTACCAGACCCCGGCGCAGTTGTCGCACCTCCCGCACGGGCTGGCCGTGGGGTCGTCGAGGGTCTCCTGGAGGAAGGCCATCCGGCACTTCGAGGTCTGCTGGTAGGCGACCATCAGCTCGGCCTCGCGCACGCGTGCGTCGGCCACCCGCTGGTAACGCTCACGGTCGTAGACCCAGGGCTGGCCGGTGCCGACCCACCCGCCCTGGACCTTGTCGACCGCGCCCTCGACGTCGAGCACCTTGAGCAGCAGCTCGAGCCTGGTGCGGCGCACGTCGACCATCGTCTCCAGCGCGGGCGTGGACAGCGGACGTCGCGCCTCGGCCAGGGCGGTCAGGACGGCGTCCGCCTGGTCCTGGCGGGGCATCGACACCGTCGCGAAGTAGGACCAGATGTCCCGGTCCTCCGAGCCGGGCAGGAGCAGCACGTCGGCGCGATCGGTGGCGCGACCGGCACGACCGACCTGCTGGTAGTAGGCCACCGGCGAGCTCGGCGCGCCCAGATGCACGACGAAGCCGAGGTCGGGCTTGTCGAAGCCCATGCCGAGGGCGCTGGTCGCCACGAGCGCCTTGACCTGGTTCTCCCTGAGCGCGGTCTCCAGACGTTCGCGCTCCTCGGGGTCGGTGCGCCCCGTGTAGGCCGCTACCTCGTGCCCCGCGGTCCGTAGCGCCTCGGCGACGTCCTCGGCGGCGGCCACCGTCAGGCAGTAGACGATGCCGCTGCCCGGCAGATCGGTCAGGTGGGCGACGATCCAGCCCAGCCGTTGCTCCGGGGTGAGCCGGGGCAGCACGCCCAGGCGCAGTGAGGCCCGCGCCAACGGACCACGGACGGTGCGCACGACCGCACCCCCGACGCCGAGCTGCTCGACGACGTCCTCGACGACCCGCTCGTTGGCGGTGGCCGTCGTCGCCAGGACCGGCGTGCCCTCCGGGAGCGCGTCGAGGAGGGTCCGGATACGCCGGTAGTCCGGACGGAAGTCGTGACCCCAGTCGCTGATGCAGTGCGCCTCGTCGACGACCAGAAGCCCGCAGCGGGCCGCGAGGTCGGGCAGCTGCTCCTCGCGGAAGCGCGGGTTGTTGAGCCGCTCCGGACTGACCAGGAGGACGTCGACCTCGTCGGCCGCCAGGGCCGCCCGCACGGTGTCCCACTCGGTGGCGTTGGCCGAGTTCATCGTCACCGCCCGGACGCCGGCCCGGGCGGCCGCGGCGATCTGGTCGCGCATCAGGGCCAGCAGGGGGGAGACGATGATCGTGGGTCCGGCGTGCTGGGCCCGCCGCAACGCGGTCGCCACGAAGTAGACCGCGGACTTGCCCCACCCGGTGCGCTGCACGACGAGCACCCGCGAGCGCTCCTGCACCAGGGCGAGCACGGCGTCGAGCTGCCCGTCCCGGAACTGCGCACCGGGGCTGCCGACCAGGCGGCGCAACGCGTCGTGGGCCGTGGCCACCAGCGTCTCGTCGGGGGTGCCGACACCCGCTCCCTCGACCATGGTGGCTCCTGCCGGGTCCTCGCTGCGCGTCATGCCCCGACCGTAACCGCCTCCTCCGACAACCACGTCGGCACATCCACAGGCGCGCGCCGGGATTGGGTCTGGCGCTGCGGGTGTGGTGCCATGGAATCATGACCGAGCCCACCTCGATGCCCTTCCAGGACGACGCACGCCGCGACGGGGCACCTCAGGACGACCCCGGCGTGGCGCCCGAGGAGTCTCTACCCTCCGGCCTGCTCCCCCCGGCCGAGACCGAGACCGACCTGCTCGCCGCACGCGTCGAGGGGCCCGAGGACCACGAGGGGATGACCGCGCTGTGGCGGGCCACGATGGGCCTGCCCAGCTGGTGGTTCATCGCGGTCGGCGAGGAAGGGCTCGAGTCGCCGGCGGCTGCCGAGATCGACGACCAGCTGATGCTGCTGACCTTCACCAACGCCGAGCGGGCCCGGCACTTCGCGGTGCAGAACGGCATGATCCGCGCGGACGAGGACATGCGGGCGATCTCGCTGGAGCCGCAGGAAGTCGTGAGCTCCGCCGACGTCTACCTCTCGGCCGAGATCGCCGGGCTCATGTTCGACCCGCACCTGACCGGCTACTTCATCTCCACCGAGCAGCTGCCGGTGGTGTGGCAGGCCATTTCCGCCGGCGAGGAGCAGGGCAGCGAACCGGGCTGAGCGGACCGGACCGCGGCTCTGCGAGCCGGCGGCAGCCGCATCAGAGAGCGGCCGCCTGCCGCGTCAGCGGCCGGGGATCACGAGGGTCTGGCCCGCTGCGATGTCGGTCGTGCTCAGCCGGTTGGCGCGCTGGATGTCGGTGACGGCCTGGCTCAGCGGAACCTCGGGCAGCTGCTCCGCGGCGAGCTGCGAGAGGGTCATCCCCGGCTCCACGGTCACGGCACTGCTGGCACCGGCTGGTCCCAGCGCGCTGACGAGGGAGGCCACGGCCAGGACCAGGACGAGCACGAC
Organism: Ornithinimicrobium avium; assembly: GCF_003351765.1. NCBI lineage: Bacteria > Bacillati > Actinomycetota > Actinomycetes > Micrococcales > Ornithinimicrobiaceae > Ornithinimicrobium > Ornithinimicrobium avium. The sequence goes on from NZ_CP031229.1 coordinate 1,374,366, forward strand.
GGTGCTGGTCAGGGTCAGCCGTCCGCGCCGGGTGATGCGCAGAGGATCCGTCGTCCCGGCGACCCGCTCGTGCGGAGCGACGACGCGCAGGTGGCCACCCCGACGCCGGGAGGCCGGGACGCCGAACGGCTCGGCACCGGCGACGGGGAACAGGTCGACGACTGCTGTGCTCATGGTGGTCCTCCTCGTGGTCATCAGACGCGTGTGCGATAGCACGTCTGTCCTATGTCTAGCACGAGTGTCCGGCTTTGTCGACACGCCGATCGAACAGATGTTTGCTCGATCCCTCCGTGCGCCGTACGCTGTGTGCATGTCAGGAACTCAATCAGCGACCACTGACAAACCCTCTGACCTGGCCTGACGGTCAGGACCTGGCAGCCGGAGGAGACGGGGAAGAAGGACATGGCAACGATCCACGAGATGCCCGACCGCGACGGGGGCGCCAAGCTCACCAACCGTCAGCAGCGCGTGCTGGCGGTCATCCGCGACTCGGTCGACGCCAGGGGCTACCCGCCCAGCCTGCGCGAGATCGGCGAGGCGGTGGGCCTGACCTCACCCAGCTCGGTCGCCCACCAGCTCAAGATGCTCGAGCGCAAGGGCTTCCTGCGCCGCGACCCCCACCGCCCCCGGGCGATCGAGGTCGTCGTGCCCGGGTCCGGCGACGGCGTGGGCTACCGGCGCGCCACCGCGGGCTCGCAGCGCAATGAGCCGGCTGCGGACGCCTACGACGAGACGGGCATCGGCGACGCCCGTCCCGAGGCGTCCTACGTCCCCGTCGTCGGGCGGATCGCCGCCGGCGGGCCGATCCTGGCCGAGGAGGCCATCGAGGACGTCTTCCCGCTGCCCCGCCAGATCGTCGGCGAGGGCGAGCTCTTCCTGCTCAAGGTCGTGGGCGACTCGATGGTCGACGCGGCGATCTGCGACGGCGACTGGGTCGTGGTGCGCCGACAGCCCACTGCGGTCAACGGCGACATCGTCGCCGCGATGCTCGACAACGAGGCGACGGTCAAGACCTACAAGAAGAGCAAGGAGAAGGTCTGGCTCATGCCGCACAACCCGGCCTACGAGCCGATCGACGGCGACCACGCCGTCGTGCTGGGCAAGGTCACCGCCGTCCTGCGACGCGTCTGACCGGACCGACGAGCCTCGTCCGACGCCGGCTGCCACGTGCGTCGGGCGACCCCGCAGCGCCGCCCCACTCGACCGGGGCGGCGTTGTGCTGCCCGGGTGTGCGGCGTCCGCTGTGCGGACCGGCTCAGGCGGAGGGCGCCGGACCGTCGTCGACGACGTAGTACTCGAACAGGTCCTGCTCGTCGTCCTCGGACAGGTGCCCGTCGCACGGGATGTCGGGGGCGCCCTTGATCATCGCGGTGCTGTAGGGCACCCGGATCTGGGTGTGGACGATCTCGGCGGTGCTCAGCGGGACGAAGACCCGTCGGCCGCCGAACCACCCGGTCCGCACCGTGACCCAGGCAGGTTCGCCAGTCTTGTTGTCCAGGTAGACCTGGCCCATCGTGCCGACCTTCTCGCCGCCCTGGTCCACCACCTCGGCGTCGTACAGGGCGTTGAGCTGCTCCTGCGAGATCACGTCATCCTCCTGGTTCCTCGGCCGCCGCTCGCGAGACGGCCAAGGATGAGCAGACCACACCTGAGGGCCAGGTGCCAATTCCGTCCCGGCGCCGCGGGTCAGGGACGCTCGTGGCGCCGCAGCACGGGCCGCTCCGCGAGTTCGTCGGGGTCGCCGCGCAGGATGTTGAGCGGGGCGCCGGTCACAGCCTGCTCGGGGGTCAGCGTCCCGTCGCCGACGACGTCCGAGCCCTCCTCGCGCCATACCCCGGGGCCGTCCCCGCCGAGCGGAGCGTCCGCGCTCTCCTCGCCCTCCTCCAGCGCGTAGTAGCGCCGCAGCTCGGCGACCAGCTCGGGCCCGAGGTGCTCGTCAGGCTCGACGGTGGGCGCCTCGCGCACCTCCTCGCCGGAGACCGACACGCGCAGACCTTCCTCGGTGCGCTCGGCGCCGGAGAGCGGCACGGGGTGCTCACGGTGGCCGAACCACCCGGTGTGCACCGCGATCCAGGCCGGCCGACCAGTCCGATCGTCCAGGTAGACCTGGCGCACCGGTCCCAGCCGGTCGCCGTCGACGCTGCGCACCTCGAGGTCGTAGAGGCCGTCGATCTCTTCCTGCGTCACGTCCACGTCGCTCCTCCAGCCTTCCGGGCGCGCCGGGGGGCGCGCTGCTCCCCTCATCGCACCACGCTCAGCGCGTTGCCGCACCCTCAGCACCGCCGGTATCGACGAGGTCCTCGACCAGGCGGGGCAGGACGTCGTCGAGCAGAGCGTCCAGCTGCACGGTCGCCTCGGCGTCGCCGCGCGTCCGGCCGCGCGTCACCACGCCCACGGGTATGCCGTCACGCGCGGCCCTGCGCACGAACCGGTAACCACTCATCACCTGCAGGGATGAGCCGAGCACCAGGAGCATGTCCGCCCGGCCGGTCACCTCGAACGCCTCCTCGACGACCTCCCGCGGCACCGACCCGCCGAAGAAGACGACGTCCGGCTTGAGCCGGTCGTGCCCGCAGACCAGGCACCGGGGCGCGCGGAAGGTGCGGACGAGGTCCTCGGGCAGGACCACGTCGCCGTCGGGTCGCACCTCGGCGACGGTCCCCGGGTCGAAGTCGGGGTTGGCCACTGCCAGCCACGCGTGCACCTGCTCGCGGTCGTAGGTCTCCCCGCAGTCGAGGCAGACCACCCGGCCGAGGTTGCCGTGCAGCTCGACGACACCGGTGGCGCCGGCGCGCTGGTGCAGCCCGTCGACGTTCTGGGTGATGATGCCCGTGACGAGCCCGGCGGCCTGCAGGTCGGCGACCGAGACGTGGGCGGCGTTGGGCCGGGCCGCGTCGAAGCGCTCCCACCCGGTGTAGGCGCGCGCCCAGTAGCGCTGCCGACCCTGCGCGGAGCCGGCGAACTCTGCGTGCTGCATCGGCTGGACCCGACGCAGGCCGTCGGGTCCGCGGTAGTCCGGGATCCCCGAGGCGGTCGACATGCCCGCGCCGCTGAGCACCACGACCCCGCCGTCGGCGAGCAGGTCGCGCAGCACGGCATACCGATGCTCGTCCACCGCGGTGCGGGGCGGGAGATGGTCGGTTTCCATCCCCCCATCATCCACGCCCGGCCGCCACGGCGCCCCCACGCCCGACCCCGCAGGCACGGTGCCGACGTGCGGAAGGGCCGCCGGGATGCTCCCGACGGCCCTTCCTTCCGCCCTCACAGGACCAAGACCGGGCACTCAGCGTGCTCCACGACCGCGGCCGCGGTGGCCCCACGAGGGACCATGAGCACCTCGGCGCCGGAGGCCTGGTCGAGCAGCGCCGCCACCGGGTGACGGTCGGTGGCCAACGCCACCATCTCCAGACCGGGGTATGCCGCGCGCCACGGTCGCAGCGCCTCCTCCAGACCGCTCTCGGCCCGGTCGGCGTGCTCGGACCAGACCTGCGGGATGGTCCTGCCGATCATCGCCTCGTCGGCCGGGACCGACCAGGTGGCGACCGCCACGAGCGGACGACCCAGGCGGACCGCCCTGGCTGTCGCCGCGGCCAGTGCCCTGTCGGAGACCGCCTCGACGACCACGGGTGCGGCCGGCTCGAGCGTTCCCGGGTCCCAGCCGCTGGGGACGATCACCGTGACCGGGCCGTCCGTCTCGTGAGCCAGCCGACGGGCGGTGGACCCCAGGGTCATCTCCCGGAACCCGCCGGCCCCGCGCCGACCCACGACGAGCATCGGCTCGGCGCCGACGCCCTCGTCCTGCGCGTCCCGGACCTGTTCGCGGGCCGTGCGGACCAGACCGGCCGCCGGGCCCGACGCGCCGGCGACCCGGGCGACCACCTGCAGGTCCTTGTCGACCTGCAGGGCACCAGCTGTGGCGCGTTCCAGCGTGGCCCGCGCCGCCGCTCCTCCTACGCCTCCGTCGTCGTGCACCAGCACCAGCGTGGCTGAGGATGACAGCGCCTCCGCGGCCGCCCAGGCGACCGCGGAGGCGTTGTGCGCCGATCCGTCCACGCCGACCAGCACCGACCCGGAGGCCTGCACCGTGGCGCTCACGGCGGGCTCAGCGCAGCCAGGCCGGGGCGATGCGGGCCCACCAGGACCCCATGCCCAGGTAGGACCATGCCGCGGGGATGGTGGCGATGACCACGAGGACGAGCGCTCCGGTGAGGTGGTCGTCGAGGAACGGGTTCGTGACCGTCGGCAGGGAAGCCCCGTACATGAACACGTACATCAGCACTCCGGCCAGCGCACCGATCCGGGCGCCCGCACCCAGGATCAGCGTCAGGCCGATCCCCAGCAGGCCAGCCATGAACAGGAAGTCGACGAGTCCGCTGCCGGCCATCCCGTGGTAGAAGGACGCGAGCGGACCCTCGACGCCGGACAGGTAGCCGGTGGTGGGAGAGCCGCCGTTGACGACCGCGCGCTCCGCCGGGGTGGCGAAGCCGAAACCGAACAGCTTGTCGACGAAGGCCCACAGGAAGGTGAACCCGAAGGCGATCCGCAGGACCCCCAGGGCGTAGCCACCCGCGGTCGGTAGAATGTGGTGGTCCTCGTGCGCGACGGTGTCGAGCGTGGGGTCCACGCGGTACTCGGAACGTGTGGTCATCTGAACCATCTCCTTGTCAGTGTTCCTGTTGTTGCTGATACCAGCCTCTCAACTTCCGACGCACCGTAGTAGAGGAGGAGGTCCGGACCTGGGAGGGACCTTGGTCCCGCTCTCGGGGGGACTCTCCCGCCGTGCGCGACGACGCGCTCCCCCTGTGCAGGGACCTCCTCGCGGGCCGACCGGTTAGGCTCGCGGCATGCTCGATGCTGCAGGGCTGCGCGTGATGAGGGCGATCGCCGAGGAGGGCACCTTCACGGCCGCCGCCACCTCGCTGGGCTACACCCAGCCCGCGGTGAGCCAGATGGTGCGCCGGCTTGAAGAGCGCACCGGCACCGTGCTGGTCGAGCGCGCCGGGCGCACGGTGCGGCTCACCGAGGCCGGCCGTGTCCTGGCCAGGCACGCGGTCGGCATCCTCGACGCGCTCGAGCGCGCCGAGACCGAGGTCTCGGCGATCGCCGGCCTGCAGCAGGGCGTGGTGCGCCTGATGGCCTTCCCCTCCTCCTCCGCCGTCCTGGTGCCGCGCGCGCTGGCCGAGCTGCGCGCCGCGCACCCGCGGATCACGGTGAAGTTCGCCGAGGCGGAGCCGCCGCAGTCCCTGGCCGCGCTGCGCAGCGGCGAGGTCGACCTGGCGGTGGCGTTCTCCTACGAGGGCACCGACCCGGGCCGGGGCGTGGACGACCTCGCCGGTCTGGAGGTCATCGACGTGCTCACCGACCCCGTGATGCTCGTCCTGCCCAAGGACCACCGGCTGGCCGCGCAGGAGGAGGTGGACCTGGCCGACCTGTCCGGCGACCCGTGGATCGCCGGCTGCACACGCTGCCGGGGGCACCTGCTCTCGCTCGCCCACGGGGCCGGCTTCGAGCCTGACGTCACCTTCGAGACCGAGGACTACGTGGCGGTTCTCGGCCTGATCGCCGCAGGTCTGGGCGTCGCGCTCGCGCCCCGCCTCATCCTCAACTCGGTGTCCCACCCCGACGTCGTCGTGCGTCCGGTCGTCCCTCCCTCGCGCCGCGTGGTCCAGCTCGTCACCACCCCCGACCTGATCCGGGTGCCGTCGGTCGCCGTGACGGTCGAGGCGCTGCAGCGCAGCGCCGCCGAGCTGGAGGCGGCGACCCCGGTGACCGTGGTCTGATCGGCGGCGCACGACCTCTCCGCCCAGGGGGCTCGCCTCTCCCGCCGGACCACGAACAGCCCGGTGTCGTCCGCCCGGCGCGTCAGTCGGCCAGGAGGACCCTGAGTATCAGCCCCTGGCCCGGAACGACTGGTCGTAGAAGTCCAGGTACTCCATCAGGTGGGCGCTCCAGTAGCTCTCCACGTGTTTGCCCTCGGGCATCTCGAAGCGGACGTCCCCACCGAGCGCGCGCAACTCCTTGTCCAGTACCACGGATCCGTTCCTCAGGGAGTCGCCGGCTCCGACGTCGAGCCAGACGCGCTCGCCACCCGCCTTGAGCTTGGCGGCCAACGGGGCCGTGTCGAACACAGCGGGGCTGTGACCCCCGACGGCGGTGAACAACGTCGGTCTCTTCGCGGCGATGCTGAGCGCGAGCCCACCACCCAGCGAGATGCCGCCCACCGCCCTTCCGGAGCGCTCGGCGATGGTGCGGAACGAGCCGTCCACGCGGGGAACGAGTTCGTCAGTGAGGAAGGTGGTGAACGTCACGCCGTCCCTCCCCGGCGAGAAGGTGACCCCTCCGTCCGGCATGACGACGATCATGGGCGAAACCTTCCCCTGCTCGATGGCCTCGTCCGCCGCGCCCACGATCCCCACCGCGAGCCAGTAGGCGTCGTCGTGTCCGGAGCCGTGGAGCAGGTACACCACCGGGTATCTGGAGGCCGTGTCCGTGGCGTAGCAGGGCAGGAGGTAGACCTGGTAGTCGCCGAAGGCTCCCTGACTGGAGTCGTCGAAGGTGACGTGCTCCACGGTCCCCGGGCTCGAGCACTGCGCGGAAGGACCGGTCGTCGCAGCGGAGGAGGACGGTGCACCAACGCCGCCGGGCGAGCCTGCGCACGCCGCTGTCATCAGAATTGCCACCATGGACGCCGCCGCAATACTGCGGCGGGCGGTCCGCCTGGTTCTCATGCACCAAGGGTGAGCGCGTCAGGCTGTGGGGATGCTGAGTGAACGGTGATGGCGACGACGCCGACGAGCGCCTCCGGCACACCGCTGCCACTGCCCGCCCCCGAGACGGGGTCGGCCCCTCGGGCGAGGCTGGCGAGGGCCACGGCCAGCGGCGGTGGGCGGCTCACCTCTCGCGCCGGACCACGAACAACCCGGTGGCGTCCCGGCCGACCGCGAGGTCCCCGTCGAGGTCGGTGCGCAGGACGAGCGCCCCTGAACGCCGCAGCAGCTCCAGCGTGCGCGGCGCGGGATGCCCGAAGGTGTTGTCCGCCCCGACGCCGATGAGCGCCACCTCCGCCCGGGCGCCGTCCACGAGGTCGGCGTCCTGGGCGGCCGACCCGTGATGGGCCACCTTGAGCACGTCGTAGTCGCGTCCCGCCACCGCCTGCCGCACCGCCCGCGCGGCCTCCGGTTCGATGTCGCCGGTGAGCAGGACCCGCGTGCCGCCCACGGTCACGTCGAGCACCAGGCTGGCGTTGTTGGCCGCGGAGCCACCGACCACCGGCCGTACCCCGGGCGAGACGACCTCGACCGTGGCCGCGCCGACCTGGAGACGATCGCCGGCACGCGCCACCACCGTCGGCACCCCGGCGGCCGTGAGCTGCGCGAGGGTCGCGGCGGCCTCGTGCGGCGGGTCGCGCACGGAGGTCAGGTAGGCGGTGCCCACCGCTGCCTCGTCCAGCACCCCCTCCAGCCCGCCGACGTGGTCGGCGTGGAAGTGGCTGAGGAAGAGTGCCGGGACCTGGTCGACGCCGAGGTCGCGCAGGCAGCGCGCGACCGGGTCGGGGTCCGGACCGGTGTCGACCACGAGGACCGAGCCGGGCCCGGTGCGCAGCACGAACGCGTCGCCCTGGCCCACGTCGCAGCCCACGACGACCCAGCCGGGCGGGGGCCAGCCGCCCAGGGTGGGTGCCGGCCACAGCAGCCCGGCCAGGGCACCGAGGGCGCCGAGGGCCAGCGCCGGCCGGCGGCGCAGCAGCTCGCGCCACCACGGTCCGGTCGTCAGGGCAGCGAGGGTCACAGTCGCCAGCAGCAGCGCGCCCGGACCGCCCTCGACCCAGCCGAGCGTCCCCCAGGGCAGGTCTGCGCCGGCGTGGGCGACGAGGGCGAGGAGCCAGGCGGGCAGGGCGGCCAGCCAGGCCACCGCGCCAGCCAGCGTCACCGACAGCGGCGAGACGACCGCGGCCACGACGCCGAGCACGGTGGTGGGTGCCACCAGCGGAGCGGCCAGCAGGTTGGCGGGCACGGCGACGAGGGTGATGCTGCCCTGGAGCATGACGATGACCGGCGCGCAGGCGACCTGAGCGGCCAGAGGCACGGACACCGCGTCGCCGAGAAGGGAGACGCGCCCCGGCAGGCGGGCGGCGATGGCGTCCCCCCACGGGCGCGACCAGACGACCAGACCAAGGGTGGCCAGGGTGGACAGCGCGAAGCCGTAGGAGCGGGCCAGCCACGGGTCGAGGCACAGCAGGCCCAGGATGGCCGCCGCCAGCGCGGGCAGGCTGTCCCGGCGGCGGGCCGAGGACAGAGCGAGCAGCCCCACCGTGCCCATGACTCCTGCCCTCAGGACCGACGGCTCGGGACGGCAGAGCAGGACGAAGCCACCCAGCGCCAGCAGGACGAGAGGCGTCCGCCAGCGCCGTCCCACCCCGAGCCGGGCCACCAGCACGGCGACCGCGCCGGTGACGAGGGCGACGTTGCTGCCGCTGACGGCCGAAAGGTGAGTCAGCCCCGTGGCCCGCATGTCCTCCGTGAGCTCCTCCGGCGTCAACGAGGTGTCGCCGATGACGAGGCCGGGGACGAGGCCACGTGGGTCCGAAGGCAGCGGCGACACCGCGATGCGGAACCGGTCCCGCACGTGGTCCGCCGCGCGCAGCACCACGCCTGGTCGCTCCTGCATGACCGGCGCGCCACGCGGCACGAGGAGGGCCACCGCCCGGTCACCCGGCTCGGTGGGCCGCAGCCGGCCGTCGGCGCGCACCGTGCTGTGCCACCGCAGGTCCTGCCATCCCTCCTGCGCCGTCGCCATCACCACCACCGGGGCGGCGCTGCGCACGGTCCGGCCGCGGGCGCTCACCTCGCGCAGCCGCAGCTCGACGACGACCAGCTGCTTGCGCTCGTCCCCGCGGGTGATCAGGCGCGGCTCCGTCGTGACCGTGGCGACGACGGTGGCTGTCGCTCCCTCCTCCGCCCAGCCGGTCACCGGCCCGGACCGGTCCCGCGCCACGTGGCCCGCGCCCGCCAGGCAGACCAGCGCGACGGTGGCGAGGCCGCCGGCCAGCTGGGCTCGCCAGACGCCCCTGCGGCAGCCATGGAGCCGAGCTAGCGCCCCGGCCGCGGCTCCCGCGCCGACGAGGCCGAGGACCCAGGCCGGTGCTGGCACCAGGGCCGCCAGCACCGCCCACGCCAGGAGCGCCGGGAGCAGCAGCCGAAGGTCGAGCTTCCGCTCTTCGGTGGAACTCTGCCCGGTGGTCACCTCCCCGGTGGTCACCTCCCCCACCGTCGCCTCCCCGGCCGCCGGCCTCGCTGTGACTCCCACGCTAACCACCGACCGTCACGTAAGGCTCGAGCTGGGTGAGGGTCTTCTCGCCGATGCCGCTGACCTCGAGCAGCTCGTCGACGCGGGAGAAACGACCGTGCTCGTCCCGCCACGCCAGGATGTGTCCCGCCGTCACCGGACCGACCCCAGGCAGCTCCTCGAGGGCCGCCTGGGTGGCCGTGTTGAGGTCGATCGGGACCGGGCCGGCCGCGTCCGCGGCGGGGCCACCGCCAGCGGGACCACCGCCCCGGCCACCAGGAACACCCGGGGACACCCACCCGGCCGGCGGCTCCTCGCCAGGCCGGCCCACCCACAGCTGCTCGCCGTCCACCAGGGGCCGGGCGAGGTTCACCGACGACTGGTCCGCGCCGTCGGTCAGCCCACCTGCCGCCCGCACCCCGTCCACGACCCTCGAGCCCGCCGGAAGCTCGACGACCCCTGGCTTCCCGACCTGCCCGGTGACGTGAACCACCAGGACAGCGGCCGGCTCACCGGCGGTGTCGGCACCCCCGCCCTCCTTCCCACCCTCCTCGGCGGGCGCGGCCGCGTCCGCGGTGCCGTCCTTCGCGAAACCTGCGGTGTCCGCCGCCTCGTCCGGACCAGCCTGCCCCGGCGCACCACCGCCCTGCCCGACCTCGAGCTCGGCCACGCGGTCGACGCCCGACGCCTGAGCCGGGCGCTGCGACCAGAGCCAACGGCCGCCGAGCACGAGCACGGCCACGGCGGCCAGCACCAGCAGCCCACGCACGGCCCGCGACCCGACGGCGAGCTGCGCAGACCGCAGCGCCGCGGGCACGCTGAGCAGCGGGACGCGGGAGGACGGGGCAGCCACCCGCCGGTGGCGCCCGCCCGGCAGGACTCCGTCGTCCGGATCCAGATGTTCCCAGTCGTCATGCGGGTCCAGCAGGTTCCAGCCGTCGTCCTGGTCGAGCGGTCTCCTGCCCTCGCCCTCGTCATGGGTCTGTCCGTCCCGGGGCGTGCCCGCAGCGCCCGCCGCGTCGTCACCGGTCTCCTGCAGGAGCCGGGCGAGGCGGTCGGACGGCGGGAGGCTCGGCCGACGGGAAACCATGAGACACCCGACGCTAGGGACGTAGCGGCCCGCCTCCCAGGGCCGCGGGTCATCCTGTGGACGGCGTCCGGTCGCAGGTGGGGCTGTGGGCAGCGAGACCACGCCGACGTCGTGTGGAGGGACACCGTCTCCGCGCGGGTTGCTCCTGCACACGCGAAGAGCCGTCCCCCTCTCGAGGATGCCCGAAGCGCTACGCGAGCTGACCGCGGGCCGACCGTGTCGCCGGTCGCAGGCTCCTCGCGGTCGCCCGGCCGCGCACGGTCGTCGCGCGGCGCTACTCCTGCGGCTGGGGCGCCACCGCCACGCCGAGGGTGCCGGGGCCGGTGTGCACGCTGACGACGGGGTCCAGCTCGGTCAGGTCGGCCACGACGCCGGTGCGCTCCTGCAGGGTGGCGGCCAGCTGCTCGGCCGCCTCCTCGGCCGCCAGCTGGTGCACGGCCACCCGGACCGCCAGCCCGTCACCGCGCGCCTCGTCGACCGCGGCGGCGACGTGGTCGACGAGGCGGGCGAGTGCCTTGGCCCTGGTGCGGACCCGGTCGGAGGGGTGCACCTCGCCGTCGCGCAGCGTCAGCAGCGGCTTGATCGCCAGGGCCGACCCGACCAGTGCCGCGGCGCGGCCGATCCGCCCGCCCCGGCGCAGGTGCTCGAGAGTGTCGACGTAGAACCAGGTGCTGCTCGCCGCTGCGTGCCGGCGCACCAGGTCCGCGACCCTGGCGGCGGGGGCGCCCCCGGCGGCGGCCCGGGCGCCGGCGCACACGGCATACCCCATGCCCATGCCGAGCACGCGGGAGTCGACGACCTCGACCGCCAGCTCCCCGGACAGCTCCTCGCGCGCCGACTCGGCTGCCTCGACGGTGCCGCTGACCGCCGCCGAGAGGTGCACCGAGACGATCTCCTCGCACCCGGTGCGCCCGGCCAGGTCGCGGTAGGCCTCGACGAACTCCCCGGGCGACGGACGCGAGGTGGAGACGCGTTCCTTGCCGCGCGCGAGGATGTCGGCGACCTCGCCCGGGCTGGTCTCCCGGGCTCGCACGGTGCCGCGGCCGCTGACGGTGACGTGCAGCGGGACGACCGTCACCCCGGCCTCCTCCGCCAGGTCGGCGGGCAGGCAGGCCGTGGTGTCGGTCACCAGCTGGGTGGTCATCGGCACGAGCTCAGACGACCACGTTGACCAGCCCGGGAGCGCGCACGATCACCTTGCGCACCGGGGCACCGTCGATGAACGACTGCACCTTCTCGCTGGCCAGGGCCAGCTCCTGCAGCGCCTCGCCGTCGATGTCCGCGGGTACCTCCATGCGGTCACGGACCTTGCCCCGGACCTGCACGACGCAGGTCACGGTGTCCTCGACCAGCTTGGCCGGGTCGGCCTGCGGGAAGGGCACGTAGGCCAGCGTGCCCTCGTGGCCCAGCCGCGACCACAGCTCCTCGGCGATGTGCGGCGCCACGGGCGCGACCATGAGCACCAGCGGCTCGACGGCCGCGCGCGGGACGACGTCCAGCTTGGTCAGGTGGTTGTTCAGCTCGATCATCTTGGCGACCGCGGTGTTGGTCCGCAGCGCCTCGTAGTCGGCGCGGACGCCGTCGATCGTGCGGTGCAGCGCCTTGTCGGTCTCCTCCGACATCGGCTCGTCGCTGACCGTGACCTCGCCCGTCTCCTCGTCGACCACGTTGCGCCACAGCCGCTGCAGGAAACGCATGGAGCCGACGACCGCGCGGGTCTCCCACGGGCGGTACTGCTCCAGCGGACCCATCGACATCTCGTAGACCCGGAAGGTGTCGGCGCCGTACTGCTCGCACATCTCGTCCGGCGTGACGACGTTCTTCAGCGACTTGCCCATCTTCCCGTACTCCTGGGTCACGGGCTCGCCGTCCCAGGTGTATGAGGAGGCTCCGCCGTCGGCGGGCACGTGCTCCTCGACCTCCGCGGCAGGGACGGGGAAGCCCCGTTCGTCGCGGTAGACGTAGGCCTCGATCATGCCCTGGTTGATCAGCCTGCGGAACGGCTCCTCGGAGGAGACGTAGCCCAGGTCGTAGAGCACCTTGTGCCAGAAGCGGGCGTACAGCAGGTGCAGCACCGCGTGCTCGACGCCGCCGACGTACAGGTCGACGCCGCCGGGGTCGACGGCCCCGGCCGGCGCCCCGGCCACCGGCTCCGGCCGCGGGCCGATCCAGTAGCGCTCCACGGTCGGGTCGACCGGCGCGTCCTCGTTGGCGGGGTCCAGGTAGCGCAGGTGGTACCAGCACGACCCGGCCCAGTTGGGCATGGTGTTGGTCTCCCGTCGGTACGTCCGCACGCCCCGGCCGTCGCCCAGGTCGAGCTCGACCTCGACCCAGTCGCGCGCGCGGGCCAGCGGCGCCTCGGGCGAGCTCTGCGCGTCCTGCGGGTCGTAGGTCCGCGGGCTGTAGTCGGGCACCTCCGGCAGCTCGACGGGCAGCAGGTGGTCGGGCACGCTGTGCGCGACGCCGTCCTCGTCCCACAGCACGGGGAACGGCTCGCCCCAGTAGCGCTGCCGGCTGAACAGCCAGTCCCGCAGGCGGTAGGTGGTCGTCGGCTCGGCCAGGCCCCGGCCGGCCAGCCACTCCACGATCCGCTCCTTGGCCTCGACGACGCCCAGCCCGTCCAGGCTGACCTCGTCGTTGTGGGAGTTGATCGCCGGTCCCTCGCCGGTGAACGCCTGGTCCTGCGGGTGCCCCTCGGTCGGCTGCACGGTGCGGACGATCGGCAGCCGGTAGGTCTGGGCGAAGTCCCAGTCGCGCTGGTCCTGCCCGGGCACGGCCATGATCGCGCCGGTGCCGTAGCCCATCAGCACGTAGTCGGCCACGAAGACCGGGATCCGGGCGCCGTTGACCGGGTTGGTCGCGAACGCGCCGGTGAAGACGCCGGTCTTGGTCTTGGCGTCGGCCTGCCGCTCCACGTCGCTCTTGGTGGCGGCGCTGCGCTGGTATGCGGTCACCGCGGCCCGCGGGGACTCCTCACCCTGGTGCCAGGCGGGGTCGGTGCCCTCCGGCCACTCCTGCGGCACGATCGACTCCAGCAGCGGGTGCTCGGGGGCGAGGACCATGAAGGTCGCGCCGAACAGCGTGTCGGGCCGGGTGGTGAAGACCCGCAGCGTCTCCTGGGTGCCCTCGGACGTCCCGACGACGAAGGCGACGTTGGCGCCGGTGGAGCGGCCGATCCAGTTGCGCTGGATCAGCTTGACCTTCTCCGGCCAGTCCAGCCGGTCCAGGTCGTCCACGAGCCGGTCGGCGAAGGCGGTGATCCGCATCATCCACTGGCTCAGGTTGCGCTTGAAGACGGGGAAGTCGCCGCGCTCGGAACGCCCGTCTGCGGTGACCTCCTCGTTGGACAGCACCGTGCCCAGCCCGGGCGCCCAGTTGACCGGCGCGGCGGTGACGTAGGCCAGGCGGTAGGAGTCCAGCACGTCGGCCTGCTCGACCGGGCTCAGCTCGGCCCAGGTCCGCCCGTCCGGTGTGGCCCGCTCCCCCGACGCCAGCTGGGCGACCAGCTCGGAGATGGGGCGCGCCCGCCCGGTGCCCCTCCCGTCGCGCGAGGTCGCCTCCGGGTCGTACCAGGACTCCCGGATCTGGGTGAAGATCCACTGGGTCCACCGGTAGTAGCCGGGGTCGATGGTGGCCAAGCTGCGGCGCTGCTCATGGCCCATCCCCAGCCGGCGCAGCTGGGCGCGGTAGACCTCCATGTTGGCCTCGGTGGTGACCCGGGGGTGCTGACCGGTCTGCACCGCATACTGCTCGGCGGGCAGGCCGAAGGCGTCGAAGCCCATGGTGTGCAGGACGTTCATCCCGGTCGTGCGCAGGTAGCGGGCGTGCACGTCGGTGGCGATGAACCCCAGCGGGTGCCCGACGTGCAGGCCCGCCCCGGAGGGGTAGGGGAACATGTCCATGACGTAGCGGTGCCCGCGGACGATGCGCGGGTCGTCCGGCTCGGCCCAGGGCCCGGCAGGGTTGGCCGACCGGAACGTCCCCTCGGCCTCCCAGCGGTCCTGCCACCGCGCCTCGATCCGGCCCGCCAGCTGAGCGGTGTAGCGGTGCTCGGGGATCCGCTCGTTCATCTTCTCCTCGTCCTCTCGTTCGTGCTCGATCGTGCCTCGGTGCACAAAAAAGCCCCTCGCGCGTGGAGGGGTCAGCCGCGCCGGGTGTGCGTCGTCAGCGCGGCTGGGTAAGGAGGAGCACGCAACGGGTCGTCATGATGGACCGATCCTAGCGCAGCAGGGCGCCCACCCCGAGAGGTGAGCGCCCTGCCGACGTCAGCGCGGAACGCTCAGGCGCCGATCGAGTTGAGGCGCTTGGCCATGGCCGACTTCTTGTTGGCGGCCTGGTTGGAGTGCAGGACGCCCTTGGAGACGGCCTTGTCCAGCTTCTTGGAGGCCAGCTGCAGCGCGTCCGCGGCCTTGGCCCGGTCGCCGCTGTCCACTGCCTCGCGGAACTTGCGGATCCAGGTGCGCAGCTCGGACTTGTGGGCGCGGTTGCGCTCGGTGCGCTTGGCGTTGGTCTTGACGCGCTTGATCTGGGACTTGATGTTTGCCACGAAGTGTCTTCCTGCGAAAGTGGTGGTCGGATGTCGTGAGGGCGACGGTCGCACGGTCCAGAACGAGAGGCGTGGGGATGCCCTGGCGAGTGGCCCGTGCGGGGTGCTGCTGCGGTGCGCGCACGACCGGGCGCGCACGCAGTGGACCAATCTACCAGCGGTCCGCCGTCCGGCCCAAGTCGGCGCCGGCCGGACGCTCGGGCACGGGCACCCGATGTATCCGTGCGGCGATTCCCCGCTCTGTGTAGTGACGCCGCACTCCGCGGCGCCACCACTCGGAGGGAAGAACCATGAACGACCTTCACGCAGGCACCACCGTCCGCGCACGGCGGCGCACCGCCGCCGTCGCCGCGCTGGCCACCGCCACCGTCGGTGTCGTGGGCGCCGTCCCGGCACGCGCGGCCACCCTGGGGGACTACGACATCACCGGGGTCCAGTTCGTCAACGGCGACTGCAGCCGCAACGAGTACGTCGTCAAGGGCTCGGTGACCGGCGACACCGACGACGGCGGCGGCTTCGACAAGATTCGCGTCCAGGTCTGGGACGACGGCATCCTCAAGGACGCCAGGGACACCGAGGTAGCGGTCGGGACGACGATGGACGTCACCGCCTTCCTCTCCTTCGTCGGCCTCTACGGCACCGGCGCACCTGGCGTGGGCATCGAGATCGTCGACATCGACGGCTCCGGGGACCCGGTCGCCACCCTGAGCAGCGACGACCCCTTCTTCCCCGAGGACGTCGACGGCCCCTGCAGCTTCGACATCGAGCGGATCGGCGGTGCCGACCGGATCGAGACCGCCGCGCTGCTGTCCCAGCAGAAGTTCGTGGCGGCCGACACCGTCCTCATCGCCAGCTCCCGCGCCTTCCCGGACGCGCTGGCCGCAGCGCCGTGGGCCGCCCAGCTCGGCGCGCCGCTGCTGCTGAGCCGCCCCGGCGGGCTGTCGGCGGTGGCCACCGCCGAGCTCACGCGGCTCCAGCCCTCTCGCGTCATCGTCGTCGGCGGCCCCACCGCGCTGGGGCAGGACGTGCTGGACGACGTCCAGGCCGCCCTCCCGACGGCGGTCGTGGACCGCGTCGGCGGCGCCGACCGCTACGCCACGGCCGGGATGGTCGCGAGCCAAGTCGTCCAGGACAGCTCGGCGGAGGTCTTCGTCGCCTCCGGCCAGGACTTCCCGGACGCGCTGGTCCTCAGCGCCCTGGCGGCCCGCCACCAGGCGCCGCTCGTGCTGACCCGGGGCACCTCGCTGCCCGCCGCCACGGCCACGGCGCTGGCAGGCCTGTCCTACGACGCCCTGTACGCCGCCGGCGGACCCACGGTGCTCTCCGACGACGTCCTCGACGCCGCCGCCGACGGGGTGCCGGTGACCCGCTACGCGGGTGACGACCGCTACGGGACGGCCGAGCAGGTCCTCGAGCAGTTCCCGGCAGAGGGCAAGGTCATGGTGGCCAGCGGCCAGGCGTTCCCGGACGCCCTGACCTCGGTGCCGGTCGCCGCACGGACCGGCGCAGGGGTCGCGCTGACCAGGCCGGCGGCCGTGCCCGCGGGGATCATGGACGAGATCGACCGGCTCATCTCCAGCACGCCCTACCCGCTCATCACGATCGTCGGCGGCACCACCGCCGTGAACCCGAGCGTCGAGACCCAGCTGCAGACGCTGTTCGGGTCCAGCCCGGCGCCCGCGCAGCGGCCGCAGGGCACCCAGACCGACAGCAACGTCCCGGCGACCCGCTGAGCGTTGGCGGCCGTCGCTGACCCCGACGGTCGTGCCCGGTCCGGCGGTGACGGTCCGAGCGTCCCTGCGCCACGGCGCGGCGGGCGCCGGAGCGTCGCCGTCGGACGCGCAGCACCCGGCTCACGTCCGGCTCAGCGGTCGCGCGCCCGGCAGACGTCGAGGACGGCGCGCTCCACGGCATACTCCGGGCTGCGCACGGCGGCCTCGGTGCGCAGGCCGCCCTTGACGTCGACGTCGGCCCGCGCGACCGCCTGGATGGCCCGGCCGAGGCTGGGCCCGTCCCAGCCTCGCGCGACCCGGCGGGCCTGGTCGACCTGCCACGGGGCCATGCCGAGGTCCCGGGCGACCTGCCCGCTGCTCCCCCGGCCGGCGGCGGCGACCTTGCCGACCTGGCGCAGCTGCATGGCGAGCACCGCGACGATCGGCACCGGGTCCAGCCCGCCGAGCATCGCGTGGCGCAGGAGCCCCAGCGCCGTGGCCTCGTCCCCGGCCAGCGCGGCCTCGGCGACCTTGAAGCCCGTCGTCTCCACCTTCTCGCCGTAGTAGGTGGTGACGTGCTCCACCTCCACGGTGCCCTCGACGTCGCGGACCAGCTGCGCGCAGGCGCCGGCCAGCTCGCGCAGGTCCCTGCCCAAGGCCTGCACCAGCGCGCCGACCGCGTCGTCGGCGATCCGCCGTCGGGCGGTGCGGAACTCGTGCTTGACGAAGGCGTGCTTGTCGCCCTCCGCCTTCACCGCCTTGGCCTCGATGACCCGGGCGCCCTGCTTCTTGAGGGTGTCGAGCACCTTCTTGCCGCGGTTGCCGCTCTTGTGCCGCACGACGAGGGTGACCATGTCGGCGGGCTGGGCCAGGTAGCCGAGCAGGTCCTCCACCAGCGGGTCGTCGGCCTCGTCCATGTCGTGCACGACGATGACGGTCCAGCCGCCGAACAGGCTGGGGCTGGCGTGCACGAGCAGCTCGCCCGGCTGGTAGCCGGCGGCGTAGAGCTTGACGACCTCAGCCTCCGGCTCGACCGTGCGGACGGCGTGGAGCACCGAATCCACCCCGCGCTCGGCGAGGATCTCCTCGGGCCCGGTGATGAGGGCGAGCTCCAGCGGTGACGTCACGGGACCAGCCTGCCACGCGCCACCGACAGGCCGGGAGGTGATCCCCCAGGTCTTGTGCGAGGATGAAACATCGACTATCGTCGATGATCGATGAATGCCACCAGGATCCTGTCCCGCGACGTCGCCGAGGAGTATGCGGACTGGTTCCGCACGCTCGCCGACCCCACCCGCGTCCAGCTGCTGGCGTGGCTGGCCCGCCAGGACCGGCCGGTGCCCGTCCGCGACGTGGTCGACGCCTTGCCGCTGTCGCAGTCCACGGTCAGCCACCACCTCGCCGTGCTCGCCCGCACCTGCTTCGTCGTCGCGACGAAGGAGGGGACGAGCACCTACTACACGGTCAACCCGAGCTGCCTCAGCGCGCTGCCGACCGCCGCCGACCAGATCATGGCCGGCGCCTCGGGCATCTGCTGCTCGCCGACGCTGACCGACCTGTCTGGAACCGCCGCCCGCACCCTGACCCAGGAGCGACCATGACCGACATCCGAGAGACCGTCCGCGACCGCTACGCCGACGCCGCACGGGCCGCGGGCACCCCGACCCCCGGAGCCTCGTGCTGCGCACCTGGTGCCGGCACGGCCTTCGCCGCGCTGAACCGGGACGCGGAGGGCCGTGCCGTCTTCGGTCGCGACCTCTACGCCTCGGACGAGGAGACCCGGGGTCAGGGCATGGCGGACGCCGTCGAGCTCTCGCTGGGCTGCGGCGTGCCGACCGCCGTCGCCGACCTGCACCCCGGCGAGGTCGTCCTCGACCTGGGATCAGGAGCAGGAGGGGACGTCCTCATCTCCGCCGGGCGCGTCTCCCCCGGGGGACGGGCGATCGGCCTGGACATGACGCCGGAGATGCTGGACCTGGCGAGGCGCAACGCCGAGGCCGCGGGCGTGGACAACGTGGAGTTCCTCCAGGGCTACCTCGAGGAGGTGCCGCTGCCCGACGACAGCGTGGACGTGGTCATCTCCAACTGCGTCATCAATCTCGCGGCCGACAAGCGGGTCGTCCTGGCCGAAGCGGCACGGGTGCTGCGGCCGGGTGGCCGGCTCGCGGTCTCCGACGTGGTCGCCGACGAGGACATGGACGAGGCCACCCGCGCGGACGTGGCGCAGTGGACCGGGTGCATCGCCGGGGCCCTGACCGAGAAGCAGTTCCGGGCGGTGCTGCTGGAGGCCGGCTTCGCCGACGTCGAGATCACGAGCACGCACCGGGTGCACGCGCACGCCGCCTCGGCGATCGTCAGGGGGGTCCTGCCGGCCTGACCGGGCTGGTCAGCAGGCTGCCACGTCCTGCCAGGGGCCGAGGTCGAGCCAGCCCTTCTGCACCGCGGCCGGCCGGGTGCGCGTCACGGCGGCCACCGGCAGCGGCCCGTAGAGGTGGGGGAAGAGCGGGGACGCCGGGTCGTCGGGATCGCCGGGCTCCTCCCGCACCTCGACACCGGCCTGCGCGAGCGCCCTCGGGTCGATCTCCAGGACGACGAGCGGCTCGGCGGCCCGGGCGTAGAGCAGCTTGGCCACGCCGGGCAGCTGCTCGGGCCAGGAGGCGTGGATGAACCCGACCTCGGCCAGGCTCGCCCCGCGGGTGGAGCGCTCGTAGCTGCCCGCCCGCAGCGCCTCCTGCCAGTGCACCTCCTCGGCCAGGTGCCACAGCGGACGGTCCTCGGCGGCCTCGGCGGCCTCGGCGCCCGGCGCGGCCGGCGCGGGGTCGGGCGCGGACGTCATACCCCGACCTGCAGGCCCAGCTGGTTGAGGCGGGCGGTGACCAGGTCCGGCGCCAGCTCGAGGTGCTCGGCGAGCTCCTCGACCGCGACCCCCGCCTCGAGGCCGTCGCGCAGCTCCTCGTCCTGCTCGTCGGTCCAGGCGTGGCCGCCGGTGACCGCGGTGCGCGGCGAGCGGGCGACGGGGACCGGGCCGGGGGACACCAGCGGCGCACCACCGAGCCCGCGCGCCGCCGGCGCGGCCACGGGCAGCACCTCCCCGGCGGTGGCGTCCAGGCGGGCCAGCGCCTTGAGCACGAGCGCCCGGTCGTCGGTGGGCCAGAACGGCGGCAGTGACTTCTGCAGGAACGGTGCGTAGCGGGCGGACATCATCCGCGAGTCGAGGAAGGCCACGACGCCGCGGTCGGAGGAGCTGCGCACCAGGCGTCCCGCACCCTGGGCCAGGCGGAGCGCGGCGTGGGTGGCCGACACCTGCATGAACCCGTTGCCGCCCATCCGCGAGATCGCCTCGGTCCGGGCCGAGGACAGCGGGTCGTCGGGGCGCGGGAAGGGGATCCGGTCGATGATGACCAGCTGGCAGGCCGGCCCGGGCACGTCGACCCCCTGCCAGAGCGACATCGTGCCGAACAGGCAGGTCGTGGCGTCCGAGGCGAACCGGCGCACCAGCGTGGGCGTCTGGTCCTCGCCCTGGCACAGCACGGTGATGCCGACGTCGGCCAGGCGGGTGCGCATCTCCTCGGCGGCGGCCTCCGCGGCACGGCGCGAGCTGAACAGGCCGAGGGTCCTCCCGCCGGCCGCCCGCACGAGGGCCTCGATCTCGTCGAAGACCACCGGTGCCGCCCCGTCGCGCCCGGGCGGCGGGAGGCGGGAGGCGACGTAGGCGATGGCCTGCTGCGGGTAGTCGAACGGCGAGCCCACGTCCAGGCCCTCCCACGCCGGCGACCCGGCCCCGCGCAGCCCCATGGTGCCGGCGACCGCGTCGAAGGAGCCGCCCAGCTCGAGGGTGGCCGACGTCAGCACGACGGTGCGCCCCTCGAAGATCTTGTCGCGCACCAGCATCGCCACGCTCATCGGCGCCACGCGCAGCACAGCGCCGCGGCGCTGGTCGTGGCTGACCCAGACCACGTCGAGGTCGCGCTCCTCGAGCACGCGGGCTGCGGTGTCCTGGACCTCCTCGACCGCGGCGAGCGCCATCTGCCGGCCCCCGTCGACCTCGGCGCCCTTGTCGGGCTTGATCTGCGAGAGCGTCTCGCGGGCCGCGTCGCGGACCAGCTGCAGGGTGGTGACCAGCCGCTCGGGCAGCTGGCCCAGCTTGCCCTCGGGCAGGTCGGCGAGGGTGTCGGCGACCAGCTCGCTGGTCTGGTCCAGGCGGGCCGACGCCTCGCCCTTGCCGGCCCGACGGGCGGCCGCCGTGACCGTGCCGGAGGTCAGCTCGTCGGTGATCGTGGAGGTGACGCGGTCGGTCAGCTCGTGCGCCTCGTCGACGACGAGCAGGTCGTGCTCGGGGAGCATGAACCGCCCCTCGAAGGCGTCGATGGCCATGAAGGAGTGGTTGGTGACGATGACGTCGACCTCCTTGGCCGCCTCCCGCGAGCGCTCGACGAAGCACTCGGCAAAGACCGGGCAGCGGCTGCCCAGACACTCGTGCGCGGTGACCGAGACCTGCCGCCAGGCGCGGTTGCTCACGCCGGGCACGAGCTCGTCGCGGTCCCCGGACTCGGTGATCTCGGCCCACTCGCGCAGGCGCACCACCTCCTCGCCGGTGCGCGAGCGCTCCCGGTCGACCGACCCCATGCTGAGCAACGCGTCCTCGTCGTCGTCGGGGAAGCCGCCGACCAGCTTGTGCTGGCACAGGTAGTTGGACCGCCCCTTGACCAGGGCGAACGTCGGTCGTCGCCCCACCAGCGGCTCGAGCGCGTCGGCGACGCGCGGCAGGTCGCGGTCGACGATCTGGGCCTGCAGCGCCAGGGTCGCGGTCGCCACGACGCTCGGCCTGCCGGTCCGCATGGCGTGCGCGACCGCCGGCACCAGGTAGGCCAGCGACTTGCCGGTCCCCGTCCCCGCCTGGACGAGCAGGTGCTCCTCGCGCTCCACGGCGCGCTCCACCGCCTGCGCCATCGCGACCTGGCCGGGACGCTCGGTGCCGCCGACCGCGGTCACCGCGGCGTGGAGCAGCGTGTCGAGGTCGGGGACGTCAGGCATGGGGTTCAGGGTATGCCGTGCCGCCGACGTCCGCGGTCGGCCGTCCACAGGTCAGCCCCTCGGGAGGCGAAGCTGCACCTCCCGCGCCTCACACCCGCCCCGTCCCTCGACCGCGCCTGGCGTCGACCGATCCGGGGCACTCGCCCCGGTTCCGTCCCTCGACCGCGCGTGGCGTCGACCGATCCGGGGCACTCGCACCCGTTCCGTCGGACCGCCCCGCGTCGCAGGCCCAATCCGCAGGCCGGCCAGCCGCAGTCCGGGGCCTCCGGCGGCCTCAGCGCACGGTCACCCGCACCGTGTGCCAGCCCGATGCACCGTCCGGCGCCGGCGGCGCGGTCCGGTCGGTCTGCAGCTCGCCGGTGCCGTCGGTGGCGCGCACGGTCAGCTCGTGCTGCCCCGCCTCTGCGTCCGACCACTCCCACGTCCACAGCCGCCACGCGTCGACGGTGGGCTCGGCGAGGAGGGTGGCCTCGCTCCATACCCCGTCGTCGACCCGGACCTCGACCTTGGAGATGCCCCGGTGCTGCGCCCAGGCGACCCCCGCGACGGTGACCGGGCCGGCCGGCGCCTCCCGGCGGGGCACGTCGATGCGCGAGGCGGTCTTGACCGGCCCGAGCGCCGCCCACCCGCGGGGCGTCCAGTAGCCCTCGTCGGCGTCGAAGCGGGTGACCTTGAGCTCGGTGAGCCACTTCGTCGCCGACACGTAGCCGTAGAGACCGGGCACCACCAGCCGCACCGGGTAGCCGTGCTCGACCGGCAGCGGCTCGCCGTTCATCGCCACGGCGATCAGGGCGTCGCGGTCGTCGGTCAGGACCTCCAGCGGCGTGCCCGCGGTGAACCCGTCGACGCTGCGGGAGAGCACCATGTCGGCCCCCTCCTGCACGCCCGCGCGGGCCAGCAGCTCGCGCACCGGCCACCCGGTCCACC
This sequence comes from Ornithinimicrobium avium, assembly GCF_003351765.1. Classification (NCBI taxonomy): domain Bacteria; kingdom Bacillati; phylum Actinomycetota; class Actinomycetes; order Micrococcales; family Ornithinimicrobiaceae; genus Ornithinimicrobium; species Ornithinimicrobium avium. Next base: position 1,396,960 of record NZ_CP031229.1, read on the forward strand.
GCGCGTTGCCGACGAGCTCGCCGCCGACGGTGTTGGACACGCACGCGAGGGTGACCAGGGCCTCGACGTGGTCCTGGGCGAGCAGCTCGGCCCAGTCCAGCTCGATCTCCTGGTCGACCATCCCGGTGACCCGCAGCCGCCACCGGCCGACGTCCACGCGCGGCGCGAAGAGCGCGGTGTCGATCCGGTAGAAGTCCGCGTTGGGGGTGAGGAACGTCGTCTGTCCGGGAACGTCGGACAGCGCTTCCGCCGGCACCTTCACGCTCCGTCGCGGCGTCGGCAGCCCCAGCCGGGCGACGGCGTCTCCGGCGGCCCGCCCGGTGCGCGCGAGCGCCTGGCCGGCGACCACCCCCAGCACGCCCAGCACGCCGATGCCGGCGGCCGCGCCCAGCACCCCGCGACGGGTCGGTGCCGGACGGTGGTCGGTGCGCACGGCCTCGGGGTGGGTATGCCGTTCGCGCCCGGCACCCACGCCGGGCCTCGGTGCCGCAGGCGCGGCGCGAAGCCGGCCCAGCAGCACCCAGAGCACGCAGGCTCCGACCGCCAGCCCGACGAGGGTCGGCACGAGGTCCAGCGGGGCGAAGGACGGCCGGGTGGCGACCGCCGCCAGGGCGACGGCGCCGAGCAGGAGGAGCACGGCGGCCGCGGCCGTCCGGGAGACCACCCCGAGCCGCCCGACGAGCAGCGCGAGCACGAGCAGGGTCACGACGATGCCGATCCCGAGCACGAGCTTGTCCGCCGTGCCGAAGGTGGCTACCGCCCAGTCCTTGAGCCAGTGCGGGGTGAGGTCGACGAAGGCTCCGCCCACCGCCAGCAACGGCGAGGGCGTGCCCTGGCCCCCCAGGACGCGCAGCAGGGCGCCGGCCAGGAGCTCGGCCACCCCGACGGTCACCGCGCCCGCGGCCACGCCGACCAGGGCCGGGCCGGGCCCGCCGGGGCTGCTCGTGGCACGCTCCGGCGGGCCGGTCGCGGCCGGTCGCGCCGCCTCGGTCGTGCTGGTCATCGGCCCATCATGCACCCGCCCGCTGGGAGGACGGGCGGTCGGAGCACGCCACCAGGTCGCATCAGCGCACCCGCTGCCGCCCCGTGTAGACGTTGAGCGAGGAGCCCCGGTTGAAGCCGACCAGCGTCAGCCCGCTCTCCTCGGCGAGCTCCGCCGCCAGCGAGGACGGCGCGGACACGGCCGACAGCGTCGGGATCCCGGCCATCGCGGCCTTCTGCACCAGCTCGAAGGACGCCCTGCCGGATACCTGCAGGACCGCGCCGGGCAACGGCAGGACGTGCTCGCGCAGCGCCCAGCCCACGACCTTGTCCACGGCGTTGTGCCGGCCGACGTCCTCGCGCAGGCAGGCCAGCTCCAGGCCGCCCGCCCCGGGCAGGAACAGCCCCGCGGCGTGGACGCCACCGGTGCGCTCGAAGACCGCCTGCCCCTCCCGAAGCCGGTCCGGCAGCGCGAGCAGCTCCGCCAGCGGGTGCGCGGCGACGTCCGCGGCCAGGTCGTGCCGGCCGACGCGCCGGACGGCCTCGATCGAGGACGTCCCGCACACGCCGCAGGAGCTGGAGGTGTAGACGTGCCGCTCCAGCGACGGGTCCGGCGGGGCGACCCCCTCGGCCAGCGTGACGTCCACGACGTTGTAGTCCCGCTGCCCGTCCGCCCCGATCCCGGAGCGGTAGTCGATCTGCGCGACCTCCTCCCACCCGGCGAGCATCCCCTCGCCGTGCAGGAAGCCGACCGCCAGGTCGAAGTCGTCCCCCGGCGTCCGCATCGTCACCGACAGCGACCTGGCGTTGACGCGGACCTCCAGCGGCTCCTCCCCGGCCAGCACGTCGGCGCGCTCGCGCACCTCGCCGCCCGCGGTGAGCCGCGTGACGCGGCGACGCTGCGTGACCTTCACCATGCGGCCAGGGTATGCCGTGCGCCGCCGCGGTCGTCCCGCGCACCGGTCAGGGCCGCCGCCGGACCCTGGACCGGCAGGAGAGCCGGCTCCTCAGCGGTTCGGGATCCCGTCCGGGCTGCAGATGAAGTGCGCCACCAGTGCTGTCCAGCCGGTCTGGTGGGAGGCCCCCAGGCCGGCTCCGGTGTCGCCGTGGAAGTACTCGCTGAACGTCGGATGGGCGTCCCAGAGCTCGCCCGAGGGGTGGTGGCGCGGGGTGGCCGGGCGACGTCCGTCGGGGCCCGGGCGGAACATCCCGACGAGCCGGTCCTCGATCTCGTCGGCCACCTCGGTGACCGTCAGCTGGCGGCCCGACCCCGTCGGCATCTCCACGGTCTCCCCCGCGCCCGCCGCCCGGCCGTAGTTGCGCAGCGCGTCGACGAGCAGGGCGTTGACCGGGAACCAGACCGGTCCGCGCCAGTTGGAGTTGCCGCCGAACATGCCGGAGTCGGACTCCCCCGGCACGTACTTCAGCGACATGTCGCGGCCGTGCACGGACACCGTGATGCCGTCGCGGTGCGCCGCCGACAGCGATCGGATCCCGTGCGGGGAGAGGAACTCCCCCTCGTCCAGCAGCCGGCGCACGGTCGCCCGCCACTGTCCGCGGTCCACCATCGACAACGTCCGCAGGCTGTGCCCGCGGCGGTTGGTGTGCAGCAGCGCATCGGCCAGCTCCGGGCGCCGGCTGGTCCACCCGTCGAAGAAGTCGGTGAGGTCGGGCAGCTCGTAGGCCACCCAGTTGGGGACCATCGCCACGCCGGTCAGCGGCAGCAGCCCCACCATCGAGCGCACCGGTAGGGGGAAGGTGTGCCCGTTCTCGTCGACGAGCACGTCGTGGAAGAACTCGTCCTCGGCGTCCCAGAGCGAGACGTGCCCGCTGCCGACGTCCTCCATCGCCTGGGCGATCGCGAGGAAGTGGACGAGGAACTTGGTGGCGACCTCGTCCCAGGCCGGGTCCTCGCGCGCGAGCTCGATCGCCATCCGCAGCATCCGCAGGCAGAACATGCCCATCCACGCCGTCGCGTCGGACTGCTCCAACCGCTGCCCGTCCGGCAGCGGCTCGGAGCGGTCGAAGAGCCCGACGTTGTCCATCCCGAGGAAGCCGCCCTCGAAGATGTTGGAGCCCTCCGGGTCCTTGCGGTTCACCCACCACGGGAAGTTGAGCAGCATCTTGATGACGATGCGCTGGAGGAAGTCGCGGTCCTGGTTGCCGTCGATCGCGTAGACCTGCCACGCGGCCCACGGGTGCACCGGCGGGTTGACGTCGGAGAAGTTCCACTCGTAGGCCGCCAGCTGGCCGTTGGGGTGCATCGCCCACTCGCGGCACATGAGCAGCAGCTGCCACTTGGCGAACCAGGGGTCGACGTGCGCCAGCGGGACGCAGTGGAAGGCCAGGTCCCAGGTGGCGAACCAGGGGTACTCCCACTCGTCGGGCATCGAGATGACCTCGGCCAGGTTGAGGTGCTGCCAGTGCTTGTTGCGCCCGTCCAGCCGCGAGCGCGGCGGTGCCGGCTGGGCGGGGTCGCCGGCCAGCCAGCGCGGCACGTCATACAGGTAGAGCTGCTTGCCCCACTGCAGCCCGGCGAACGCGCGCCGCGCGATGAGCGCGTCCTCCTCGCTGGTCCCCTCCGGCAGGACGTCCGCGTAGAACTCGACGGCCTCCTGCTTGCGCCGTGCGACCACCTCGCTCAGGGGCGTCTCGGGGTCGGGGCGGCCCTGCAGCTCGGTCAGCCGCAGCCGCACCGTGACGCTCTCCCCCGGGGCGACCTGCTCGACGTGCCACCAGAACGCCATCTTGGTCCCCCGCTGCCGAGGGTCGCACGCGTCCGCCTGCCCGTGCACCACCGCGCGGTCCACCGCGTCGACGGGGTATGCGGTGTAGTCCTCCGGCACGGCGCCCTCGCCGTAGAGGGTCGCCAGGTTGGTCTCGTTGTCGCAGAAGAGGACCCGCGGCCGGACGGGCGAGTCCTCGGCCACCACCTGCAGGCTGCCCAGCTCGTGGTGCCGGGCGAGCACGCGCACCGGCCCCGCACCGGCGTCGCCCTCGTCCAGCCACAGCTGGGGGCGGCGGTCGTCCAGGCCCCAGCTCCACGTGTTGCGGAACCAGACCTGGGGCAGCAGGTGCAGCGGTGCCGGGTCGGGCCCGTGGTTGGTGGCGGTGATCTCGACGCAGACGTCGCCGGGGCTGGCCTTGGCGTGGGTGACGGTGACGTCGAAGAACCGGTCCTGGTCCAGGATGCCGGTGTCCGCCAGCTCGTACTCCTCCTCGCCGTGGCCGCGCCGGCCGTTGACGCGCACCAGCTCCTCGTAGGGGTAGGCCGCCTGCGGGTAGCGGTAGAGCCAGCTGGCGTAGCTGTGCGTGGGCGTGCCGTCCAGCGCCCACCAGTACTCCTTGGCGTCCTCGCCGTGGTTGCCCTGCGGGTTGGTCAGCCCGAAGATCCGCTCCTTGAGCCGGTCGTCCCTGCCGTTCCACAGCGCGAGCCCCAGGTTGAGGTAGCCGTCGACGTCGCACAGCCCGGCCAGCCCGTCCTCGCCCCAGCGGTAGGCGCGCAGGTGCGAGTGCTCGAAGGGCAGGTAGGCCCACGCGTCGCCGTCGGCGGAGTAGTCCTCCCGGACGGTGCCCCACTGGCGGGCCGAGACGTAGGGCCCCCAGCGGCGCCAGGCGGCGCGGGAGTCGGCGGAGTCGGACAGGCGCTGGTGCTCGGCAGTCACGGACCAACCCTGCCACAGCGCGCCCGCCCCGCCCCGCGGGACGGGAGGGGGCCCTTTCGCGCCGGTCCGGCTCAGACGGCGTAGGAGCCGAGGTGGCCGTGCAGGTCCTCGTCCACCTTGGCGCGCAACCGGGTGCCCTCCCCGGTGTGCTCCTCGGAGAGCACCTCGCCCTCCTCGTGCAGCCGCGCGACCAGGTCGCCCCGCTCGTAGGGCACGAGCACGTCGACGAGGATCTCGGGGCGGGGCAGCACCCGGGCGACCAGCTGCTCCAGCTCCTCGATGCCCTGGCCGGTCCGGGCGGAGACCACGACCACGCGCTCGTGCATCCGCTCCAGGCGCGCGAGCACGTCGGGGTCGGCGAGGTCGGCCTTGTTGACCGCGAGGATCTCGGGCAGCTGCAGCGCTGCGCCCTCGTCGACCTCGGCGAGCACCTCGTGGACCGCCTGGATCTGGCTCTCCGGGTCGGGGTGGGAGCCGTCGACGACGTGCAGCAGCACGTCGGCCAGGGCCGCCTCCTCCAGCGTGGAGCGGAACGCCTCGACCAGCTGGTGCGGCAGGTGCCGCACGAAGCCGACGGTGTCGACGAGGGTGTAGTCCCGTCCGTCCTCGGTCTCGGTGCGCCGCACGGTCGGGTCCAGGGTGGCGAAGAGCTGGTCCTGGACGAGCACGCCGGCGCCGGTGAGCCGGTTGAGCAGGGAGGACTTGCCGGCGTTGGTGTAGCCCACGATCGCCACGCTCGGCACCTTGTTGGCGCGGCGGGAGCCGCGCTTGGTGTCGCGCACGGTCTTCATCGCGGTGATGTCGCGGCGCAGCTTGGAGATGCGGGTGTTGATCCGGCGCCGGTCCAGCTCGATCTTGGTCTCGCCGGGTCCGCGCGAGCCGATGCCCTCGCCGCCGGCCACCCGGCCACCGGCCTGTCGTGACATCGACTCGCCCCAGCCGCGCAGACGCGGCAGGAGGTACTGCAGCTGGGCCAGCTCGACCTGCGCGCGGCCCTCCTTGCTCTTGGCGTGCTGGGCGAAGATGTCGAGGATCAGGGCGGTGCGGTCGATCACCTTGACCCCGACGACGTCCTCGAGGGCACGCCGCTGGGAGGGACCGAGCTCGCCGTCGGCGATGACCGTGTCGGCGCCCTGCGCCACGACGATCTCGCGCAGCTCCTTGGCCTTGCCCGAGCCGAGATAGGTGGCGGGGTCGGGCTTGAGGCGGCGCTGGATCACGCCGTCGAGCACCTGCGAGCCGGCGGTCTCGGCGAGCGCCGCGAGCTCACGCATGGAATTCTCGGCGTCCTCGGCGGTGGTGCGGCCGTCGTCGGTCCAGACGGCGGCCAGGACCACGCGCTCCAGCCGCAGCTGGCGGTACTCGACCTCGCTGACGTCCTCGAGCTCGGTGGACAGGCCGGCGACGCGGCGCAGCGCCGCGCGCTCCTCACGGTCCAGCTGGTCCCCGTCGAAGCTCTCGCCCCCGTCCCCGCCCCAGGTCTCCCGGCGCTCGCGCAGCTCGCTCTCGTGGTCGTCGTCGAGGGCCTGGGCCCGGCGCTCCAGCACCGAGGGGCGCGTGCCGCGCCCGTTGTGGTCGGCGTGCGGGGTGGCTGTCATGCAGTCCTTTTCTCGTCGGGTGGTGGGGATGCGCCGTGCACACGCACGGCGGACTCTCCCCAGCCTCTCACCTCGTCAACGCGCGCGGCGAGCGATTTCTGCCCCACCGGCGGTCTCGGCCGCGCGCACCGCCGCGTCGCCCTCAGGGCCGAGCGCGACCTCGAGCCGGGCCAGCACCCTGGTCAACCCGGTCACGACGGCGTCGAGCGAGCCGGCACCCGGGTCGTGCGCGTGCTCCTCGGCGGCCATGCCGAAGTGCCTGGAGACCACCCCGTAGACGGCACCGGTGACCATCGCCAGATCGGCGTCCACACCGTCTCCGCCAGGCCGCACGGTGGAGCGCAGGTGGCCGACGGCCAGGCTCCACGTGCGCCACAGCGCGTCGTTCCAGAAGGGGACCAGCTGGGGGTGGTCCGCGCACAGCCGGCGGAAGGAGGCGAGCACGTTGGGTAAGTCCCCGGCGAACTGGTGCTCGACCAACGACCGCACGCCGGTCAGCAGGTCGCCGCCGGCCGGGGTCGTCCACCCGGCCAGACCGTCCTGCACGGTGAGGACCAGCACCTCCGCGACGGCCTCCTCCTTGCCCGCGAAGTAGTTGGAGAACGTCCGCCGCGAGAGCTGGACGGCGCTGGTGACCTCGTCGACGGTGACGTCGTCCAGGCCGCGCTCCAGCACCATCTCGTAGGTCGTCCGGGCCAGCGCGCGGCGGGTCGCTGCGCGCTTGACCTCCCGCAGGCTCGTCTCACCCATCGACATCAGGATCGCACGGGTATGGCGTCGCCCACCGCCCCGGCTTCCGGCTCGCCGCTCCCGGCGGGTCGGGGGTCCGGGGTCGCGGGGCCCGGCGCACGCTCGAGCCGGGAGCCTTCCACGTCCAGCTCGGGCAGGAGCCGGTCGAGCCGGGGCGGCAGCCACCAGGCTGCGTCGCCGACGGCGTGCAGCAGGGCGGGCATCAGGGTCATCCGGACCAGGAAGGCGTCGATCAGGACGCCGACCGCCAGGGCGAAGCCGAACTGGGTGATGACCGGGTCGTCGGTCAGCACGAAGACGGCGAAGACCGAGACCATGATGACGGCTGCGGCGACCACGACCCGGCTGGCGTGGGCGAAGCCCTCGGCGACCGCTCCGCGACCCGCCGAGCCGTGCACGTGCGCCTCCCGCATCGCGGTGGTGAGGAACACCTGGTAGTCCATCGCCAGGCCGTAGAGGATGCCGGTCGCCATGATCGGCAGGAAGCTGAGCACGACGCCGGGCCGGTCCACGCCGGCGAGCCATCCGAGCGTGGCCGTGCCGAAGACGGCGGTGGTCAGTCCGAAGCTCGCGCCGACGGTCAGCAGGAAGCCGAGGGTCGCCACGAGCGGGATCACCAGGGACCGGAAGACGAGCAGCAGGATGAACAGCGCCAGGACCACGACGACGCCCAGGTAGACCGGGACCGCCTCGGCCAGCCGCTGGGAGAGGTCGATGTTGATCGCGGTGAGGCCGGTCACCCCAAGCTCGTCGACGCCGTCCACGACCTCGGGCTGACGCAGCGTGTGCACGAGCTCCTCCGTGCTCGGGTCCATCGGTCCCTCCTCCGGAGTCACCGCGTAGATCTCGAGCGTGCCGTCCTTGTCGGTGCCGCGCAGGGCGGCGTCGGCCACCCCGTCGACCCGGGCCAGATCCTCGAGCGTGGCGCCGATCCGGTCGAGGTGGCTGTCGGTGCCGGCGGGACGCTCGACCGTGACCAGCAGCGGCCCGGTGGCCCCGGGGCCGAGCGCCTGGGCGGTGAGGTCGGCGTTGAGGCGCTCCGGGGACCCGGCCGAGGCGGAGGCCCCGCCCGGCATGCCCAGGCGCATGTCCGCGGCGGGCAGGGCAGCCAGCCCCAGGAGCGCGACGACGGCGACCACGACGAGCCACGGCCGGGCGGTGACGACCCCTGCCCAGCGGCGCGCGGCGCCACCGGTCGGCGACCGGTGCGCGCCGCGGCTGCGGGCCCTGGCGCGACGGCTGACGATGCGCTCGCCGGCCAGGCCGAGCAGGGCGGGCAGGGCTGTCAGGGAGACCAGGACCGCCAGGCCCACGGTCGCGGACGCAGCGACGGCCATCGTCGTGACGAAGCCGATGTCGAGCACGAGCAGCCCCAGCAGGGCGACGATCACGGTGAGCCCGGCGAAGAGCACCGCGGAGCCGGCGGTCCCGACGGCCGTCGCGGCCGCCTCCCGGGCGCTCATGCCCCGCTCGAGGATGAGCCGCCGCTGCTTGTCGAGGATGAACAGCGCGTAGTCGATCCCGACGGCCAGGCCCAGCATGAGCGCGAGCACCGGGGTCGTGGACGTCATGTCGTAGAACTCCGAGAGTCCGAATGCCCCGCCGACCCCGATCGCGACGCCGAGCAGCGCGGTGAGGAGCGGCAGCCCGGCAGCCACCAGCGAGCCGAGGGTGAGCAGCAGGACGACGCCCGCCACGAGCAGCCCCAGCGCCTCGTGACCACCCACCGGCGGCTCCAGCGGTTGCAACGAGTCGCTGGGGTAGGCCTGCAGGCCAGCGGCGGCGGCCCCGCCGGTGAGCGCCGTCACGACCTCCTCGGCGGCCCCCGCGGGCAGGTCGTCGAGCTGCTCGGTCAGCTGCACCTGGAGGACCGCGATCGTCCCGTCCGCGCTCACCGTCGCCCCGGGCACCTGCTCGCCGTCGACCACCAGCGGCCGGCCGGCCGGCGAGGTCCCGCCCTGGAGCCGACCGAGATCGCCCATGACCGCGGCCACCTGCTCGTCGACCTTCTCCTCGATCTGCTCCCGCGGGTCCTGCCCGCTGGTCAGCAGCAAGGACGTGCCGTCCGCGCTGCCGGCCCGCAGCATCTCTGCGGCTGCGGGGTCCGCCTCGGTCAGTTCCTGGACCCGGGAGGACAGCTGGACCACCCCGTCCAGCTGCTGCTCGACGGGCGCCGCCAGCAGCTCGACCACGCTCGTCCCGATCCCGGCGAGCTCCTCGGCCCTGGTGTCGAGCTGCCCCTGCATGTCCTCCAGCAGGAGGCCCAGCTGCGCGGGGCTCGTCGGTGCCGGGGCGCCGCTGCCGGCCAGCTGCTCCTGCTGCCAGGGCTGGAGCGGCGGGGGCTGGCCGGTCGCGAGCAGCGCCAGCTGGACGGCGACGTCCTCCGAGCGGTTGCGCAGGACCTCGTCCACCTCCAGGAGCCCGGCACCCATGCCCTCCAGGCCCCGGGTGATCTCCTCGCCCGTCCGGGCGGTCGCGGACTCGGTCGCCTTCGCGCGCAGCTCGGCCTCCTGCTCGGCACGCATCGCCTCCCGGTCGACGACGCGGCCGGTGTCCACCCCGGCCTTCAGGGCGGCGGCGACGCCCTCCGCCGCGCGGCCCTGGTCGACCCGGCCCTCCTCGGCCCGGAAGACGACGGTCCCCTGCGCACCCGCGGCCTCCGGCAGCTCGGCCTGGACCCGGTCGAGGACCTGCTGCGCGGAGGTGTCGCCGACCGTGATGCTCGTGGAGACCTGGGTGTCGGCGGTGCCCGCCAGGCCGACCACGCCGACCAGCAGGAGTGCCCACAGCAGCAGGACCACCACGGGATGGCGGAAGGAGCCGGCGCCGAGGCGCGCGAGAAGGATGGACACGGGGAGCGCCTCTCGGTCGGGGACGTGGTGGGCAGACGCACAGCAGAACACATTCATTGCCCATTGCGCAAGATTGCCTACTGGGCACTTCAAGCCGCCCTCGCCCTCGTCGCCGCGCCCGAGAACCGCCGGGGTGTCTTCTCACCAGACGGCTCGACCGGGCCGGCCCCCTCCGCGGCGTCGACGCGCGGCGCCGCCACTGGCCCGCTCGGCGATAGGGTGAACGGGTGCAGCTGTGGACGACGACCTCGTGGCTGCAGCTGGGCCTGCTCGCGCTGGCGTTCGTGCTCTGCTCGCTCATCGGGCTGGAGCGGCAGTACCGCCAGAAGGCCGCCGGCTTCCGCACCCACGTCCTGGTCGGCACCGGGTCAGCCGGGTTCACCCTGGTCTCGGCCTTCGGCTTCGCCCCGGTGCTGGGGGAGGACGTCGTCCTCGACCCGTCGAGGATCGCCGCGCAGATCGTCTCGGGGATCGGCTTCCTGGGCGCCGGGGTGATCTTCACCCGGGAGGACTTCGTCCGCGGTCTGACCACCGCGGCGACCATCTGGGTGGCCGCCGCCGTCGGGATGGCCTCGGGCGCGGGCATGGTGTCGCTGGCGGTCGGCCTGACGTTCCTGCACCTGTTCGCGCTCGTCGTCGTCGGACCGCTTGCCCTGCGCCTGCCCACCCGCGACTCCAACCGGGTCCTGCGGATCATCTACGTCGACGGCCGCGGCGTGCTGCGCCGGCTGCTCGCGGAGGCGACCACCGTGGGCTTCAGCGCCTTCGTCCTGGGCACACGCCGTCAGGACGGCTCCGACCTGGTGGAGGTGGACGTCCGCTTCAAGGGTGGGGCACCGCTGCACCAGCTCATCCCCACCCTGCACGAGGTCGACGGGGTCCGTTCCGTGCACCTGCGCCGCGACCAGGACGACGACGAGGACGACGCCGAGGCCTGAAGCGGCGCTGCTCACTAGACTCGCGCCGTGCCCGAGGACCACTACTTCACCGCCCACCCCGCCTCCGACGGCGAGCTGCGCCGGGTGCCGGTGCGCCTGGCCGGCCGCGAGGTGGAGGTCGTCACCGCGGGTGGTGTCTTCTCACCAGGCGGCCTCGACCGAGGCACCCGCGTGCTGCTCGCAGAGGTTCCTCCGCCGCCGGCGGAGGGCGCCTTCCTGGACCTGGGCTGCGGCTGGGGGCCGCTCGCGCTGACCCTGGCGCTGCAGTCCCCGGAGGCCACCGTGCAGGCGGTCGACGTCAACGAACGCGCCCTCGACCTGTGCCGCCGCAACGCGCGGACGCTGGGCTGCACCCGCCTCGTCGCGTCGACGCCGGACGAGGTCGACCCGGACACCGGCTACGACCTGATCTGGTCCAACCCGCCGATCCGGGTCGGCAAGGCGGTGCTGCACGGGATGCTGACCACCTGGCTCCGGCGGCTCGCGGCGGGCGGGACGGCCTACCTCGTGGTGCAGAAGAACCTGGGCGGCGACAGCCTGCAGGCGTGGTTGGCGCGCACGCTGCCCGACCTCATGGACCCGGTGACCGTGGCCCGCGAGGCGACGAGCAAGGGTTTCCGGGTGCTGCGCGTCACCCGCGCCTGAGGTTCGGACGAGGACGAGGGCCGCTTCAGCGGGCGCCCCGGATCTGCGCGAGCACCTGCTCGGCGCGGTCGTGGCGGAAAGCCTTCTCGGCGACCAGCCGCTCCACCAGCGGGCCGACCTCGTCCGGCCCGGCCCCCACCGCCACGGCGATGTTCTTGGCGTGCAACGACATGTGGCCCCGCTGGACGCCCTCACCGGCCAGCACCCGCAGTGCCGCGATGTTCTGGGCCAGGCCGACCGCGGTGATCAGCTCGGCCAGCTCTGCGGCCGAGCGCACGCCGGTCATCGCGACCGCGGCCCGGGCGCCGGCATGCGTGGCGGTCGCTCCGCCCACGAGCCCGACCGGCATCGGCAGCTCGAGGGTCGCCACGAGGTTGTCGTCGGCGTCCTTCTCGAAGGTCGACAACGAGGTGTAGCGGCCCTCCGGGGAGATCGCGTGGGAGTGTGCCCCCGCCTCGACCGCCCGGGTGTCGTTGCCGGTCGCGAGCACCACGGCGCTGACGCCGTTCATGATGCCCTTGTTGTGCGTGGCGGCGCGGTAGGGATCCGCGGCCGCCAGCTTGTAGGCGTGGACCATGTCCTCGACGACCCGCCGGCCCCCCAGGGTCTGCACGTCGCACACCGCCCGGGCCCGGGCCAGGCGCAGGTCGGCCTTGTTGGTGAGGATGCGCAGCACCGCGCGGCCGCCGCCGATCTCGGCGACCCGGTCGGCCACCGCCTCGGCCATCGTGTTGACCGCGTTGGCGCCCATGGCGTCCCGCACGTCGACGACCAGGTGCGCGACCACATACCTCTCACCGTCGGCGTCGACGACGCGGACGACCAGGTCGCGGACACCGCCGCCGACCTCCACGAGCCGCGGGTCCTGCGCGTCGGCGAGCGCGACCAGCTCATCCCTGGCCTCGAGGATGCGCAGCCGGGCGGCGAGCGGGTCGACCACGTCCACGAGCTGGACCTGGGCCTGCATGAGCGGACCGGTGCTGGACGTGCGGAAACCGCCGAGCGCGCGGGCCATCCGGGCGCCGTTGCTGGCCGCGGCGACCACGGAGGCCTCCTCGGTGACCATCGGCACGAGCACGTCGCGCCCGTTGACCACGAGGTTGGCCGCGACCCCGACCGGGAGGGAGAAGGCGCCGACCACGTTCTCGCTCATCGTCGCCGCGTCCTCCAGCGAGAACCCGCCGGGATCCAGGGCGGCGAGGTCGGCGACGGCCAGGCCGGCCTGTTCGGCCACCGCCTGCCGTCGCTGCTCGACCGTGAGGTCGCGGAAGCCGGGGATGCGGCTGCTGGTCATGGCTGCTCCTCGTGCGGGTGGGGCTCAGGCTCCGGGCTCGACGCCGCCCACCATCGCTGCGTAGACGTCGAGCACGGTGCGTCGCTGGGCCGGCGTCAGGTTGGGGTCCTCCTCCAGCGCGGCGCGGGTGCGCCGGCGGGCCGCCTCGAGCTCGTCCTCGGTGCGCGTCTCGCCCACGAGCTCCTCGGGGTCGACCCCCAGGATGGTCGCGATGCTGCGCAGCACGTGGTCGCTCGGTCTGCGCAGACCGTTCTCGATCTGCGAGAGGTAGGGGCCCGAGATCCCCGACATCGCGGCCAGCTGCCGCATGGGCAGGGCGGCCAGCTCCCGCTGCTGACGGATGAGCGCGCCGAGCGTCGGGGGGACGGAGGACATCGCCAAAGGATACCGCCGGAGGCTACTGTGGCCGGATAGCCCTCGGACGTGAAGGAAGGTCGACCCGTGAGGTCAGAGCTGGGAACCACCGCGTCCGGGACGCGCACGGTCTCGCTGGAGGAGCTTCCGGGCCTGGTGGGCCAGCGGCTCGGGCCATCCCGTCCGGTCCGGATCACCCAGGAGCAGGTGGACGCCTTCGCCGCGGCCACCCACGACCGGCAGTGGCTGCACACCGACCCGGCCCGAGCGGCTCGCGGGCCGTTCGGCACCACCGTCGCGCACGGCTACCTCACGCTGGCGCTGCAGACCTCGCTGCTGTGGGACGTCCTCCGGGTCGTCGGCGCGGGCAGCGTCGTCAACTACGGTCTGGACCGCGTCCGTTTCGTCTCCCCCGTCCCGGTCGGCTCCGAGCTGGTCATGGACGTCGAGGTCACCGCGGTCACCCCCGTGACCGGCGGCTACCAGCTCGCCTACACGGCCACGATCAGCGTGCCCGGCGCCTCGCGCCCGGGCTGCGTGGCCGACGTTCTCTTCCGCTACCTGCGCCCCGAGGAGGGCTGAGAGATGTCGATCCCAGGAATGCCCGGTATGCCGCACATGTCCGGTATGCCCGGGTCCACCGGACCCTTCCCGATGGGCGGTGCGCCCTTCTCCATGGGCGGCGCGCCGTTCATGCGGCTGGTCAGCCCCGAGGACACCGCACCCGACCCCCGGCTGGTCGAGGCGATGGCACCGGTCATCGAGTTCCTCGGCCGCAACGACCCGCTCGGCCTGGCACCCGCCACGGTCACGGTCCTGCAGCGGGCGCTGGCCAACCCGATGGCGATGATGCACGCCTACGCCCGGCTGTCCCAGGGGATGGTCCAGCTGCAGGTGGCCTCCACCGCCAAGGCTCTGGGCGTGCGGACCGACCCGGTCCTGGCTCCCGAGGCCACAGACCGACGGTTCAAGGAGCGCACCTGGGAGGACAACCCGGCCTTCTTCGCGCTGCAGCAGTCCTACCTGCTCGCCTGCCGCTTCGCCGAGGACGTGCTCGAGGCGGGGTCCAGCGGCGACGCCGACGACCTCGACGACCGCAAGGCCGCCTTCCTGGTCCGGCTGGTGACCGAGAGCCTGTCCCCCACGAACTTCGCCGGCACCAACCCCGAGGCGATGATCCGGGCCTTCCAGACCGGCGGCCAGTCGCTGGTCCAGGGTGCGTCCAACATGCTCGAGGACTACGTCAAGCGCGGCGGGATGCCCGAGCAGGTCGACGCGTCCGGCTTCGCGCTCGGGGAGAACCTCGCGGCCACCCCTGGCAAGGTCGTCTTCCGCAACGACCTGATCGAGCTCATCCAGTACGCCCCGCAGACCGACCAGGTGCACGAGGTCCCGATCCTGTGCAGCCCGCCGTGGATCAACAAGTTCTACGTCATGGACCTGGCCCCGGACCGCAGCCTCGTGGAGTGGATGGTCGGTCACGGCCGCACCGTCTTCATGATCAGCTACCGCGACCCGGGCGTGGAGCTCGGCCACCTGACGATGGACGACTACCTGCGCCAGGGCGTGCTGTCCGCGCTCGACGTCGTCGAGGAGATCACCGGGTCCCCCAAGGTCGACCTCGTGGGGCTCTGCCTCGGCGGCGCGATGGCGACGATGGCAGTGGCCAGCCTCGCCGCCGGGGGCGACGAGCGGGTCAACAGCCTGACCACGCTCAACACCCTCATCGACTACTCCGAGCCCGGTGAGCTGGGCATCTTCACCGACGCGGAGACGCTCAGGCGCGTGCGGGACCGCATGCTCGAGCGCGGAGGGGTGCTGCCGGCCAGCGACATGGCGCGCACGTTCGACCTGCTCCGGGCCCGTGACCTGGTCTTCCGCTACGTGCCCGGCCGGTGGCTCATGGGCGAGAAGTCGCCGGCCTTCGACGTGCTGGTCTGGAACGCCGACTCCGTGCGGATGCCGGCGACCATGCACACCGAGTACCTCGAGGCGCTCTACGGCCAGAACCGGCTGGCCCGCGGCGACTACGAGCTCGGCGGCCAGCAGCTCGACCTCAAGGACGTGACCGTCGACAGCTACGTCGTCGGCGCGATCAACGACCACATCGTCCCGTGGACCTCCTCCTTCGCCGTGACCGGGCTGACCGGCGGCAAGGTGCGCTACGTGCTGAGCAACGGAGGCCACATCGCCGGGGTCGTCAACCCGCCCGGCCCCAAGGCGTGGTACGAGGCGCTGCCGGCCGGCAAGGACAGCACCACGGGCACCCCCGAGTCGTGGCGCGCCTCGGCCACGCGGACCGCGGGCACCTGGTGGGAGGACTGGACCAGGTGGAGCACCAAGCGCGCCGGCACGATGGTCGACCCGCCGCCCCTCGGCAGCGAGAAGCACCCGGCCCTGACCGACGCCCCGGGCGACTACGTGCGCTGACCTGCGGCGACGCACGGCATACCCTCTCGGTTTGGTGGTGTTAGCAGATGCCTGCTAACATTGCTAACGCAGCAGGGAGGCACCCGACCTCCCCGCAGGACGAAGAACAACCCCTAGCTGAAGGAGATCACCATGGCTGACGCCAAGCGCACCCCGACCACCCCGGACCTCGAGGCCACCGCGACCCGCATCCGCGAGCTCAACGAGCAGCTCATCGAGGCCTCGAAGAAGAACGGCAACGTCTCGCTGGACGTCTACGAGAAGGCCCTGGCCGACATGCTGCAGTTCTCGCAGCAGGCCGCGGACTCGACCCAGAACGACGTCATCTCCGCCATCACCAAGGCGCACAGCGACTACATCACCTCGATCACCCGGGTCTTCACCGGCGCCGCCCGCGACGCCCTGAAGTGACTCGCAGCACCACCTGCTGAGGGAAGGGTCCGTCTCGACGGCACCCTTCCCTCAGGCATGCTGGCCCGCAGGCTCCGGCTAGGATCTGCGGGCCGCTGGCATGCCGGCCGGCTCGTGGCCCCGCCACGCGCCTGACCGGCACGTGCACCACCCCCGTGAACCGCTGACAGGAGCTTGCCGCACATGACTGACGCCGCGACCGCACCCGCCCCCGTGTCCGACCGACGGACGGACGTTCCGTTCGAGCCGGGCGTCGGCGCCCACCTGGAGCACTCCGCCGAGCCGCAGGACGTGCGCTGGACGTTCGCGCCGTTCGACGTGGCTGCGGCCTGGACCAAGGGGTGGGTGGACTGGACCACGAACGCCGTGCGCCGCGGCAGCACCCCGCTAGGGGTGCTCGCGGACGCGCAGCGCTTCTGGTCGGTCGCGACCGAGCGGAAGCAGCCCGCCTGGTCCACGCCCTTCCGGGTCGTGCGCGAGTGGCCCGTCGCGCGCCTCCTCGACTTCTCCACCGAGCCCGGCTCCGACGTCGTCCCGACCGTCTTCCTGCCGCCGCAGGCGGGGCATGCGTCGACGATCGTCGACCACGCTCCTGGCCAGAGCCAGGTCGTCACCGCCCTCGAGGAAGGCCTGACCCGCCTGTTCGTCGTGGACTGGCTGGGCGCCACGACGGCGACCAAGGACACCACCGTCGAGGACTACGTGAAGGTCCTGGACGAGACGCTCGCACAGCTCGGCGGCCGGGCCAACCTGGTGGGCGACTGCCAGGGCGGCTGGCTGGCCACGATCTACGCGGCGCTGCGCCCCGGGTCCGTCGCCTCCCTGACGATCGGCGCGGCCCCCATCGACTTCCACGCCGGCGCCGGCGCGATCCAGGACTGGGTCGACTCGATGGGCAGCGAGGAGGACCCGATGCTGGGCTACCGGCTGCTGGTCGAGGCCAACGGCGGGGTCCACCGTGGGGAGCTGCAGGTCAACGGCTTCAAGATGATGGAGCCGGCCGGCGAGCTGACCCGCCTGGCCGACCTCTGGGCCAACGTCGGCGACCCGGAGCACGTGGAGCGCTACCGTCGCTTCGTCTCGTGGTTCGAGACCCCGCAGGACATGCCCGGCGCGTTCTACCTCTGGACCGTCGAGCACCTGTTCCTCAACAACGAGCTCGTCGCGGGCACCCTGCAGGTCGGCGACGAGACGGTCGACCTGGGTCGGATCACGATGCCGGTCAACCTGCTGGCCGGCACCGGCGACCACATCACGCCGCCCGGACAGGTCTGGGCCCTGGCCGAGCACGTGTCGACCCCGCCCGAGGACGTGAGCAGCCACTTCGTCGAGGCCGGCCATCTGGGCCTGTTCATGGGCCGACGCGCGCTCAAGGAGCACTGGGCCCCGCTGTTCAGGAGCGTCCGCGAGAAGACCGCGGTCGCCCCCGCGCAGAGCAAGCCGGCTCCGAAGCCGGCATCCGCGCCGAAGACCTCGGCGGCGAAGAAGGCACCGGCGAAGAAGGCACCGGCGAAGAAGGCACCGGTTCAGACAGCGCCCACCGCCAAGACCGAGCCGGCCAGCACGCCTGTGGCCAAGCCCTCGACGGCGAGGAAGGACAGCCCCAAGAAGGCCTGAGGTCGGACCTGGCCGCCGCTTGCGCCAGGTGGCGGCCAGGACGACCGACACGCCGCAGCGCACCTCGTCGTCGTGCACGCCACGCCGGCGCATGGCACCGGTGGGTGAAGCCGGGGCGGCGTGCCGGGGCGTGCTGAGCTCACATGTCCATGCCGCCGTTGACGCCCCAGACCTGGCCGGTGATGTAGGCGGACTTGTCCGCGCACAGGAAGTGCACGACGCGGGCGATCTCGTCCGGGTGGGCCAGCCGGGCCATCGGGATCTGGCCCTTGATCTTGTCGAGCACCTTCTCCGGCACCGCCTCGACCATCTCGGTGTTGACGTAGCCCGGCGTCACCGTGTTGACGGTCAGCCCGATCGAGCCGGTGTCGAGCTTGCCGGCACGCTGCAGGTGGAAGACGGCCTCGCGGGCCAGCGTCTTGGTCAGACCGAACAGTCCGGACTTGGACGCGGCGTAGTTGGCCTGGCCGATGTTGCCCATCTCCCCGATGATCGAGGAGACGTTGACGATGCGGCCGGTGCCCCGCTCCACCATGTGCTTCAGGGCCGCCTGGGCCATGTAGAAGGTGCCGGACAGATTGACCGCCAGCACGGAGTCCCAGTCGTCGTCCTGCATCTTCAGCACCGTGCGGTCACGGGTGATGCCGGCGTTGTTGACGAGGATGTCGAGCTGGCCGTGCTGGGAGATGACCTCCTCGACGGTGCGGCGGCAGTCGTCCGCCGTGGCCACGTTGCCCTGGTGCACCGAGAAGCTCGACCCGGGGAACTGTTCCTGCAGCTGACCCAGGAACTCCTGGGCCCGCTCCTGGTCGCGGCCGTAGCCCATGGCGACGGTGGCTCCCTGGTCGGCGAAGCTTCGGCTGATCGCGGCGCCGATGCCCCGGGTCCCCCCGGTCACGAGGGCGACACGACCGGCGAGCTTGCTCCCGCGTGGTCCTGTGGTCTGCTCTGACATCTGGCTCTCCTTCGTCGGAGGATCGGCTGTCACCACACGCTACCCCTTCGCGCGGGCCGGCGGGCGGCCCCGACGGGAAGAGCGGTCAGCCGCACCTCGCGTCGGCGGACCGTACCGCTGCGAGCGCCTGCCCCAGCAGGTCCGGCGCGTCGTGCTCGAGCCACACGACCCGGGGGTCGCGCCCGAACCAGCGCTCCTGCCGGCGCGCCAGCCGCCGGGTGGCCATGACCGTCTCGGCCACGGCCGCCTCCTCGGTCAGCTCGCCGTCGAGCTGGCGCAGCACCTGGGCGTAACCGACGGCGCGCGAGGCGGTGCGCCCCTCGCGCAGCCCGGCCTCCACCAGGCCACGGACCTCGCCGACCAGACCCGCCCCCCACATCGCCGACGCCCGGGCGGCGATCCGCTCGTCGAGCACCTCGCGGTCGGCACGCAGCCCGATCGTCACCGTCGGCTCGACGTGCTCGCGCGTGGGCATGGTGGCGCTGAACGGCCGGCCGGTCAGCTCGATCACCTCCAGGGCCCGGACGATCCGCCGTCCGTTGCGCCGCTCGATCCGTGCCGCCGCCTCGGGGTCGCGCGCCGCCAGCTCCGACCCCAGCGACTCGACCCCCTCCGCCTCGAGCCGGGCCTCGAGCCGGGCGCGAACGTCGGGGTCGGTCGGCGGGATCTCGAGCCGGTCCAGCAGAGCGCGCACGTAGAGCCCGGAGCCGCCCACCACCACCGGCACCGCGCCCCGCTCCCGGATCGCCGCCAGGTCCGCCCGCGCGGCACCCTGGTATGCCGCGACGCTCGCCTCCTGCCTCACGTCCAGCACGTCCAGCTGGTGGTGCGGTATGCCGTGCCGCTCCGCCCCGGTCAGCTTCGCGGTGCCGACGTCCATGCCCCGGTAGAGCTGGGAGGCGTCGGCGTTGACGACCTCTCCGCCGAGCTGGACCGCCAGCTCGACCCCGAGGTCGGACTTGCCGGTGGCAGTGGGGCCGACCACGGCCACGACGGCCCGCCCGCCGCCGGAGGAAGACGGCGCGCCGTGGGCGGGGTCGGACGGCGGGGCGGACACGTCTGCCATCCTGTCACCGTCCGCCCAGAGCGGGTCCTCGCCGCCGGGCAGGACCCGAGGTCCCGAGGCCGAGGGCGTCGAGGAGACCGAGGACAGCGGGGACGCGGAGGGCACCGGCGACGCGGTCCCGCCCCGTGAGCGCAACGAACCGGTCCGACCGCGCCGGGGGGCCTGCACCCCATACCCTGGCACCCATGGTCGACACCCCGATCGAGGTCCACATCATCGCCGACTCCACCGGCGACACCGCCGCACGCGTGGCCCGTGCCGCGGCGGCCCAGTACGTCGGCTACGACGTCCGCATCATCCGCCACCCCCGGCAGTCGACGGCCGACGGGCTGCACGACGCGTTCGCGCGGATGCGCCCGGACCGGGCGCGGACCGTCGTCTTCTCCACGGTCGTCGACGAGGTGCTCAGACGGCTGGTCTCCCAGCTGTGCAAGGACCGCGGGCTGCCGCACGCCGACCTGCTCGAGCCGGCCGTGGGGGCCCTGCGCGAGGTCACCGGGCGCGACCCCTCGCGGGTGGTCACGCCGGTCGGGGTGAGCGAGGACTACTTCAAGCGGGTCCAGGCCATGGAGTTCTCGATCGCCAACGACGACGGGCACCTGTCCAACCACCTGCGCGAGGCCGACATCGTGCTCATCGGGGTGAGCCGCTCGGGCAAGACCCCGCTGTCGATGTACCTGGGCTACCTGGGCTACAAGACCGCCAACATCCCGCTGGTCCCGGGCATCCCTGCTCCCGAGCAGCTCGCCCAGGTCCAGCGCTGGAAGATCGTCGGCCTGACCATCGACCCCGAGCGGCTCTCGGAGATCCGCACCCGGAGGGTGCGGGCGATGGGCTCGCACGCGCTCCAGCGCGACGGCTACACCGAGCTCGTGCGGATCTTCGACGAGCTGGACGAGGTCGCCGGGGTGCAGCGCAGTCTCGGCTGCCCCGTGATCGACACCACGAACCTGGCGCTGGAGGAGGCGGCGGGCAGGGTGATCGAGCTGGTGCAGAAGCGCAAGGAGGCCGCGGCGGGCACGGGGGCACGCTGACGCTAAAGTGCGGCGTGAGGGCCACCAGGGCAGGAGCCCCGGGCGTATCGAAGGAGAGCGGACCGAGATGAGCCAGACCACGTACCTCTACGACATGTCCGAGGGCGACGCGTCGATGAAGAAGTTGCTCGGCGGCAAGGGCGCCAACCTCGCCGAGATGAAACGTCTGGGCATCCCCGTCCCGGACGGCTTCACGATCAGCACCGAGGCGTGCGTGGCCAGCATGGAGGCGGGGGGCGAGTGGCCCGAGCACCTCTGGGAGGACGTCCTCGAGCGGCTCGAGCGGCTCGAGCAGCGGACCGGGCGGACCCTGGGCGGCGCCGAGAAGCCGCTGCTGGTCTCCGTCCGCTCCGGGGCGGTCGTGTCCATGCCCGGGATGATGGACACCATCCTCAACCTGGGCATCGGCGACGAGACGGTGGAGGCCCTCGCCGCGGAGTCGGGCAGCCCGCGCTTCGCCTGGGACTCCTACCGCCGCTTCCTGCAGATGTACGGCGAGGTCGTCGAGGGCGTGGCCCCGCACGTCTTCGAGGACGAGCTCACCGCGATCAAGGCCCGCCGCGGCGTCGAGCAGGACACCGACCTCACCGCCGAGGACCTGCAGGAGCTGGTCGCCACCTACAAGGACGTCTCCCGCAAGGAGCTGGGCCGCGACCTGCCCAGCGACCCACGGGAGCAGCTGCGCGGCGCCGTGGACGCGGTCTTCCGCAGCTGGGACACGCCGCGGGCGCGGGTGTACCGCAGGGCCAACGACATCCCCGACGACCTGGGGACGGCCGTCAACATCATGCAGATGGTCTTCGGCAACCTGGGCGACACCTCCGCCACCGGCGTCTGCTTCACCCGCAACCCCTCCACCGGCGTGCACGAGCTCTACGGCGAGTTCCTGCTCAACGCCCAGGGCGAGGACGTCGTCGCCGGCATCCGCACCCCGCGCGAGCTGGCGGAGATGGAGGAGGTGCTTCCCGAGGCCTACGCCCAGCTCATGCAGACGATGCAGGACCTGGAGAAGCACTACAAGGACATGCAGGACATCGAGTTCACCGTCGAGGACGGCACGCTCTACCTCCTGCAGACCCGCAACGGCAAGCGCACCGCCGCCGCCGCGCTGCGGGTCGCCCGCGACCTGGTCGAGGAGGGTGTGCTGACCCGCGAGGAGGCCCTCACCCGGATCGCGCCCAGCCAGCTGGACCAGCTGCTGCACCCGGCGATCGACCCCGACCACGGCCGCACCCCGCTGACCCGCGGCCTGCCCGCCTCGCCCGGCGCGGCCGTCGGCGCGGTCGTCTTCGACGCCGACACCGCCGCCGAGAGGGGCCGGGCCGACGAGCCGGTCGTGCTGGTGCGCTACGAGACCACGCCGGACGACATCCACGGCGTCATCGGCGCCCAGGGCGTGCTCACCGCGCACGGCGGCATGACCTCGCACGCCGCCGTCGTCGCCCGTGGCATGGGCAAGCCGTGCGTCGCCGGTGCCCAGGGCATCCGGATCAACACCGCCGAGAAGACGCTGACCGTGGGCGAGGACGTCTTCCACGAGGGCGACGTCATCACCCTGGACGGGTCCACCGGTGACGTCTACGGCGAGGCCCTGGAGCTGGTCCCGCCGCAGATCAACGAGGACTTCAGCGCGATCGTCGGCTGGGCCGACGAGGTGCGCCGCCTCGGGGTGCGCGCCAACGCCGACACCGCCGAGGACGCCGCCCGCGCGCGCGAGCTGGGCGCGGAGGGCATCGGCCTGTGCCGCACCGAGCACATGTTCATGGCCGCCGACCGGCTCCCGGCGGTGCGCGAGATGATCCTGGCGGAGTCGGTGGAGGACCGCGCCGAGGCGCTGGAGCGCATCCTGCCGATGCAGCAGGAGGACTTCGAGGGCATCTTCGCCGCGATGAAGGGCCTGCCGGTCACCGTGCGCCTGCTCGACCCGCCGCTGCACGAGTTCCTGCCCGACCTCGTCGAGCAGTCCCTGCACGTCCAGCGTCTGGAGCTGACCGGTGGCGACCAGGACGAGCTGAGCACGGCCCGCACCCTCCTCGGCCAGGTCAAGCGGCTGCACGAGCAGAACCCGATGCTCGGCACCCGCGGCTGCCGCCTCGGCATGCTCTACCCGGAGATCCCCGAGATGCAGACCCGCGCGATCGTGCGCGCCGCGCTCGCGGTCCGCCAGCGCGAGGGCGAGACCGCGCAGGTGGAGGTGATGATCCCGCTGGTGGCCTACGCCAGCGAGCTGCGGGCGCACCGTGAGATCGTCGAGCGCACGGTCGCCGAGGAGCTGGAGGCCGCCGGCGAGCAGCTGGACGTGCGGGTCGGCACGATGATCGAGCTGCCCCGGGCCGTGATGGTGGCCGACCAGATCGCCGAGTACGCCGACTTCTTCTCCTTCGGCACCAACGACCTGACCCAGACCGGCATCGGGATCAGCCGCGACGACGCCGAGGGCGGGTTCCTGTCCGCCTACGTCTCCGACGAGGTCATCCCGGCCAACCCGTTCGAGTCGATCGACCGCGACGGCGTCGGCGGCCTGGTCCGGATCGGCACCGAGCGGGGCCGCTCCGTCAAGCCCGACCTCAAGGTGGGCGTCTGCGGCGAGCACGGCGGCGACCCCGCCTCCGTCGCGCTCTTCGAGGAGCTCGGCCTGAGCTACGTCTCCTGCTCGCCCTACCGGGTGCCGATCGCCCGCTTCGCGGCCGCGCGCGCGGTGCTGGACGGCCAGCAGGCGGGGTGACCCCGGACGCTGACGGCGGGTGCGGTCAGGTCGTCGCCGACCTGGCCGCGCTCGGCGGCTTCTTCGTGCTCGCGGCGCCCCCTTCCCCAGGCACCGACGCCCTCCCCTGGGCCGACGCGCTGGCCGACGAGGCTCTCCGCGCACGGTTCGCCACCGTGCGCGCGGCGCTCGCGGCCAGCAGCGGCCTGCCCCTCGATCAGGTGGACCTCAAGGTGGCGGTCTCCGCGACGCAGGTCGGGCTCGCCTCCCGGCTCTGGTCGGTCGCGCTCGCCGGCGCGGTCCTGCACGGCTGGCTGCCCGACCTCTCCCCGGCCAACCTGCTGGCCTCCCCCGGTCATCGCGGCCCGGTCCCGCTCGGGGTCGGGCGCCAGGGCCCGGGGTATGCCGTGCCGGCCGTCGGCGGCGACGCCGCGGCCGCCGCGTCGGTCGTGGCGGGCGCGGTCCTGCCCTCGCTGACCCTGCTCGCCGATGCGTGCGCTCGCACGGGCCGCACCCCGCGCAGGGTGCTGACGAGCAACGCGACCTCGGCCCTGGTCGGTGGCGCCCGCGTGCTCGCGGGCCTGCGGCCGCGCCAGGGGCCCGCCGCCTGGGCCCTCGCCCGAGCCCTGCTCGACCTCCCCCAGGTCGCCGACGGAGGCGCGAGGGTCGCCGCTGCCTCGCTGCCCGACGGGGTGGGCGGCGCGATGGAGCAGGCCGACGAGGCGTTCCTGCGCTCGGGGTGCTGCGTGTTCTACCGGCTGCCCGGGCACGGACTGTGCCCCGACTGCGTGCTCGCGCCCTCCCGCGCCGGCGAGGTGACCCCGGGGCACTGAGCTGGCTCGGGCCACGTGCGGATCAGCGCGGGCGCACGCCGCCGGTGCCGGTCCCCTCGTCGAAGGCGTAGACCTCGACCCCGTCGAGGTAGGTGCGCAGCACCCGCGAGCTCAGCGCGAGGGGGTCCCCGGACCACAGCACGACGTCCGCGTCCTTGCCCGGGGTGATGCTGCCGACCCGGTCGTCGACACCCAGGACCCGTGCCGGGTTGATCGTCACGGCCCGCAGTGCGGCGTCGCGGTCCATCCCCTCGCGGACCGCGAGCGCGGCCTGGGTGATGAGGTACTCGATCGGCACGACCGGGTGGTCGGTGATGATCGAGACCTCCACGCCCGCCCGGTCCAGGATTCCTGGCGCCCGCAGCGAGCGCTCGCGCACCTCGACCTTGGAGCGGCTGACGATGAGCGGGCCGTAGAGGACCGGCACACCCTTCTCGGCCAGCAGGTCGGCGAGCAGGTAGCTCTCCGTGCCGTGGTCGAGCACGAGCCGGTAGCCGAACTCGTCGGCCAGCCGCAGCGCGGTGGCGATGTCGTCGGCGCGGTGGCAGTGCTGTCGCCACGGGATCTCCCGCTCCAGCACCCTGACCAGGATGTCGCCGACCAGGTCGGTGTCCACGGGGGCGTCGGCCGCCTCGACGCGCGCCCGGTAGGAGCGGGCGGCCGCGAAGGCCTTGCGCAGCACCAGCGCCACGCCGAGCCGGGTGGCAGGGGTCTTGTTCTGCTCGCCGTAGACCCGCTTGGGGTTCTCTCCCAGCGCCGACTTCACGCCGGAGGGGTTGCGCAGGACCATCTCGTCGACGTAGCGCCCGTAGGTCTTCAGCGCCACGGCCTGGCCGCCGATCGGGTTGCCGGAGCCGGGGTTGACGTTGACGGTCGTGATCCCGCCCATGAGGGCGTCGTCGAAGCCCTGCTCGCGGGGGTTGATGGCGTCGATCGCGCGGGCCGCGGCCATGACGGGGTCGGTCATCTCGTTGGTGTCCTGGCCGGCCCAGCCCTCGCCCTCCTCCCACACGCCGAGGTGCACGTGCGCGTCCACGAGCCCCGGCAGCAGCCAGCCGCCGGTGCAGTCGACGACCTCGGCGTCCTCGGGCACCGCCACGTCCGCCCGGCCGCCGACCGCCTCCACCCGGCCGTCCCGCAGCAGGACGGCACCGTCCTCCAGCGGCTCCTGGTCGATCGTCACGACGCGGCCTCCGAGGAGTGCGATCGGGCGGTCCTGGGTCATCTGCTGTCTCCTTGCTCCGGGGCTGGTCGTCGTGGCTCGACGCCCACCGCCCACCCTACGCACCGCCGGATGTGATGGACGCCTCACCTACCGGCGCGTAATGGACCGGGCAGATCCCTTGTGCTGGCCGCCTCCCCTCTGGGAGGATGGGGAACACTGAGCGGACGCCTCGCGTTGGCACAGACGAAGCGCGAGACGACCTCACCCTGCGAGGTGGTCGAGACCGATACACCGACGTGTCGCCCGCCGACCCGGTGGTGGACCCAGTTCCCCGGACGGCGCGGTGACCACGATTTGCTGCCCGGCACCGGGCGCGGACCAAGGAGCACGACTGATGGACTGGCGCGATCGCGCAGCCTGCCTGGACGAGGATCCCGAGCTGTTCTTCCCCATCGGGAACACCGGGCCCGCCCTGCAGCAGATCGAGGATGCGAAGGCCATCTGCCGCACCTGCCCCGTGATCGACGAGTGTCTGCGGTTCGCGCTGGAGAACGGACAGGACGCCGGGGTGTGGGGCGGTCTATCCGAGGACGAGCGCCGCGCGCTCAAGCGCCGCAAGGCCCGCGCCCGCCGCGCCGGCTGACCCGCCCCCCAGCACTACGGTCGTCTCCAGTCCCTGAGTCGTCTCCGGCCCCTCAGTCGTAGGTCGAGGACCGCAGCCGCACGGTGAACCGCACGACGGTGCCGTGCGGCTGCACCGCCTCCCAGCTGATCGTGCCGCGCAGGTCGCTGATGAGCGCCTCGACGATCTGCATACCCAGCCCTGAGCGGTCCGGCCCGTCGGTCCTCTCGGGCAGGCCCTGACCGTTGTCGCTGACCGTGACGTCGATGACGTCCTGGTCCTCGACCCGGTGCCGTCGCGCCTCGACCACGACCCGCGGCGCGGCCCGGTCCGCGCGCGGACCGGCACCGTCGCGGCGCTCCTCGAACCCGTGCTCCACCGCGTTGTGCACCAGCTCGGCCAGCACCATCGCCAGGTGGGTGGAGTCCTCGGCCATCAGCCGGCCGAAGGAGCCCCGCAGCTCGGTGGCCACCACGCTGCCCGTGGAGGCGACCTCCACGGTGGCCCGCAGGACGCGGTTGGCGACCTCGTCGAACTCCATGTGTTCGGACATGCCCTGGCTCAGCGTGTCGTGCACGAGCGCTACCGTCGACAGCCTGCGTCCGGCCTCCGCCAGCGCCTCGCGGGCGCCGGCGTCCTCCAGCCGGCGCGACTGGATGCGCAGCAGCGCGGCGACCGTCTGCAGGTTGTTCTTGACCCTGTGGTGGATCTCCCGGATCGTCGCGTCCTTGCTCAGCAGCTCGCGCTCGCGGCGGCGGATCTCGCTGACGTCGCGCAGCAGCAGGAGGGCACCGATGCGGGTCCCCGACCGGGTGAGCGGCACGGCCCGCAGGGTCAGGTTCGTGCCGCCCGTCTCGATCTCGGTGCCCCACGGCGCACGCCCCGTCAGCACGAGCGGCACGGCCTCGTCGATGGTCGTGCCGGGCAGCAGCCGGCTGGTGACGATCTCGGACAGGTCGGCGCCATTGACCTGGTCGGTGTGGCCCAGCCGACGCAGCGCCGAGACGGCGTTGGGACTGGCGTAGTCGATGAGCCCGTCGGCGGTCAGCCGCACCACGCCGTCGCCCACCCGGGGGGTGCCGCGGCCCACGCCGGTCGCAGCGCCGTCGATCGGGAAGCCGCCCTCAGCGACCATCCCGAACAGCTGCTGGCTGATCTGCAGGTAGTTGACCTCCAGGCCGCCCTGCTGTCGCATGTTCTGCAGGTCGGTATGCCGCACCAGCACCGCGATCGTGCGGCCGCCGTGGACGACCGGGACGTACTGCTCGCGGACGTAGCCCAGCTCCTCCGGCGTCACCGACCGGCCGGTGCTCAGGACGTGGCCCAGCCAGCGCTCGCGATCGGCCGAGGCGGGCGAGCCGATGACGTCCTCGTGGTAGAAGTTCGGACCGGTCGTCGGCCGGGCGTGCGAGGCGAGGAACCAGGGCGAGACGTGCGGGTCCTGCTCGTCGTCGGCCCCGACCGGGATCCACAGGGTCAGGTCGGCGAAGGACAGGTCGGCCACCATCTGCCAGTCGCCTACCAGGCGGTGCAGCCAGTCGACGTCCGCGGCGGACAGCGCCGTCCGGGAGAGGGTGTCACGCAGGGTCGGCACGGGGGAACTCTAACCCGCGCGGTGCCGATCCGGCCCCGGTCGACGGGAGCCGCCGCGCCCCGGGACGTGGGCGCGGCGGCCGCTGGTGGGGCGGCAGGGCCGCTCAGTCGCCGGCGGACCCCTGGCGCACCAGTCCGCGCAGGGTGCGCAGGGCCACGGACAGCGGTGCCAGGTCCGGGTGGTCCATCTCGCCGACCGTGCGCAGCACCTGACTGGTGCGGGTGAGGGCGGCGCGGTTCTCGGCCATCCAGGCGTGGACCCGCTCCTGCGACACCGTCCCGTCGGTGGTGCGCTCGGCGATGGTGCCGGTCAGCCCGCGCATCACGCCGTAGATGTCGTCGCGCAGCGCGCCGCGGGCCAGCGAGGACCACCGGTCCTGGCGCGGCAGCTCGGAGACGTGGGTGAGCAGGGAGTCGAACCGGAACGCCTCGGAGACGCCGAAGTAGACCGCGGCGACCTCCTCCACGTCGCGGTCCATGCCCATCGCCAGCTCGGTGATGTCGAGCAGCGAGAAGCTGTCCAGGCAGGTTGCGTAGGCCCTGGCGAGCTCCTCGGGCACCCCGTTGGCGGTGGCCCACTCGACCTGCTGCTCCATCCGCTCGCGCTCGCTGCCCTGGAGCAGGTCGGGCAGCATCGGCACCATCGTGCGGACGGCCCCGGCGAACCGGTCGATCTCGGCGGTCATGCCGCCGCTGAGCGAGCGGTTGTGCAGGAACCAGCGCACGGCCCGGTCGATGAGGCGGCGGAACTCCAGGTAGAGCTCGGACTGCGTGTCGGTGTCCACCTCGTTGTCGAGGGCCTCGACCGCGTCCGTGTACGCGGCCAGCCCGAAGACCTCGCGCACCACGTGGAAGGCGCGGGCGATCTGGACGAGGGTAGCGCCGGTCTCGTCCAGGGCCCGGTAGGCGAAGCTCACGCCGCCCCGGTTGACCATCGCGTTGGCGATCTCGTTGACGATGATCTCGCGCCGCAGCGGGTGGTCGCGCAGGGTGGACCCGCAGGCGTCGACGAGCGGTGCGGGGAAGTAGTGGTGCACCGCCGAGTCCATCGCCGGGTCGTCCGGCAGCGGGCTGTCGACCAGCGCGTCCTTCAGCCCCAGCTTGGAGTAGGCGATCAGCACCGCGAACTCCGGGCTCGTCAGGCCGAGGTTCTCGCGCTCGCGCCGCTCCCACTCCTTGGTGTCGGGCAGGAACTCCAGCTCGGGGTCCAGGCCGGCGCTCTCGGCGAGGTAGTCGACCAGCCGCCGGTGGACCGGCGCCATCAGGTCGCCCTGGTGGCGAGCGTTGCCCAGCAGCACGTTCTGCTCGTAGTTGTGCCGCAGCACCTTGTCGGCGACGTCCTCGGTCATGGACTCGAGCAGCTCGTTGCGCTGCTCGAGGGTCATCGCGCCGTCCTGCACCAGCGGGGTCAGGGCGATCTTGATGTTGACCTCGTGGTCGGAGCTGTCGACCCCGGCGGAGTTGTCGATGGCGTCGGTGTTGATGTGCACTCCCGACAGCGCCGCCTCGATCCGGCCCAGCTGGCTGCAGCCGAGGTTGCCGCCCTCCCCGACGACGCGGACCCTCAGCTCGCGGCCGTCGACGCGGATCGCGTCGTTGGCGCGGTCGCCGATCTCGGCGTCGCTCTGCCGGGAGCTCTTGACGTAGGTGCCGATGCCGCCGTTCCACAGCAGGTCGACCGGCGCGCGCAGGATCGCCCTGAGCAGCTCGGCCGGCGTCATGCTGGTCACGTCCTCCTCCAGCCCCAGGGCGGCGCGGGCCTGCGGGCTGACCGGTACCGACTTGGCGGTGCGCGGCCAGACGCCGCCGCCCTCGCTGATCAAGGAGGTGTCGTAGTCCGCCCAGCTGGAGCGCGGCAGCTCGAACAGCCGCTTGCGCTCGGCGAAGGAGCTCGCCGCGTCCGGGTCGGGGTCGATGAACACGTGCCGGTGGTCGAAGGCGGCGACCAGGCGGATGTGCTCGGAGAGCAGCATGCCGTTGCCGAAGACGTCGCCGCTCATGTCCCCGATCCCGACGACGGTGAAGTCCTCCTCCTGGGTGTCCAGACCCAGCTCGCGGAAGTGGCGCTTGACCGACTCCCACGCGCCGCGGGCGGTGATGCCCATCTCCTTGTGGTCGTAGCCGGCCGAGCCGCCCGAGGCGAAGGCGTCGTCGAGCCAGAAGCCGTAGGACTGCGCGATGCTGTTGGCCAGGTCGGAGAAGCTGGCCGTCCCCTTGTCCGCGGCGACGACCAGGTAGGTGTCGTCACCGTCGCGGCGCACGACCCGCTCCGGCGCCACCACCTCGCCGCCGACCCTGTTGTCGGTGATGTCGAGCATGCCCCGGATGAAGGTCGTGTAGGCCTCCTTGCCCTCGGCGAGCCAGGCGTCGCGGTCCACGTTCGGGTCCGGCAGCGCCTTGGCGAAGAAGGCCCCCTTGGAGCCGGTCGGGACGATCACCGCGTTCTTGACCATCTGGGCCTTCACCAGGCCCAGCACCTCGGTGCGGAAGTCCTCGCGCCGGTCGCTCCAGCGCAGCCCTCCGCGGGCGACGGCGCCGAAGCGCAGGTGGGAACCCTCCACGCGGGGGGCGTAGACCCAGATCTCGTACGCGGGACGCGGCTCGGGCAGCATCGGCAGCTCGCTGGGGCGCAGCTTGAGCGAGACGTGCGCCTTGTGCTCGCCGTCCTCGTCGCGCTGGTAGAAGTTCGTGCGCAGGCTGGCCTCCACCACGGCGGTGCAGGTGCGCAGGATCCGGTCCTCGTCCAGGCTGGCGACCGACTCGAGCTCCTTCTCGATGGCGGCCACCAGCTCGGCGGCGCGCCCGTCCCGGCCCTCGGCGTCCAGGTCGAGGTCGGGGTCGTAGCGGGTGGCGAACAGGTCCACGAGCGTCCGCGCGACCTCCGGGTTGTCCACCAGGGCCTGCTCGACGTAGCCCAGGCTGGAGGTGACGACCTGGCGCACGTAGCGGGCCAGGGTGCGCAGGACCACCACGCGGCGCCAGTCCAGCCCGGCGGTCAGGACGAGGGAGTTGAGCCGGTCGGACTCGGCGGCCCCGCGCCATACCGCGACGAAGGCCTCCTCGAAGGCGGCGGCGACCTCCTCCTCGGTGCGCTCCCCGTCCCCGGTCCAGCGGGACTCCTCGTCGGCGCGCAGCCCGAAGTCGTAGACGTGGGCCGTGCCCGTGCCCAGTTCGACCTCGTAGGGTCGTTGCACCGTGACCTCGACGCCGAGGTGGGAAAAGACGGGAAGGACGTCGGTCAGGGACATCGGCCGGGTGCGGTAGAGCTTGATCCGGCGTTCGCCGGCGCCGTCACCGGCGGCACGGTAGAGGTGCGGCCGGGCGGCGCTCGTCGCCCGGCCCAGCGTGGCCAGGCGGGTGATGTCGAAGTAGGCGTCCTGCCCGCCGAAGTCCTCCTTGTAGGCCTCGGGGAAGACGCCGGAGTAGGTCGCCAGCAGGTCCCCGGCCTCCCCCTCGTCCTCGACCTGCTCGGCGACGGCGTCGGTCAGGTCCTCGGTCCAGGTGCGGGTGACCTCCTGCAGCGCTCGCTCCAGCTCGGCCGGCTCGGTCTCGGCCGGGCGGTCCTTGGGCAGCTTGATGGTGAAGTGCAGCTGGGCCAGCGGCCCGTCGCCCACCCGCGTGCTGTAGTCGGTCATCGCCCCGCCGTAGCTGTCCTCGAGCAGCTTCTGGACGCGCAGCCGGTTGGTCGAGTTGTAGCGGTCCCGCGGCAGGAAGATCAGCGCGCTGACGAACCGGCCGAACTCGTCCTTGCGGACGAAGGCCCGGGCCTGGGGGCGCTCCTCCAGGCGCAGCACCGCCTGGGCGATGTCCTCCAGGTAGCCGACCGGCGCCTGGAAGAGCTCGTCGCGCGGAAAGCTCTCCAGCACGCTGACGAGGTCCTTGCCCGAGTGGCTCGAGGGGGCGTAGCCGCTGTGCCTCAGCACCTGCCTCACCTTGTCACCGGCGATCGGCAGCCGGATGGCCGCCTCGGCGTAGGCGCTCTGGGTGAACAGGCCCAGGAAGCGCTGCTCCCCGATCACCCGGCCCTGGCCGTCGAACCTGCGGATCCCGACGTAGTCCAGCGGCACGGGGCGGTGCACGGTGGCGCGGGTGTTGGCCTTGGTCACGGTGAGCAGGCGGGCCTCGCGCGCCGTCTCGGCGGCCTCGGGCCGCAGCGGGCTGAGCGAGGTGGCCGTGCCCTCCGCCTCGCGCAGGATCCCCAGGCCGCTGCCGGGCACCGAGCGCAGGTAGGCCTCGTCGCCCTCCTCGACGAGGTCGTAGGTGCGGTAGCCCAGGTAGGTGAAGTGGTTGTCGTCCATCCAGGTGAGGAAGTCGACGGTCGGCCCGACCGAGGACTGGTCGACCGTGCTGGGCGGGGCGTCCCGCAGGTCGGCGATGATCGTCCGTGCCCGCTCGCGCATCGCGGGCCAGTCCGCGACCGCCCGGTGCACGTCGTCCAGGACGCGCTCCAGGTCGGTGCGCAGCTTCTCCCGCGCGCCCTCGTCGGTGACCCGGTCGACCTCGACGACGATCCAGGACTCGGCCCGCCGGCCGTCCCCGGCCTCGCGGGGGTCGGTGCCGACGACCTCGCCCGTCGCCTCGTCGACGACCATCTGAGGGTGCAGGAGCTGGCGGGCGGCGAGGCCGTGCTGGGAGATCTCGCCGAGCACGGAGTCCACCAGGAAGGGCATGTCGTCGGTGACGACCTGGACGAAGGTGCGGCGGCTGGTGAAGCCCTGCTGGTCCTGCGTGGGGTTGACGACCCGCACCGCGGCCTGCCCCGGCGTCCGCGACCTGGAGAGCTCGGCCAGCGAGCGGGCGAGCGCCTCGCGCTGGTCCGGGTCGCGCCGCGAGGCCTCCTCAGGTGCGTGGTGGTAGAACCTGTCGACCAGCGTCTCGGCCATCGTCCTAAGCGCTCCTTGCCTCGTTGCTCGTGCTCCCAGCCTGCGCACGCCGACGTGCGCGGGACGCACCTCGGCGGACGTCCGCGTCCAGCCTACTCGGCGGGGAGAGACCGGGGAGGGCGGGCCGCCGGGGGCACCTGACGCCGGCGGACCCGGCCTGGGGACGACGGACGGGCCGGGGCTCCGAACCTGCCTAGAGTGGTGCCATGGACCGTCCGCAGCCCGGGACCGGCGTCGCGCCGGCCCGACCGGCAGCCTCGCGCGCCGCCGCGCTCGCCGCCCTCGACGATCTGCAGGACGCGGCGGCGGACCTGGGGATGGACGAGGCGACCGGACTGGTCGACGCGGTCGTCGACGACCTGGGGCACCTCCTGGTCGACCTGGCCGAGGGCTCCTCGGCCCCGACGCCCCGCCCGCGGGTGGTCGGCGCGATCGGCGGCCCGGCACGGCCGGTGGACCACGCCTCCTGCCGGGTCGCGGCCGCGGCGCTGGGTCGGGTCTCCGCGGTGCTCGCAGCGGGTGCTCCGGTCTGGGCGCCGCCTGCGGGGGTGGTCGCCGAGAAGCTGGCCGACCTGCTCATCCAGGTCGCGGACACCCCGCGCGGCGGACAGCTGAGCCCGTCCGCCCGGGGTCTGGTGGTGCGCCGGGTCAACGCTCTGTCGCGTCGCCTGCGGTCGCTGGGCTGAGGGGCGCGGCGGAGGGTCGATTCCCGGGCGCTAGGTTGAGGGGTATGCGGATCACCGAGACGGTCGTGCACCCCACCGACCCGTGGGCCACCTTCGAGATGCTCACCGACCCGACCTACCAGGAGCTGCGCTGCCGCCGCTCGGGAGCCACCGACCAGACGGTGGGCGTCGAGCAGGAGGGCCAGGCCACCGTGGTCACCACCCGCCGCCACCTGCCCAGCGACGGGGTGCCCGACTTCGCCCGCGCCTTCGTCGGTCCGACCCTGCTGCTCGTGGAGATGGTGCGCTGGGGCTCGGCCGACGAGGACGGGGAGCGCGAGGCCGCCGTGTCGCTGGAGCTGCCCGGCCTGCCGGTGGCCTTCACCGGCGGGACGCACCTGCGCCGCGGCGCCCAGGAGGGCACCACCGACCAGGTCCTCGACGGCGACCTGGAGGCCAACGTGCCGCTGCTGGGCCACCGCATCGAGCAGGCGGTGGCCCCGCGGATCAGCGCGATCATGCGGATCGAGCAGGAGGTCTCCCGGGAGTGGCTGGCCGCCCGCTGAGGCGGCGGGCGCCCCATACCTGAGCCGCGGGAGGATCCTCGCGCGGACCGTGGTCAGCCCATGTGCGGGTAGCGGTAGTCCGTCGCCGGCACGAAGGTCTCCTTGATGATCCGCGTGCTGGCCCACCGCTGCAGGTTGGCCATGCTGCCGGCCTTGTCGTTGGTGCCCGACGCACGGGAACCGCCGAACGGCTGCTGGCCCACGACCGCACCGGTCGGCTTGTCGTTGACGTAGAAGTTGCCCGCCGCGAAGCGCAGCGTCGAGGTGGCCTCGGCGACCGCGCCCCGGTCCTGGGCGATGACCGCGCCGGTGAGGCCGTAGGGCGCCACCGACTCCATCTGCTCCAGCATGCTGCTCCAGTCCGCGTCCTGGTAGACGTGGACGGTGAGGATGGGGCCGAAGTACTCGGTGGTGAACATCTGGTGGGCGGGGTCGGCCACCGTGGCGATCGTCGGGCGCACGAACCAGCCCTGCGAGTCGTCGTAGGTGCCGCCGGCCACGATCTCCACGCCGTCGTCGTCCCGCGCGTCGTCGATGACCTTCTTGTGCTTGGCGAAGGCCTTGGCATCGATGACCGCGCCCATGAAGTTGGACAGGTCGCGCACGTCGCCCATGCTCAGGCCCTCGGTGTCGGCCACGAGCGGGTCGCGCAGCTGCTTCCACAGCGAGGCCGGGACGTAGGCGCGGGAGGCGGCCGAGCACTTCTGGCCCTGGTACTCGAACGCCCCGCGCACCATCGCGGTGCGCAGCACGTCGAGGTCGGCGCTGGGGTGGGCGACGATGAAGTCCTTGCCGCCGGTCTCCCCGACGATCCGAGGGTAGGAGCGGTAGTTCTTCAGGTGGGTGCCGGTCTGCTGCCACAGCGACTGGAAGACCGGGGTGGACCCGGTGAAGTGCAGGCCCGCGAAGTCGGGGTGGGCCATCACGACGTCGGAGATGGCCGGGCCGGTGCCGGTGACCATGTTGATGACCCCGTCGGGCAGCCCCGCCGCCAGCAGCAGCCGCATCAGCTCGGTCGCGGCGCGCTGCTGGGTCGGGGCCGGCTTCCACACGACGGTGTTGCCCATCAGCGCCGGGGCGGTCGGCAGGTTGCCGGAGATCGCGGTGAAGTTGAACGGCGTGACCGCGTAGACGAAGCCCTCCAGCGGCCGGTGGTCGGCCCGGTTCCACGTGCCCGGCGAGTTGTGCACGGGCTGCTCGGCCAGCAGCTGCCGGGCGAAGTGCACGTTGAAGCGCCAGAAGTCGGCCAGCTCGCACGCCGAGTCGATCTCGGCCTGCTGCACGGTCTTGGACTGCCCGAGCATGGTCGCGGCGTTGACGCGTGCGCGCCAGGGCCCGGCGAGCAGGTCGGCGGCCTTGAGCAAGACCGAGGCCCGGTCCTCGAAGGACATCGCCCGCCAGCCGTCCCCGGCCGCGAGGGAGGCCTGGACGGCCCGCTCGGCGTCCCCGGTGGTGCCGTCGCGCAGGCTGCCGAGCACCTCGGCGTGCGCGTGCGGCTGGACGACCTGGATCTCCTCCCCCGTGCCGGTCACCTCCTCACCGCCGATCACGTGCGGCAGGTCGATCGCGCTGCCGGCCATCTCGGCCAGCGTCTTCTCCAGCTCGGCCCGCTCGGGGGTCCCGGGCGCGTAGGTGAGCACCGGCTCGTTGACCGGGGCGGGAACGTCGGTGAAGGCGTCCGTCGTCATGGTGTCTGAGTCCTCGTCTTCTGGTCGGGGGTATGGGGTGTCGCGCCGGCTCAGTCGCCGGCGGGGGTGCCGTCGAGCGCGGCCGCGAGCTCGGCGACGTGCGCGATCTCGGTGGTGTCGTACCAGGACAGCTCGATGCCCTGGGGTCCGTCGGCGGCAGCCCCTGCCCGGCCGGTGACGACGTCGTCACCCAGGTGGAGGGCCGCGACCCGCGGCAGGTCGACGTCGCCGACCTCGACGCGCGCGCCCGAGGCCCGGTCCTCCCGTCGGCGCACACCCTCCTCGACGACGTCGGCGGCAGCGACGATGACGGGCGCTCCACCGGCGAGCTGGCTGCGGGCGGCCTCCTGCAGCGCGACGAACTCCCACTCGTCCAGGTCGGCGCCGGCGTGGGCGGCCTGCACCGACGCGGTCACCGCATAGGCGGGCAGCGGCCCGGCGAGCCGGCGCTCGTCGCGGAGCCTGCGCAGCTGCTCGGGGGTGACCGGCAGGTAGCACCGGACCGTCGTCATCGCACTCTCCTTCCGACCGTCGGCCTGGACGGCCGTGTCCGTGGCCCTGTTCGCCACCATCGTCTCAGACGGCGGCAGCACCTGCGACGGCGCCGTGCGGTGCGCTCAGGCGGTCGCGGTGCGCCGCCCCCACCAGGGGCGACGACGGCCCGCGGCGCGTCCGGGGACGGGCGCGGCCTCGGGTCCGGCCAGGTGCCTGGCCAGCTCGGCGATGGCGAGCCGGGCGGGGCTGCGGGGACGCACCTCGACCAGGGCCCGGCCGTGCAGGAGGGCGGTGTCGAGGGCGTCCTGGTCCTCGGGGACCAGGTGCACCGGGCCGACCGCGGCGAACCGGTCGAGTGCCTCCTGGATGCGTCGACCGGGCTCGGGCCCGACCGGCCCGGGCCGCACGCGGGTGACCACGACCGTGCGCGGAGCCGTGGTGGCCCCGGTCAGCAGGTCGAGGCCGCGGACCAGCCGCTGCAGCCCGACGGGGTCACCGGTGCCCACCACCACGACGCGGTCCGCGGCCTCCAGGGCGGTGAGCGTGGCACCGTTGCGGCGCGGTGCCGTCGTGTCGAAGGAGAGGTCCTCGTCCTGCTCCACCGGCGCGGCCACGTCGACGACGACCCACCGCGCCAGGGCGCGGCAGCGGTCCAGGACGTCGGCCAGAGCCACGTCTCGCACCTCGGGCCAGCGGTCGGCGCGGGGCAGACCGGTGAGCAGGCGCAGTCCCGGTCGCACCTCCGGCGCCAGCTGGGCCAGCCCCCCGCGCGTCAGCGTGCCCTGGTCGGCGGCCCGGGCGGCTGCGGCGACGCCGGGCACCTCGTCGAGCACGGCCAGCACCTGGGCCGCGCTGGCCCCGTAGGTGTCGGCGTCCACGAGCACCGTCGGGGAGAGCGGGTCGGCCAGCTCGACGGCGAGGTTGACCGCGAGCGTCGTGCGCCCGGGGCTGCCCGTCGGTCCCCACACGACGACGACCTCACCCTGCGCGTCCGGCTCGTCGTCGGGCCCGGCATGGGCGTCCTCGGGTGCTCCGGGCGGCCCGTCGGGATCTGCGGTCCGCGCGCCCTCGGGCCGGCCCCCCTGACCGGTGGCGGGCACCTCGCCCCCGGTCGTGCCACCGGTCGTCGTGGCGTCCAGGTCCGAGGTCGGGGCGGGAACGGCCGACCCGGCCCCCCTCCGACGCCGTGCCACCTGCGCGTCGGTGCGCTCGTCGTCCGCCGGTCCGACGCCCTCGGACTCCTCCAGCAGCAGCCGGAGCGCCTCATCGAGGCCGGCCGCCGCGACGTCGGCCGGGACCACGACGGGCACGCCCCAGCGCAGCAGCAGCCGTCGGGCAGCCTCGTCCTCGGGCGGGTGCACACCGAGGACGAGCAGGCCATGTCCGCGCAGGTCCTCCACCACCGACCGGTCCAGGCCGCGCAGGTCGGCCGAGACGACCGCCAGCCGTCCGGTCCCGGCGGCCGCGACGCCGAGCAGCTCGGCGACGTCGGCGCAGCGGCGGGCGACGTGCACCCGGCGCGAGGCGTCGAGCAGCCCGGCCAGCGCGGCCTCCCAGCGGGGCGCGACGGCGGTGAGCAGCGGCAGGCTCACCGGCCGGAGCCTGCGTCCGGACGGGGCGAGGGCACGAGCGTGATGCGCGCGTCCTGGTCGACCGCCGCGATGACCCTACCGACCTGGTCGGCAGGCACGACGACCTGCACGGCGGTGCGCCCCAGGCCGGCGCCCAGCCCGCTGGTCTGGGCCGGGACGGAGTCCACCAGCGCCCCGGCGAGCAGCAGCTCCGGGTCGAGATAGCTCTCCCCCACCGCCTCGTCGTCCCGGTGGCTGACCCAGACGTCGACGGTCGTCCCGCTGACCAGTGAGCGCGCTGCCACGGTGTCCACGGGCACCCCGACCGACTTGTCCAGCGCCTGCCGCGCGGTCCCCAGCGCGCTGGCGGGGACCAGCTCTCCCTGGCCCACCTGGCGCACCAGGTGGGTGCCCGGCGCCAGCGGCGCCGACCCGTCGACGTAGCTGGCGGTCTGGTCGCCCAGGCGCGCGTGCACGGTGACGAGGTCGTCGGCGCCCACCTGCTGGCCGGGCAGCAGGTCGTGGGCTGCGGCGTA
The DNA here is from genome assembly GCF_003351765.1 of Ornithinimicrobium avium. NCBI lineage: Bacteria > Bacillati > Actinomycetota > Actinomycetes > Micrococcales > Ornithinimicrobiaceae > Ornithinimicrobium > Ornithinimicrobium avium. Next base: position 1,434,871 of record NZ_CP031229.1, read on the forward strand.
GACCGGCGTCGTGTCGTCCAGGCTCCCCACCAGCCGGATCCCGCCCGCGACCGAGAGGAGGACGAGCAGCAGCCCCACGACCAGCCGCAGGTCGCGCCAGCCGGGCCGGCGCAGCCGTCGGGCGCTCCTGGTTGCGACGCTCGCGTCCGTGGTCGTCTGCCTCGTGGCGGGCATCAGCATGGTCACTCCTGGGTGTGGCTCGGGACGCCCCTCGGGTCCCCTGGTCGGCGGCACGCTACCCGTCGCGCACGCGGCACCACCCATCTTGTCCACAGGCAGGTCAAGAGTGGGCCAGGAATCGGTAAAATCCTGGTCAAGTCTGCGAAAGGACCCCGGACGTGCCCGCACCTCGCTTCCTCACCCTCACCGACGTCGCCGAGACCCTCAACGTCTCCCTGTCGCAGGTGAAGGCCCTCGTCCGCTCCGGGGACCTCCTCGGCGTCAAGCTCGGGGGACGGGGCGTCTGGCGCGTGGAGAGCTCGGAGCTCGAGGCCTACATCCAGCGGATGTACGCCCAGACCCGCGAGAGCATCCGTCAGGGATCGACCGAGCTGGACTGACCGCCGCCCGCGGCGAGGAGCCCGTCCGACGGCTCATCCGGTCCCGGCCGTCGGGCCCGGCCCCGCTCAGAGCCGGCGCACCATCGCCAGCGCCGCGTAGGGCAGGCTCACCCGGCCACGGACGGCCGCGGGCCGCCGCGGGGTGTCGTCCGCGTGCCGGCTCAGGTCGAGGTGGTCGGCCAGGACAGCGTCGATCGTGCCGCTGAGGTGGTCGCCCCAGCGGTCGTGGACACGGACCACCGCCCGGTCCCGGCTCACGGCCCGCAGTGCCGAGGCAAGCCCGAGACGACGGCCGGCCTCCTGGTCCGTGGCCACCCTCCGGGGCAGACCGTCGACGGAGGCGACGGCGGCGAGCGGCACGATGGCCTCCCGGCCCCGCCCCTCGAGCGAACCTCCGTGGTCGAGCAGCAGCCAGTCGGTGCCGGTGTCGCGCAGCAGCGCCTCGACCCGCCCGACGCCGACGACACCCAGCCGCAGCGTGCTGCCCTCCGCGGCCACCAGACGGGCGAGCAGCTGCACCTGGCCGCGCTCGGCCCGGGTGTGCTCGGCCACCTCCAGCACTCGCTCCCGCCGCTCGAGCTGCTCCTGCTGGGCGGCGAGGTCGGCGAACAGGTTCTCCCAGCGCATGGCCCCATCGTGCCAGGCCCGGCCCCGCTCGCCTCCGTTCCGTCCACAGCTCGCCCACCCAGGTTGCCATCCGCGATCGAACGGACGTAGATTGCCGTCATCACACGCAAACGTACGCAAATGAACGCACAAGCCTTAGGGCACGGTGCACGAAGGGGTGATGACCATGGTCGGGGCGTCGGCAAGGGCGGCCGCTCTGGGCGGAGCGGCGACGGTCGCGACGGGATGGCTCGCGTGGTGGCTCGCGAGCGGGACGGTCGCCCACTGGCCCGGAGCGCTGAGGACGGTCGCGGTCGAGGAGTCCTTCACCGCGCTTGTCTGCGCGGCGGCTGCCGCCGTCGCCGGCTGGGCTGCTCTCCTGCTGGCGAGGGCGACCATCGCCCTGGCGGCAGACGCGGTCCGCGGGCGGCAGGTCGGAGCACGCGGCGGGCTGACCGGCCGGCTCACGGCGGGCCTGCTGCTGGCCGCCACCCTGGGCGCGGCGCAGGCGGGCGCGGTCTCCGCTGCCCCGGTGGCCACTGCGCAGTCCGTGCCGGTCGCACGGTCCGCGGGGCTCGCAGAGGCCGCGCCGGGCGTCGCTGCGGCGACCTCCCCGGTCCCCTCAGGCTCGGCGATGCCCGCACGCTCGGGGGTCACGACCATGATGGGATCGACTGCTGATGACGTCGGTGCCGTCGAGGTGCCCGTGCCGGGATGGACCCCGACGGCCGCCGCACGCTCACCTCGCACGGGCACGGTCGGCGAGGTCGGCCTGGTCAGCACCGCTCCGGGCGCATCGCGACCTGCTGCGGACGAGGTGGTCGTGGTCCATGCCGGCGACACCCTGTGGGACATCGCGGCCCGTGCCCTGGGCGAGCGGGCCACCGACCAGGACGTCGCCGAGGCGTGGCCGCGGTGGTACGCCGCGAACCGCGCCACGATCGGCGAGGACCCCGACCTCATCAGGCCCGGCCAGCAGCTGGTGGCACCGACCGAGGAGGGCGACCGGTGAGCACCGCACCGGGCACCGGCACGGCCGTCGTCGAGGGCACCAGCGCCCTGGCCAGCCCCGGCACCCTGCCGCGGACGGGCTCCGCGCCGGCCAGCGGTGATGCACCGCGCACCGCACCACCGGTCCTGCGCGTGCTGCCGGCCCCGAGCACCGACCCGGCGTCCGAGGGGCTGGACTGGGGCGGGGCCGAGCCCCCGGCGCCCTCCCCCTTCGTGCAGGGGCGCCTGCCCGTCGACCTGCGCCCCGGCCCCGACGACGACGCCTTCTTCGGTCCTCAGCCCACCGCGACCCCGGACCTGCCCGAGGCCACGGCCTGGGCCAGGCGAATGGTCCAGGCGCTCCTGGAGACCTACGACGGCACGCGTCGGGCCGACCAGCTCTCCCGGTGGGTGACCCCCGAGATACGGGACCGCGCCCGCCGGCGGGGACTGCTGGCCCGGCGGCGTGGGCGGCGCACCACCCGGCCACCGGTGGTGCGTTCCATCCACCCGACCTTCCCCGCCGAGGGGGTCTGCGAGATCTCCGCCGTCGTCTGGGCCGAGGGCAAGGTCCGGGCCATGGCGCTGCGGATGACGGGTGTGGACGGGCGCTGGTTGATCAGCGCTCTCGAGGTCGGCTGAGCTGCCGCAAGGTCGCACGGGAGCGAGCGAGCGGGCCGGACGACGCCCGTCCGCCCGCGTCAGCGGCTGCGCTCGGCCCGGCGCCGCTCCGCCCGGTTGCCGGTCGGCGCCGACGACGAGGACTGGACGGGGGCGCCGTCCTCCTCGGGCAGGCTGCCGTCGGCACGGACCCGGCGGGCCTCGGCGGAGCCGTCCTCGCCGGGCGCGAGGAAGGTGAGCTGCTGCTGCGGCTGCGGCTCGGGCTCGGCCGCCGGCTTGATCTCGGCGCGGAAGAGGAAGCGCACCGACTCCTCCTTGATGGCCTCCATGACCGCCTGGAAGAGCTGGTAGCCCTCACGCTGGTACTCCACGAGCGGCTCGCGCTGGGCCATGGCGCGCAGCCCGATACCCTCCTTGAGGTAGTCCATCTCGTAGAGGTGCTCGCGCCACTTGCGGTCCAGGACCTGGAGCACCACCCTGCGCTCGACGTCGCGCATCGTCTCCGCGCCGACCTCCTCCTCGCGCTCGTCGTAGGCGTGCTGGGCGTCGGAGGTGAGCTCCTCGACGAGCAGGTCGGTCGACACGGCGTTGCGGCCACCGGCCTGCTCCACGATCTCCTCGACGCTCACCTGCACCGGGTAGAGCTGCTTGAGGTCGGTCCAGAGCTGCTCGAGGTCCAGCCCGTCGGCCATCCCGGAGCCGCCGGCAGCGGTGACGAAGTCGGTGACGACGTCGTTGATGAAGATGCGGATCTGCTCCTGCAGGTCCTCCCCCTCGAGCACCCGGCGCCGCTCGCCGTAGATGACCTCACGCTGACGGTTGAGGACGTCGTCGTACTTCAGCACGTTCTTGCGGGTCTCGAAGTGCTGGGCCTCCACCTGCGACTGCGCGCTGGCGATCGAGCGGGAGACCATCCGTGACTCGATCGGCACGTCGTCGGACAGGCCTGTGGTCGCCATGACCCGGTCGACCATCGCGGCGTTGAACATCCGCATCAGGTCGTCCTGGAGGGACAGGTAGAAGCGGCTCTCGCCCGGGTCGCCCTGACGTCCGGCGCGTCCACGCAGCTGGTTGTCGATGCGGCGGGACTCGTGCCGCTCGGTGCCCAGGACGTACAGGCCTCCGAGCTCGGTGACCTGGTCGTGCTCGGCGGCGACCGAGCGCTCGGCCTGCTCGAGCGCCCGGTCCCAGGCCGCCTCATACTCCTCGGGCGTCTCGTGCGGGTCGAGTCCCTGCGCCTTGAGCGCCGCCACCGCACGGAACTCGGGGTTGCCCCCGAGCATGATGTCGGTGCCTCGTCCGGCCATGTTGGTCGACACGGTCACCGCGCCGCGGCGACCCGCCTCGGCCACGATCGAGGCCTCCCGCTCGTGGTGCTTGGCGTTGAGGACCTCGTGCTTGACGCCGCGCCGGCGCAGCGCCTCGGACAGGTGCTCCGACTTCGCCACGCTCGTCGTGCCGACGAGGACCGGCTGGCCCATCTTGTAGCGGCTGGCGATGTCGTCGACGACGGCCTTGAACTTCGCGTCCTCGGTCCGGTAGACGAGGTCGGACTGGTCCTTGCGGATCATCGGCATGTTGGTGGGGATCGACAGCACGCCCACCTTGTAGATCTGGTGCAGCTCGGCCGCCTCGGTCTGGGCGGTGCCCGTCATCCCGGCGAGCTTGTCGTACATGCGGAAGTAGTTCTGCAGGGTCACCGTGGCCAGGGTCTGGTTCTCGTTCTTGATGTCGACCCCCTCCTTGGCCTCGATCGCCTGGTGCATGCCCTCGTTGTAGCGGCGGCCCGGCAGGATGCGTCCGGTGTGCTCGTCGACGATCATGACCTGGCCGTCCATGACGACGTAGTCCTTGTCGCGGTCGAAGAGCTCCTTGGCCTTGATCGCGTTGTTGAGGTAGCCGATGAGCGGTGTGTTGGCCGACTCGTAGAGGTTGTCGATGCCGAGGTAGTCCTCGACCTTCTCGATCCCCTGCTCCAGGACGCCGACCGTCTTCTTCTTCTCGTCGACCTCGTAGTCGCCGGAGGCCTCGATCCCCCGCAACCGGTCGGCGGCCTCCCCGCGCTGCAGCCGCCGGACGAGCTTGGCGAACTCGGTGTACCACTTGGTCGCCTGGTCGGCCGGCCCGGAGATGATCAGCGGCGTGCGCGCCTCGTCGATGAGGATCGAGTCGACCTCGTCGACGATCGCGTAGTTGTGCTCGCGCTGGACGAGGTCCTTCATCGACCACGCCATGTTGTCGCGCAGGTAGTCGAAGCCGAACTCGTTGTTGGTGCCGTAGGTGATGTCCATGGCGTACTGCTCGCGGCGCTCCGCGGGCGTCATCTTGGACAGGATGACGCCGGTCTCCAGGCCGAGGGCGCGGTGGACGCGGCCCATCAGCTCGGACTGGTACTGGGCGAGGTAGTCGTTGGTGGTGATGATGTGGACGCCCTTGCCGGTGAGGGCGTTGAGGTAGGACGGCAGGGTGGCGACGAGGGTCTTGCCCTCACCGGTGCGCATCTCGGCCACGTTGCCCTGGTGCAGCGCCGCACCGCCCATGAGCTGGACGTCGAAGTGCCGTTTGCCGATGGTCCGTTTGGACGCCTCGCGCACGGCCGCGAAAGCCTCGGGCAGGAGCTGGTCCAGCGTCTGCCCGTCCGCCAGCCGCTGCTTGAACTTGTCGGTCTCCTCGCGCAGCTCAGCGTCGGTCAGGCCCTCGAAGTCGCTCTCGAGCGCGTTGACCTGCTTGGCGATGTTCTCAAGGCGGCGCAGCGCGGACTTCTCGCCGGCGCGCAGGATCTTCTCGAAGAGGTTTGCCACCCGCCTAGGCTAACCGGCCGTCCTGCCAGGACGCGCACAGCCGGGGGCCGCACGGAGGTATGGGGTGGCGCAGGGACGGCGGACGGGGTGCGGGCGACCTGTGGTCACCCGCACCCCGTCACGGAGAGGATCAGGGTTGTGCGGCCCAGTCCTCCAGCGCCTGCTGGACCTCGGAGGAGACGGCTGTCGTCCCGCCGAGAACCACGACCCGGCTCGGAGCCAGCCGGTCGAGCTCGGCCAGCAGGCCGGCCGGCAGCTCATCCGGTCGGGTCAGCAGCACCGGCGCATCGACCGCACCGGCGTAGGCCGCACCCGTCAGGGCGTCGGGGAACTTCCGGCCCGAGGCCACCAGGACCACGTCGCTGGACTCCACGAACCTCGTGGAGACAGCGATTGCCGTCTGGTAGCGGTCATCTCCGAAGATCCGCTCGATGTCGGAGTCGACGGCGGCGCGGACCTGGTCCAGGACCGCGTCCGTCACCGCCGACTCGCCACCGAGGACGACCACCCGCGAGGGGTCCATCTCGACCAGGGCGTCCGCCGTCGCGGCAGGGAGTCGGTCGGTGCGGGTCAGCAGCACCGGGCTGCCGAGGCTGCCGGCCGCCGCCGAGCCCGTGAGCGCATCGGCGAAGGCACCCTGGTTGCCCGCGGCCAGGAAGACCACGTCCTGACCGGCCGGGTCGAACAGGTCAGCGAGCATCGCCGCGGTGTCGTACCGGTCCTGACCCGGCACCCGGACGACGTCGCCGTACTGCTGGAGCTCGGTCTCGACCGAGGCGTTCACCGCGGAGGTCCCGCCGAGCAGCACGATGTCGGCCGGGCTGATCGCCTCGAGCAGCGAGGCCGTGGCGGCAGGCAGCCGGTCGGTCCTGGTCAGCAGGACCGGCGCAGCCGAGCCGTCGGGAGCGCTGGCCATGCCGGCCATGCCCTCGGGGAGCAGTCCGTTGGCGGCCGGCGAGGCGCCCACGAGCGCGTCCGCGGCGGCCAGGCCGGACGCCACGTAGACCGTGTTGACTTCGCCGAACTGCTCGGCGACCTTCGCGGCCGTTCCGTAGCGGTCGTCGCCGCCCCAACGGTCGACCTCGACCGAGGGCGGGGCGACCACGCCCAGCTCTAGCCCGACCAGGACCGGGTCGTGGTCGCTGGACCGGTAGGCGTCCGGCGCCCAGAGGACGTCCTGAGCCGGCGGCTTGAACGACATGTCGTAGTCCAGGACGCTGGGCTCGTCGGCGTTGATGTGCCACGCCTGCGCTCCGGTGACCTTGTCGTCGAGCGACGCGCTGGCCATGGCGTAGTCCAGGTAGCCGAGCATGCCGTCGAAGACGTAGCTGTAGGCGAACTCACCCACGTGCTCCAGGAGCAGGTCGGAGAAGCCGTCTGCCTTCAGGGCGTCGATCGGGTCCTCCTTGTCGTAGGAGTTCAGGTCGCCGATGATCAGCACGTCGTCGGTGCCGGTCTCCGTCGGGTCGCCGTTCGCCCAGTCGCCGAGGGCGTCGGCCGCGTTCGTCCTGGTGAGGTTGCAGTTGCCCTGGCCGTCCGGGTCCTGCGGGTCACCGACGTCGTCGCAGGCCGAGCCCTTGGACTTCAGGTGGTTGACGACCACGGTGACCTGTCCGTCGTTCTCCAGATCGGCGAAGGTCTGCGCGAGCGCCGGCCGGTTCTTGTCGTCCAGGAAGCGTGCGTCGACGGTGGAGTCGAGGATCGCGAAGTCACCGACCGGCTCCACCAGCTCGGGCTGGTAGATGAACGCCGTGGTGATGGCGTCGGTGCCGATCTTGCCCGTGGGCACGTAGTCCCAGCGGTCCTCACCGGCGGCCGCGTTGAGCGCCTCGACGAGGGCGCTGACCGCGACGTCGCCGTTGTTCTCGATCTCGATCAGGCCGACGACGTCGGCGTCCATGGCGTTGATGGCAGCGACGATCTTGGCCTGCTGACGCGCGAACTCCTCCGGCGTGTCCGCACCGCGCGCGTTCGGGTCCTGCGAGGTCAGGGTGGTGAAGTAGTTCAGCACGTTGAACGACCCCACGGTCGTGGTGCCGCCGACCTCCGGGACGGCAGGTCGCGGGTTGGCCGCGGTGTAGGTCGCGCCCTCGGTGGGTTGGATCCGCCACAGGTTGAAGCGGTAGTCCAGCACGCCGGTCGCGTCGGTCACCAGGTCCCCGCCGCGGAAGCGGTTGTCCAGGGTGAATGCCTCACCGTTCGGGTGCCGCAGGAAGGCCGGGTTCTGGCCGCTCAGCCCGTCGTCCAGGGTGATCCGGTTGGCGGCGTTGTACTCCGCCAGGGCGGCCGCCTCGGCCGAGCCGGGCTCGTAGACGGCGGTCGGCTGGTACTGCCGCAGCATGTCGTCGCCGAGACCGAGGACGATCTCGCCGTACCGGCCGTAGCCGTAGTACTCCTGGATCGCCAGGTCCTGGGGGAAGGTGATGTACATGCTCTCGTACGGCTCGTGGTCGACCAGCGGCATCGTCACCTCGGTCGGCTCCGGCAGCTGCGTCTCCGACGCGCAGACCTCGTAGCTGGGGTCGGCGAGCTGGGTCACGGTGAAAGCTTCCTTGGCGGTCCCGGTCACGGCGACCTCGTCACCGACCGAGACGTCAGCCGGACCGTCGGTGAAGACGAAGATGCCGTCCGAGGTGGCGGGGTCGGTGTCACCGTCGTCCTGGAGGAAGAAGCCCTTGAAGTCGGGGAAGTACCCCACGACCGTGCCGCGCACGGTCACCGACGCGCCAGGCATCGGCGTGGAGGCCCCGCTGCCCTGGACCGCGCCGACGAGCGTCAGGTCCGTGACGTCACACACCTGGGCGCCGGGGTCTCCGGGGTCTTCGCCGCCGCCCTCCGAGTTGCGGATGCCGAAGGTCGCGGCGATCGGGCCGGTCCAGACGCCGGCGATCTTCTGCAGCGAGTGGCCGACCGGTGTCGACGAACCCTCCTGGACGCCGATGTCGGTGCTCGTCCGGCCGTCGGCCGGCCCGCCGAGCGCGGTCATGGTGCCCTCGTAGGAGAGGAACTCGACCACGTTGCCGGCGGCGTCCACCAGGGCGATGCCGTCCGGCGCGCCGTTCTGGATCCCGTTCTCCGGGTAGTTGACGACCACCACCCCTGCGTCCGGCACGGTGCCGGTGAGGGCGTCGGTGTCGTAGACGGCGCCGTTGTCCCCGTTGTAGAGCACGACCGACCAGCCGGTCAGGTCCGAACCGACCGGGGCCTGCACCTCGATCGCCTCACCGACGTCGGTGCTGGCGTTGTCGTAGTGGATCTCGCTGATGAACGCGGAGACGGGCCCCGGGTCGGCCCCTCCTCCACCCCCGTTGATCATGCCGAAGCTGGAGGTTGCCGGGCCGGTCCAGACGCCGTCGATCTTCTGCAGCGAGTGGCCGACCGGTGTCGACGAACCCTCCTGGACGCCGATGTCGGTGCTCGTCCGGCCGTCGGCCGGCCCGCCGAGCGCGGTCATGGTGCCCTCGTAGGAGAGGAACTCCACCACTCCGCCTGCGGCGTCCACCAGGGCGATGCCGTCCGGCGCGCCGTTCTGGATCCCGTTCTCCGGGTAGTTGACGACCACCACCCCTGCGTCCGGCACGGTGCCGGTGAGGGCGTCGGTGTCGTAGACGGCGCCGTTGTCCCCGTTGTAGAGCACGACCGACCAGCCGGTCAGGTCCGAACCGACCGGGGCCTGCACCTCGATCGCCTCACCGACGTCGGTGCTGGCGTTGTCGTAGTGGATCTCACTGATGAAGACGTCGCCGTCTGCGGCGGTCGCCGCGATCGGGGTCAGAACGCTGGCCAGGAGCGCTACCGCTCCTGCCACCGCGACGCCCGTTCTTGGCCGGGAGGAATGCCTCATTGCACGGGTCCTTCTCATTCGGGGAGGGGTGGGCGCAGCGTCGCACCCATCCGGACACTATGTCCCACGGAGGTGCCCGTCCGCTCGAATCGACGTCGGCGTGGTGCGCAACCGGATCACCGGTCGGCGAGGTCGATCCTCGTCAGCCCCAGCCAGTCGGCCATCGAGGCGAGCTCCTCCTCCAGCGCCGGCTGCGCCCGCGCCCGGTCGACACCGGTCTCCCAGTGCAGCGCGCGGACCAGAAGACGACCGGCCGCGCGGTCGGCCTTGAGGTCCACCCTGGCGACCAGCTCCTCGTCGAGCAGGAAGGGCAGCACGTAGTAGCCATGGACGCGCTGCGGCGCCGGGACGTAGATCTCCAGCCGGTAGCGCATCCCCCACAGCGCCTCGGTGCGGTCGCGCTGCCAGACGAGCGGGTCGAACGGGCTGAGCAGAGCGGCCCCGGGCACCGTGCGAGGGACCCGCGCCCCGACCTGGCGCCAGACCGGCCGGTCGGTCCAGCCCGGCACCCTGACCTGCTCGGCCTCCTCGCGCGCCTCGAGCTGGGCGAGCCCGCGCCCGACCCGGGGCCCCCGCAGCCGGAAGTAGTCGGCCAGGCAGCGCTGGGTTCCCAGCCCGTGCGCCCGCAGCTACAGGGCGAGCAGCTCGGTGAACGCGGCCTGGGGGTCCTCCTCGAGCAGCTCGTCCCGTCGTGCGACCAGCTCGGGGGCAGGACGAGGGCCGGCACGGCATACCTGCGCTCGAAGGCGGGCGTGCGACCGGCGGAGGTGATCTGACCGGACCGGAAGAGCAGCTCCAGACAGCGCTTGACGGCCGTCCAGTTCCAGCCCCACTCCCCGCCCCGGCGTTCTGCGCCGTGCGGCAGGTGGACCTCCACCTCCCGGGAGGTCAGCGGGCCGTGCTCGGCGACGGTGGTCAGGACCGCGTCGAGCAGCCCGGGATGAGTCTGCGCCACCGACCGGCTCCACGCCCGGTGCCGCGCCTGGTCCATCCGGAAGGCCAGCAACGGCCACGTCGTCGGCGGCAGGAGCGAGGCCTCGTGCGCCCAGTACTCGACGAGGTCGCGCGGTCGGCGCGAGCGCGGCCCGGATCCGTCGCGGGCCCGGTCCAGCAGCGCGGTGTCGTAGGGGCCGAGGCGGGAGAAGAAGGGGAGGTACTGCGAGCGGGTGAGCACGTTGACGCTGTCGATCTGCACGAGCTGCATCCGACCGACCGCCCTGGTCAGGTGCCGCGCCGTCGCCGCACCGGGTGCGGGACGCGCGTCGGCGAACCCCTGCGCCACCAGGGCGAGGCGGCGTGCCTGGGCGACGCTGAGCGTGGGGACCGACCTGCTCATGGCGAGCCACTGTGCCACGCGCTGGTCACATGCGCGCGGGCGCGGGGCCCGTCACCGCTGGTGGTGACGGGCCCCGCGGGGACCGGGCGGGGGTCAGGAGGCGACGGCGTCCCGCTCCTCGTCGAGGTCGCCGGCCTCGTCGGCGACATCGTCCTCGTCAGCCGGTGCGTGGCCGTCCAGGTCAAGGCGCAGCACGCCGTAGGACCAGCCGCGCCGACGGTAGACGACGCTGGGACGGTCGAGGTCGACGTCGTGGAAGAGGAAGAAGTCGTGCCCGACCAGCTCCATCCGGGACAACGCCTCCCCTACGGTCATCGGGCTGGAGGGGTGGACCTTCTCACGGATCTCGATGGGGCTGTTGCCCTCGGTCTGCAGCGCGGCGTCCAAGGCCTCCTCGGTGGAGGGCTGCTCGTGGTGCCCGTCCTTGGACGTCGTGGCCAGCGGCTCGGTCGGCAGCCCGAAGGTGGCCTCGGCGACCGAGGCGGGGCGGTGCTTGCCGGTGCGGCTGATCCGGCGCCTGTCGTGCAGGCGGCGGAGCCGCTCGGTCAGCTTGGTCATGGCCAGGTCGACGGCGGCGTACTCGTCGTCAGCGGCGGCCTCGGCGCGGATCACGGTGCGTCCGACGAAGCACGTGATCTCGCAGCGCTCGGCCTCCTTGGCCTGACGAGGATTGGCCTGGTGGGTCAGGACGACCTCGGTGCGGCGTACCCGCGGCGCCAGCTGCGGGACCTTCTCGAGCTTCTCCTCGAGATGACGCCGGAAGCGCTCGGAGATGTCCTTCTTGCGACCGGTCACGATGAGTTCCATGGGTCCTCCATGCAAGTGAAAAAGGGGTGTGGCTCGATGGCGTCGTCACGGCGCCTGGTCCAACGGCCTCACCCCCTTGCGTCCCGCGAGAGGTGCTCCATGCACCCACACTAGTCCGCACCTCTGACGTTCTGCAGGGGGGCCGCGTGCGAGTCCGTGGACGCCGTCGGACCGTCCGGACCGACGCTCCGGGTATGCCGTCTGGTCGCCGCGAGCGTGACGGCCACGACCGGTCCGCAGCCGGCCGCGCGTAGTGCGCGGGCGCACTCCTGCAGGGTCGCGCCGGTCGTGACCACGTCGTCGACGAGCACGCACGGACGTCCCTGCAGCCGGGACACCAGTCGGTCGCGCACCCGCACCGCCCCGCAGAGGTTGCGCGCGCGGTCGTCGGCCCCGAGCCCGGCCTGGTCGACGACCGCGCGCGCCAGCCGCAGCCCGTCGAGGACCGGCAGCCGTGACCGGGCCGGGCCGACGGCGGCCAGCGCCAGGGCGCGCACGCGGTGCTCGCCGCGCCGCCGGGTGCTTCCCCGTCCCGACGGCGCCGGGAGCACGAGGACCGGGTGGCCCGCCGCCAGGTCGGCACGGTGCTCCGGCGAGCCCTCGAGCGCGGCGCTCAGCACCCCGCGCAGCACCGGTGCCAGCACCGCTGTGAGGTCGGCGCGGCCCGCGTCCTTCCAGGCCACGACGGCCTGTCGCACGACGCCGTCGTAGGCCGGCCCCGACCAGGTCGGCGGCAGCCCGGGCGGGCACGGCGTCGGCGACCACCTACCCGGTCGTGCGCGCAGGAGCTCCCTGTCGCACCGTCCGCACCACCGGCTCTGCGGACGGTCGCAGCCGGCGCACTGCGTCGGCGCCGCAAGCTCCACGAGGGCGAGCACGTCCTCCCACGGGCGCCACGACATACCTCAAGGGTGCCCCACGAGGCGCGCGTGCCGGGGCCGTCGTCCACAGGACGCAGCGGTCAGGTGCCGGGGATGATCAGCTCGTCCCCGTTGCGGGCGCGCAGCCAGCCTCGGTTTCCTTCGCGGGTGTGGAACCGGCCGTCGTCGGTGCGGACCACCGGTGCGTAGCCCTGGCCGGTCGGGACCGCCACCACGTCCACCAGGCCCGGCTGTTCGCCCAGGTCCTCCAGCCAGCCGCCCAGGGGCACGCTGTAGGGCAGGAGCCGCTGGTCCTGGGCACGGCGGGCGGCCGCCACGATGGAGGACGTCGAGGCCCAGCGGGCCGAGCCGACCTCGACGAGCGTGGGCGCCACCTCCAGCGGCGAGGTGAGCGCGGTCGGGCGGCCCTCGCGGTCCCGAACGATGCCGGCCACGAGGAGGCGCTGACCGCGACCGTCGCTGCGCTGCACCACCAGCAGCGCCCGCGTGCCCTCCGGTGAGACCCGGAAGTCGGTGATGCGCGCGGCGGCGTCGATCCACGGCACGTCCACCAGCCGGGCGGTCGCGTTGAGGGAACGTCCCTCGACCACCCACACCCGCGGCGGGCCGCCGCCCCGGGTGTCCCCGGCGATCCACAGCCCGCCGTAGACGTCGTAGCTGGGGTCGGTGAGCCGGTCCCCGATCCCCTCGTTGATGGCCTCGTCCCCGTCGCGCCACCGCCACAGCCGGCTCCGGTCGGTGGAGACGGCGGCGAACTCGGAGAGGTCGGCGGTGACCGCCACCCCGGTCCAGCTCAGACCCAGCCGCGGCAGCTCCACGCCGCTGGTCTCGCTCGGCGGCAGGTTGCGCAGGTTGTAGGGGCGAGGGTCCACCAGCGTGAAGGACTCGCCGACCCTGAGCAGGGCTCGCTGGGTGGTGCGGACCAGGTCCTCGTAGCCCAGGTCGGAACCGAGGTTGACCGCGCCCTCGTCCGGCAGCAGGCTGCGCCCGTCGAGGCGCAGCTCGACGGCCGCGACGCCCGACAGACCGAGCAGCGCGTGCCCCAGCTGGGCGCGCAGGTCGTGGATCCGCCGGGTGTCCTCGCCGAGCCCGGCACCCTGCAGGTTGACGGTCGCGAGCTGGGTGACGGGGTCGACGGGGACGGCCCCGACCGCCAGGTGCACGTCCGGGGAGGCGCCGGTGCGCACGGCACCCTCGAGGTAGGTCGGCACCGGTCCGAGCTGGGTGCGGGCGACCGCCGTGGTCAGTCCCTCGCCGCGCGGCAGCCAGCGCTGCTCGGGCACGAAGTAGCCCTGCTGCGGACTGAGGTAGTAGACGAGCGTGTCGCGGAAGGCCCGGTCCAGGTCCGGCTTGGACAGCCACAGGCCGAAGTCCTCGGGGAAGCCGTCGATGCGCCACTGTCCGTCCAGCCTGGTCAGCTCGAAGGTCTCCGAGACCTCGCCGGTGCGCTCGACCAGCCGCCCCTCGGCGTCGATGTGCCCCGCCGCCGGCGCGGTGACCGTGACCTCGCCCTCGTCCGTCACGCGCAGCTGCGGCGTGGCGTCGATGACGACGACGTCTGCGGTCGGGACCCAGGCGCTGGCCAGGTCCGGCGTGAGGAACTCGCGCGCCACGTCGTCGTCGGCGGCGAACCCGACGTTGGCGCGCAGGAAGCCTTCGACGATCTCCCGCGGGGAGGCGCCGGGCTGCGGCGAGGACAGGAAGTGCTGGACGTCCTGCTGGGGCTGGACGTCCACGGGCAGCCCCGGTCGGGGGGCCGGTGCGGTGGGCAGCGCGGTGCTGCACGCTGTCAGCAGCGTGACCAGCGCGACGAGGAGCACGGTGAGCCGGTGCCTCATACCTCCCCCTTGTCCCGGGACGCGAGCGCGAGCACGACGGGGGGCACCCGGTCGTCGCCGGTGGGCTCGCCCGCGGGGGGCGGCGGACCGACCGGCGGCGGTGGCTCGGCGACGACGTAGGTCGCCCCTCGCGGCAGCACGAGGCGGAAGCAGGTGCCCTCCCCCGGCGCGCTGCCGACCTGCAGCCACCCGCCGTGGACCCGAGCGTCCTCCTGGGCGATCGCCAGGCCCAGCCCGGTGCCACCGGTCGTCCGGTCGCGGGAGGGGTCGGCCCGCCAGAAGCGGTCGAAGACGTGCGCCTGCTGCTGCTCGTCCAGGCCGATGCCGTGGTCGCGCACGCTCACCGCCACCACCTGATCCTCGGCGGCGACGGTGACCACGACCGGCCGGCTCTCGCTGTGCTCGATCGCGTTGGCGAGCAGGTTGCGCAGGATGCGCGAGACACGGCGGCCGTCCATGCGGACGATCACCGGCTCGGCGGGCAGGTGCACGTCGAGGCGCGTGCCCAGACGAGCGGCCAGCGTCTTCACGCCCTCGACCGCACCGTGCACGACGGCGACGAGGTCCTCGGGGTGGCGCTCCAGGACAGCGGCTCCCGAGTCGTACCTGCTGATCTCCAGCAGCTCGTTGAGCAGCTCCTCGAAGCGGTCGAGCTCCTGCTGCAGCAGCTCGGCCGAGCGGGCCACCGGCAGCGTGAAGTCGCCTCGGGAGGCGTGCAGCATCTCCCCCGCCATCCGGATCGTGGTCAGCGGGGTGCGCAGCTCGTGGGAGACGTCGGAGACGAAGCGCTGCTGCAGCCGCGACAGCGAGCGCAGCTCGCGGATCTGCAGCTGGATCGAGTCGGCCATCGTGTTGAACGAGGTGGCCAGCTGGGCCAGCTCGTCGGTGCCCTTGACCGGCAGCCGCTCGTCGAGGTGACCGAGCGCCAGCTGCTGGGAGACGGCGGCCGCCTCCTCCACCGGCCGCGTCACCATCCGGGTGGCCAGCCAGCCGACGCCGGCGACGAGCAGCACCAGACCCAGGCCGGCCGCGACGAAGAGCTGGCGCAGCAGGTCGAGGGTCTCCTGCTCGCGCACCATCGGGTAGACGAGGAACACGTCGTAGGCGCCTGCGCGCAGCAGGCTGATGCGCGAGCCGACGACGACCGAGGTCACCGGACCCTCCAGGCCGGCGAGCTCCATCGGCACCACCACCACCTGCTGGTTGGCCGGGTCCCGCACGAGCGCCTCCCGCAGGCTCTCGGGAAGGTCCCCGACGTTGACGCCGCCCACGCCCATCCCCTGCACGGGGCTGTCCCGGTCGTTGTCGAGGGCGGGCCAGAGCAGCACCCGGCGCCCCTCCTCCGGGTTGCCGCCGGCCATCGCCTGCACCTGGTCGTTGGCGGTCACGGTCAGGCCGGCGTCGTCGCGGCGGTCGGTGGAGTCGAAGGCGTCCTGGGCCAGCGCCACCTGCTGGGAGGCGTCGCGTTCGGCGTTGTCCACCGCCTGGTCGACCAGTCCCTCGGCGACCTGGTGGAACAGGACGGTGCCGAGCAGCGCGGCCAGCGCCAGCCCGACCAGGACCGTCGTGGTGATGACGCGCACCCGCAGGGAGTGCTCCCACCACTCGAACAGCCCGCGCAGCGGGGAGGACGACGCGTCGTCCCCGGGACGGGGCCGCACCGGCGACGCCCCGTCCGCGCCGTCCGCGCCGTCCCGCTCGGGGGCGGGGTCAGGGATGGCCGGCCTTGTAACCGACGCCACGCACGGTCACCACGATCTGGGGGTTCTCGGGGTCCTTCTCGATCTTGGAGCGCAGACGCTGCACGTGCACGTTGACCAGGCGGGTGTCGCCGGCGTGCCGGTAGCCCCATACCTGCTCCAGCAGCGACTCGCGGTCGAAGACCTGCGTCGGCTTGCTCGCCAGGGCGACGAGCAGGTCGAACTCCAGCGGCGTCAGGGGGATCGTCTCGGTGCCACGGGACACCTCGTGGCCCGCGACGTCGATGACGACGTCGCCGACCTGGAGCCGGCCGTCCTGGCCGCGGTCGACCCGTCGCAGCCGGGCCCGGATGCGGGCGAGCAGCTCCTGGGGCTTGAACGGCTTGACCACGTAGTCGTCGGCTCCGGCCTCGAGCCCCGCCACCACGTCCTTGGTGTCGGTGCGGGCGGTGAGCATCACGATGGGCACGCCCGAGTCGATGCGCAGCTGGCGGGCCACCTCGATGCCGTCCATCGTGGGCAGCATGACGTCGAGCAGCACGAGGTCCGGGCGCAGCTCGCGGAACATCGCGAGCGCCCGCCCGCCGTCGCCGCAGGTGGCCACGTCGTAGCCCTCCTTGCGCAGCACGATGCCGAGCATCTCGGCGAGGGCCTGGTCGTCGTCGACGACGAGCACGCTGGGGGCCACGGGTTCCTCCTGCTCGGTGGTCGCGGGCGGCGCCCCTGCGCCGTCACCCGCCTGTTCGTGAACTGGCGTCGTGCCTAAAGGTAGGTCAGTACCGGTAGGGATCGGGTTTGTAGGGGCCGGCCACGTCCACCCCGAGATAGGCGGCCTGCTCCTTGGTCAGCTCGGTCAGGTCGGCCCCCAGTGCCCCCAGGTGCAGCCTGGCCACATCCTCGTCGAGCTCCTTGCGCAGCGTGTGCACGCCCAGCGGGTAGTCGTCGGGGCGGGTGAACAGCTCGACCTGGGCCAGCACCTGGTTGGAGAAGCTGGCCGACATCACGAAGCTCGGGTGGCCGGTGGCGTTGCCCAGGTTGAGCAGCCGTCCCTCGGAGAGCACGATGATCGAGCGCTCCGGTCGCTGGGTGCCGTCGAGGTGCTCCGCCGCCAGCGTCCACTCGTGCACCTGGGGCTTGATCTCGGTGCGCCGCACGCCGGGCACCCGGGCCAGGCCGGCCATGTCGATCTCGTTGTCGAAGTGGCCGATGTTGCCCACGACCGCCTTGTCCTTGAGCCGGCGCATGTGCTCGGCGGTGACGACGTCCTTGCATCCGGTCGCGGTGATGACGAAGTCGGCCTGGCCGACCACGTCCTCGAGGGTCGCGACCTGGTAGCCGTCCATCGCCGCCTGCAGCGCGCAGATCGGGTCGACCTCGGTGACGACGACGCGGGCGCCCTGCCCGCGCAGCGACTCCGCGCACCCCTTGCCGACGTCGCCGTAGCCGCAGACCACCGCGACCTTGCCTCCGATGAGCATGTCGGTGGCCCGGTTGATGCCGTCCAGAAGGCTGTGGCGGATGCCGTAGACGTTGTCGAACTTGCTCTTGGTGACCGAGTCGTTGACGTTGATCGCCGGGAAGACCAGCTCGCCGGCCTCGTGCAGCTGGTAGAGGCGGTGCACCCCGGTCGTCGTCTCCTCGGTGACCCCGCGCACCCCGGCCGCGACGTCGGTCCACCGGGTGGGGTGCTCGGCGAGGCCGGCGCGCACCGTCTCCAGGATGACCTTCCACTCCTCGGGGTCCTCCGGCTGGGCCGACGGGACCGCGCCGAGGCCCTCCCACTCGCGGCCCTTGTGCACCAGCAGGGTGGCGTCACCGCCGTCGTCGAGGATCATGTTGGGGCCCTCGCCCTCCGGCCAGAGCATGATCTGGGTGGCGCACCACCAGTACTCCTCCAGGGTCTCGCCCTTCCAGGCGAACACCGGCACGCCCTGCGGGTCCTCCGGCGTGCCGTCGGGGCCCACGGCGACCGCGGCAGCGGCCTCGTCCTGGGTGGAGAAGATGTTGCAGGAGGCCCAGCGCACCTGAGCGCCGAGCGCCACGAGGGTCTCGATGAGCACCGCGGTCTGCACCGTCATGTGCAGCGATCCGGCGATGCGCGCCCCGGCCAGCGGCTGGCTGCCGGAGAAGCGCTCGCGCAGCGACATCAGGCCGGGCATCTCGTGCTCGGCCAGGCGGATCTGGTGGCGGCCCTGCTCGGCCAGCCCCAGGTCGCGCACCTTGTAGGGCAGCGCCGGGTCGGTCGGCAGCCTCGGAGACGGGGGCGTCGTGGCGGACATGGCGCTCATGCTACGTGAGGGGTATGGGGTGCTCCTGCGGCTCAGGCGTCCGCCGCGCCCTCCGGGTCGTAGTCGGCGGTCACGTCGTGGTGCGGCGCGACCTCCAGGCCGAGCAGGGCGTTCTCGAGGACCTCGGCCAGCGCGGGGTGGATCCAGTACTGCCCCCGGGCCAGCTGGGCGGCGGTGAGCGGGCCGGTGGGGCCGCCCAGGCTCAGCGCCTGGATGACGGGCTGGATCAGGCTGGAGGCGTGCGGACCCATGACGTGCGCGCCGAGCAGGTGGCCGGTGCGCCGGTCAGCGACGACCTTGAACAGGCCGGTGCTGTCCTCCATCGCCCAGCCGTAGGCCACGTCCCCGTAGCGCTGGGTCTTGGCGGTCACCTCGTACCCCTTCGCCCGGGCCTGGTCCTCGGTGAGTCCGACCATCGCCAGCTGCGGGTCGGAGAAGACCGCCGACGGCACGTAGCGGTGGTCGAAGGAGCGCAGGTCGCCGGGGTGGGTCAGGTTGTGCGCGACGACCCGCGCCTCCTGGTTGGCGACGTGCTTGAGCTGGTACTCCGAGCTGACGTCGCCGAGGGTCCAGACGCCGGGAGCCGTGGTCCGGCCGTGCTCGTCGACCTCGATCCGGCCGTCGCCGTGGACGCGGACCCCGGCGGCCTCGAGGCCCAGGTCCTCGCTGTTGGGCACCCGGCCGGTGGCGACGAGCAGGAGCTCCCCGGAGACGGTCGTGCCGTCGGCCAGGTCGAGCTCGACGCCCTCGCCGCCCCGGCGGACCGCGGTGGGCCGCGCCCCGGTGTGCAGGTGCCACCGCCCGCGGGCCAGGTCGGTGAACGCCTGTGAGATCTCCTGGTCCATGACGCGCAGCAGCCGCTCGGTCCGCGTCACCACGGTGACCCGCACGCCCAGCGCGGAGAAGACGTGCGCGAACTCTGCCGCGATCACGCCGCCGCCCACGACGACGATGCTCCCCGGCAGCTCCTCGATGCGCATGATCGAGTCGGAGGTGTGGAACGGCACGCCGGAGTCCAGGACCGGCTGGGGGATGCGCGGCCGTGAGCCGGTGGCGATCACCACCTGGTCCCCGGTGATCCGCTGGACGCTGCCGACCTCGTGGTGGCCGCCGGGCTGGGTGATCTCCACCTCGAGCTCCCGGTCCCCGACGAACCGGGCGTGCCCGAGGTAGGCCTCGGTGTGGTCCGCCTCGACGCGGTAGTCGCGCCCGCCCTCGCTGATCGGGTCGATCCGTCCGAAGACCCGGTCGCGGATGTCGCGCCAGCGCACTCCGTCGAGGGTGGCGTCCACCCCGAAGCGGCCGGCATCGACGACGGTGCGGGCGACGTCGGCCGCATACACGAACATCTTGGTGGGGATGCAGCCCACGTTGAGGCAGGTGCCGCCGAAGGCGTCGGTGCTGCCGACGCCGCGGTCCACGACGGCGGTGCGTCCGGACTCCAGCTCGGGCGTGACCAGCGAGTTGCCCGAGCCGCTGCCGATGATGACGAGGTCGTAGTGGGTGCTGTCGCTCACGACGCCCAGCCTAGGCTCCGACTCACCACGCCCCGCGTGTGGGCGTCGTGCCCTCCCGGGCGCCTGCGGGCAGCGCCATCTCCAGGTGCACCCCCAGCAGCCGCACCGGCCGCTCCGCGTCGGTCCGACCGACGAGATCGAGGGCGGTGGCGGTGACCGCGGACCGGTCGTGGGTCGGCTCAACCGTGCGGGCGTGGCTGCGGGTGAGGAAGGGGGCGTAGCGGACCTTGAGCGTGACGCGCACCACCGGACGGCCCTCGGCGGCGACGTCGTCGAGGGCCGCGGCGACGAGGTCGGCGACCTCCTCACGGGCCCGCTGGTGCCCGGTGATGTCCTCCTGGAAGGTGCGCTCCCGGCTGTGACCGCGCGCCACCCACGGGGTCGGGTCGACCTCGCGGGCGCCCTCGCCGCGGCCGAGCTGGAGGTACCACGGACCCATCCGGGGCCCGAACTCCTCGACGAGCACCGCTCGGTCGGCGTGCACGAGCTGGGAGACGGTCGCGACCCCGTGGCGGGCGAGCCGGGCCGAGACCTTGGCTCCGACGCCCCACAGCTCGCGAGCTGGCCGCTCCCCCATGACCTCCAGCCAGTTCTCCCGGGTGAGGCGGAAGACCCCGCGCGGCTTGCCGAAGCCGGTCGCGACCTTGGCCCGCACCGTCGTGTCGCCGATGCCCACCGAGCAGTGCAGCCGGGTGCTGGCGAGCACGTCCTCCTGGAGGCGGCGCGCCAGTGCCTCAGGGTCGTCGGTGCGGGCGCCGACGAACGCCTCGTCCCAGCCGAGCACCTGCACCTGCACCCCGGGCAGGGCGCGCAGCACCGCCATCACCTGCGCCGACGCGGCCTCGTAGGCAGGCTTGTCCACCGGCAGGAAGACCGCCTGCGGGGCCCGGCGCGCCGCGACGCGCAGGGGCATGCCGGACCCGACGCCGAGCTCACGTGCCTCGTAGGAGGCGGTCGCGACGACGCCGCGCTCGGTCGGGTCGCCGCGACCGCCCACGATCACCTGCCGGCCGGCCAGCCCGGGACGGCGCAGCACCTCCACGGCCGCAATGAACTGGTCGAGGTCGACGTGCAGCACCCAGGCCGGCACGGTCACCTCAGCCGAGCCGCTCCAGCTCCTCGCGGACGGCGACCAGGCCGTCCCAGAGCTCCACGAACCGCGTCGACAGCGGCGCCAGGCCGAGCCGCAACCCGTCGGGGGCACGGAAGTCGGGGATGACGCCACGGCGCCACAGCCGTCGGTTGACCTCGGCGAACCGCGGGTGACGCAGGGTGATGTGCCCGCCGCGTCGCTCGTGGGCCTTCGGGCTGGCGATCGTCACGCCGAGGTCGGCGGGCCAGGACTCCACGACCGACCAGGCCAGGTCGGTCAGCCTCAGCGACTTGGCGCGCACCGCCTCGATCCCTGCCTCGGCGAGCATCTCCACGCCCATCCGCACCGGGACCATGGCCAGCACCGGCGCGGTGCCGCTCACCAGCGAGCGCACGCCCGGCTCGGGCTGGTAGCCCTGCTCCATGAGGAACTGGTCGCGCCGCCCCCACCAACCCTGGACCGGCTGGCGCAGTGTCGGTATGTCGTGCAGCCGGGCCGCGAGGTAGGCGTGCGCGGGCGCTCCCGGCCCGCCGTTGAGGTACTTGTAGTCGCAGCCCACGGCCGCGTCCCACCGCCACCGGTCGGCCCTGATCGGCACCGAGCCGGCGGAGTGGCAGGTGTCCCACAGGACCATCCCGCCGGCCCGGTGCACCACCTTGGTGATCGCCTCGGCGTCGGCGACCCAGCCGGAGCGGTAGGCCACGTGCGAGAGCAGCACGACCGCGGTGCGGTCGCCGACCATGCCGGCGACCAGCTCCGGGGTGACGCCTGCGGCGAGGTCGACGTCGATCCAGCGCAACGTCATACCCCGTTCGGCGGCGACGCCCTCGGCGACGTAGCGGTCGGTCGGGAAGTTGTCGCGGTCGAGCACGATCTCGGTGCGGGCCGGGTCGAGGGCGACCTGGTGGTCGGCCAACGCCCGCAGCATCTTGTAGAGCAGGACGGTGGTCGAGTCGGCCACGACCGTCTGGCCGGGGCAGGCCCCGAGCGCGGCGCGACCGACGAGGTCGCCGAGGTCCTCGGGCCAGGTCATCCAGCCCTCGTCCCAGCTGCGGATCAGCCGGGTGCCCCAGTCCTCGCGCACGAAGCGGGCCATCTCCTCGGCGGCGCCGACCACGGGGCGGCCCAGGGAGTTGCCGTCGAGGTAGGCGACCACGCCCTCGGCGCGCTCGAACCGGTCGGGATAGGCGGCCAGCGGGTCGGCCGCGTCCAGGGCCTCCGCGTCGGCCCGCGTGGGCGTCCGCTGCCCGGTGGTCGGTGCGTTCAC
Source organism: Ornithinimicrobium avium (assembly GCF_003351765.1). Lineage (NCBI taxonomy): Bacteria > Bacillati > Actinomycetota > Actinomycetes > Micrococcales > Ornithinimicrobiaceae > Ornithinimicrobium > Ornithinimicrobium avium. The sequence goes on from NZ_CP031229.1 coordinate 1,457,020, forward strand.
GACCCGTCACCCCCGTGGTAGCCGTCGGCCGTGACGTCCTGGACGCGGGCGCGCACGTCGTAGAGCTCGGGGAAGAAGGTCAGGTCCAGGGCGCGGCGCAGGAAGGGCACGCCCGAGGAGCCGCCGGTCCCCCGCTTGGAGCCGATGATCCGCTCGACCGTCCTGAGGTGGCGGAAGCGCCATACCTGGAAGTTGTCCTCGACGTCGACGAGGTCCTCGGCGACGTGGTACTCGACCCAGTGGTGGGCCGGGTCCTCGTAGACGGCCGCGAAGACGTCGACGACGCCTTCGTGGGCCTCGTAGGGCTGGGTGACGTCGCGGTCGAGCACCTCCTGCGGCACCGGGTGGCCGCGGCGGGCCAGCCAGCGCAGCACCTCGTCGTAGAGGCTCGGCTCGTGCAGCAGCCGCTCCAGGTCGTCGTGGACCCGGCGGTCGTGCTCGAAGACGCGCAGCATGTCCGGGTTCTTGTTGCCCAGGGAGAACTCGACGGCGCGGTACTGCCAGGACTGGAAGCCCGAGCCGGTCGCCAGGAAGGACCGGAACTGGGCGTACTCGCTGGGGGTGAGGGTGGCCAGCACCGACCACTGCTCGGCGAGCGTGTGCTGGATGTGCTTGACCCGCGCGATCCGCTTGAGCGCGGGCTGCAGGTCGTCGCTGCGGACCAGCTCGCGGGCCGAGCTGAGCTCGTGGAGCATGAGCTTGAGCCAGAGCTCGGAGGTCTGGTGCTGGATGATGAACAGCAGCTCGTCGTGGCGGGGCGGGACGGCGCGCGGGTGCTGCGCGTCGAGCACCTTGTGCAGGTCGAGGTACTCCCCGTAGGAGAGGTTGCGGCCGAAGTCCTGCTCGATCCCCTGCTCCAGGTCACGGACCGAGCGGGTATGGCGTGCGACGGGGTCGTCGGCGGTGTCACGGGCGTCGTTGCTCACGTTCCCGAGTGTAGGACGGGCTCGGCCCGGTGTCTGCGACGCAGGTGCGACACAAGGCCTCTACGGTCCGAGGCGCCCCTGACCCACCTGCCGGAGGAGTGCCATGCGACCTGTCCGACCTACTTCCCGATGGCTGGGAGCAGCCGCCGCCCTGGCCCTCGTGGGGCCTGGCCTGGGCAGCATGGGTGCCCTCCCGGCCCATGCTGCCGACACCGTTCGCCTGGGCTGCCAGGACATACATCAGAACTTGATACTGGACACGGACCGGTTCCAGTCCAGCACTTTCATCCCCTACACGGCCACGGGCGCCAACGGTGCGACTTTCGAGCACTACCTTTTCTATTCCGCAGGCTCGTCGGGGGCGAGCACCGACGGGACGCGACTCGTCTCCAACGGCTTGACCCCGCCGTACGACATCCGCGTGCAGGACCCGGCTACGAGCGAGACGTTCGCGCAGGCCGTTGTGGCCGGATGTCCCTCGCTCCCCGAATGGATCGCGGTCCCCAACTACCCCACGTCTCAGGACGGCGGTTGGACGATGCCGGTCTCCAATGACGTCGTCTCCTGGCACCTCGATGACACTGGCAGGCTCAGCGCGGTCGCCAGTGCCCCCCACTGGTTTTCCTGGCTGGACATGCACGGCGACATCGGCAGCTCCCCGATCGACGCCTCGGTCGTGGATTTCGGGCAGGCCCCCGGCTCGATCGACGTCGCCCGTGTCCTGTCCTTCTCGTGCTCGTCCGGCATGGGTGATGCGGGGCCGCCCGGGGTCCTCGTGTCGTCTCCGGAGCTCAGGCGAGGATTCGCTGTCGAGCAGGCGCTCCGCGACGGGACGTGGACGCCTCTGGGGCTGGTCGTCTATGGCGACGACCCAGGCCAGATGGCAGATGTGCAGCCCATGTTCTGGTCCGTGAGCCCAGCCGAGACTTGGGGCGTCTGGGACGAGCATCCGGAGCTGGGGCCGGTCTCGTGGCGGATCCTGGACCCGGAGACGGGCCGTGTCCTCGGACAGAGCACCCACTCTGCCCTGTGCGGCACCGACTTCGACCCCGTCGACATGGACGTCGTCAGCGTTCCGACGCCGACCAAGGACGAGGCAGGAATGTGGGTCGTCCCCGACGACGACCCGACATATCAGTGGCTGCTGGAGGCTGACGGTGAGCTAGCGGTGCGTGTCCTGCCTGCTCTGACGACCTTCCCCGACGGCGAGGTCACCCACAACTACGGCCTGCCGGCCGACGCGACACCGGACCCGGCACCCGCCATCGACCGGGTCCAGGGCGAGGACCGCTACGGGACGGCCGCCAGCGTCGTGCTGGCGGACTACGCACCGGGCCTGGACACGGTCTACCTGGCCTCCGGGCGGCAGTTCCCCGACGCCCTGGCCGGCGCGGCGCTGGCAGGCGCCCAGGACGCCCCGGTCCTGCTGACCAGGCCGGACCGTCTGCCCGATGCCACCCGGTCCGCGCTGCGGACCCTCGCTCCCCAGCACGTCGTCGTCCTCGGCGGGCCGGCCGCGGTCGCCGAGCCCGTCCTCGAGGAGGTCACGGCGCTCGGTCTCGACACGACCCGGCTCTTCGGCAGCAACCGCTACGCCACCGCCGCGGCGGTCAGCGCCCAGCTCGACCCGGCCGACTCGGCCTTCGTCGCCTCCGGGCTGGGCTACCCGGATGCGCTCGCCGGCGCCGGTGCGGCCGGAGCCGCGGCCGCCCCGGTGCTGCTGACCCGTCAGGACACCCTCCCCGCCGTCGCCGCGGCCGAGCTGGTGCGGCACCAGCCCGACACGGTGTACGTCCTCGGCGGGACCACTGCGGTCTCCGACTCGGTCGTCGACCAGATCGAGGCCCTGGGCCTGACGGTCGTCAGAGTCGGTGGGACCGACCGCTACGGGACGGCTGCCGCCGTGGCCGCGTTGCACGGCGAGGCGGGCTTCCCGCACGCCTGGGTGGCCAGCGGCCTCGGCTTCGCCGACGCCCTGTCCGCCGCTCCGCTGGCCGGACGCGAGGACGGCGCGATCCTGCTGACCCGGCCAGGGTCCCTGCCGCAGGCCACCGCCGCAGCGCTGCTGGGCGGAAGTCCCGCGGCGGTGACGGTCCTCGGCGGAGAGGCCGCAGTCGGCGCGGAGGTCGCGCAGGCGATCGCGGACCTCGCCTGGGAGTAGCACCGGGTCGCGACACCACCAGGGGCGCCGGGCGGTCCACCGCCCGGCGACCCTGTCGTCCTGCGGACAGCGACCGGTGCCTCACGCCAGACTCGGGTCGTACGCGCGGCGGCCAGACATCCGACCGTGAGCGGACGACGCGTGCGGGTCGCTGCACCGACGGTGGGTGCATGATCACGAACTCCGACCTGCACCGCCACCACCCAGCCCACGGAATCCGTCCCGGACCCCCGAGCCGCACCGGATCTGCGCGACCCGCCCTGGACGCACGCGGCCTGACCAAGACCTACGGTCCGACCGTCGCACTCGCGGGCGTCGGCATCGAGCTGTGGCCCGGGGAGGCCGTGGCCGTCATGGGCGCGTCCGGCTCGGGCAAGAGCACGCTGCTGCACTGCCTGGCGGGCGTCCTCGCCCCGGACTCCGGGGCCGTTGTCCTGCACGACCCGCGGCACGGATCGCTGGACCTGGCCGGGCTGGACGCCGAGGAGCGGGCGGCGGTGCGGCTGCGCAGCTTCGGCTTCGTCTTCCAGCAGGGGCTGCTGCTGCCGGAGCTGACCGCGGTCGAGAACGTCGCCCTCCCCCTGATGCTCGGCGGCGTCGAGCGTCGTGCCGCGCAGGCTCGGGCGGCGCGGTGGATGGCGGCGCTGGGTCTCACCGGCCTGGAGGAGCGACGCCTGGGCCAGCTCTCCGGCGGCCAGCAGCAGCGGGTGGCCATCGCCCGCGCGCAGGTGTCCGACCCGGTGGTGGTCTTCGCCGACGAGCCCACGGGCGCGCTGGACTCCTCGACGTCGGGAGAGGTCATGTCGGCTCTCCTGTCGAGCACGCGGGACCGCGGCCGCACCCTGGTCGTCGTCAGCCACGACCCGCTCGTCGCAGACACCTGCGACCGCGTCGTCCACCTCGCCGACGGCTTCGTCGTGCGCGGGGGCGGGCGATGAGCGCCCCGGCGGCCCAGCTGCATACCCCCGAGCTGGGTGGTCGGGTCCGGCTGCGCGACCTCGCGCCGCTCCTGCTGCGCGGCGGACCCGCGGACCGGCGCAGCCAGCTGCTCCCGGTCGTGGCCTTCGCGGTCGTGACCGCCCTGACGCTGACCGTCGCCAGCGGCGCTGAGTTCTTCCTCCGGCTGGACGAGGTCGGCGTGGACAGCTCCTACCAGGGCCTGTACGCGGCGCTCGCGTGCGTCGCGCTGGTCGTCCTCGCCGTGCCGCTCCTGGCCCTCTGCGGCTCGGCCGTGCGCCTGTCGACGCGTCGCCGGGACACCCGGCTCTCCTCGATGCGGCTGCTGGGCGCGCCCCGGCGCCTCCTCGTCCGCCTCAGCGTCCTGGAGGCCGGCGGGCTGGCGCTCGCGGGCGCGCTGGTCGGCGTGGTCGGCCACCTCGTCCTGGCGCCGGTGGTCGGGACGGTCAGCTTCGTCGGCGGCCCGATCGGCACCGCCGCGGTGGTCCCCTCCCTCCCCGTCGCGCTCCTCACCGTCGCGGCGCTCGTCGGCACGGCGGTCGTCGCGGCGGCGCTGGGCCTGCAGAAGGTCGCGATCACCCCGCTGGGCGTGCGCACCCGCGAACTGCCGGCCGGTGCCCACTGGGTCCGGGCTGTCGTGACGCTGGTGGTGGTCGGCGCCGTCTCGGTGGCCGGGCGTTCCCTCGGTGCGGTGGGCTCCCTGCTGGTGGCCGTCCTGGTGGTCGTGGGGATGCTCGGCGCGGGGCTGGCCGTGCTCAACGTCCTCGGCCCCTGGCTGCTGCGGCTGATGGCCCGCCGCTCGGTCCGCCGGGGCGGCGCGGGCCCCGGCGCGGTGACGCGGCTGCTGGCCGCCCGCACCGTCCTCGACGACCCACGTGCCGTGTGGCGGCAGGTGAGCGGCGTGGCGATGGTCTCCTACATCAGCGTGATCGTCGGGGCGGGGCTGGCGCTGGCCAACATCACCGCGGCCACCGATCGGAGCCCTGCGGACGCCATGCTGACCGAGGACCTGCGGACCGGGATCCTGCTGACGATCGCGATCGCCTTCGCCACGCTGGCCGCCTCGATCACGGTGCACGCCGCCGCCGAGGTCCTCGACCGGCGGGACCTCTACGTGGCGCTCGACCGGCTCGGCACGCCCCGGGGGCAGCTGGAGCGCACCCGGCGCCAGGTCGTCCTACGCCCGCTGTTCACCGTGTGCGTGGTGTCCGCGGCCGCCGGTGCGGTCACGGTCCTGCCCCTGACGGGAGCCGCGCTGGTCCTGGACCCGATGACGCTGCTGGCCGTCGTCGGCGCGCTGGGGCTGGGGCTGCTGGTCGTCCGGCTGGCGGTCGGGGCGACCACGCCGCTGCTGCACCAGGTGCTGGAGGCGCCCGAGCCGGTCGTGTGAGCGCGTCCGCCCAGGTCGGCGGGTCTGTCGGTGGTCTCCCCTAGCATGCGGAGCAGATGGACCGGACGGCGGGAGGCGCCGGCCGGAGGCACCGAGGAGGGGTGTGCGGTATGTCGATCGCATCAGGAGGCGGACCGGCTCCGCCGGGCGGGTCAGCGCCGGGCGGGCCAGCGCCGGGCGGGGCGCCACCGGGCGGGGCAGCGCCGGGCGGGGCAGCGCCGGGCGGGGCAGCGGTCGCCGTGCTGCCCGGGCCCGGCCTGCGCCTGGCGGGCGCGACACCGGACCTGCTGGTCCAGGTGCGCAGCCTGACCGGGCGGCTGGCCGGGGAGGGGCCGGCGATGTCCCAGGAGGAGCGCGTGAGCCTGATCTCCGAGCTGGAGACGCTCAAGAACGTCTGCGCCGGCGCGCAGGCCGCCGTGACGCTCGACCTGCACGAGCAGGCCGCGCTCGACCGGCAGGCGAGCGCCGGGGAGATGGGCCACCGCCGGCGGGAGCGGGAGGGCGTGACCCTGGAGGTGACGGTGGCCCGCAGGGTCTCCCCTCAGCGCTCGCGCAGCCTGATCGAGCTGACCAAGGCCCTGCACGACCGCCTGCCGCACACCCTGGCGGCCTTCCGGTCGGGGCGGGTGAGCGAGTGGGCCGCCACGCTGGTGGTCAGGGAGACCAAGGAGCTGACCGACGAGCAGGCGCGGCGGGTGGACGAGGGCCTGGCGCCCACGCTCGGCAGCTGCTCGGAGGGACGACTGCAGAAGCGGGCCGCGGCGTTGGCCTACGAGGCGGACAAGCGCGGCTTCCTGGCCCGGCACGCCAGGGCGGTGAGGGACCGGTTCGTCTCGGTCCGGCCGGCCCCCGAGGGCATGGTGCGGCTCTCCGCGCTGCTCCCGCTGGGGGAGGGGGTGGCGGTGGACAAGGCGCTGACCGAGCACGCCGCCCGAGCCAGGGCCTCCGGGGACGAGCGGACGAAGCAGCAGCTGTGCGCCGACCGGCTCGTGCACCTGGTCACGGGGGTCGACCCCGCCCAGCAGGGCTTCCCCGTGGAGATCGGCCTGATCATGAGCGACCGGGCGCTCCTGGGTGACGGCGACGACAGCGCCCGGGTCCCGGGCTACGGCCCGGTGCCCGCCGCGCTGGCCCGGATGATCGCGGCGCTGGGCAGCTCCCGCGAGGGCGAGGTGTCGGCGGCGAGGGCCTGGGTCCGACGGCTTGTGCTCGACCCGGTCGACTCCACCCTGGCCGACCTCGACCCCGGCCGCCGGCTGTTCTCGGGGCCGCTGCGCCGGTTCGTGCTCACCCGCGACCAGGTCTGCGCGATGCCCTACTGCACCGCGCCGATCCAGGACGTGGACCACGTGGAGCGCGCCAGGGACGGCGGTGGCACCACGGCGGGCAACGGCCAGGGGCTGTGCCGGGCCTGCAACCTGGACAAGGAGGCCGAGGCGCTGAGCACCGAGGTGGTGACGGCGGCCGACGGCTCGCGGGCGGTGCGGGTCCGCACCCGCTACGGGCAGACCGCCTACTCCCAGCCACCGCCCCTGCTGGACACGACGGACGACCTGGGTGCCCGTGCCCACGGCGCCCGGCAGCCGTGGTGGAAGGCCGGGGCCGGCGCGCTCCCAGGGGTCCCGGATGAGGCGCGGGGCGAGGAGGAGGAGGCCTGCTGAGGCGGGCGCACGGCCTACGTGGTCGTCGGTTGTGCGGCACCGCCGGTGCCCCGGCCTGCGTGCCGCACCTCGGGGCTCAGCTGGTCCGGTCCCGCAGGTCCGCGACGTGCGGGCTGACCGAGGGGTCGAGGCCGAGACCGATCGACAGGTAGGTCGCAGCGAAGTCGACCATCGCGATGTGGTCGGCCAGCCGCACGACCGGGGCACCGGTGCCGGCTCGCACCTCCATGACGCGCGCCCCGGCCTCCCGGGCCGTCGTCAGCACCGCCTCGGTGAGCATCTCCGCCTGTTGCGACTCCGGGGTGGGCGGTTCGGCGGGGGCGTCACGCAGCATGAGCAGGCCCAGCCTGGGCAGCGAGGGCCCGTCGAGGAACGGGTCGGCGAAGATGTCCTGCCCGGCCTCCTCCTCGGGGCCGCGCCGCCGCTCCATGAGCTCCCCGTCGGGCTCGTCGAAGTGGTGCGGCTCCCACTGGCTGGTGTCGATGTCGCCCAGCCGGATGCGCCGCTCGTCGTAGGTGCCGGGGCGTCTGCCGCCGACCGCCGTGTAGGGGCCGTCGAAGCACGCGACGATGCTGCTGGCCGCGTCCGGCAGCTCCCCGCACAGGGCCGGGATCCGGGCGGTGCGGGCGAGCATCGAGGAGGCGCGCTGCGCCGCGACCCCGCCGAGCGGGCCGTCACCGAGGACGACGGGGACGGTCTCGGCCAGCTGCATGGCGAGCAGCTTGGCCGGGTTGACGAACGACTCCGACGACGGCCGCAGTTCCGTGGCCCGCTCGTCGAGCCGGTCGGCGACCGCCGTGAGGACGGCCTCGGGGGCGTCGAGGAGCCCGAGCCGGTCGGCCCCGACGAGGACGGGGGTGAGCAGCGTCCACAGGGAGGTGCGCGAGCTGATCCGCTGCCGACCGACGTCGACGTGGATCCCCCGGGCCCGTCGGGACACCTCGGCCAGCGGCGAGTCGTCCGCTCCCACGGTCAGCAGCGAGGCCCCACGGCGGGCCGCCTCGGCCGCGACCGCCAGCGGCCCGTGCGCCCGGCCGGAGAGGGAGACCGCCACGACGAGGTCGAGCGGACCCACCCAGCCGGGTAGCGGCAGGTTGCGCCGCGCCTGGACCGGCACCGGCGACCCCGGTTCGGCGAGCAGCTCGAGCACGTCGGAGACCAGGGAGCTGCCCCCGACCGCGGCGACAAGGACCGAGCGGGGCCGGTCTTCCTCGGTGAGGCGGTCGATGCCGGCCTCCCGGGCCAGTTCGAGCGCCTCGCGCACCTGGGCACCGGCCGAGGCCAGCGCGCGCAGCGTGCCGCGGGAGTCCTTGCGCCCCAGCTCGTCGGGGTCGTCCAGCAGCGCCTCGTCGATGTAGGGAGCCATCGCAGTCCCCCTCTCAGACGGTGACGACGACGGCGTCGTCGGCGAGCAGGACGGGGATGCCGTCGGTCACCGGGTAGCGGCGGCGTCGACCCGTCCCGTCGCAGTCCTCGGCGCACTGCAGGGCCGGCGCGCCATGGTCGTCCACCACGTCGAGCAGCGGGTGCCCGCCGACGGGGCAGCGAAGGATCTCCCGGACCCAGGACTCGTACTGCGGACGTGCCATCTCAGCTCTCCTGTCGTACCAGCCCGAGCACGGTGTCCCGGACCTGTTCCATGGTCGCGCGGTCGGCGCTCTCGACGTTGAGCCGCAGCAGCGGCTCGGTGTTGCTGGGACGCAGCGAGAACCACCACGCCGGCGCCTGCTCACGGGTCATCGTCAGCCCGTCGAGGGTGTCGGCGACGGCATCCTGGCCCTCCGCCCAGGCACGTGCCCGCGCGGTCGCCGCGGTCACGTCCTCGACGGTGGAGTTGATCTCCCCCGAGCCGACGTAGCGGTCGTAGGCGGCGACGAGCTCGGAGAGCGGAAGGTCCTGCTCGCCCAGCGCCGCGAGCACGTGCAGGGCCGCGAGCATCCCGGTGTCGGCGTACCAGAAGTCGCGGAAGTAGTAGTGGGCCGAGTGCTCCCCCCCGAAGACCGCCCCGTGCTCGGCCATGACCGACTTGACGAAGCTGTGCCCCACCCGGGTGCGCACCGCGCGCGCCCCCGCCCTGGAGACCGTCTCGGGCACGGCGGCGGACACGATGAGGTTGTGCACGACGGCCACGTCGGCCGGGTCGCTCCCCGCGGCGACCTCGCGCGCGATCTCCCTGTCGGCGACGAGAGCGGTGATCGTGCTGGGGCTCACCGCAAGCCCGCGCTCGTCGACGACGAAGCAGCGGTCGGCGTCCCCGTCGAAGGCCAGGCCGAGGTCGGCGCCGTGCTCCACGACGGCCGCCTGCAGGTCGAGCAGGTTCTCGGGGACCAGGGGGTTGGCCTCGTGGTTCGGGAACGTCCCGTCGAGCTCGAAGAAGAGCGGCACCACCTCCACGGGCAGGTCCCCCTCCCCCAGCACCGCCGGGACGGTCAGCCCCGCCATCCCGTTGCCCGCGTCGACGACCACCTTCAGCCGTCGGCTGCCGCCCAGGTCGACCAGGGACCGGAGGTATGCCGCGTAGCCGGCGAGCGTGTCGGTCTCGCTGAGCGTTCCCGGCCTCCCGGCCGTGGTCAGGTCGTGCAGGGACCCGCGGTCGAGGAGCCACTGCGCCAGGTCCCGGATCTCGGCCAGACCCGTCTCCTGCCCGACCGGCCGGGCGGCACGGCGACAGAGCTTGATCCCGTTGTACCGGGCCGGGTTGTGGCTCGCGGTGAACATCGCGCCGGCCAGGTCCAGCGAGCCGCTCGCGTGGTAGAGCCCGTCGGTGGAGCACAGGCCGATCATCGTCACGTCGACCCCGTGCCCGGCGACGCCCGCGGCGAACTCGCGGGCCAGCCCGGGCGAGGAGTCACGCATGTCGTGCCCGACGACGACCCCATGCTCGCCCTCGGGGAGCACGACGACCTGGGCGAAGGCCGAGCCGAGGGCCCGCACCACCCGGCCGTCGAGCTGGTCGGGAACGGTCCCGCGCACGTCGTAGGCCTTGACGAGGCCGGAGAGGTCGACGGAGGTCACGAGAGACAAGCCTACCGACGTGCGCACGGGATTCCGGCGGCCCTCGACCGTTGCCGCGGCGGGGCCGGCCGTGAGCCGGTCGCTGACGGCCGGAGGGAGCGTTCCTCAGCGGTCCCGCAGCACGCGCAGATGACCGCGGCGCGCGATCTCGATCACCGCGGCGCGGGACTGCTCGTCGCGGGTGCCGGCCTCGACGTGCACGATGCCGCTGCGGTGCTCGCGGACGGCGTCGGCGAGCGCGGCCAGGTCGTCCGCCGGGGCCCGCGTCTCACCCTCCGGTAGGTCGATGCGCACGACGTCCCAGCCGCGGGGCACGGTCAGCCGGCCGGCGTGCTCCTCGCACAGGTCGTAGGAGTGCGGCTCCGCGTGCGTCGCCAGCGGACCCAGCACCGCCGTCTGCTCCGCGTAGACGTACGTGAGCGTCCACGCGGCGGAACGGGAGCACGCGGTCTTGCTGCAGTGGCGGGTGACGGTCACGGAACCACACTCTAGGCGCCTGCCACGACAAACCTGCGGCACCACTCCGATGGGGCACGGCCCGGGATAGTGTCGAGTCGTGAGCAGGCGCAGGGACCGACGGGGCCGCGGGCTGCGCGGCCCGCTGGCGTGGCCGCCGCTGCCGGCGATGGTGCCCCGACGGGACCGCTTCGACGAGCTGGTCCTGGACGCCGCCGAGGCGGTGGAGGACCGGCTCGGCCACCCGCTCGGGACGGAGCTGGCGGTCGAGGAGGTCCCGCCCTCCGACCCCGCGCCGTGGGAGCACGGGGTGGCGCTGGGGCGGCTCTTTCCCGCCGAGCGCGGGCTTCCGGCCCGGCTCGTGGTCTACCGGCGTCCGGTCGAGCAGCGGGCCCACGACGAGACGGACCTGGCCGCGATCATCTACGAGGTCGTGGCGGAGCAGATCGCCAGGATGCTGGGCCGCGACCCCGAGGACCTCGCCTGAGCGATCCTGCATCCGTCCTCAGGGCAGGACCGGTCGCACGTCGGTGAGGTGACGCATCCACGGCAGCTGCGGGAGGGTCGCGGCCGCCAGGTACGGGCCGAGCTCGTCGGCGCCGGCGACGTGCAGCGCCGAGACGACACCCGCGGGACCCGCACCGACGACCCACACCGCACGCGCGTCCTCGGGGACGGGCAGGACGACCGTGGTGTCGTTGGCGAGGTCCACCCAGCGGGCGGTCTCCGCGCCCTCGGCGTCCACCCAGGTCACCCAGGCCGTGGTGCCGTCGACGGCGGTGAGCGCCAGCTGCGCCGACCCGTCCGGCACCGCGGCACGCTCCGGCAGCGCGATACCCGTCGGCGACGTCGAGGGCAGCGTCGCGGCGACCCAGGCGGTCTCGCCGGCGGGTCGCACGAGGGGCTCCGCCTGGTCCCGAGGAGCCCGCTCCGCTCCCCCGCCGTCCGTCCTGTCGGCGTCGTCCGTCCTGTCGGCGTCGTCCGTCGTGTCGGCGTCGCGCGCGTTCTTCCCGCCCCCGGTGCGCACGGCCTCGTCGCCGGCATCGCCGGGCAGCACGACCGGCTCGTCGTCCACCGGCAGCACCTCGAGCCGCGCGCCGGCCACGACGGGCTCGTCGGAGCGCAGCCGCAGCGCCACCGCCCCCTCGGGCAGCTCGTCGAGCACCACGTCCACCGTGCTGCCGGCGGGCACCCGGGTGACGCGGTCGGCCAGGCGCTGGGCACCGTCGACGGTCAGCGCGGTCACGTCCACCACGGCCTCGGCGGTCCCCGGCGCGGCCAGCCGCAGCACGACCTGGCCGGCGAGGCCCTCGGGGACCGGCGGCAGGGCTGGCACCACGAGGTCGGTCGAGGGGACCGCAGCAGGCGACACCAGCTCGGCGCCCCGGTCGGTGGTCCCGTCGCGGTAGTACTCCGCCAGCTGAGCCACGACCGGCCCGCCGCTCGCCCGCACCCGCAGCACCGGCGCTGTTGCACCGGGCGCGAGAGCGTCGAGGACCTCGACGCTGCGCCCGCCGGCGGGCACCACGACGGCCGAGGAACCGGTCGTGGCCACCGGGCCGTCCCCACCCCACACGGACACCTCGACGGTCACCGTGTCCGTCCCGGGGTTGGTGAGCACGAGCTGCTCGGTCCGTCCCGGCGCGTCGTCGCCGCCCACCAGCCACACGGTCTCCGCCTGCGGCGCGCAGGCCGCCAGCGCGGCACCGCGCGCGCCTGGGGCGGTCCCGACCCCGAGCAGCCCGCCCAGCACCGCGGGGGCGAGGTCCGCGTGCGCGGTCACCACGGCCGACGCGGCGTCCTGGAGCGTCACCTCGACGGGTATGCCGTGCTCCAGGTCCTCCTGCGCGGCACCGTCGGTGGTCCGCAGCAGGGAGACGCCCGGTGCTGCGGCGCCGTCCGACGGCGGCGCGTCGGTACGCGCTGCGGCGCCGTCCGACGGCGGCGCGTCGGTACGCGCTGCGGCGTCGTCCGACGGCGGCGCATCGGTACGCGCTGCGGCGTCGTTCTCTCCCCCGCTCTCCCCTCCGGGCGAGGAGCTGGTGGCCGACCCCGCGGTGCCCGGCCTGCCGGTGGTGGCGGCGTCGTCCGTCGCCGCACCCTCCAGCCGTGGCGGCACGGCGTCCAGCACGGACCTCGGCGCACCCACGGCCAGGGCGCGCACCTCCGCCGTCGTCCCGTCCTGAGCCAGGAACGGCTCCGGACCAGGGCAGGCCATGGCCGCCGACTCCACCAGCGCCTGCTCGGGCGGCCCGCCGGTCACCCCGGCCGGATCGCCGCCACCCGCGCCGCGGTCGCCCAGCCTGGCTCCGCCCTGGGCGGCGCCGAGGCCCCAGACGAGGGCGGCTGCCGCGGCGACCGCGAGCGCCGGCCGCCAGCCCCGCCGGAGCACCGCCGTCCTGCGGGACCTGGACCCCTGCCCGGTCACCGGGTCGGCGGTCACCGTCGTCCCCTCGTCCGTCGTCCCGTCGTAAAAGGTCGTCCCGTGCTTGGTCAGCCCCTGACCGGTGGCCCCGTCGTCGGCCGGCGCCATCGGGAGGTCCTCGTCGTGCTCCCCGCTCATCGGGTCTGCTCCTCCGGGTCGGTCTCGTTGCGCCCGAACGGCAGGGCGAGGAAGGCGACGACGGCTGCCAGCACGAGCGCGAGCACGTGCCAGGCAAGCCTGGGCGTGCGGACCTCCACGTCCACCTCGTGCGTGCCGGCGGGCAGCAGGACGTGGTTGCCGCGCCCGACGCCGACCGGGTGGCCGTCGACGTCGACGCTGGCGTAGCGGGACCAGCCCTGGCCCTCGGCCACCTCGAGCACCGCCCCCTCGGGCAGGTCCTTCAGCGTCCCCGCCGAGGCGGCGTGGGGACCTGTTGCCTCCAGCCGGCCCAGGGACTGGCCGTCGGCGGCGAGCACCCGCACCCGCGCCGCCTCGTTGCTGGTCATCCGCCACACGACCTGGCCCTCGGGGCTGCTCACGCGGGTCAGCCCGGGCACCAGGTCCACCTGGGTGGCCAGCGGAGCGTCCGCGGACGCCTCGACCAGGACGTAGCCCACGCCGAGTCGCTCGAGCATGCCGCGGACCGCGGCTGGCTCGCCGTCGCCGGTCATCGCCGCGACGACCTCGACGACGGGGCCATGGTCGGGCACGCCGACCCCGAGGTCACGCGTGCGGTCGCGCAGGATCCGCGGCGGCTCCGCCTCGGCACCCCGCAGGTCGGCCGCGACGGCGACGACGCCCTCGGAGCCCGCCGCGCCACGGTCCTCATCGAGCGGGACGAGCACGAGCGTGCGCTGGGCCGCCGGTCCACGGGCCTGCTCGAGCGCTACCGCAGGCAGGTCCTCGACGGCCGGCTCCAGCTCACCTGTGCCCAGGAACATCGTCACCGCCCCGAGCGAGGCGAGACCGGCGAGGACCACAGCCCCGGTGAGCACGCCGGCCAGGAGTGGTGCAGGCCGGGCGCGACGACGGCCCGCCCCGTGATGGTCGTCCGTCCCGGGGACCTCGCCCTCCCCGCTCTCTCCCGCCCCGACGGTCTCCGTGGCTCCGGGAGCCAGCTCCGCCTGTGGGCGACGCGCCCGGTCCACCGCCAGCAACCTGTCCAGCGCCACCGCTCCAGCGATCAGCACCGCAGCTCCTGCCAGCGACAGGAGCGTGCCGTCCCACACGACGACGTCGCTGCCGGCCTCGTCGTACGCCTGGGGCAGGACCCCGAGCGAGAGCCGGCCCACGAGCGCCGCCAGGCCGACGAGCACGAGGGCGGCGGCCACCAGGACGGCGGCGCGGCGCCCGCGCCGGCCCCGCAGGGCCAGAGCTCCCAGCGCGGCCAGCCACATCGGAACGGCGAGCCAGAGCAGCATGGCGTCGGGAGCGAGGGCTTCGGCGGCCGAGGCGAGCGGGACCCCCGGGCCCGGCCGCAGCAGCAGCGTCTGCCACGGCGCGACGGGGACGGGGAAGCCGACGTCCGCGACCGTCGCCCCGGCCCCGCCCAGCAGCTGGACGGGCCCGGACACCGCCGCGGGCAGCCACGGGAGCAGCAGCGGCCAGGGCAGCACGGCCAGGGCCACTCCCCGCCAACGGGCCGAACCGCGGCCGAGCACGACCAGCGCCGCCCCTCCCAGCGTCGCGACGGGCAGCACCAGCGGCACCCACTGGGCCGCCAGGGCCACGCCGAGCACGGTGGCGAACAGCGCGGCGGTACGCCGTGCGCCGCCCGCGCGGGTGGCGCACACGGCATACCCCGCGAGGAGGAGCGGGGCGAGCACGTGCACGACGACAGGACCCGCCCGGCCGTCGCCGACGGCGACCGCCAGCGGCGCCGCACCGGCCCAGCCCAGCGCCAGGCCGGCCCGCAGCCATCGGCGACGGGTGGCCCGCCGCAGGGCGAGGTAGGCCGTCAGCACGCTCGCCGGGACCGAGGCCAGCAGCAGCCAGCCCAGAGCGACGCCGGCGGTGGACGGCGCCCACCCCGTGCCCGGCACCGCCTCGACCATCCGGGCGAGCAGGGCCAGCGGCAGCAGCCACGCCTCGGCGACCCGGTCGTCCCCGAGCCCGCCGCCCCGCCAGCCGTCGAGTGCCGAGCGCCACAGCCCGGCGGCGTCGGTCGTGGCGGGCCCGAGCTCGCCGCCGGCCACGCCCGTCCCCTCCGGGGTGAGCGCCGGCAGCAGGTCGCGCCACCACCACCCTGCCAGCACGGTCGCGACCACGAGGGCCAGGCACAGCGGCCAGCTCCAGATCCGGGGGCGTCCGCGGTCGGCTCCGAGCTCTGCGAACTCGTCGGAGACCGGTCCGGTCTCCACTCCGCCCCTGGAGCGGCCCGGCAGGGTCTCCCCCGGGCGGGCGCGCTCGCGCGGGTCGAGCGCCTCGGTGACAGTGTCGGCGACGGCCCGCCAGCCGGCACCGGGCGGGACGAACAGGCTGCGCAGGTCTCGGGGCCGCACCGTCCGGCGCGACCGGAACCGGGCACGCGCCCCCAGGGAGCGCCCCGGGCTCAGCACAGCGCGGACGTCCGCCCACTCGTCCGCGGCTGCCTCGGGGCGCTTGACGAGGAGCAGGAGCAGCGCGGCGAGCGCCGAGGTGACCACGATGCCGAGCCCGCGCCACGGCGCGGCCCATCCCGAGCCGCGGGCCAGCGCGAGCTGGCGCTGGCGCACGCGGGTGCGCCGCGGCTCCAGCACGCCCAGGCCTGTCTCGCCCTGTCGGACGACCGCCTCGGGGGCGACGACGACGCGCTGCCCGACCAGGTGGCTGCGCCAGCCCACGTCCAGGCCGGCCACGCCGTCGTCGCCGAAGGCCGGGTCGAGACCGCCTGCCTCGGCGAGGACGTCGCTGCGCAGGAGCGAGCCGGCCAGCGGGACCCCGATGACGTCCCGGCGCAGGTCGAGCTGGCCCTGGTCGACGAGGGCCGCCTGCGGGGCGTCGGTCGCGCGGCCGCCGACGGTGAGGTGATGCCCGACCCCGACGAGCAGGCGCGGGTCGTCCAGCCGGACCAGCTTGGGACCCACGACGCCCGTCCGGCTGTTGCGGAGGACGGCCCCCTCCAGGGCGGCGAGGGCGCCCGGCTCGGGGACCGAGTCGTCGTGGAGCACCCACAACCAGTGGTGCTCGTGCACCGGGAGCGCCGTCCTGGCGTCCTCGAGGACGCGTCCGGGGGTGGGCCGGCCCGCGCCGACCTCAGACGCCATCATCACCAGCGGAGCCCGCACGAGGAGCGGCACCCGGAGCCGCGCCACGAGGGGGTGGGCGCGCAGCGCCGCAGCCTCCTCGTCGTCGGGGTCGAGTCCGGTGACGAGGAGACGCTGCGGGAGTCGGGTCTGCGCCGCGAGCGCGTCGAGCAGCTGCTCCAGCGGGGCGCCGTCGGGTCCGGTGAGCACGACGACGCTGACGTCGTCGACGCGCACCCGGCCCGGACGGGTCACCCCCGGCATCGGCGCGCGGGCGGTGTCCGTCGGGGTCACTGGCGCCGGTCCGGCAGCGGGCTGGGTGCCCGGGCCGTCAGACAGCGCGCTTCTTCAGCTTGCGGCGCTCCCGCTCGGACAGCCCGCCCCAGATACCGAAGCGCTCGTCGTTCGACAGGGCGTACTCCAGGCACTCGGCGCGCACCTCGCAGCTGAGGCACACCTTCTTCGCGTCGCGGGTCGAGCCGCCCTTCTCGGGGAAGAACGCCTCCGGGTCCGTCTGCGCGCACAGCGCGCGCTCCTGCCACGACAGCTCCTCGCCATCGTCGGTCCCGTTCAGCAACGACATCATCTCCAGCTCGTGCATGGCTCCTCCTCGACCTGTTGGCCTACACGTGTCGGACCGTGGTCCCGGGCCCGGGCTGCCTCCCGGCACAGGACCACGTCACCTGAATTACACGCGTGTCATCCCGGATAGTCAACCCCAGATCTGATAGACACCTCCTTCCTCGCACAATGGGCGCATGCAGATCACCGTTCTCGCCGGCGGCGTCGGCGGCGCCAGATTCGTCCGCGGACTCCTCCACACGCTCCGCCGGAGGGTTGACCCGCAGGCCGCCCACGAGGCCCCGGCCCACACCGTCACCGTCGTCGGCAACACCGGCGACGACATCACCCTCTTCGGCCTGCGGGTGTGCCCCGACCTCGACTCGCTGCTCTACACGCTGGGCGGCGGCGTGGACGAGGAGCAAGGCTGGGGCCGCGAGGCAGACACCCGCCACCTCGTCGGTGAGCTGGCGGCGCTGGGAGTGCAGCCGCAGTGGTTCGGCCTGGGCGACAAGGACCTCGGCACCCACGTCGCGCGCAGCCTGTGGCTCGGTCAGGGGGCGACGCTGAGCGAGGTGACCGCCCGCCTCGCCGAGCGCTGGGGCCTGTCCGGGCAGGGGGTCCGCCTGCTGCCGGCGACCGACACCCCCATCGAGACGCACGTGGTGGTCGACGACGAGGAGGGCGGGGAGCGCGCCATCCACTTCCAGGAGTGGTGGGTGCGCCACGGCGCCGCGCTGCCGGCTGTGCGCTTCACCGTCGCGGGACTGCAGCAGGCCAGGCCCGCCCCCGGCGTGCTCGAGGCGCTGCGCGAGGCGGACGTCGTCATCCTGCCGCCGAGCAACCCGGTGGTCTCGATCGGGATCATCCTCGGCGTCCCCGGCGTGCGTGACGCGCTGCGCGGTACCCGGGCGCCCGTGGTCGGCGTGAGCCCGCTCGTCGGCGGCCGGCCGGTGCGCGGCCACGCGGACGCCTGCCTCGCGCCGCTGGGCGTGGAGGTCTCCGCCGCGGGCGTCGCCGGCCTCTACGCCGACCTGCTCGACGGCTGGCTGGTCGACGACGCGGACGCCGGCGCGTCCTACCCGGCCGGGACGAGCGTGCGCTCCCTCGACCTGCTCATGCGGGACGTCGACGGCGCGGCCCGGATCGCCGGCGCCGCCCTCGACCTCGCCGACGAGCTGCGATGAGCCCGCACGACCGGACGCTCCCCCCGGGCGCCGTCGTCCTGCTGCCGGTCGTGGGCGTGCCCGAGGTGGTGGCCGGCGACGACCTCGCAGCGCTGCTCGCGGCGGCGCTCGCACCGCTGGGTGGCCTGCGGGACGGCGACGTCCTCGTCGTCTCCAGCAAGGTCGTCTCCAAGGCCCTCGGCCTGCGCGAGGACGTCCCTGCCGAGGACCGCCAGGAGCTCGTGCTGCGCCACTCCCGCAGGGTGGTGGCCGAGCGCGCCACCACGACGGGAACGACCCGGATCGTCGAGGCGGTCGCGGGCCCGGTCATGGCCGCCGCCGGGCTGGACACCTCCAACACCGGTCCCACCGGCGGCGTGCTGGTGCTGCCCGCGGATCCTGACGCCGCCGCCACCGACCTGCACGCGTCCCTCCGGCAGCACGGTGCCGTGCCGCCCGGGGCACGCGTCGCCGTCGTCCTCAGCGACACCGCGGGCCGCGCCTGGCGCCAGGGCCAGGTCGACCTGGCCCTGGGCTCGCACGGCCTGCTCGTGCTGGACGACCTGCGCGGCGGGACCGACGCCGACGGTCGTGACCTCGCCGTGACCGCGCGGGCGGTCGCCGACGAGGTGGCCTCGGCTGCGGACCTCGTCAAGGGCAAGGCGGGCGGCGTGGCCGCTGCCCTCGTGCGCGGGCTCGGGCCCCACCTCGGGGAGGGGCCGGGAGCCCGCTCGCTGGTGCGCACCGGCCCTGGCGACTGGTTCGGGCTGGGTCGGGCCGAGGCCGTGCGCGCGGCCCTCGGCGCCGCACCCGCGACCGCGCAGGCGCGGGAGGTCGGCGTGCCCGCGGCGGCCCCGGAGCCGGACGACGCGCGCGGGGCGAGGGCGGTGCGCCTGGCGCTCCTCGGGCATCAGGACGCGCGGGTCTTGGGCTCGCCCGCCGAGGGGTATGCCGTGCACTCCCCCGACCCGGTCCTCACCGGCCGGGTGGCCGCCCGCCTCGAGGTCGCCCTGGCCGGGGAGCAGGTCTTGGCACGCGTCGAGGTGCGGCGCGGCTGAGCCCGGCCGCCGGCCGGGCACCGGCCCCCGTCAGCCCACCGGCAGGTGCCGGCGCGGAGCCATCCTCGGCCCGCGGCGCGGCCTCAGCGCCCCGGACAGCTCCAGGAGGCGCTGGACCCGGTACCGCTGCCCGGCGTAGGGCCGCAGCAGCTCGACCAGGCCGTGGTCGTCGACCGGCCTCCCGGTCAGGGCCCATCCGATGTTGGCCGCCACGTGGTAGTCGCCGAAGCTCACGGCGTCGGGGTCGCCGAGCGCGCGGTGCGCCGTCTCCGCGGCCGTCCACACCCCGACCCCGGGGATGCTCACCAGCCGGCGCCGGGCGGCGACCAGGTCGAGCCCGGGCAGCTCCTCGAGCCGGTCGGCGAGGCGAGCCACGCGCATCACCGTGTCCGAGCGCTGCGGGCCGACCCCGGCACGCAACCACTCCCAGGACGGGACCGAGGCGAGCGTCGCCGCCGCGGGCGGCACGTAGAGGCCCAGTGAGGCGCCCGGCCCGGGTGCCGGCTCCCCGAAGCGGTGCACCACCCGCCGCCACCCGGAGAAGGCCTCCTGCCCGGTGACCTTCTGCTCGAGGACCGCCGGGACCAGCGACTCCAGGACCAGACCGGTGCGCGGCACCCGCCAGCCGGGGTGCCGACGCAGCGCCTGCGCCACGGGCGCGTGGTGCGCCACGAACCCGGCCGCGTCGTCGTCCTCACCGAGCATCTCGGGCAGCCGGCCCATGGCCCAGGCCGCGCCCGGGCCCCACCCCTCGGCCAGGACGACGCCCTCGGCCGGCCGGGCGCCCACCCGCAGCGTCACCGGGCCGTCCGGAGTGCGTACCCCGCGAAAGAGCGTCCCGCCGACGACGCGCCAGGCGGGGTCGCCGGCGCCACGGCGCAGGACGCCCCACGTGGCGCGGACGTCGACGGGCCACGCCGCGCGCCACGCCCGTCGGGCGGACCGGCAGGAGGGCGGCGGCGTCGACCGTGGCGCGTCGTGCTCGCGCGCCGGCTGCGCGGCTGTCACAGGCGACACTGTGCATCGCCGGACGGGGCATGCGCAAGCCCCTCCCCGCACCGGTTAGCGTGTAGCCGTGCAGTTCCCACCCCAGGTGCTCGCCGCCGCCGTGGCCGCCGACGCGACCCGCCCGGCCCTCACCTTCTACGACGACACCCCTGACGGTCGTGGCGAGCGCATCGAGCTCTCCCGGCGCGTCCTCGCCACGTGGGTCGCCAAGGCGGCCAACGCGCTCCAGGAGGGCCTCGACGTCCAGCCGGGCTCCGTCGTCCTGGTCGACCTGCCCGCCCCGCACTGGCGGCTGGCCTACTGGGCCCTGGCCGTCTGGTCCGTGGGGGCGACCCTGACCGTCGACGCCCACGAGGGGGCCGACGTGCTCGTGACCGCCGACCCGGACGGCGACCTCGCCGAGGACAGCGACGAGGTGGTCGCCGTCGCGCTGCCCGCGCTGTCCCGGGACTTCGGCCGGGAGCTGCGCTCCGGCGTCATGGACGAGGCCGCCGAGCTGGCCAGCTACGCCGACGACTTCACCGCCTGGGACGATCCGGACCCCGACGACACCGCGCTGGTGCACGGCGGCGAGCGCACTACCTACGCGGAGCTGCTGCCGGACCCGGGCGAGGTGCCCCAGGGCGCCCGTAGCCTGCTGACCACGACCGACCCGGGCACGTTCGTGCGCCAGGTCCTTCAGGTGCTGGACGCCCGCGGCTCGGCGGTGCTCGTCCGCGGCGGCGTCCCCGCCGACGACGACTCCCGGCTGACCGCCGAGGGCGTGGACCACCGCTGCGCCACCACCTCCCCCGCCTGACCCGAGGGGGGCCGCCCGGCCCCACCTGCTGGGCAGGTAGCCTGCCCAGCATGGACAAAGTCGTTTCCCACGCCGCCGAGGCTCTCGAGGGTCTGCAGGACGGCATGACCGTGACGGTCGGGGGCTTCGGGATCTCCGGGATCCCGAGCGTGCTGATCGACGCCGTGCTCGAGCGCGGCACCACCGACCTGGAGGTCGTCTCCAACAACTGCGGGATCGACGGCGCCGGCCTCGGTGTGCTCCTGGACGCCCGCAGGATCAGCCGCGTCATCGCCTCCTACGTCGGCGAGAACAAGGAGTTCGCGCGGCAGTACCTCCACGGCGAGCTCGAGCTCGAGCTGACCCCGCAGGGCACGCTCGCCGAGCGGATGCGTTCGGCCGGCGCCGGGATCCCCGCCTTCTGGACGCCGACCGGCGTGGGATCGCTGGTCTCGGAGGGTGGTATGCCGTGGCGCTACGACTCCGAGGGCAACGTCGTCAAGTCCTCGCCGCCGAAGGAGAAGCGTGAGTACACCGTCCGCGGCCAGACCCGCGAGTACGTGCTGGAGGACTCGATCTTCGCCGACTTCGGCCTGGTCCGCGCCGCCAAGGGCGACCGGCACGGCAACCTGGTGTTCAACCGTTCGGCGCGCAACTTCAACCCGCTGTGCGCGATGGCTGCCGGAATCTCCGTCGCGGAGGTCGAGGAGCTCGTCGAGCCGGGCGAGATCGACCCCGACGAGGTGCACCTGCCGGGCATCTACGTCCAGCGCGTCCTGCCGCTGACCCGCGAGCAGGTCGCGGCCAAGGACATCGAGAAGCGCACCACCCGGCCGCGGCCGGACGCCACCACCACGCAGGAGGCCTGAGCCATGGCACTGACCCGTGAGGAGATGGCGGCCCGCGCCGCCCGCGAGCTGCAGGACGGCGACTACGTCAACCTCGGCATCGGCATGCCGACCCTGGTGCCCAACTACGTGCCCGACGATGTGGAGCTGGTGCTCCAGTCGGAGAACGGCATCCTCGGCGTCGGCGCCTACCCCTACGAGGGCGAGGAGGATCCCGACCTGATCAACGCCGGGAAGGAGACCGTCACCCTGCGCCCGGGTGCCTCGATCTTCGACTCGGCCACCAGCTTCGGGATGATCCGCGGCGGCAAGGTCGACGCGGCGATCCTCGGTGCGATGCAGGTCTCCCAGGCCGGCGACATCGCCAACTGGATGATCCCGGGCAAGATGGTCAAGGGCATGGGCGGGGCGATGGACCTGGTCCTGGGCGCCAAGAAGGTCATCGTGCTGATGGACCACGTCGCCAAGGACGGCAGCTACAAGATCGTCAAGGAGTGCTCGCTGCCCATCACCGGCCTGCAGGTCGTGCAGCGGATCATCACCGACCTGGCCGTCATCGACGTCACCCCCGAGGGCCTCGTGCTGCGCGAGGTCGCGCCCGACGTCACCGTCGAGGAGGTCGTGGACAAGACCGAGCCCGAGCTGAGGGTCGCCGTCGACGAGCCCACCCCCGACCCGGTCGCGCCCGTCACCGACTGACCCGTCAGCGGCTCCGACGTGGGGCGCCGGTCCCGCGGAGGAAGCCTGCGCCCCACGTCAGGTGCATGGTGGCCACGACGGCCGGCATCCGGGCCACGACGCCCGGGCGCTGGTCCCGCGCGATCCACGCGCCACCCAGGGTGGCCGCGACGGCATACCCGAGCGGCAGCGCCCACAGGGGACGCCACAGAAGTCCACCCACCGCGCCCCCGGCGACCAGGGCGGTCGCGACCGGCGGTGCCAGGTAGCGCAGGTTGAGGGTCCCGGGGTGGGCGCGCACGACCTGCCGGCGCCACTGACCTGTGGTGTAGAACTGGCGCGCCAGGTCCCCCAGCGAGGCGCGCGGCCGGTAGGTGACGGTGAGGTCGGGCGTGAACCACACCGTGCCCCCGGACTCCCGGATCCGGTGGTTGAGCTCCCAGTCCTGGGCCCGGGTGAAGGTCGTGTCGTAACCGCCGACCCGGTCCAGCCACTCACGCCGGAACACCCCCAGGTAGACGGTGTCGGCCGGCCCGGCCCCGCCGCCGACGTGGAAGCGAGCGGCGCCGATGCCGAAGGGCGAGCGCATCGCCACGGCCACCGCCTGCTGCAGGTCCCCGACGCCCTCGGCGAGCATGACGCCGCCGACGTTGGCGGCGCCGGTCTCCTCGAGGACCTCGACCGCGCGGCGCACGTAGCCCTCGGACAGCGCGCCGTGGCCGTCCATCCGCACCACGACCCCGTGGTGCGAGGCGGCGATCGCCGCGTTGAGCCCGTCCGGCGTACGGCCAGAGGGGTTGTCGACGACCAGGATGCGCGGGTCCTCCGCTGCCATCGCGTCGGCCACCTCGCGGGTGCGGTCGCGGCCCGGGCCGACGGCCACGACCACTTCCATCTCCCCGGGGTAGTCCTGGGCGAGCACCGAGCCGACCGCCTCGCGCAGGTGGTGCTCCTCGTGACGGACGGGCATCACCACCGAGACGGGAGGGTATGGCGTGCCGGTGTCCGGGGAGGTGGCGCTCACGCGGGAGAGGCTACCGGTCCGCGTCCCCCGGACGGCGGCGCGGTCGGCGACGCGGGGGAAACGCCGTCGACCTCCCAGGGGCGGGACAGGTCCCTGCCCTACGCTTGGTCGCCGTGCCCCACCACCCCCAGGACGACTGGTCCCGCCCCGTGCCGCGCTCCTCCGCGCGCGGACGTGGCGACGGCCGCCGCGACGACCGGCGCGCCGCGCCCGGGGACGACGACTGGGACGACGGCTGGGACGACGGGCGCACCCGCGCGCTGCCGCAGTCACGCGACGACGGCTGGGCGGACCGGTACCGGGACGCCTCACCGGACGACCGGTACGCGGAGGCGTACGACGGACGCGGGTCGCCTCCTCCCCGACCGCCGCGGCGACGCCGGCCCCGCTACGGCTTCCGCCGGTTCATGGCCACCCTCATGCTGCTGGTCGTGGCCTACGTGGTGTCGATGGCGGTGGTCGTCGCGATGGTCTGGGGCAGCGTCGGCCGCGTCGAAGCCACGCCCCGGGTCGCCGACCGGCCCGGAGCGTCCTCCGGCGCGTCCTACCTGCTGGTCGGCACCGACAGCCGAGAGCAGCTGACCCAGGAGCAGCAGTCCGCGTTCGGCACCGGTTTCGCCGAGGGCCACCGCGCGGACACGGTGATGCTGCTGCACGTCCCCACCATCGGCGACCCGACGCTGGTCAGCCTCCCGCGCGACTCCTTCGTCACGATCCGCGACCACGGTCAGAACAAGCTCAACGCCGCCCACTCGATCGGCGGCCCGCCGCTGCTGGTGGACACCGTCGAGCAGGCGACCGGGATCCGCATCGACGGCTACCTGGAGATCGGTTTCGGCGGCTTCGTGCAGGTCGTCGACAAGGTCGGTGGCGTGCACATGTGCCTGGCCGCGCCCGCCAAGGACAAGAAGGCCCACGTCGACCTGCAGGCCGGCTGCCAGGACCTGACCGGCCCGGAGGCGCTGGGCTACGTCCGGATGCGCTACAACGACTCGCGGGGCGACCTGGGGCGCGTCGAGCGGCAGCGCCAGTTCCTCGCGGCGCTGGTCGAGGAGATGACCGGTCCGGCCACCCTCCTCAACCCGGTGCGCCTCCACTCCGTCGGCACCGCGACCGGGCGCGCCCTCTCGTTGGGTGAGAACACCTCGATGCTGGAGGCGGGCCGGATCGCCCTGGCCATGCGCGCCATCTCCAACGGCAACGGCCAGTCGGTGACGGTGCCGGTGGCCGACGTCAACTACATGACGGGCGTCGGCAGCACCGTGCTGTGGAACGAGCAGGGGGCCGCCGCGCTCTTCGACGCCCTCCGCAGGGGTGACCCGATCAGCGTCCAGCCCTAGGCTCTGACCAGGACCACCACCCGGAGGAGATGCCCCGTGCCCGACGTGCACGACGAGCACGACGACCCCGACCTCGAGACGACCCGCCAGACCCCGGTCGGCGAGGACCCCGAGGTCGTCGCCGGCCGCTACCGCATCCTGCGCACCCTCGGCCGCGGCGGCGGCGGGATCGTCTGGCTCGCCCTCGACGAGCACCTCGGCCGCGAGGTGGCGCTCAAGCGGGTCTCGGGCGAGACCGACGCCGAGCTGCTGGTCACCCGCGGCCTGCGCGAGGCGCGCACCAGCGCCACCCTCGCCCACGACCACGTGGTGCGGGTCTACGACGCCTTCGTCCACGAGGGCGTGCCGTGGATCGTCATGGAGCACGTCGCCGGCCCGTCGCTCTCCTCCCTGCTCGAGGGCGGCCGCTCCCTGCCGGTGGCGACCGTGGCCCGGATCGGTGCCCAGATGGCCACGGCCCTCGCGGCGGCCCACGGCGCCGGCGTGGTCCACCGGGACGTCAAGCCGGGCAACGTCCTGCTCACCGACGACGACGGCAGCGACGCCAAGCTCACCGACTTCGGCATCGCCCGGGCCGAGGAGGACCAGAAGCTCACCCGCACCGGCATGGTTTCTGGCACCGCCGCCTACTTCTCCCCCGAGATGGCCCGCGGCGAGGACCCCTCACCGGCCTCCGACGTGTGGGCGCTGGGCGCGACCCTCTACACGGCGGTGGAGGGGCACCGTCCCTTCCCGGACGCCGGCAACGCCGTCGCCCAGCTGCACGCGATCGCCCGCGGCGAGCCGACGCCGCCGGAGCGGGCCGGTGTCCTCGCGCCGGTCCTGCGCGGCATGCTCGACCCCGACCCCGCCACGCGCTGGACCGCCGACCGGGCGGCCCGCGCGCTGACCGGTGCGGCCCGGGGCCTGCCCGCCGACGACGATGCGCAGGGATGGCCCGGCGTCGGCGTCGCAGGTGGGGCAGCGGCCGGAGCCGCGGCCTCCGACGCCGGCCAGCGCACGGCATACCCCCAGGGCGACCCCACCCAGGCGGTGGACGCCGCCGGGACGACCCGGCAGGTGCCCGTCCAGGGCGAGACCCCCGCCGCCACGGCCGGACGTCGGCCGCCCCGGGCGGCCGCGTCCTACGCCGGGCGGGGGGGTGCTCTGCAGCACCGGCGGCGCGGCGTCCGCCCGGGCGTCGTCCTCGGGTGGCTGATCGGCGTCCTGCTCGCCGCCGCGCTCGCCTGGTTGGTGTGGACGATCGCCGGCGACGGCCCGGGCGGCGGCACCGACGGCTCGTCGGAGACCACCAGCTCGCAGTCCGGCTCGGCCGTCACCGCGGACGAGGCGGGACAGCTGGTCCGGACGTTCTACGAAGCGCTGGCCACCGAAGGGCTGGAGGCGGCCCGCGGCTACCTCGGCCCGGACGCGGCCGTCGACCCGGAGATCGCGGACGGCCTCACGAGGGTGAGCTGGAACCGGGTCGACCCCGTGCCGCAGGCCGACGGCTCGGTGGAGGTGACCACCGACGTGGAGTACTACTACGGGGACGTCCGCTACGCGCAGCAGGAGGTCCTGGTCGTCGCCCGGCCCGAGGGCGGAGCCGCCCCGCTCATCGTCTCCCGCACCACGAGCGACCCGGTCATCACCACGGGGGGCACCGACGAGCACGCGGGGTCCGGCGACGCGGGGGACGGCGACGCGGGGGACGGCGACGCGGGGTCCGACGGCACCGGGGACGCCGCCTCCGCGCCCGCGGTGGACCCGGCACACGCCCCCGACCCGGCGGACGCAGCCCATCCCTCCGACACGCGCGGGAACAGCGGCCAGGCCAAGAACGACAACGGCAAGGGCAACAACGGCAAGGGCCGGGGTTCCGGGGGCTGAGCCTCAGAGGCTGCGCCCGATGAGCTCCTTCATGATCTCGTTGGTGCCGCCGTAGATCTTCTGCACGCGGGCCGAGGCGTACATGCGCGCGATCGGGTACTCGGTCATGAAGCCGTAGCCGCCGAAGACCTGCAGGGCCCGGTCGATCAGCTCGCACTGCTTGTCGGTGGCGAAATACTTGGCCATCGAGGCGGTGGCGGGGTCGAGCCTGCCCTGGAGGTGCAGCCCGATGCAGTGATCGACGAGGGTGCGGGTGGCGAGGGCCTCGGTCGTGCACTCGGCCAGCTCGAAGCGCAGGTTCTGGAAGGCGAGGATCGGGCGCCCGAAGGCCTCGCGCTCCTTGGCGTAGTCGACGGCCAGGCGCACCGCGGTCTCCGCGGCGGCGACCGCGGTGACGGCGATGATGAGGCGCTCCTGCCCGAGCTGCTGCATGAGCTGGACGAATCCCCGCCCCAGGCCCGCCTCCCCGCCCAGGACGTTGTCGGCCGGGACACGCATGTCCTCGAAGAACAGCTCCATCGTGTCCTGGTACTTCAGGCCGACCTTCTCCAGCTGGCGGCCGCGGGAGAAGCCCGGCAGGTCCGTGGTCTCGGCGACGATGAGGGACAGTCCCCGACCGCCCTCGCCACCGGTGCGGACGACGATGACGACCAGGTCTGCGTGCAGTCCGTTGGAGACGA
The DNA here is from genome assembly GCF_003351765.1 of Ornithinimicrobium avium. Taxonomy (NCBI): domain Bacteria; kingdom Bacillati; phylum Actinomycetota; class Actinomycetes; order Micrococcales; family Ornithinimicrobiaceae; genus Ornithinimicrobium; species Ornithinimicrobium avium. The sequence goes on from NZ_CP031229.1 coordinate 1,484,245, forward strand.
AGGTCTTGGAGCCGTCGACCACGTAGTGCTCGCCGTCCAGGCTGGCCGAGGTGCGCAGCGCCTGCAGGTCCGAACCGGCTCCCGGCTCGGTCATCGCGATCGCGCCGACGAGCTCGCCCGAGGCCATCCCGGGCAGCCAGCGCTGCTTCTGCTCCTCGGTGCCGTAGGCGAGGATGTAGTGCGCGACGATAGCGCTGTGGACCTGGCTGCCCCAGCCGTCGTCGACCGCGCGGGCCTGCTCCTCGGCGATGACCGCCTCGTGGGCGAAGGTGCCCCCGCCACCGCCGTACTCCTCGGGGATCGACATGCACAGCAGGCCGGCCTCCCCCGCCCTGTTCCAGAACTCGCGGTCGACCGCGCCGGCCTTGGACCAGCGGTCGACGTGCGGGGTGAGCTCCCGCTCGAAGAAGGTCCGGGCGAGCGCGCGAACGTCGTCGAGGTCCTCGGTCATCCAGGGTGAGCGGTAGGGGGCGGGCGCGAGCATGTGCATCTCCATCGGGTCAGCAGTCGTCCCCTCGCGACACGATGCTTGCACAACTACCATGCACCTGTACGGTCCCGCAGGTCCACCGAGCGTGGTCGGGTTTCCTCCCACACGCGCCAGGAGGACCTGCGCCGCGGAGGAGGAGCATCGTGACTGGCGCAGAACCTCTCGACGGCATCAGGATCGTCTCGGTCGCGATCAACCTGCCGGGCCCGGCTGCGGTCGCGCGGCTGGTGGCCCTGGGTGCGTCCGCCGTCACCGTGCTGCCGCCTGGCGGGGACCCGCTGCAGAGGTACGCACCGGCCTACTTCGAGGAGTTGCACTCCGGTCAGGACCTGCGGACCGCCGACCTCAGGACGGAGGCCGGCCGGGCCGAGGTCGAGGGGCTGCTCGCGACCGCCGACGTCCTGGTCACCTCGTCGCGGCCGTCGGCGCTGGAGCGGATGGGCCTGGACTTCGCGCGCGTGCACGAGCGGCACCCGCAGGTCTGCCAGGTCGACATCGTCGGCTACCCCGGGGACGCGGCGGAGGCCGCCGGCCACGACCTGACCTACCAGGCGGCCCACGGCCTGATCGCCGGCGGGCGGATGCCCTCGACCCTCACCGTCGACCTCGCCGGCGCCGAGCGGGCGGCGGCGGAGGCCTGCGCCTCGCTCGTCGCTCGCGCCCGCGTCGGCGAGGGTGTCCGCCGCGAGGTGCCCCTGTCGGACCTGGCGCAGACGTTCTCCGGTCCGCTGCGGGCCGGCCTGACCGGGCCCGGGCAGCCGCTCGGCGGCGGTCTGTCGGTCTACGGCACCTACGACACCCGGGAGGGCAGGATCGCGGTGGCCGCCCTGGAACCGCACTTCGCCGCGACCCTGCTGGCGGCCCTGGGGCTGGAGCCGCAGGACTGCACCCGGGAGCGGCTGGGCCGGGCCTTCTCCGGGCGCACCGCCGCCGAGTGGCAGGCCTGGGCCGCCGAGCACGACATCCCGCTCGTCGCCGTCCGGGCCGACCCGCACGGTCTGGACGGCCTCCGGACGGGGCCGTTCAGCCCTTGAGCAGCTGGCGAGCCATGACGATGCGCTGGACCTGGTTGGTCCCCTCGTAGATCTGGGTGATCTTGGCGTCGCGCATCATCCGCTCGACGGGGAAGTCCTTGGTGTAGCCGTAGCCGCCGAAGAGCTGCACCGCGTCGGTGGTGATCTCCATCGCCGCGTCGGAGGCGAAGCACTTCGCGGCGGCCCCGAAGAAGGGCAGGTCGGTGTCGCCGCGCTCGGACCTGGCCGCCGCGACGTAGACCATCTGCCGGGCGACCTCCAGCTTCATGCCCATGTCCGCGAGCATGAACTGCACGCCCTGGAACTCGGCGATCGCCTTGCCGAACTGCTGGCGCTCCTTGACGTAGGCCAGCGCCGCGTCGAGCGCGCCCTGGGCGATGCCGACGGCCTGCGCGCCGATGGTGACGCGGGTGTGGTCCAGGGTGCGCAGCGCGATCTTCAGACCCTCGCCGCGCTCGCCGACCATCCGGTCGCCGGGGATGACGCAGTTGTCGAAGTGCAGCTCGCGGGTGGGGCTGCCCTTGATGCCCAGCTTCTTCTCCTTGGCCCCGAAGGTGAAGCCCTCGTCGGACTTCTCCACGACGAAGGCGGTCACGTTGCGGCCCCGCTGGCCGTCGGGGTCGGTCACGGCCAGGACGGTGTAGTACTCCGAGACCCCGGCGTTGGTGATCCACGACTTCTGCCCGTTGAGCACGAACGACCCGTCGGGCTGCTCGATGGCCTTGCACGTCATACCCGCGGTGTCCGAGCCGGCGCCGGCCTCGGACAGGCCGTAGGAGAACATCGCCTCACCGCGCGCGACGGGCGGGAGGTACTTCGCCTTGATCTCGTCGCTGGCGGCCAGGATCAGCGGCATCGTGCCGAGCTTGTTGACGGCCGGGATCAGCGAGGAGCTTGCGCAGGCCCGCGCGACCTCCTCGATGACGATGCAGGTCGCGAGGGCGTCAGCCCCGACGCCGTCGTACTCCTCGGCGATGTGCGGGGCGTGCATGTCGGTCGCGACCAGCGCCTTGAGCGCCTCCTCGGGAAACCTGCTCTCCTCGTCCACCGCCGCCGCGTGCGGCGCGATCTGCTCGTCGGCGATCTCCCGGATGGCCTCCCGCAACGCCTCGTGGTCCTCGTTGATCCGGAACAGGTCGAAGTCGGTCATGCCCCACAGCGTACTGGCCCGTGGACGACGGCTGACGCGCCCGTCAAGATTCCGCGACGCCCAGGTGCCTCACACGCAGGTGCCCGCATGGTGGGACCCACGCCACGGTTGAGAAGTGCCCGCGGGACGGTGCCGCCCGACCACCCGGAGAACGTGCACGCCTCACGGACGTGGGCGGCTCAGCCCCCGCGCCGCTGCCGCAGCTTCTCGCCCTTGGCGTGGGCCTGGTCGCTCAGGTCCGCGGCGAAGGTCGCCAGCTGCACCCCCAGCCGCTCCGCCAGCTCGCCCTCCCCGGCCGCGAGCACCCGCACCGCCAGCAGACCGGCGTTGCGCGCACCGCCCACCGACACGGTCGCGACGGGGATCCCGGCGGGCATCTGCACGATCGAGAGCAACGAGTCCATCCCGTCCAGGTGCTTCAGCGGCACCGGGACCCCGATGACCGGCAGCACCGTCACCGACGCCAGCATCCCCGGCAGGTGCGCCGCCCCGCCCGCGCCCGCGACGATCACCCTCAGGCCGCGGTCGGCCGCGCCCTGCCCGTAGGCGATCATCTCGGTCGGCATCCGGTGCGCGGAGACGACGTCCGCCTCGTAGGGCACGCCGAACTCCTCCAGCGCCTGCGCGGCGGCCTCCATCACCGGCCAGTCGCTGTCGCTGCCCATCACCAGCCCGACGAGGGGTGCGGGCCCGGTGCCGATCGTGTCGCCGGTCATTCGGTCACCACTCCTTGCAGGTAGTCCGCGGCGTGCCGGGCCCGTCCGCGCAGCTCCTCGAGGGACTCCGCGGAGCCGTCACCCCCGAAGACGGTGACGTGGCCCAGCTTGCGGCCCGGGCGCACGCCCTTGCCGTAGAGGTGGATCTTCAGCCCCGGGTCGCGCGCCATCAGGTGCCGGTAGGTCCCGTAGAGCCCCGGGTAGTCACCGCCGAGCACGTTGGCCGACGCGGTCCACGGGTCCCGCGCCGACGGGTCGCCCAGCGGCAGGTCCAGCACCGCGCGCAGGTGCTGCTCGAACTGGCTGGTCACCGAGCCGTCGATCGTCCAGTGGCCGCTGTTGTGCGGGCGCATGGCGAGCTCGTTGACGAGGTATGTGGTGGCGCCGGTCTGCGGGTCCCTCACCTCGAAGGCCTCCACGGCCATGACGCCCGTGACGCCGAGCTCGCCGGCGATCCGCAGCGCGCCCTGGGTGAGCGAGGTGGCCAGGGCCGGGTCCAGACCGGGCGCCGGGGCGAGCACCTCGGTGTTGATGCCGTCCTCCTGGACGGTCTCCACGACCGGCCACGCGGCCGCCTGTCCGGACGGGCTGCGCCCCACCATGATCGACAGCTCGCGGGTGAACTCGACCGCCTCCTCCAGCAGCAGACCGTCGGACAGGCCGGCCTGCCCGACGCCGGCGAGCCACGGCGCCACCTCGGCCGGGCCACGGCATACCTGGACGCCCTTGCCGTCGTAGCCCCCGCGCGGGGTCTTGACCACGATCGGCCAGCCCACCTGGGCGGCGAAGGCCTCCACCTCCTGGGCGGTGCGGGCCCGCGCCCATCGGGGGCAGGGCAGACCGAGCTCGGTGAGCCGCTCGCGCATCGCGAGCTTGTCCTGGGCGTAGACCAGGGCCGCGGGGGCGGGGTGCAGCTCGACGCCGTCCTCGGCGAGTGCAGCCAGGACCTCCTGGGGCACGTGCTCGTGGTCGAAGGTGACCACGTCGCAGTGCCGGGCCCAGACGCGCAGCGCCTCCAGGTCGGTGTGCTCGCCGACCGGGCTGTGCGGCACGACGAGGGCGGCGGCGGCGGTCCGGGACTCGGCGAGCACCGACAGGGTCAGCGACAGCGCGACCGCGGGCGGCTGGCACATCCTGGCCAGCTGGCCCCCGCCGACGATCCCGACGACCGGGAAGCCGCCCTCGGCGCGCAGCGGGGGAGCGGGCGCGGAGGACTCGTCGGGGGCGGGCGTGGGTGTCGTCGGATGCACGGTCAGACCCTACCCACAGGCCGCACGTAGACTCGCGCAGGTGACCCCGCAGCCCACCCTCGTCGCGCGGCTGCGGCGTCTCTACGACACGCTCGCCCACGAGGTCGCCAAGTTCGGCACCGTCGGGGCGCTGGCCTTCCTGCTCGACACCGTGCTCTACAACGTCCTCGTCTTCGGCGTGCCCGGCGTGGTCGACGGCGCGATGGCCGACCAGCCCCTGCTGGGCAAGGTGCTCTCCACGAGCATCGCAACGGTCTTCTCCTGGCTCGGCAACCGGCTGTGGACCTTCCGGCACCGGCGGCGGGTGGCGGTCGGCCGCGAGTTCGTGCTGTTCCTCTTCTTCAACGCCGTCGGACTGGCGATCGCGCTGGCCTGCCTGGGCTTCTCCCGCTACGTGCTCGACCTGCACAGCCAGCTGGCCGACAACCTCTCCGGCAACGGCGTCGGGCTGGTGCTCGGGACCCTCTTCCGGTTCTGGGCCTACCGCACGTTCGTCTTCCGGGCCGAGCTGGAGGCCGAGGAGGGCCTGGCGCCCGAGGGTCAGGGCGTCGTGGCCAGCGGCAGGTAGAGCGAGAACACCGGCGGCCGCACCCGCGTCAGCTCCAGCCGCCCGCCCATGGTCTCGGCGGTCTCCCGCGCCACCGCCAGGCCCAGACCGGTGCCCGACCCCGTCGTGACCGCCCGCTCGAAGACCGAGCGCGCCATCTGGTCGGGGATGCCCGCCCCCTGGTCGGCCACCGTGAACACCGCCGAGGGTCCGGACCTGCCGACGTGCACCTCGACCCGGCCGCGGCCGTGGACGAGGGCGTTCTCGACGAGCGTGTTGAGCACCTGCGAGACCGCCGGGGCGCTGGCCTCGACGATGATGCCGCGCTCGCTGCTGAGCACGATCTCCCGCTCCTGCTCGGCGAACGCGGGCGTCCACTCCTCGTCGAGGCCGGCGAGGACGTGGTCGACGGCGCTGAGCGCACCGCCGCTGGCGTGACCGACCCGGGTGCGGCGCAGCAGCTCGGCGACGACGCCGGTCAGCCGCTCCACCTGGCCGATGGCGATCTCGGCCTCGGTGCGGGCCACCGCCGCGTCCTCGGCCTGGGCGATCTCCTCCAGCCGCAGCAGCAGGGCCGCCAGCGGGGTACGCAGCTGGTGGGAGGCGTCGGCGGCGAAGGACCGCTCGGAGACCAGGGCCCGGGCGAAGGTGCTGTGGTGCCGGTCGATCTCCCGGGCGACCGCGTCGATCTCCCTGATGCCGCCCCGCCAGGGGGGCGGCTCGACCAGTCGCCCGGGACGGGTCTGCGGGTCCAGCGCGAAGCCGCCGGAAGCCATCTCGTCGGTGCGGTGGGCCAGCCGGCGCAGCGGGTCGGCCACCACCTCGGCGGTGCGGTCCGCCAGCGGGCGCAGGGCCCAGGCGACAGCGCCGACGGTGGCCAGGGACCCGCCCACGACGGTGAGCAGGAGCGCCCACAGCGGGACCGGCCCGAGTCTCTCCTCGAGCGCGACGAGGATCCACACCACCAGGCCGGTCGTCCCGGCGACCACGCCGGTGACGACGAGCAGGACGCGCAGCGCGAGCTCGCGCAGGACCTCGCGCACGAGGGGTCAGTCCGTCCCGACGTCGTCCGCGTCGGCGGGGTCGTCCTGGAAGCGGAAGCCGACACCGCGCACCGTGACGATGTGGCGGGGGTCGTGCGCGTCGTCGCCGATCTTGCGGCGCAGCACGGACACGTGCATGTCGAGCGTCTTGGTCGAGCCGAACCAGCTGTCCCACACCTCGCGCATGAGCAGCTCGCGGGGCACGACCCTGCCCTCCTCGCGCATCAGGACGCGCAGCAGGTCGAACTCCTTGGTCGTCAGCCGCACCTCCTGGTCGTGCAGGAAGACCCGACGGGCCTGCACGTCCATCCGCAGCGCCGCGCCCTCGCGGGTGGCCAGCGGCTCCGGTCCGCGCCGCAGCAGGGCCCGCACCCGGGCCAGCAGCTCGCCGAGCCGGAACGGCTTGGTCACGTAGTCGTCGGCGCCCGCGTCGAGCCCGACGACGGTGTCCACCTCCTCGCTGCGCGCGGTGAGCATGAGCACCGGCGTCCGGACGCCGGCGTCGCGGACGGCGCGGCACACGTCCACCCCGTCGATGTGCGGCAGGCCGAGGTCGAGGATCACCAGGTCGTGCGCCGGCTCCTGGACGGCCTCGCTCAGCGCGGCCCGCCCGTCGTCGGCGATCGTCACCACGTAGCCCTCCCTCCGCAGCGCCCTCGCGAGCGGCTCAGAGATGGTGGGGTCGTCCTCGGCCAGCAGCACCCTGGTCATGTCCGCGTCCTCCTTCGTCGCCACCCGACTGTATGTCCTCCGCTCAGGTCCCGGGCCATGCCGGCGTCCGCTTCTCCACGAAGGCGGCCACCCCCTCGGCACGGTCCCGGCTGAACGCGGTGGCCCGCCAGCAGCCGTCCTCGATCTCCAGCCCGGCGGCCAGGTCGGTGCCCTGGCCCAGGCGCATGGCCTTCTTGGCGTTGCGCACCGCGACCGGCGAGTTCGCGGCGATCCCGGTGGCGATCTGCAGCGCCCGGTCCCGGGCGTCTCCGGCGGGGACCAGCTCGTCGACGACCCCCAGGTCGCGGGCCTCCGCGGCCGTCAGCCGGCGGGCGGTGAAGATCATCGACGCGGCCCGCGACCAGCCCACCCGGCGGGTGAGCAGCTGGGTGCCGCCGCCGCCCGGGATGACGCCGACGCCGACCTCGGGCAGCCCCAGCGTGGCGCGCTCGCCGGCGACGACCAGGTCGCAGGACAGCGCGATCTCCATCCCTCCCCCCAGCGCGTAGCCCTCCACCGCCGCGACCGCGGGGACCGGCAGGTCGAGCACGCCGCGGTAGGCCAGCCTGGAGACCAGCCGGTGGTCCATCATCTGGGCGTCGGTGAAGCCGTTGCGCTCCTTGAGGTCGGCGCCGACGCAGAACGCCCGGTCGTGCGTGCTGGTCACGACGACGGCGCGCACCGAGGGGTCGGCGCCCAGCGCGGCGGTGGTGGCGGTGATCTCCTCGCTGAAGGCGGTGCTGATCGCGTTCATCGACCCCGGCCGGTCCAGGGACAGCTCGACGACGTGCCCGCCCTCACCGTGCCGGATGACCTGCAGCATCGTGGGTGCGTCCATGGGGGCAGGCTACTGGGAACGCAGGTGCTCCACGTCACCGGCGTGGTGGAGGGTGCGGCCCGCCTCCCCCTCCACGAGCAGCGCCCCGGAGTCGTCCACGCCGACGGCGGTGCCGGTGGTCCTCCCGCCGTCCGGCCGGTGCACCACGACCGCCCGGCCGATGGTCGCGCAGCGTCCCTGGTATGCCGTGCGCACCGCCCTGAGGTCCTCCTGCGTCAGCGCCTCGTGCCAGCGGGCCAGCCGGTCCAGGTAGTCGCTCAGCAGCCCCTCGCGGGCCGCCTGCGGAAGCGGGGCGCCTCCCCGGACGAGCCGCCAGGAGGTGGCCGCCGGCACCGGCAGCTGGTCGGTCTCGTGGTCGACGTTCAGACCGGTGCCCACGACGATGCTGCCGTCGCGGGCCACCTGGGCCAGGACGCCTGCGACCTTGCCGTGGTCCCGGTCCTCGCCGCCGGCCCCCCGCAGCGGGAGCAGCACGTCGTTGGGCCACTTGAGCACCGCGTCGACGGGCCACCTGCTCGCCCGGAGCCCCTCGGCGAGGGCCAGCCCCGCGACGAGCGGGACCCAGCCCATGAGCGCGGGGGCGACGGGCGGCACCACGGCGGAGATCGCCATACCCGTCCCCGGCGGCGAGGACCAGACGCGCCCGCGGCGCCCGCGCCCGGCGGTCTGGTGGTCGGCGACGACGACCCGCCCGGGGCGGGGGTCGGCGAGCGCCAGCTCGTTGGTCGAGCCCACCGACTCGTGGTGCTCCGGCGCGGCCCAGCGCAGCGTGTCCATGGGACAACGTTAAGTTGGTCCCCATGACCGACACCGCCAGCGCCGCCGACGACACCGGCCCCGACCTGCGGACCACCTCCGGCCGGCTCGCCGACCACCAGGAGCGGATGGACGAGGCGGTGCACGCCGGCTCGGCCAAGGCCGTGGAGAAGCAGCACGCCAAGGGCAAGAGGACCGCGCGCGAGCGCATCGAGGGCCTGCTCGACGAGGGCAGCTTCACCGAGCTGGACGCCCTGGCCCGGCACCGCTCCACCGCCTTCGGCCAGGAGCGCAACCGGCCCTACGGCGACGGTGTGGTCACCGGCTACGGCACCGTCGACGGGCGCCCGGTCGCGGTCTTCTCCCAGGACTTCACCGTCTTCGGCGGGTCCCTGGGCGAGGTCTTCGGGGAGAAGATCGTCAAGGTCATGGACCTGGCGATGAAGGTCGGCTGCCCGGTCGTGGGCATCAACGACTCCGGCGGCGCCCGGATCCAGGAGGGCGTGGTGGCGCTGGGCCTCTACGCCGAGATCTTCCGGCGCAACGTCGACGCCTCGGGCGTCATCCCGCAGATCTCCCTGGTCATGGGCCCGTGCGCGGGCGGGGCGGTCTACTCCCCCGCGATCACCGACTTCGTCGTCATGGTCGACCAGACCTCGCACATGTTCATCACCGGGCCGGACGTCATCAAGACGGTCACCGGCGAGGACGTGACCTTCGAGGACCTCGGCGGCGCGCGGACGCACAACACCGTCTCGGGCGTGGCGCACTACATGGCCAGCGACGAGGACGACGCGCTGGACTACGTGCGCGAGCTCATCGGCTTCCTCCCGCAGAACAACCTCGAGGAGCCGCCGGTCTTCGACGACGAGCCCACCGACGACGAGCCCACCGACGCCGACCTCGCGCTGGACGCCCTCGTGCCGGACTCGACCAACATGCCCTACGACATCAAGACCGCGATCCGGGCCGTGCTGGACGACGAGGACTTCCTGGAGGTCCAGGAGCTGTTCGCCCCCAACATCGTCATCGGCTTCGGCCGGGTCGAGGGCCGCTCGGTCGGTGTCGTGGCCAACCAGCCCATGCAGCTGGCGGGCACCCTGGACATCGACGCCTCGGAGAAGGCCGCCCGGTTCGTGCGCACCTGCGACGCCTTCAACGTCCCGATCCTGACCTTCGTCGACGTCCCCGGCTTCCTGCCCGGCACCGACCAGGAGTTCGGCGGCATCATCCGTCGCGGCGCCAAGCTGCTCTTCGCCTACGCCGAGGCGACCGTGCCCCTGGTCACCGTGATCACCCGCAAGGCCTACGGGGGTGCCTACGACGTCATGGGCTCCAAGCACCTCGGCGCCGACGTCAACCTGGCCTGGCCCACCGCGCAGATCGCGGTCATGGGCGCCCAGGGCGCGGCCAACATCCTCTACCGCCGCGAGCTGGCCAGGGTCGCCGCCGAGGGCGGGGACGTGGAGGCCGAGCGAGCCCGCCGGGTCCAGGAGTACGAGGACACCCTCGCCAACCCCTACATCGCCGCCGAGCGCGGCTACGTCGACGCCGTCATCGCCCCCTCGCAGACGCGGGTCCAGGTCTCCCGGGCGCTGCGCATGCTCCGCTCCAAGCGCGCCGACCGGGCGCCCCGCAAGCACGGGAACATCCCGCTGTGAGCGCCGAGGAGCAGGCGGTCACGGTCACCGGCGGCGAGGCCGCGCCGGCGACGCCGGTGATCCTCGTCGAGCGCGGCAACCCCACGCCCGAGCAGCTGGCGGCGCTGACCGTGGTGCTCACCGCGGCCTCCTCCGGCAGCGGCACCGACCAGCGCGCGACGCCCACCTCGCTGTGGAGGGCCCGGGCCCCCTTCTCCCGGACCCGTCCCACGGTCGGCCCCGGCGGCTGGCGGGCCTCCGCGCTGCCACGCTGAGGCCTCCCCTCACGCGCCCAGGGAGGCCCGCCGCGGATCAGGCCCTGGCCGAGAACTTCCGCACGTAGCGCTGGTGGTACATCTGCGGCAGGCAGTGCGCCTCCAGCACCCGCCGGCCGGCCGCGTCGTCGCCCATCGCCGCGGCGAAGGCCGTGAGCATGTCGACGTCGTGCTCCGGGCGCTCCAGCGGCACGATCGTGTCCCCGGTCCGCACCGTGCCGGGCACCACCACCCGCAGGTAGGTCCCGCACCGACCGTGCGCGGCGAAGCGCCGCACCCATCCGGGCTCGCCCACGTGGCCGGCGAAGGTGGCGCACGGCGTGCGCGGCACCGAGACCTCCAGGACCACGTGCGGGCCGACCCGCAGCTGCTGGTTGACGAGCAGCTCCTCCAGGACGATGCCCTCGGTGGTGAGGTTCTCCCCGAACCACCCGTCGGTGAGGTCCCGGCCCAGCTCACGCCCCCACCGGTCGAGCTCCTCGCGGGCGTAGGCGTAGACCGCCTTGTTGGCCCCGCTGTGGTGCTCGAGGTCTCCGACGTGGTCGCCCACGACGCCCGGCCCGTCGCCGTAGTGCGGGCCGGGCTCGAAGACCTCGAGCCGCTCGACCGGCCGCTTGTCGATGCCGGTCAGGTAGGGCCTGCCGCCCGGCTCCGGCTTCGGGCGGGCCAGGTTGGTGGACCGGACGCGGGGACTCATGGCCACACCGTATGTCGTCCTCGCTGCGGCACACGTCTGGCACCGGGACGTCCGGCCGGGTAGGTTTGCCCCTCGTGATCGAGCAGACGCGTGAGCAGACCGAGATCGACCGCCTCGCCGAGGACCACCTCGACGCCGTGGTCGTCCACAGCCCGATGGAGGCCACCTACCTGGGCGTCGCCGGGCAGGACGACCGGCTGGACGACCTGTCCGTGGACGGCCTGCGGGCCCGCCGGGACCTGTCCGCCGACACCCTCGAGCAGCTGGGCCGGCGCACGCCGCAGGACGACGTGGACAGGGTCACCGCCGCCGCCCTGCGCGAGCGGCTCGGCCTGGAGGTCGAGGAGCTGGACCTGGTGCTGGAGGGCCGCGCGCCGGTCGACCTCAACGTCATCGCCTCCGCCCCGCAGGCGGTGCGCGACATCTTCGACATCATGGGCAAGGACACCGAGGAGCAGTGGCGCACCATCGCCGCCCGCCTCGACGCGGTGCCGATCGCCCTGCAGCAGTACGCCTCGGCCCTCGCCTGGTCGGCCGAGCGCGGCCAGGTCGTCCCGCGCCGCCAGGTGGAGAAGGTCGCCGAGCAGTGCCGGGACCAGGCTGCCGAGGACACCAGCACCTTCCAGGCGCTGCTCCGCGAGGCCGAGGGCCAGCCCGAGGAGGTCCGCGGGCTGCTCGACGCCGCCGTGGGCTCGGCCCGGTCCGCGTTCGGCGCGCTGGCGACCTACCTCGACGAGCTGGCCCCGAAGGCCCCGAGGTCCGACGCCTCCGGCCGCGAGCTCTACCAGCTGCGCTCCCGCTCCTTCCTCGGGGCCACGATCGACCTGGAGGAGACCTACCGCTGGGGGCAGGAGGAGCTGGCCCGCATCACCGTGCTGATGGAGGAGACGGCCGAGCAGATCCGGCCCGGCGCCACCGTCAAGGAGGCGGTGGCGGTCCTCGACGAAGATCCCGCCTACCAGCTCGACGGCACCGACGCCCTGCGCGCGTGGATGCAGGAGAAGGCGGACGAGGCGGTGGCCGACCTGGCCGACGTCCACTTCGACGTCCCGGGGCCGGTCCGGCGGATCGAGTGCATGATCGCGCCGAGCCAGACCGGCGGCATCTACTACACCGCCCCCTCCGAGGACTTCTCCCGGCCCGGCCGCATGTGGTGGTCGGTGCCCAAGGGCGTGACCCGGTTCTCCACGTGGCGCGAGCTGACGACCGTCTACCACGAGGGCGTCCCCGGCCACCACCTGCAGATCGGGCAGACCGTCTACCGCTCCGAGCTGCTCAACCGCTGGCGCCGGCTGGCCTCCTGGACCTCCGGGCAAGGGGAGGGCTGGGCGCTCTACAGCGAGTGGCTGATGGCCGACCTGGGCTACATGGACGACCCGGGCAACCGGATGGGTCTGCTCGACGCCCAGGCCCTCCGCGCCGCACGCGTCGTCATCGACATCGGCGTGCACTGCGGCTTCGAGGCGCCCGAGGAGGTGGGTGGGGGCGAGTGGACCTACGACAAGGCGTGGGCGCTGCTCGACGCGCACACCAACATGGACGAGGGCTTCACCCGCTTCGAGCTGGACCGCTACCTGGGCTGGCCGGGCCAGGCGCCCGCCTACAAGATCGGCGAGCGGCTCTGGCTCCAGCTGCGCGAGGAGGTCCGCGAGCGCGAGGGCGAGGACTTCGACCTCAAGGCCTTCCACCGCCGCGCCCTCGACGTCGGCGGGGTCGGCCTGGACACCCTGCGCGCCGCGGTCCTCGGCGAGCTCTGAGCCCGGGGCGGGCGCCGTGTCGACCGTCCCGGAGCTGCGGACGCAGCGGCTGCTCCTGCGCGGCCTGCGGGACGCCGACCGGGAGCCGTTCGCGGCGCTCAACGCCGACCCGCTCGTCACCCGGCACCTGCAGGGGCCGCTGGGCCGGGAGCGCTCCGACGCGTTCGTGGACCGCATCGACGCGTGCTGGGCGCAGCACGGCTGGGGGCTGTGGGCGCTGGAGCTGCTCGCCACCGGTGAGTTCCTCGGCTACACGGGCCTGTGGCCGGCCGACTTCCTGCCGTCCGGGCCGGGCGTCGAGGTGGGCTGGCGGCTGGCCGCCCACGCCTGGGGCCACGGCTACGCGCCGGAGGCCGCCCGGGAGGCGCTGCGGTTCGGCTTCGAGGAGGTCGGGCTGGCGCAGATCGTGTCGTTCACGGCGGCCGGCAACCGCGCCTCGCTGCGGGTGATGGAGAAGATCGGCCTGCGACGCGACCCCGCGGGCGACTTCGACCACCCCCGCGTCGACCCCACCGCCTACCCCGACCTGGTCGCCCACCGCCTCCACGTCCTCACCGCGCAGGAGTGGCGCGCCACGCGCACGCCCTGACGCGGGGCGGGCGGCGCGCACCGCATACCCTGACGCCCGTGATCCCGCTCGTCCTGGCCTCGGCCTCACCCGCCCGCCTGTCCACGCTCCGGTCCGCCGGTGTGGACCCCGAGGTCGTCGTGTCCGGCGTCGACGAGGAGGCGGCTCTCGCCCGCGCGCAGGACAGGTATGGCGTGCTCCGCCCCGCGGACGTCGCGCTCACCCTCGCCCGGGCCAAGTGCGAGGCCGTCGTGGAGCAGGAGGACCGCGACGCGCTCGTGCTCGGCTGCGACTCGGTGCTCGAGCTGGACGGGCAGGTCCACGGCAAGCCGGGCGACGCCGCCACGGCCGCCGCGCGCTGGCGGGCGATGCGCGGACGGTCCGGCACGCTGCACACCGGGCACTGGGTGGTCGACAACCGCGAGGGCGGCACCGGAGCCACCCTCGGCGCGACCGCCTCCACGGTGGTGCACTTCGCCGACCTGTCCGACACCGAGATCGAGGCCTACGTCGCGACCGGGGAGCCGCTGCACGTGGCGGGCGCCTTCACCGTCGACGGCCTCGGCGGGCCCTACGTCACCTCGATCGAGGGCGACCACCACGCCGTGGTCGGCGTCAGCCTGCCCCTGCTGCGCGAGCTCCTGCTGGAGGCAGGCCTGCTCTGGCACGACCTTCGGCGCTGACCGCCCGCGCGGAACCATCCTCCAGGAGGATGCTGACCCACCTGCAGAGTGACGACACCCTCTCCGGCGAGGGGTGCGATGGATGACGTCGGGCCGCACGTGTATCTGCGTCAGGGGCCCAGGCTCTGACCGACGCACCACCTCGCATCCGCACCACCAAGGAGAAGTCATGCGCTCAGCCTTCCGCATCATCGCCTACGTCATCTGCGCCCTGATCGCCGTCCAGGCGGCCGCGATCGCCTGGATGGACTCCGGCCTGTTCATCTGGGTCTCCGAGGGCGGCGTCCTCGACAAGAGCGTCCTGGAGAGCGAGGCCGCCCCGCCGTTCGCCGAGGTGACCGGCATGATGATCCACGGCATGAACGGGATGATGGTCATCCCCGTGCTCGCGCTCGTGCTGCTCGTCGTCGGCCTGCTCACCCGCACGCGCCGCGGCATCGTCCTGGGCGCCACGGTGCTGGGCCTGACCGTGCTCCAGGTCGCCCTGGGCATGTTCGGCCACGGCCTGAGCCTGGCGGCGATGCTGCACGGCCTCAACGCCCTCCTCCTGTTCGCCGCCGCCCTCGTCGCGGCGCGCAGCAGGCTGGAGGCGCCGGTCGAGCGCACCCCCGAGGCTCGCGTCGGGGCGCGGGTCTGAGGCGATGACCCGACGGCGGCCCCTGCTGGTCAGCACCGTGCTGGCCCTCGCGGTGGTCGCCGTCGTCGGGTGGTTCTGGGTCGGCAGCCTCGTGCCGGGCACCTACTCGGTGATGGACATGGGGTATGCCGACCACGGCACCGGTCCCACCTCCGCCGCCGGACCCGGCGGGCACCACCACGGCGCCGGGACGGCGCCGGTGGCCGCCCCCGGCACGACGGTCGCCGACCCGGTCTCCGTGAGGGACCTGGTCGGCGACCGTTCCCGCTCGCCCGACGTCAGCTACACCCTCACCGTGGCCCAGCGCCCGGACGGCGGCTACACGGTCAACGGGACCTCGCCCGGGCCGGTGGTCGAGGCGACGCAGGGCGACCTGGTGCAGGTGGTCCTGCGCAACGAGGACGTGGCGGAGGGCACGACGCTGCACTGGCACGGCATGGACGTGCCCAACGGCGAGGACGGCGTCGCCGGGGTGACCCAGGACGCGGTCCCGGCCGGCGGCGAGCACGTCTACCGGTTCGTCGCCGACGAGCCCGGCACCTACTGGTACCACTCGCACCAGATCTCCCACGAGCAGGTCGTGCGGGGGCTGCTGGGCGCCGTCGTCGTGCACCCGGCCCCCTCCGCCGAGGCTCCCGATGCCGACGGGCCGCCCACGACCGACGTCCTGGCGCTCCTGCACACCTACGCCGGCGTGGGCAGGACGGTCAACGGCAGCACCGGCGACACGCCGGTCCCCCTCGCCCCCGGCCAGCCCGCCCGGGTCCGGCTGGTCAACACCGACGACGGGCCGACCCAGATCTGGGTCAGCGGCGCGGCATACCGCGTCCTGGCGGTCGACGGCCAGGACCTGAACGGGCCGACCCCGGTGCAGGGTCGGCGGGTCACGCTGACCGCGGGCGCCCGGGTGGACCTCGAGGTCGAGGTGCCGGCCACGGGCGCGGCCCGCGTGCAGGCGCCGGGCGTCTCCCTCGTCCTCGGCCCCGCGGGCGCGACGGCGCCCACCACGCCAGCCCCTTCCGAGGCCCTCGACCTGCTCTCCTACGGCACGCCGGCCGACCCCGGGTTCGACCCGGCGCGGGCCGACCGGCGCTTCGACTACGTGATCAGCCGCCGCTTCGGCCTCCTCGACGGCCGGCCGGGGCTGTGGTGGACGATCAACGACCACCTCTTCCCGGACGTGCCGATGTTCATGGTCGCCGAGGGCGACGTCGTGGTGATGACCATGTCCAACTACAGCGGCGAGGTGCACCCGATGCACCTGCACGGCCACCACGCGCTGGTGCTCAGCCGCGACGGCGTGCCCTCGACAGGCAGCCCGTGGTGGGTCGACTCGCTCGACGTGCCGGACGGGCAGACCTACGAGATCGCGTTCGCGGCCGACAACCCGGGGATCTGGATGGACCACTGCCACAACCTCCCCCACGCCAGAGAGGGCCTGGTCACGCACCTGATGTACGAAGGGGTGAGCACCCCCTTCCTCGTCGGCGGGCCGGCCGACAACGAGCCCGAGTGAGCGCGCACGGCGTACCCGGACCCCGGCTGGAGGGTGTGCCCGGAGGGTGAGACGATGGGTCGCGACGACGTGGTCCGGCAGGGACTGGTCTGGACAACGGGACTTGGCCCGGCAAGGAGTTCGTGGTGGCTGTGGGTGCACGCAGGGTTGCGGTGGTCGGTGCGGGGATGGTCGGGCTGGCGACGGCCTGGTACCTGCAGGAGCGGGACGTCGAGGTCACCGTCCTCGACCGGGAAGGGGTGGCGGCGGGGGCCTCGTGGGGCAACGCGGGCTGGCTGACGCCGGCGATCGCGACGCCGCTGCCGGAGCCGGCGGTGCTGCGCTACGGGCTGCGGGCGGTGCTCTCGCCCAACTCACCCGTCTACGTGCCGCCGACCGCGGACCCGCGCCTGGCGCGCTTCGTCGCCGGCTTCGCGCGGCACAGCACCGGCAGCCGCTGGGACAAGGCCATGCGCGCGCTCATCCCGGTCAACGAGCAGTCGCTGGCCGCCTTCGACCACCTGGCCACCCACGGGGTGTCCGCCGAGGTCTACCCGGCCGAGCCGTTCACCGCCGCCTACGAGCGGGCCGGGGACGTACAGGTCCTGCTGGAGGAGTTCGCCCAGATCGAGCGGTCCGGCGGTCATGTCGACCACGAGCTGGTCGGCGGCGACGAGGCGCGGCGGCGGGAACCGGCGCTCTCCGACGCCGTCCAGGCCGCGATCTTCATCCGCGGCCAGCGCTACATCCGGCCCGTCGACTTCGTCGAGGCGCTCGGCGCGTCCGTGCGCGAGCGCGGTGCGCAGCTGCTCACCGGCACCGAGGTGCTCGGCCTGGAGGACCTCGGCAGTGCGGGCGTGCGCGTGGACGCCAGCGGCGAGGGCGCGGGCGTCTACGACGCCGTGGTCGTGGCCAGCGGCGCCTGGCTGGGCGACCTGGTGGAGCCCTTCGGCGTGCGTCACGTCGTCCAGGCCGGTCGCGGCTACTCCTTCAGCGTGCCCACCGAGCAGATGCCCGCCGGACCGCTCTACTTCCCGGCGACCCGGGTGGCGCTGACGCCGCTGGGAGACCGGCTGCGGGTGGCCGGGATGATGGAGTTCCGCCGCCCGGACGCCCCCCTCGACCCGCGTCGCATCACGGCGATCGTCGAGGCGACCCGGCCGCTGCTGCGCGGCGCGGACCTCGACGACCGCCAGGACGAGTGGGTGGGCTCGCGCCCGGTCACCGCCGACGGCCTGCCGCTGGTCGGTGCCACCTCGAGCGAGCGCGTCTTCGTCGCCGGCGGTCACGGCATGTGGGGCATCACCCTCGGTCCCGTCACCGGCCAGCTCCTGGCCGAGCAGATCACCACCGGGCAGGTCCCTGCGGCCCTCACCCCGTTCGACCCGCTGCGCAAGCTGTCCTGGGCGCCCACGCGCCTGCGCCGGGACAGCGCCGCCGCCCGCTGAGCCGGGCCGGCACCACCGGCCACCCGTCCCGCTCGGACCGGTCCCGGCGAGGCGTCGGGACGGACCGGTCCCTCCCTCAGGCGCCGTGGTCAGGCGTCGTAGTCGATCTCGACCGTGTCGCTGACCGGGTGCGACTGGCACATCAGCCGGTAGCCCCGCCGGACCTCGTCGGGCTCCAGGGCGTAGTTGCGGTCCATCTCCACCTGGCCGCTGACGACCCTGGCCCGGCAGGTCCCGCACACCCCGTTGGTGCAGGAGAAGGGCGCGTCGGCCCGCGCCCGCAGAGTCGCATCGAGGATGGTCTCGCGGCGGGTGGGCATCGGCACGGTCGTCGTCCGCCCGCCCAGCGTCACGGTCACCACGGCCTCGGCGGGCGCGCTCTCGTCGATCTCCACGGCCGGTCCGGGCGCGATGCCGCCGCTGTCGTCGACGTGGAAGATCTCGTGGTGCACGTGCTGGGAGTCCACGCCCCGCTCGCCGAGCACCTCGCGGACCGCCTCGACCATGCCGAACGGCCCGCACAGGTACCACTCGTCCACCTCGTCCTCGGGCACGAAGGTGGCCAGGAACTCCTCGAACTTCTCCCGGTCGATGCGGCCGGTGAGCAGCTCGAGCGCCTGCGGCTCGCGGGAGAGCACGTTGAACAGGGACAACCTGGAGGGGTAGCGGTTCTTGAGGTCCATCAGCTCCTCCAGGAACATGATGGAGTCGGTGCGCCGGTTGCCGAAGATCAGCGTGGCCCGCGACGCCGGCTCCTCCTCGAGCACCGTGGAGAGCAGGGAGAGCACCGGGGTGATCCCGGACCCGGCGGCGACCGCCACGTGGTGCTTGGTCGCGGTCGGGTCGGTCGGGCAGACGAAGGAGCCCAGCGGCGTCATCACCTCGAGCGTGTCACCTGCCTGCACGTGCTCGTTGAGCCAGCTCGACATGGCGCCGCCCGGTAGCCGCGCGGAGGCCACCCGCACCACGCCCCGCTCCTGCGACTCCGCCCGGGAGATGCAGCAGGAGTAGGAGCGGCGCACGTCCTGACCGTCGATCGTCGCGCGGACGGTCAGGTGCTGGCCGGGCTCGAACCGGAACTCCTCACGAAGCTCCTCGGGCACCGCGAAGGAGATGGCGACGGCGTCGTCGGTGAGCCGGTCCACCTTGCTCACGGTCAGGTCGTGGAAGGTCGCGCGCCGACGGGTCGGCTGCTGGATCAGGGCCACGTGCGCTCCTCGTCTGGTATGTCGTGGTGCTCGGTCGTCGTCGGCTCCGGGGCGGAGCCCCGGTCAGAGGGTCTTGAACTCGTCGAACGGCTCCCTGCAGGAGAGGCACCGGCGCAGCGCCTTGCAGGCCGTGGACCCGAAGCGCGAGATCTCCTCGGTCTGCGGCGAGCCGCACAGGGGGCAGGTGACGCGGCGCACCTGCAGCCGGAGGCCGACCGGGCCGCTGTGGTGGGCGCGCTCGCCGGTGGGCGGCGCGATACCGAAGCGGCGCAGCGACTCCCGGCCCTGCTCGCTCATCCAGTCGGTGGTCCACGCCGGGGAGAGCCGGGTGACGACCTCGACGGCCACGCCGTGCCGGGCGCCGACCGCGCGCACGTCGTCCTCCATGACCTTCATCGCGGGGCAGCCGGAGTAGGTCGGCGTCATCGTCACCCGCAGGCCGTCGCCGACCCGCTCGACGTCGCGGACCACGCCCAGGTCGTCCAGGGAGATCACCGGGATCTCCGGGTCGCGCACGGCCCGCACCTCGCGCTCGACCTGCTCGAGCAGGTCGGGCGAGGTGGTGACCTCCGGGGAG
The DNA here is from genome assembly GCF_003351765.1 of Ornithinimicrobium avium. Classification (NCBI taxonomy): domain Bacteria; kingdom Bacillati; phylum Actinomycetota; class Actinomycetes; order Micrococcales; family Ornithinimicrobiaceae; genus Ornithinimicrobium; species Ornithinimicrobium avium. The sequence continues at coordinate 1,503,765 of NZ_CP031229.1, forward strand.
GGCGCGTGCGTCGGCATACCCGGTCCTCCTCCCCTCACCAGGTGGCGCCGGGGTGGCTGCGCGCGATGTGCTGGAGCTCGGCGAGCAGGAAGCCCATCGGTTCGGAGTGCACGCCCTCGCGGCCGCCGCGGGCGCGCCAGCGAGGCTGCTCGGGCATGGTCAGGGTCGCGTGCTCCACGACGCCGCAGACGTAGGAGTTGACCGCGTCGGTCAGCGTGGACGGGAGCACCCCGACGCCCTGCTCCGAGGCCCACCGGGCCGCCGCGAAGTCCTCGCCGAGCTCGGCGACGTAGGGATGCACCCAGTCCAGCGCGGCCTGCATGCGCTCGTGGCTGAGCTCGGTCCCGTCACCGAGCCGCAGCACCCACTGGGTCGCGTGGTCACGGTGGTAGTCGACCTCCTTGACCGCCTTCTGGGCGACGCCGGCGAGGGTCTCGTCGGCCGAGCCGAGCAGTGCGGAGTAGAGCTCGTGCTGGTAGCTGGCGAACCACAGCATCCGGGCCATCTCCTGGCCGAAGTCGCCGCGGGGCTGCTCCACGAGGTGGACGTTGCGGAACTCGCGCTCGTCGCGCAGCATCGCCAGGGCGTCCTCGTCGCGGCCCTGCCCCTCGACCTCGCCGGCGCGTGTCAGCAGCGCCCGTCCCTGGCCGAGCAGGTCCAGCCCGACGTTGCCCAGCGCCATGTCCTCCTCGATCTGGGGGGCGTGGGTCATCCACTCCCCCAGCCGCTGGGCGTAGATCAGCGCGTCGTCGCCCAGGCTGAGCAGGTATGCTGCGTGCTGGCCGCGCGCGTCCGGCTCCGGCGCCTCGCGGGGCGCCGCGACGGTCGCGCCGGAGTAGTCGTGCGTGGGCGCGCTCACAGGTACTCCACGTCCTCGGGCACCTCGTAGAAGGTGGGGTGGCGGTAGACCTTGTCCGCGGCCGGGTCGAAGAAGCTGTCGCGCTCCTCGGGGCTGGAGGCGGTGATCTCCTCGGAGGCGACCACCCAGATGGAGACGCCCTCCTGCCGACGGGTGTAGACGTCGCGCGCGTTGCGCAGCGCCATCTGCGCGTCGGGGGCGTGCAGGGAGCCCACGTGCGTGTGCGACAAACCCCTGCGGGCGCGGACGAAGACCTCCCACAGGGGCCAGCTGGCCTGCGTCATGCGACCTCCTCCTGCGTCTCGTGCCGGGCGGCGTGGGCGAGGGCGGCCTCGCGGACCCAGGCGCCCTCCTCGTGGGCGGCGACGCGGGTGGCGACGCGCTGGGCGTTGCAGGGGCCGTCGCCCTTGAGGACCCGCCAGAACTCCTCCCAGTCGATCTCACCGAACTCCCAGTGCCCGGCCTCGGCGTCCCACCGAAGGTCTGGGTCGGGCAGGGTGATGCCGAGCTTGATGGCCTGCGGCACGGTCATGTCGACGAACTTCTGGCGCAGGTCGTCGTTGGTGAAGCGCTTGATGCCCCAGGCCATGTTCTGGGCGGTGTGACCGTCCTTGGCCCGCTCCCCGGAGTCCGGCGGGCCGAACATCATCAGGGCGGGCCACCACCAGCGGTTGGCCGCGTCCTGGAGCATCGCCTGCTGCGACTCGGTGCCCCTGGACAGGGTCCAGAGGATCTCGTAGCCCTGGCGCTGGTGGAAGGACTCCTCCTTGCACACCCGGATCATCGCGCGGGCGTAGGGGCCGTAGGAGCACCGGCACAGCGGCACCTGGTTCATGATCGCGGCGCCGTCGACCAGCCAGCCGATCGCGCCCGCGTCGGCCCAGGTCAGCGTGGGGTAGTTGAAGATCGAGGAGTACTTCTGCCGACCGGTGTGCAGCTTGTCCAGCAGCTCGGCACGGTCCACGCCGAGCGTCTCCGCCGCGGAGTAGAGGTAGAGCCCGTGGCCGGCCTCGTCCTGGACCTTGGCCATCAGGATCGCCTTGCGGCGCAGGCTGGGCGCGCGGGTGATCCAGCTGCCCTCCGGCTGCATGCCGATGATCTCGGAGTGGGCGTGCTGGGCGATCTGGCGGATCAGCGTCGTGCGGTAGGCCTCCGGCATCGCGTCGCGCGGCTCGATGCGCGAGTCCTCCTCGATCAACCCGTCGAAGTAGTCCTGGAGGGCCTGGGTGTAGTCCTCCGTCTCTGCGGCGTTCAGCGGTGCGTCGTCGCGTGGCCCGAAGTCGTTGCCGTACATGTCTCCAGTCTGCCAGAGCACTCCTCCTTATGACAGGTCAGCCGTCGGACGCCGCTCCCGCTGTCATAGCGCGGCGGGGCCCGGATCCCTCGTCCAGGCCCCGGGACGCCCGTGGAAGACTGGCCGCCATGGCTGACGCCCACGCACATCCTCACGACCACGGGCACGACCACGCTCACGACCACGGGCCCGCCCAGGAGCACTCCGCCGACCGGCCCGGCCCGCTCGCCGACGCCGCGGTGCGCACCGGCCGCCCGAGCGACGGCCCCGCCGTCGGCTTCGTCCAGGCCTTCGTCTACCAGCACGAGTACGCCGGCACCCTGCCCGCCGAGGCCCTCGCGGCGATGACCGGCCCGCAGCTGGGGTCGGTGTGGCGCCGCTCCCTCGAGCAGCCGCCGACCCCCCGCCACCGGCTGCTCGTGGCCACGGCCGGGGCGACCGTCGTCGGCTACGCCGCGATCGGGCCGGCCGGCGACGAGCCGGGCCTGGAGCCTGCCGGTGCCACCGCGATGATCTACGACGGCGGCGTGCACCCCGAGGCCCGCCGCTCCGGCCACGGGTCCCGGCTGCTCAACGCCGCGATCGACACGCTCCGCGCGGGCGACTCCGCGGGCACGCTGGTCGCGGTCGCCACCTGGGTGCTCGCCGACGCCGCGAGCACCCGCGCCTTCCTCCAGGACGCCGGGTTCTCCCCCGACGGTGCCTGGCGCGACCGGGTCGTCGACGACGAGGGCGGCACGGCGCGCGAGGTGCGGCTCGTGTCGAGGCTCGACGAGCCGTGACCTCCGACCCCGTGCGGTGGTGGCGGACCCCCGCCGGACGCGAGGGGCTGGCGGTGGGCGCGGCGACCGGCGCCTACGGCATCAGCTGCGGCGCGCTGGGGGTGGCCGCCGGGCTGACCGTGTGGCAGACGATGGCGACCTCGCTGCTGCTGTTCAGCGGCGGCTCGCAGTTCGCCTTCTTCGGGGTGGTCGCCACCGGAGGCGGGGCGGTCGCGGCGGTGGGGACCTCGACGCTGCTGGGAGTGCGCAACATGTTCTACGGGCTGCAGCTGGTGCGGCTGCTCGAGGCGCGCGGCTGGCGCCGGCTGGTGGCGGCGCACCTGACGATCGACGAGTCCACCGCGGTGGCCATCTCCCAGGTCGACCGGCGCGGCCAGCGGACCGGGTTCTGGGCGGCCGGCCTGGCCGTGTTCGTGCTGTGGAACCTGATGACGCTGCTCGGCGCGCTGCTCGGCGACGCCCTCGGCGACCCCCGCGCCTGGGGGCTGGACGCCGCCGCGGCCGGCGCGTTCGTGGCGCTGCTGTGGCCCCGGCTGCAGGGGCGGGACCCGCTCGCGGCCGCCGCCCTGGCGGTCGTGCTCACCGTCGTGGTGGCCCCGGTGACCACGCCCGGCGTCCCCGTGCTCGTCGCGGCGCTGGCCGCCCTCGTGGTCGGCCTGCCCCGTCGGCGCGACCGGACGCAGGTGGTGGCATGACGGCCTGGGGCACGGTGCTGGCCGCCTGCGCCCTGGCCTACCTGCTCAAGCTGTGCGGCTACCTGGTTCCCGAGCGGGTGCTGGAGATCCCGTGGGTCTCACGCGTCACGCCGCTGCTGCCGGTCGCGCTGCTGTCCTCGCTCGTGGTGACCCAGGCCTTCCTCTCCCCGTCGGGCACCTTCGTGCTCGACGCCCGCGCCGCCGGGGTGGCCGCGGCCGTGGTCGCGCTGCTGCTGCGCGCGCCCTTCCTCCTCGTCGTGGCGGTCGCGGCGGTGACGGCGGCGCTGGTACGCCTCTGGACATGACCCGGGTGGTCGGCGTCGACCTGGCCCGGCTCGCCGCGCTCGTGGGGATGTTCGCCGCGCACCTCATCAGCCCGGCCGACCCCCGTGGCCCGGGCGGGGTGGACGCGCTCTTCCAGGTCGTGGCCGGGCGGTCCTCGGCGCTCTTCGCGCTGCTGGCGGGGGTCGGGATCGCGCTGGCGAGCCGCGGCGCGGCCGCAGACCCCGCCGGGCACCGGCTGCGTCTCGTCGTGCGCTCGGGCCTGGTCGCGCTCGTCGGCCTGGCGCTCGGCGGCCTGCCCAGCGGGCTGGCGGTCATCCTCGCCTTCTACGGCGTGCTCTTCCTGTGCGCGCTGCCGGTGCTCACCTGGCGGGCCCGCTCGCTGGCCGTGCTCGCGCTCGCGTGGGGGCTGGCCTCACCGGTGGTCAGCCTGCTGCTGCGCCGGCTCGTCGGCGCGCCGGGCAAGATCGTGCCCTCCCTGCCCGACCTGGCCCACCCGGGCGAGCTGGGCCTCGAGCTGCTGCTCACCGGCTACTACCCGGTGCTCACCTGGGCGACCTACCTGTTCGCGGGTATGGCGGTGGGCCGCCTCGACCTGCGGCGCGCCACGGCCGGGCCGCGCCTCGCGCTGACCGGGGCCTGGCTGGCCACGCTGGCGCTCGCGACCTCGGCGCTGCTCACCTCGGCGCCGGGGGTCCGCTCGGCGCTGCTCGCCGACCAGGGGCTGGCGACCGGCGACTGGGCGCAGCTGGACACCCAGCTGCGCCGCGGCCTGCACGGCACCCACCCAGCAGGCTCGGGCTGGTGGCTCGGCGTCTGGTCCCCGCACAGCGGCAGCGTCGTGGACCTGGCCCACACCACCGGCTGCGCGCTGCTCGTGCTCGGCCTGGCGCTATGGCTGGTGCGGCTGGTCCCCGCGCTGCCCTGGCGCGTCCTGGCCGGCGCCGGGGCGATGACCCTGACGCTCTACTCCACGCACGTGGTCGTGCTGGCCAGCCCGTTCGGCGCCCGCGGCGAGGTCGCCCTGCTCGTCCACACGGTGCTCGCGCTCGTCGTCGGAGCCGCCTTCGCCGCGGTGCCGACGCGCGGCCCGCTGGAGGCCATGGTCTCCGCCACCACCCGGCTGGTCCCGCTGCCCGTGCCGGCGGCGAGCCGACCGGACTGACCCCCGGGGCGTCCCCGTGTCCCACGGGGGCGTGGTGACACGGCGCTACGCGGTGACCCCGTGCCCGCCACGCACGACGAGGCGGGCCCGGGACGATTCCCGGGCCCGCCTCGTGCGTCAGGCGGTCAGCCGTCAGGCGTCGGTGGGCTCGCCACCCTCGCCGTTGCTGTCGCCGCCACCGCCCTCAGCGGCGTTGCTGCCGCGACCACGGCCACCGCGACGACGACGCTGGCGACGGGGGCGGTCGCCACCCTCGCCCTCGCCGTCCTGGCCGTCCGCGGAGCCGTCACCCTCGGCGACCGGCGCCGCGGTGTCGACGCCGGGCAGCTCGGGGGCCTCGGCGGCAGCAGCCGCCTGGGGCGCCTCGACCGCGCTCGCATCCGCGGTCGGGGCAGCCTCCGCAGGGGCGGCGTCCGCCGGGGCGCCCTCGGCGGCAGCGGCGTCGCCGGCCGGGGCGTTGCCCTCGTCGGCCACGACGGCGGCCAGGGAGAGCTTGCCGCGGGGGTCGATCTCCTTGAGCTCGACCTGGACCTTCTGACCCACGTTGAGCACGTCCTCGACGGCGTCGATGCGACGGCCGCCGACGAGCTTGCGGATCTCGGAGATGTGCAGCAGGCCGTCCTTGCCCGGCAGCAGGGAGACGAACGCCCCGAAGGTCGTCGTCTTGACCACGGTGCCCAGGAAGCGCTCACCGATCTCCGGCATCTGCGGGTTGGCGATCGCGTTGACCGCGGCCCGCGCAGCCTCGGCCGAGGGACCGTCGGTCGCACCGATGTAGACGGTGCCGTCGTCCTCGATCGAGATGTCGGCGCCGGTGTCCTCCTGGATCTGGTTGATCATCTTGCCCTTCGGGCCGATGACCTCGCCGATCTTGTCGACCGGCACCTTCACCGAGATGACCCGAGGAGCGTAGGGGCTCATCTCGTCCGGGGCGTCGATGGCCTCGTTCATCACGTCCAGGATGTGCAGCCGGGCCTCGCGGGCCTGGGTCAGCGCACCGGCCAGGACGTCGGCGGGGATGCCGTCCAGCTTGGTGTCCAGCTGGATCGCGGTGATGAACTCCTTGGTGCCGGCGACCTTGAAGTCCATGTCGCCGAAGGCGTCCTCGGCACCGAGGATGTCGGTCAGCGCCGCGTACTGCGTCTGTCCGTCGACCTCCGCGGAGACCAGGCCCATCGCGATGCCCGCGACCGGGGCGCGCAGCGGCACACCGGCGTTGAGCAGCGCCATCGTGGACGCGCAGACCGAGCCCATCGAGGTCGAGCCGTTGGAGCCGAGCGCCTCGGACACCTGGCGGATCGCGTAGGGGAACTCCTCGCGGGTCGGCAGCACCGGCAGCAGGGCGCGCTCGGCGAGCGCGCCGTGGCCGATCTCGCGACGCTTCGGGGAACCCACGCGACCGGTCTCGCCGGTGCTGTAGGGCGGGAAGTTGTAGTTGTGCATGTAGCGCTTGCGGGTCTCCGGGGAGAGGGTGTCCAGCTGCTGCTCCATGCGCAGCATGTTCAGCGTGGTGATGCCCATGATCTGAGTCTCACCGCGCTCGAAGATCGCCGAGCCGTGCGCCCGCGGGATCACCTCGACCTCGGCGGACAGCGCACGGATGTCACGCAGCCCGCGGCCGTCGATGCGGACCTCGTCGCGCAGGATGCGCTCGCGGATGAGCTTCTTCTGGACGGCCCGGTAGGCGGCGTCGATCTCCTTGTCGCGTCCCGCGAAGGGGGCGTCCTCGCTCACCGACGACCCGGCTGCGGCACCGTCCTGGCCCATCTGCAGGCCGAGAAGCCTGCCCTTCATCGCGGCCTTGATCTCATCGATCCGGGACTCGCGCTCCTGCTTGCCGCCGATCTGCAGCGCCTGCGCAAGATCGGCGGAGGTCGCCTCCTCGACGGCGCCGTAGGCGTCGTCCTCGTAGTCGAGGAACCGCGGGAACTCCTGGACGTCCTTGGCGGCCTTGGTCGCCACCTCGGTCTGCGCCTCGCACAGCACCTTGATGAACTTCTTGGACTCCTCCAAGCCCTGGGCGACGATGTCCTCGGTCGGGGCCTGTCCGCCCTCGCTGACCAGGTTCCAGGTCGCCAGGGTGGACTCGGCCTCGACCATCATGATGGCGACGTCCGAGCCGTCGGCGACCACGCGACCGGCCACGACCATGTCGAAGGTCGAGCGCGCGCTGTCGGAGAAGTTGGGGAAGGCGACCCACTGGCCCTCGATGTAGGACATCCGCACGCCACCGATCGGGCCGCTGAAGGGCAGGCCGGAGATCTGGGTGGACAACGAGGCGGCGTTGATCGCCAGCACGTCGTACTGGTGGTCGGGGTTGAGCGAGAGCACGGTGATGACGACCTGGACCTCGTTGCGCAGGCCCTTGGCGAAGGTCGGGCGCAGCGGGCGGTCGATCAGCCGGCAGGTGAGGATGGCGTCGGTCGAGGGACGACCCTCGCGACGGAAGAAGCTGCCGGGGATCTTGCCCGCGGCATACATGCGCTCCTCGACGTCCACCGTCAGCGGGAAGAAGTCGAAGTGCTCCTTGGGGTGCTTGCTGGCCGTCGTGGTGGACAGCAGCATCGTGTCCTCGTCGAGGTAGGCGGTGACAGCACCGCCGGCCTGCCTCGCCAGGCGCCCGGTCTCGAACCGGACGGTGCGGGTGCCGAAGCTGCCGTTGTCGATCGTGGCTTCGGCGAAGGTGATCTCTGGACCCTCCATGGGCCCTCCTTTACGTGTCTTCTCTCGCAGCTCGGAGCATCATCGTTGTGCCCGGCTGTGTCCTTCTTGAAGGGGTCTGCCGTCCCGGCAGTTCCCCCGTGACGTCACCGGCTGCTGCCGGTCACGTCATGCGCAAAGGAGCGGTCCCCGTGACGGGAACCGCTCCCCTGCGAAACTCAGCGGCGCAGGCCGAGTCGCTTGATCAGCGACCGGTAGCGCTCGATGTCGGTGTCCTCCAGGTAGCGGAGGAGACGCTTGCGCTTGCCGACCAGCAGCAGCAGCCCGCGGCGGCTGTGGTGGTCGTGCTTGTGCTCACGGGAGTGCTCGGTGAGCTCCTTGATGCGGGCGGTCAGCAGAGCCACCTGCACCTCGGGCGAACCGGTGTCGCCCTCGGTCGTGGCGTACTCCTTGATGACGTCCTGCTTGGCAGCAGTGTCCATCGCCATAGGGCGACTCCTTACTCTCGTTGCGCGGCGCATCCCGGGCAGGTCCACCGGGGCACTCTGGAATCCGCGGCCGTTCAGACGGCACCCGCCAGAATATCAGCGAGCCGCCCGCGCACCCTAATCGCGCCGGGAGGCCCTCTCGCGCCCCGTGCCACCCGCCGCATGCCACGATATTCCCATGAGCACCCTCGAGTCGTTCCCCACCGACTGGCAGCGCGCCCTGTGCATCGTGGCGCACCCCGACGACCTGGAGTACGGCACCGCGGCGGCGGTCGCCGGCTGGACGGCCGCCGGCAAGGAGGTCACCTACCTGCTGGCCACCCGTGGGGAGGCCGGGATCTCCACCATGGAGCCCGCGCAGGCCGGGCCGCTGCGCGAGCAGGAGGAGCGCGACGGCGCCGCCGAGGTGGGGGTGAGCGAGGTGCACTTCCTGGAGGGCTTCGCCGACGGCGTCCTCGAGGCGGACCTGGACCTGCGGCGGGCGCTGGCGCGGGAGGTCCGACGCTTCCGCCCCGAGCTGGTGACCACGCTGACCCACGCGGAGTCCTTCGCCAACGGCAACCTCAACCAGGCCGACCACCGTGCGGTCGGGCTGTCGGTGCTCGACGCGGTCGCGGCCGCCGGCAACCGGTGGATCTTCCCCGACCTGCTGGCCGAGGGTCACCAGCCCTGGGACGGGGTGCGCTGGATCGCCGTGTCCGCCGCGGCCGACCCGACCCACACGGTCGACGTGACGGACACCTTCGAGCAGGCGGTCGCCTCGTTGGAGGCGCACCGTGAGTACCTGGCGGCCCTGGGACCGGACTACCCGGCGCCGCGCGACCTGCTGGGCGAGATGCTGGCGGACCCGCAGGCCGAGGGCCGCTACCGCTGGGCGGCGCGGGTGCACCCCCGCTGAGCCGGGGCCGCGGCCGGGCCGACGGCGCGCAGATCAGGTCCGCCGCTGGCAGCCGCCGCACCAGAAGAGGTTGCGCCCGGCGACCACCTTCGCACGCACGGTGGACCCGCAGCGCAGGCACGGCATACCCGTGCGCTGGTAGACCGCGAACTCGCGGGGCACCTGCACCGCCGCCCCGCCGTCGAGCGCCGCGCGCACGTCCTCGAGCACGTCGTCGAGGGTGATGATCGAGCCGGTCCGCACGCCCCACGGCATGAGGTGGACCAGGTCGTCCCAGATGAGCTGCCACGAGGCGCGCTTGAGCGATCGGCCGGGCTTGAGCGGGTGCAGCCGGTGGCGCCAGAGCACCTCGCAGCGGTAGATGTTGCCCACCCCGGCCAGCACCGTCTGGTCCATGAGCAGCTCGGCCACGGTCTTGCCCGAACCGGAGATCTTGCGGTAGGCCGCGTCCGGGTCGTTGTGCCCGCCCACCGGCTGCAGGGGGTCGGGGCCCTGCCGGTCGACCAGGCGGGCGACCTCCTCCTGGTGGACCACCGTGCAGGCCATCGGTCCGCGCAGGTCGGCGACGTGATGCTCGTCGGCGATCCGCAGCCGGACCTCGCCGACGACCGGCGGGCCGGTCTCGGCGTGGACGGGGTCGACCGGGAGCACGAACCACTTGCCGATGAGGCCGAGGTGGACGTAGAGGGTGCGGTCCTGGGCGAAGTCGACGAAGAGCAGCTTGCCGTGCGCCCACGCGCCCTCCAGCACGGTCCCGTGCAGGAGCGCGGCGCCCTCGGCGAAGCGGCCCTGCGGGCTGCTCACCTCCGGCGTGGTCCGCCCGAAGGCGTCGTCGACGGCTCGCGCCAGCCGGTGCAGCGTGTGTCCCTCGGGCATGCGGCCATCGTCTCAGGCCGCTGCGCGGGACGCGGTATGCGGTGCCCCTGCGGTGGGGTGGTGTGCGTGGTGTCGCGGTCAGCGCTCGACCGAGAGGACCTTGCCGTCGACCGAGACGTTGACCTCCACGTCGTCGCCGCGGTCGGTGCCGTCGACCTCGACCTCCCAGTGGTGAGCACCGCCCTCCTCCTCCAGCTCGGCGTCGTCCAGCACGCCGCCGACCTCGTCGATCGCGATCTGGATCGCCTCCTGGAGCGTGATCGTGGCGGCGGCCAGGCCGGCCTTGTCGTCCTCGTCCAGGTCGTCGTCCTCGGTGCCGACCACGGTGGTGCCGTCGGCGGAGACGGTGACCTCGATGGAGCGGCCGTCCACGGCCACGTCGACCTCCCAGGTGCCGTCGTCGCCCTGGTCGTCGATCTCGTAGGCGCTGCCCCCGGTCTCGTCCTCGGCGGTGCCGATCGCGAGGAGGGCGGTGGCCGTGAGGTCGCCGGCGTCGGTGGCCGAGGTCTGCTGGTCCTCCTCCGTCGCCTCGGAGGTGTCGTCCTCGGCGTCGTCGGTGGTCGGCTCGGCGCTCGTGTCCTCGGCCGGCTGGGTCGCCGTGGGGGTCTGCGGGTTCACGCCGTCGCCGGCGTCGCCCTCACCCCCGCAGGCGGAGAGGCCCACGGCGAGCGCCAGGGCCAGGGCTGCGGTCAGGGTCCGGTTCGTCTGCGTGTTCATGGCTCCACCGTGACAGCCGATCGTGAGGGGGCCTCTCATGAGACGGCTCTCATCGGCGGTCCCGCGCCGGAGCCGGCCCCGGTCACCCCGTGTTGCGCAGCCCGGCAGCCACCCCGTTCACGGTCGCCAGCAGCGCCCTCTGCAGCTGGGCGGTGGTGGCCGCGTCCGCGCCGTCCTCCTCGCGCAACCGCCGCAGGAGCTCCACCTGCAGGTAGGAGATCGGGTCCAGGTAGTTGTCCCGCACCGCCAGGGTGCGCTGCAGGACGGGCTGGTCGTCGAGCAGCTCCTCCTCGCCGGTGAGCAGCCGCAGCTCGGCGACGGTCAGCTCCAGCTCGGCGCGGATGTCGTCGAAGACGTGCCGCAGCTCCGGCGGCACCAGGGACCCGACGTAGTGCGCGGCGATGCCGAGGTCGGTCTTGACCACGGTCATCTCCACGTTGGAGACCACCGCGGCGAAGAAGTGCCAGCGCTCGAGCATCTCCTTGAGGGTGTCGCCGTGGCCGGCCTCGCGGGCGGCGCGCAGGCCAGAGCCCACGCCGTACCAGCCCGGGACGATCTGCCGCGTCTGGGTCCAGCCGAAGACCCACGGGATCGCGCGCAGCCCCTCCAGACCCTTGCCGGTGTCCGGCCGCTTGCTGGGGCGGGAGCCGATGTTGAGCGCACCGAGCTGGTCCACCGGGGTGGCGGCCACGAAGTAGGCCGGCAGGTCCGGGTCCTCGATGAGCCGGCGGTATGCCGTGAACGCCGCGTCCGAGGCGAGCTCCATGACCTCGCCGAAGCGCTCGCGCTCGGCCGCGGTGGTCCGCGGGTCGCGGTGCAGGGCGGAGGCGCGCAGGACGGCCGCGACGGAGAGCTCGAGGTTCTCCTTGGCCAGCGCGGGCAGGGAGTACTTGTCGGAGATGACCTCACCCTGCTCGGTGAACTTGATCTCGCCCTCGAGCACCCCGTTGGGCTGGGCCAGGATCGCCTCGTAGGTCGGGCCGCCCCCGCGACCCACGGAGCCGCCCCGGCCGTGGAAGAGCCGCAGCCGCACGCCGTGCTCGGCGGCGACGTCGCGCAGCGCGCGCTGCGCCTGGTGGATGCCCCACTGGCTGGTGAGCACGCCGGCCTGCTTGTTGGAGTCGGAGTAGCCGAGCATGACCTCCTGCACGTCGCCGCGCAGCCGCACCAGCTCGCGGTAGGACGGGGTGGACAGCAGCGTGCCGACCAGCTCGGCGGCGCCGGCCAGCTCGTCGATCGTCTCCAGCAGGGGCGCGAAACCGATCCGGGCGAAGGCGCCGTTCTCCCCCGTGCTGCCGTGCAGGTCCACCAGGCCCGCCTCTCGGGCGAGCACCGCCGCGGCGAGCACGTCGTCCGGTCCCTGGGTCATCGAGATGACGTAGGTCTCGATCGCCTCGTCGCCGTAGGTGTCCAGCGCCTCCCGGATCTCGTCGAAGACCGCGAGTGTCTGCGAGCGGGCGGCGGCACGGGTGAGCAGGGGGCGGCGCGAGCCCAGCTCCTCGGCGAGCAGGCCGGTGCGCGCCGGGCCGTCCAGCACGGCATACCCCTCGGGCCCGGTCGCGCCGGCGGCGTCCAGGAGGGGGGCGATCGCCTCGTGGTGCTTCTCGGCGTGCTCGCGCACGTCGAGGGTGGCCAGGTGCAGCCCGGTGCCGGCGAGCGTCTGGGTGGCGCGCGCCAGGCCGCCGTCGGCGACGAGCCCGCCGCCGTGGCTCCGCAGGGACTGGGCGACGACCTCGAGGTCGGCGAGGATGTCCTGGACGTCGGCGTAGTCGCGGCCCGGCTCGTGGGGGGTGCCCTGCTCGAGCCGGCGGCCGGTGTTGAGCAGCTTGGCGCGCACGCAGGTCAGCTTGAGCCGGTAGGGCTCGTGGGCGTTGAGCTCGAGCACGCGCGGGTCCAGGCCCGGCAGGTGCTCCAGGTCGAGGCGCACCGACTCCTCCAGCCGTGGGTCCACCTGCACCACGTCGGTGGAGGAGGACAGCCGGGAGATGAGCACGTCGACGAGCGAGACCGCCACGCCGACCGCGTGCCGCCCGTGGAGCTGGAGGACCTCGCGGGTGACCTCGGGGGTGACGAACGGGTTGCCGTCCCGGTCGCCGCCGATCCAGGAGCCGAAGCGGACCGGCGGGCGCGTCGGGTCGACGTCGACGCCGTGCTCGGCCAGCAGGTCGCCCAGCTCGCCCAGCAGCTCCGGCACGGTCGTGCCGAGGACCTCCTCGAGGTAGTACATGGCGTTGCGGGCCTCGTCCATCGGCGTGGGCCGGCTCTGCCGCAGCTCGTCGGTCTGCCAGATGAGGTCGATGAGCTCGGCCAGGTCGTGGTCCTGGCGGCGGCGCGCGACGGTGTCGGGCTCGGTGCCGACCGCGAGCAGGTCGGACAGGTGCCGGATCTTGGTCAGCACGCTGCGGCGGGAGGCCTCGGTGGGGTGCGCGGTGAAGACGGGGCGCACGTCGAGCTCCTCGACCGTGCTGGCCAGCAGCTCCGGCCCGCCGGCGGCGACGACGTCGCGGACGGCCGCGGTGAGCCACCCCTCGGACTCGGGGCGCGAGGTCAGCGTCCGCACCCGGTGGACCTGCTCGGCGGCGTTGGCCAGGTGGAAGTAGGCGGAGAAGGCCCGGACGAGGGAGGAGGCGGTGTCCAGCGGGAGCCCGGCGAGCACCTGGCGCACCTGCTCGGCGGCGGCGTCGTCACCCTCCTGGCTGGCCTTGGTCGTCAGCCGCACCTGCTCGACCGTGTCGAGCAGCTCCTGGCCGTGGTGGCGCACCAGGGCCTGGCCGAGCAGGGTCGACAGGCGCCGGACGTCCGCGCGCAGCTCGGGGCTGATCGGGTCGTGCGGTGCCGGGGCCTGCTGGCCGGCGTCGGCCGGGGGGTGTGTCGCGTCGGGCTCGTTCACGGTCCCCGACCCTACGGCAACCGCCGCGCCGTCCCCGGGGCGGTGTCAGGACGAGGCGGCCCTGCGCCGGGCCTGTTCCTGCAGCCAGCCGTCGTAGCTGCCCTCGAGCTCGACGACGTCGAATCCTGCCCGGCGCAGGGCCGCCGAGGCCACCGCGTTGCGCACGCCGCTCTGGCAGAAGGTCACGATCCGCCCCCGGGCCGGCAGCTCGTCCTGGTGCCACAGCACCCTGCCCGCGGACAGCTGCTCGGCGCCGGGGATGGTGCCCGCGGCGTGCTCGCTGCGGTTGCGCACGTCGAGCAGCACCGCGTGCTCCATACCCTCGAGCCCGGCCGGGCAGACCGTGCCCGGCTGCACCAACGGCAGCCCCTCCAGACTGCTCACGTAGCCCACGACGTCGTCGACGCCGACCCGCACCAGATGGTCCCAGAGGTCCTGGGCCTGGTCCTGCCCGCGGGCCAGCAGGACCAACGGCCGGCTGTCCGTCTCGGGGTCGTAGGCCCAGGCGCCGTAGGTCGCGGCCCTCTCCGGCACCGGCACCGACAACGAGCCGGGCACCGTGCCCGCGTGCACCGCCCCGACGCTCCGGGTGTCCACGAAGGTGACCCGGTCGGCCTCCAGGTCCGCGCGCACGGCCTCGCCCGCCAGCTCGGCCAACGGCGCCCGCCGCCCCAGCACGACCGGACCGGCCAGGTTCTGCCGCTTCATCCGGGCGAAGTAGGCGTGCGCGTCGGGCTGGCCCGCCAGCAGCTCGGCGACGAAACCCTCCTGGTCACCAGCCGCCAGGTAGGGCGCCCACCACGCGTAACGCCGCTCGTAGCCCACCGTCGTCGAGGGCAACGCACCCAGCGCCTTCCCGCACGCCGACCCCGCACCGTGCGCGGGGAAGACCTGGACATGGTCGGGCAGGGTGAGGAACTTCTCCCGCAACGAACCGAAGACCTGCCCGGCACCGGCGAAACGGGTCTCCACCCCACCGGCAACCTCGTCCAGCAGGTCGGGACGACCCAGGTCACCGGCGAAGACGAAGTCGCCCGAGAGCAGATAGCCCGCCTCCCCCGCGAACGCGCCGTCGGTGACCAGGAAGGACAGGTGCTCGGGCGTGTGCCCGGGAGTGTGCAGCGCCGTGAGGGTCACCTCGCCCACGGTGAGGGCCTCGCCGTCGTGCAGCCGCCTCCCCGCGAAACCGTACTGCCAGTCCGCCCCGCCCTCACCGGAGAGATAGACCTGCGCGCCGGTCGCCGCGGCCAGCTCGCGGGTGCCGGAGAGATAGTCCGCGTGCACGTGCGTCTCGGTCACCGCCACGATCGCCAGCCCGTGCCGCTCGGCCAGACCCAGGTAGACCCCGACGTCGCGCCGAGGATCGACCACCACCGCCTCACCGCTGCCCTGACAACCCACCACATAGCTCGCCTGCGACAGGTCCTCGTCATAGATCCGCTCCAGCAGCATGCCCCCATTGTCCCCGTCCGGGGCCGGGGAGGCCAGCACCGGGGAGCCGCGGCGCGGTCCTAGGACCGCGCGCGCAGCACCTCCCAGATGTCCCGGGCCGCCGGGGCGGCAGTGTCGCCGCCGAGCCCGCCCTCCTCGACCATCACCACGACGACGTACTCGGGATGGTCGGCCGGCCCGTAGGAGGCGTACCAGGACGTCGCGTCCTGGCCGAGCACCTCCGCCGAGCCGGTCTTGCCCGCGAGGGGGTAGACGGTGTGCGGCCACCCGCGGAACGCGGAGGCCGCGGTGCCGCGCACGTTGACGCCCTCGAGGCCCTCGCGGAGGACGTCGAGCACCTCGGGTGCGATCGAGACCCGCCCGAGCGGGACCGGCTCGACCCGCTCGAGCAGGGCACCGTCCCGGTCCTGCACGTCCGCGGCCACGTGCGGCTGCCACAGACGCCCGTCCTGCGCGACCGCGGCGTAGACCACCGCCAGCTGCAGCGGGGTGACGGCGACGTCGCCCTGCCCGATCGAGGCGTTGACGGCGTCACCGGGCCGCCACTGCCAGCCGTCCTCGCAGCTCTCCCGGGCCAGCTGCTCGAGAAACTCGCGGTGCTCGCGGTCCTTCACCTCGGGGTAGCCGTCCTCGGCCCGCCGGCAGGACTCCTCGCGGGTGGCCTCCCAGTAGTCGCGCTTCCACTCCCTGGACGGCACGCGCCCGGGTGCCTCGCCGGGCAGGTCGACCCCGGTGGCCCTGCCCAGGCCGAAGCCGCGGGCGACCGCGACGAAGCGGTCGCCCGCGTCCGACTCCTGCGCCAGGCCGCCCAGCGACCGCCACTGGTCGTAGGCCCACCGGTAGAAGGAGGTGTCGCAGGACACCTCGACGATCTCCGGCAGCGTGAGCAGGCCGTGGGCCTGCGACTCGTAGTTGCGGAACGTCTGGCCGCCGATGCTCACCGACGCGGGGCAGGCGTAGCGGCCGCCGGGGTCCACGCCGGTCTGCACCGCGGCGGGCAGGGAGACGACCTTGTAGGTCGAGGCCGGGGGGAAGGTCTGCGCGACGACGCGGTCGACGAGCGGCCGGCCACCCTCGGGGTCGAGGAGCGCGGCATACTCCTCCTGGCTGATGCCCGAGGTCCACATCGCGGGGTCGAAGGTCGGCCAGCTCGCGGCCGCGACGACCGCCCCGCTGTCGGGGCGCAGGACCACGGCCGCCGCCGAGCGGGCGGGCGAGCCCCGCCTCCGCGCGTCCTGCACCGCACCGGCGACCGCCTTCTCGGCGGCGGCCTGCACCTGCACGTCCAGGTGGGTGCGCACGTCGGCGCCCGGCACCGGGTCCGCCTGCGAGACCTGCCCGGTGACCACCCCGCGCGGGTCGACGTTGACGACCCTCCGGCCCGGGGAGCCGCGCAGGACCTCGTCGTAGACCTCCTCCAGGCCGGCGCGGCCCACCCGGGTCTGCGCGGTGACCAGTCCCTCGGAGCCGTCCACCTCCTCCTGGGTGGGGGCGCCGAGGTAGCCGAGCACGTGGGCGGCCACCACGCCGTCGGGGGCCGGGTAGTCCCGCACCGGGACCGTCCCCACGCCGATCCCGGGCAGCTCCTCGGGGCGCTCCAGCAGGGCGAGCGCGCGCTCCGGGTCCACGCCGTAGGCCAGCGGCACCGGTTCGTAGGGCGACCCGGAGAAGCACAGCGGCACCGGCGGCGCCTCCGGCCCCCCGCAGACGAGGGTCCTGCCCCACAGCTGCTCGCCGGAAAGGCCCAGCCCCCGGGCGACCTTCTCGACGAGCCCGCGCCCCCCGTCCGCGGACTCCAGCAGGACCTCGGGCTCGACGGTCACCACCGTGGACGGCGCGTTGGTCGCCAGCGGGGTCCCGTCGGCGGCCAGCAGCCGGCCGCGCAGCGCCGGGGTGGTGACCTCCCGGGTCTCCTCGGCCGCGAGCGCGGACGCCTGCTCGCCGGGAGCGAGCTGGACCTGCCCCAGCCGGCCCACGAGCGTGCCCATGAGCATCAGCACGCACAGGAGCAGCGCCCACGTCGGGCCGACCGGCAGGCGCCGGCGGACCCGGGGCGGGGTGACGGTCGGGCGGGGCACGCGCACGGGCGGACGGCGACGCGAGACGCCGCCCGGTCCCCGGCCGCTCAGCACGGCGCGTCCCTCTCGGCACGGGGGCGCACCCGGCGCTCCAGCGAGCGGAGCACCGGCACCAGGACCACCGCCACCACCGCGGTCACCCCCCAGGTCCGCAGCAGCTCGGCCGGTTCGGCGCGGCCCGCACCGGCGGCGGCACTGACCCACCGGACCCCGAGCACGAGTCCGGACCCGACGACGGCGGCGACCCAGGGGACCAGCGGCGAGAGGGCGGCATACCTGCGGGCGGAGCCGAGGACGGCCCCGACGGCGGCGTAGGCGAGAGCCCCGGCCCCGAGCGGCTCGGCCCCCGGGGGCACCAGGTCGATCAGCCAGCCCCCGGCGAGACCGGTGAGCAGGCCGGTGAGCGGACCGCGGCCCAGCGCGGCCGCCGCGACGACGAGCACGACGAGGTCCGGCCGCGGCGCTCCCGACGGCCAGACGGCGGGCAGCAGGACCGCGAGGAGAAGGAGCAGGCCGCGCAGCAGCGCGCGGACGGGCGCGGTCACGGCTCCTGCCCGTCGAGGACCACGGCGACCAGGTCCAGGGTGTCACCGTCGACGTGCGGCGTGACGACCGCGGTGCGCCCCAGCCGCCCGCGGTCCGGGTCCACCGAGGTGACGGTCCCCAGCGGCACGCGCGCGGCGTAGGGGCGGTCGTCCGGGCTGCCGAGGGTGCTGACCTCGTCCCCCACGGAGACCGTGCTGTCGCCGAGCGCGGTGAGCGTGAGCTGCCCGGACCGGCGGGGCGGCAGGCCGGGCTCGGGAGCGACCGCCACGCTGCCCAGCGCGCCCCGGGCACCGAAGCGGACCGCGACGACCGCGTCCGGGTCGCCGAGCAGGAGCACGTCGGCGCTGTGCGCCGCGGTGCGCACGACCCGTCCGACCAGCCCCTGCGCGGCGACGACGGTCAGGTCCTCGCGGACACCCTCCTCCTCACCCCTGTCGATAGTCACCATCCGGCCTCCGACGGGCGAGGTCGGCGGGGCGAAGGCGACCACCCGCGCCGGCAGCAGCCGGTGCTTCCCGCCGAGGTCCCAGCCCGCGGACCGGGACAGGTCGTCCAGCTGGTCCTGGCCGCGGAGCTGCGCACGCAGCCCGGCGACCTCGAGGGCCAGGCGGTCCCGCTGCGCGGTGAGCTCGGCGACCCGCCCGTCGTCCCAGCGGGTCAGGGTCGACTGCACCGGGGCGGCGACGGTGGCGACCGCGGCGCGCACCGGGTCGGAGGTCCCGGGACGGGCGAGGTCGACGACGAGCGCGCCGGCGGTGAGCAGGGTGAGGACGACGGCGGTGAGGCGGAGGAGGGGGCGGCGCGGCTGCATACCTGGCCCCTAGCGGGTGGCCGAGCCCAGGACGGTGCGGTGCAGGACCCGCAGGTCGTCCACGCAGGCGCCGGCGCCGCGGACGACGGCGTGCTGGGGCTCGTCGGCGACGCGGACCGGGACCCCCAGCTCGTGGCGCAGCCGCTCGGTCCAGCCGCGCAGCAGCGCCCCGCCGCCGGTGAGGACGACGCCGCTGTCGAGCAGGTCACCGGCGAGCTCCGGCGGGCAGACGTCGAGGACCAGCCGGACCACCTCCACGACCTGGGCGGTGACCGGCTCGATCATCCGGCGCACCTCCTCGCCGCCCAGCTCGACGGTGCGCGGCAGGCCGGTGGACAGGTCGCGGCCGCGCACCCGCACCGTCAGCTCCTCGGCCAGCGGCCAGACCGACCCCGCGCGGACCTTGATGTCCTCGGCCGAGCGCTCGCCGAGCAGCAGGTCGTGGCTCTCCTTGACGCCGCGGACGACCGCCTCGGCGACCTCGTCGCCGCCGACGCGCAGGCTGCGGGCGTTGACCACGCCGCCCAGGGAGATGACGGCCACGTCGGTCGTGCCGCCGCCCATGTCGACGACGAGCGAGGCCGTGGACGACTCCACCGGCAGCCCGGCACCGATCGCGGCGGCCATGACCTCCTCGACGACGTGCACGCTGCGGGCGCCGCAGCGCAGGGCCGCGTCCTCCAGGGCCCGGCGCTCGACCGCGGTGACGCCGCTGGGCACGCCTACGACGGTGCGCGGCCGCACCAGCCGGGAGGGGCGCACGCGGCCGACGAAGTGGCGCAGCATCTGCTCGGTGACCTCGGCGTCGGTGACGACGCCGTCGGACAGCGGCCGCAGGGTGACGACGCGCTCCGGGGTGCGGCCGAGCATCTCCTGGGCGGCCGTGCCGGCGGCGACCAGGCGGCCGGTACGGGTGTCGACGGCGACCAGGCTCGGCTCGTCGAGGACGACCCCGCGGCCGCGGACGTGCACCTGCGTGGTCGCGGTGCCGAGGTCGACGGCGAGGTCGCGGCCCAGCAGCAGCCTCCCCCCGTCGGTCCCGCCCGCTGCCGTGCCCACCCGGAGATCGTAGACAACGCCGCCGACGGATCGCCGGGGGCTCGCGGGCGGACCGTTGCTCGGGACGAGTCAGCCCGGGACGACGGTCCGCACGGTGCCGGCGACCGGCACCCTGGAGACCTTGGGACCGGCGGCCAGGCAGGTGAGGCGGGCCGGCTCGCGGTCGTGCTCGCGCACCTCGACCTCGACCTCGCGACCGTCTCCCACGCGCAGCCGCACGAGGGTCGCGGTCGCCTCGCCGTCCGCAGGCTCCAGCGGCTCGGTCCCGGTCGGCACCACCGACCCCCAGGGCAGCGGGCCGAGCTGGTCGTGCACCGCGACGACCGCCGCCTGCACCGGACGTGGGCGGCCCACCACACCCCTTAGGTGTGCCGTGTCCGGCGTCCCGTGCCCGTGCGCCTCCAGCACCCGCTCGGCGGCAGCGACGTCGAGGCCGCCGTAGGTCGCGCCGTCGGGCAGCAGCACCATGTTGGCGGCGAACCGGTCGCCGCCGGTGTGCGAGCACTCCCAAGTCTGCTCCGGCCGGGAGGCGGCCAGCGCGCTCGCGACGGGGCGGCCGCGCACTGCGCAGCAGACGTCCTTCTTGGCGTGCGTGCAGACCAGCACGATGGGTTCGTCGTCCCCGCCGGGCACGCCGGTCGCGCCGACGTCGGTGCCCTCCTCCTGCCAGCGGGCCAACTGGTCCAGCCGGTCCAGGCCGGCGAGCAGCTCGGCCGGGTAGGCGTACGTCCCCCAGGTGACGCGGTGACCGGCCGGCGCGAGGGTGTCGACGACGCACCAGGCGCGCAGGTAGCAGACCGAGGAGCTCTGCCGCCCGGGCCGCCGGATCAGCATGACGCGCGCCCCGAGCGCGGCCGCCCGCTCCAGGACCTCCGCCTTGACGTCGTCCGGCAGCGGCGTCGAGGGGAAGCCGTCGTAGGCCCAGCCGCTCTCCTGCTCCACGAGCAGGAACCTGGCCTGCCACGGTGCGGTGCCCACCATCGGGTCCTGGCGCTCGCGCGCGGCGTCGCTGCAGCGCGGCCCGGGCCGGGTCGCGGCGGGGTCGGGAGTGGCCATGTCCGCCAGTGTGTCAGCCGCGTGCAAGAGGTCGGAGAGCGGCCGGGGACGCGCCGGGCGGGCCGGGACCCGGGCCGCCGGGGTCGGAACGGCTAGCGGTCGTCCGCGTCGCTGTCCTCACCCTCCCTCTCCCCGACGGCGCCGGTGGTGGCCTCGCGTTCGCCCTCGCCGCCGCCGGAGGCGACGTCGGCACCGCCGTCGGCGTCCCCGGCCCGCTCCTCCTCGCCGCCGGTGGTCTCGGCCGTCTCGCCCTCGAGCAGGGCACCGCCCCCCGGCGCCGCCTGCATCGACTCGAAGGCGTCCGCCACGTGGTCCTGGTCCAGCCCCGAGTCACGGAACTCCCCCGTGCCCCGCTCGACCGGCTGCTCGTCCTGGGTGCTCATGCTGCGCCTCCTGTGCGTGCGGGACGGCGGGGTGCCGCCGTCCGTCCTCACTGTGCTCAGCCCACGGGGGCTGCGCAACCGGAACCGGTCGGGTCGGGGCCGGCGGCCCGCATATACCTCGCCGCGGGCGCGACGGTCAGGAGTCGGCGCGCCAGGAGCCGCCGAGCGTCTGGAAGGCGCCGGCCATGGGGTCATCGCAGCCGGCCGCCGCGAGCGCGAGGGCATCGGCGCCGTCCTCGCCGGCCCGCAGCCGCTCGTGGTAGTCCCCCATCACCGCCGCCGCGGTCGCGTCGGGCACCTTGCAGGGCGAGGCCACGACACTGCCGACGCCGAGCGTGAGCAGCCCGGTCGCCAGGCCGAGGTGGGAGACCGGCGCACGGCGACGGGAGCGCCCCGCCTCGCAGGCGGAGATGACCACGAGCGAGGACCGGATCTGCGCGCCCTCCAGGTCGCAGAGGAAGACGGGGCCGTCCGCCATCCACAGCGAGGAGAAGACCGGGCTCTCCGGGTGGTGCGTGCCGTGGGCGGACACGTGCACCACGTCGCTGGACTCCAGGGCCGCGCGCACGTCCTGGGCGGCTGCGTCCAGGTCCGGCAGGCAGGGCCGGTCGTCCTCCCAGGCCGCGGCCACCCGCTCCGCCTCCTCCGCCGCCGAGGGCAGGCCGGGACCGGCGACGACGCTGACCCGCGGCGAGCGGACCCTCGTGGTGCCGTCGAGCCAGGCGCTCAGGCTCGGCACCACGGTGGTCGGCAGCCCGACCCGCCCCGGCACCATGCCCCAGGGCACCGAGGTCAGCCCGTCGCACGGGACGACGACGGCCCGCTCCCCCAGGTCCAGGGGCGCCAGCACCGTGTCGCGGTAGCGCTGCAGCGTGCTCGCCAGCGAGGCGCGCACGACCCCGGCGAGGGGCCCGTCGAGCACCGAGGCCGCCGCCGAGAGGTCGGCGCCGAGGCGGCGCGCCAGCTCGTCCAGGTCGGCGTCCGTGCCCAGCTCCACCAGCCGGCTGCGGCCGCGACGCACGACCACGGCCGCCAGCGAGCCTCGACCCCGCACGAACGCCGCCAGGTCCGTGTCCCGCTCGCCGAGCTCCGCGACGACGCGCCGGACGACGTCCCGCGGTCGTGCCGCGGAGGTGGCCCGACCGGAGGCGGTCTGCCCGGAGGCGGTCTGCCCGGAGGGCCCGGACGTCGGCGTCCGGGTGCCCTGCGCCGACCAGAACCGCCCGGCCAGGTCGATCTCCAGGGACCGGATCCGCTCGAGGACCTCCGCGTCGCCCGGGTCGGAGCGTGCCTCCGCGCGCAGCCGGCGCAGCGTCACGACGCCCTCGGCCAGCTCGGGGTCGGCCGGCGGCCGCACCGGGGGCGGCTCGCTGGCGAGGGAGCGCCACCGTTCCAGGGCCACGAGGAGCGCCGGAGGGCGGGCGGAGCGGGCCAGCTCGACGTCCAGCTGCTCCAGCGGGCCCGCGTGCAGCGTCACCGCCGCCCGCAGGTCCAGGCTGCTGCTCACCGAGCGGGACCTGCGCAGGTCGTCGGCCGCCACCCGCAGCTGCCGCGCCGCCGCCGCGTGGTCGCCGCGGTGCCCGGCGGCCATCGCCGACACCCGCCGCCAGCGCATCCGGGTCTCCAGGCCGCCCCGCCCCGCGTGCCGGGAGAGCCGCGCGGCCAGGGCGGAGACGGTGTCCCAGTCGCCGGTGCGGGCCGCCGCCTCCGCGGCCATCAGACGTGCCTCGTAGAGGCGGCGCGGGTCCCCTGAGCTGCCCAGGTCCTCGGCGAGGGCGAGCGCGTCCGCGGCCAGGCCCCTGGACGGACGCGCCTGCGCGCCACGGGCCTGCAGCATGATGACCTCGGCGCGCCGCTGCCAGCCGGTCACGCCCCGCCTGCCGAACTCCCGGCGGGCCCGTCGCGCCCGGGCCAGCGCCTCGGCCGGGTCGCCCAGCAGGATCAGGGCCCGGGCCAGCTCGAGCTCGATCTCGCCCTGGACCTGGTGCTGCTCGCGGTCCCGGCCCTCGTCGGCCGCCCGGTCCAGCAGCTCGACGGCCTCGCTGACCAGGCCGGCCTCGAGCAGGACCCGGCCACGGTCCAGCCAGGCCACCGCGCGGGAGATGTCTACCGGGAGCCGGTCCGCCTCGAGCATGATCCGCAGCGCGCGCGGCAGGTCCCCGGCCAGCTGCGCGGCGCAGCCCAGGTTGTGCCGCGCCATGAACTCCTGGCGCACCATGGCGTGCTCGGCCGACAGCGCCGCGGCCTCGGCGAAGTCCTCTGCCGCCCCCGCGGCCCGCCCCAGTTCCATGCGGACCATCCCCCGGGACAGGAGCACCACGAACCGGTCGCGGGGCGCCATACCCGTGCCACCGGCGATAGCCAGATCCAGCTCGGTCAACGCCTCGAGGGGGCGGCCGGAGCGGCCCAGGAGCATCGCGGTCTGGGAGTGGCAGATCGCGACGAGGTCCGGGCCGAGGTGCGCCTCGGCCAGGGCCAGCGCCCGGTGCGAGAGCGCGAGGGCGTCCTCGGTGCCCTGCCGCTCGGCCCGGGTGCCGCTCAGCGCGAGCAGGGCCCGCACCTGCAGCTCGACCGCCTCCGGCGACCGGTCGCCGTCCAGCCGCTCCAGGGCAGCACCGAGCAGCCGCTCGGCCTCTGCCGGGCGACCGGCTGAGTTGGCCGCACGCCCGCGCGCGACCAGGTCCTCGACCGACGGTGCCAGGCTCGGTCCCTCCTCAGCGGCGCGGACGGGTGACGGACGAGGCGAATGCTACCGGTGCGCCGGTCCCGCGGTGCGGGCGCTGCGCCCGGTCAGACCTCGAAGCTGGGCGTGATCACCGGGCGCCGGTCCCCGTCCCGGACGAGGAGCCGGGTCTGGCCGTGCGGCAGGTCGTCGGCGACGAACCTGCCGGACCCGTCGGCCCGGACCTGCAGGGTCGTCCCGTCGGCCGTGCTCACCTCCACCTCGGCGCCGCCCCAGGTCAGCCAGCCGTCGAGCCGGGCGCGGTCACGGCCCACCTCGCTGAGCGTGACCATGATCGACAGCTCGTCGGTGCTGAAGCTCACCGTGCGCGCCTCGGTCGGGTCGGTCACGGCAGCACGCGTCAGGGCGAGCGGCTCCTCGGTCAGCCGGGCCACCTCGGCGTGCATCTCCCGGACGGTCAGCGCGAAACCGATCCGGTCGACGAGGTCCGCCGGGCAGGGATCGGTGTGCGACCACAGGGAGTGCAGCGCTTCCAGGATCTCGTGGTCGACGGAGTCCATGGGCTCCAGTGCGGTGTCTCTGCTCATCGTTATCCTCGTCCTCCCCATCGCGGGTCGCTCGTCAGTGCGGTGCGCAGCTTGTCCAGGCACCGGCCCCGGGTGGGTCCGATGCTCCCGCGCGGCATGCCCAGGGCCGCGGACACCTGCTCGTAGTCCGGGCGGTGCCAGAAGGCCACCACCCGCAGGAGCTGGTGGCAGCGTTCCGGCAGCCCGTGCACGTGCTCCCACAGGAGCCGCTGCTGCTCGGTCAGCACCGCCAGCACCTCGGGGCCGGGGTCGGTGGCCCCCGGGTCCACCGTGCCCGTCTCGTCGTGCTCGGTCTGCCGGTCCTGGCGGGAGACCCGCCAGGCCTCGCGCTTGACGGCCACGACGAGCCAGCCCACGACCGCTTCCGGCTCGCGGATCTCCTCGGCGTGGTCCACCAGGCGCAGCCACGCCGTCTGGACGACGTCCTCGGCGCCCTCGCGGGCGCATCCGTGGGAGCGGGCGACGTGCCACAGCAGCGGGGTCAGGGAGTCGACCAGCTCGGCCATCGCCTCGGTCTGCCCGGCCCGGTAGGCCGCGAACGCCTCGGCCACCCGCTGGTGGGCCGCCTCCGGTCCCGCGCTCATGTCGTCCACCCCAGCTCCTCGTCCAGACCCTTCCAGGCCCGCTCCACCATGGCCTGCGGCCTGACGTCCTCGGCGCCGGCCGCGTGCAGCCGACCGGCCAGCCGTCCGGCGAGCACCGGCGTGGCGAAGCTCGTGCCGCTCCACACCCCGAAGCCGCCGCGCAGGTCGTCCGGGTCGACGGTCGCGCGCGGGTGGCCGTCTGCCTCCAGCGCGATCGCCGGCCGGGCGGAGGCGTCGAGGCAGGGCAGCGTGCTCACCACGTGCACGCCCTCGCGGAAGGCGGTGACCCACGGGCCGGAGTTGGAGAAGGTCGCCACGCTGCGCCCGTCGGGGTTGAGGGCCCCGACGGCGAGGACCGGCAGGTCCTTGTGCTCGGGGCGTCCCGGACCATGGGCCCAGGCGGCCGGGTAGAGCGGCCTGCGGGTCGAGTCGTTGCCGACCGCCGCCACGACGACCACCCCGCGGTCGGCGAAGGCCCGCAGCAGGTCCAGCACCGGGTGGGCGGTCAGCAGGGTGGCGGACTGGTGGTAGAAACCGAGCGACATGGACAGGACGTCCACGACCGTGCCGTCGGCCGACAGGTCCGGCGATGACGCGTCCTGGGCGATGCAGTGGCCCACGAGCAGCGCGACCAGGGCCTGGTGGACGTCCCCCTCGGCGGCCGCGCCGCTGATGTCGAGGACCGGCAGCGCGAGGAGCCGGGCGGAGGGTGCCGTCTGGCGGACGACACCGGCGACGAAGGTGCCGTGCCCGCTCTTCGGGGCGCGCAGACCGACCAGGTCGTCCTCGACGCCGACCGTCTCCGGGTCGGGGCCGGGCGGCACGGCCAGCGGGAACCCGGCCAGCGTCCTGGTGACCAAGGACCGGGAGGCGTCGCCGAACCACGGGTGCGGGCCGAGGCCGGTGTCCGGCACGGCGACCACCGGCGTGCGCGACTTCGGCCTGTCCCGAGGTGCCGGGTCGGCGACGACCAGCGCGACCGGCGTGCGCGGCGCGACGCCGGCGCTGCCGGTCCCGCCGTGACTCTCCCAGTAGCCGTGGCTCTCCCAGTAGCCCTGGGTCCCCCAGCCCTGCTCACCGGTCGAGGCACCGGCCTGGGCGTCACCGCGCGGGGTCCTCGCGTCGGGGTGGGACACGCGGTGGCTCTCCCAGTAGCCCTGGGGTTGCTGCTTCTCGGCGTCCTGCGGCGCGGCGCCGTCGGCGGCCCGCCCACCCCCGAGGTCGGCGATGTGGCTCTCCCAGTAGCCCTGCGGCTTCGGCCCGGGCTTGGTCCCGTGGCTCTCCCAGTAGCCCTGCGGCTGCACCTCCAGCGGGATGACGCCGCCGGTGCCGCCGTCCTTCGTGCCGCCCGCCGCCTTCGCGGGACCGGCGGACGCGTCGTCCGTGCCGTCGGGGCAGGCGAGCATCAGGTGCTCGAGGTCGACCTCCACCTCGGTGCCCAGCTCGGCCCGGGCGGCGAGGAGGATCTCCCAGGCGTCCACCGGGCGGCTCGGCCCGTCCGAGGCCGGGGTCAGCAGCACCCGGGTCCGGTAGAGGCGGTCCACGAGCTCGCGCAGGTCGCCCTCCAGCTCACCGGTGCGCTTCTCCACGGCCTCGTCCCGCGGGTCGACGTCCAGCGTGACAGCGAGCCCACGCTGCTCGACGACGCCCCGCAGCCGCTCGACGGTCCCGGCGGCCCGTCCGCCGGGCAGACCGCTGACCAGCAGGGTCGAGCGGCGGTATGCGGTGGGAGCCAGCCCCCCCGACCACGGGTCCGAGCCGGCAGGCCGCAGGTCGGAGTCCGGGTCGAGGACCCGGGCGTCGTACTGCGCCAGGGCCCAGGGGTGCACGCGCGGGAGCACGTGGTCTCGCATCGTCATCGGGTGGTCCTTCCCTCGGTCCCAGGTGGCTCACAGCGTAGTGGTGATGGCGCACCTGCTGCCCGGGTCAGAGGGACGAGCCGCCCGCCAGATACATCGGGCTGAGGAGAAGGGTCGGGCAGGGACCGTCTGCGGTCACTGCCTGCGCGGTGGGTTCAGCCGAGCTCGGGGAACCAGATGGCCGTCTCCCGCGCCGCGGACCGTGCGGAGTCGGAGCCGTGGACGATGTTCTGCTGGACCTGCACGCCCCAGTCGCGGCCCAGGTCGCCGCGGATGGTGCCCGGCGCGGCCGCGGTCGGGTCGGTCGCCCCGGCGAGCGCCCGGAAGCCGGCGATGCAGCCGTTGCCCTCGACGACGGCCGCGGTCACCGGACCGGAGGACATGAACTCCAGGAGCGGCTCGTAGAAGGGCTTACCCTCGTGCTCGGCGTAGTGCGCGGCGAGCTGCTCACGGGTCGGGCTCACGACCGCGAGCGCGGCGAGGGTGTAGCCCTTGGCCTCGATGCGGCGCAGCACCTCGCCGGTGAGCCCCCGGCGGTAGCCGTCGGGCTTGACGAGGACGAGGGAGCGTTCGGTCTGCGGGGTCTCGGTCACGGGGTCAAGGCTAGCCAGCCGCCGGGGTCAGGCGGCCAGCACCCCGGTGCCCAGCAGGCCGAAGAGCACCAGCGCCAGCACGATCCGGTAGATCATGAACGGCGTGAACGTGTGCGTGGTGATGTAGCGCATGAACCACGCGATCACGGCATACCCGACGAGGAAGGCGATCGCGGTGGCCAGCCAGATGGGTCCCCACGCGGTGCCGCTGCCGATCGCGTCACCGGTGGCGACCTTGACCACCTGCAGACTCCCGGAGGCCAGGACCGCCGGGATCGCCAGCAGGAAGGAGTAGCGGGCCGCGGCCTCACGCGTGTAGCCCATGAACAGACCACCGGCGATGGTGCCGCCGCTGCGCGAGACGCCGGGCACGAGCGCCAGCGCCTGCCAGAAGCCGAAAGCCAGGCCGTGCTGCCAGGTCAGCTCGGACAGCTCGCGCCGCTGCGTCCCGACGCGCTCGGCGGCGAGGATCACCAGCGCGAAGACGAGCAGCATCGTGGCGGTGAGCCACAGGCTGCGCAGGTCGGTCTCGATCCAGTCCTGCAGGAACAGGCCGAGCAGCCCGATCGGCAGGGTGCCCAGGATCACCCACCAGCCGAGCATGGCGTCGGGGTGGTTGCGCGGCACCCGCCCGGCCAGCGAGGCGAACCATGCCCTGATGATCCGCACGATGTCGCGCCAGAAGTAGAGGAGCACCGCCGCCTCGGTGCCGAGCTGGCTGATCGCGGTGAACGCGGCGCCCGGGTCCTCCTGGCCCAGGAGACGCCCGACGATGGAGATGTGCGCGCTGGAGGAGACGGGCAGGAACTCGGTGAGACCCTGCACGAGACCGAGGATCGCGGCGGTGAGGAAGTCCACCGTCAGCCGGCCTCGGCGGCGAACCGTGCCTTGTCCGCGTCGATGCGCAGCCCGTTGGACAGGCAGACCCACCACAGCACGGCGAAGATGAGGCCGACGACCAGCATCGCCGGCAGCAGGAACGCGCTGGCCAGCGTGAGCACCTGACACAGCCACCCCAGCCAGATCCC
The DNA here is from genome assembly GCF_003351765.1 of Ornithinimicrobium avium. Taxonomy (NCBI): domain Bacteria; kingdom Bacillati; phylum Actinomycetota; class Actinomycetes; order Micrococcales; family Ornithinimicrobiaceae; genus Ornithinimicrobium; species Ornithinimicrobium avium. The sequence continues at coordinate 1,532,091 of NZ_CP031229.1, forward strand.
GGCGCTCGTGCGCAGCGCGCCGACGGTCACCAGGCAGAGGACGGCGAGGCCGACGCCGGCCAACAGCAGCGTCGTCCCCGAGCCGCTGTCGAGCGTGCTCGCCAGCCGCCAGGCGACGAGGGAGCCGAGGAAGACGCTGAGCGCCTGCGCGACGAGAGCGGCCCCGCACAGCCGGCGGGTGGTGGGGCCGGGGCGCGCGGGCGGTCGCAGCACGTCCGGGTGCGTCGATGAGGTCACCGGGTGATTCTCCCAGACCCCGGCCCCAGCCCCCTGTCAGCGGGACCACTTATTCTTGTGCGCCTGTCCCCGGGAGCCGGCCCGCCGCTCCCCCGCGTCACCACCAGGAGCAGCCGTGCCCCGACCCGACCGCAGCACGAAGCCGACCGACGCACGCGCGGCGAAGGTCGCCCAGATCCAGAAGGCGTCCCGCTCGGCCGAGCGCACCCGCGGTGCTCTCATCTGGGGCGTGGCCGCCCTCGTCGTGGCGGCCATCGTCGGCTCCGTGGCCTTCGTCATCATCAGGGAGAGCCCGGCGACCGCCGACCTGTCGGCGGTCACGGTGTCCGAGAACACCGGCGGCGACCACCGCACGACCCCGATCGACTACGACTCCGCGGTGCCCGCGGGCGGCCCGCACCACCCTGCCTGGTGGAACTGCGGGGTCTACTCCGAGCCGGTCCGCACCGAGCACGCCGTGCACTCCCTGGAGCACGGCGCGGTGTGGCTGAGCTACCGGCCCGACCTGCCGGCCGACCAGGTCGCGCTGCTGGAGGAGCTGGGCGACGAGGACTACATGCTGGTCTCCCCGGTCGAGGACCAGGAGTCGCCGGTGATCGCCACCGCCTGGGACCACCAGCTGAGCCTGGACTCCGCGGAGGAGAAGACGCTCAAGGCGTTCATCCGCGAGTACAAGCAGGGCCCGCAGACTCCCGAGCCGGGCGCCGCGTGCACCGGCGGGACCGACGTGAGCCTGGTGGCCGGGTCGTGACCGAGCCGGTCGGCGGCCCGGAGGCGGCGGTCGTGCCTGCGGACGCAGAGCCTGGGTCGGGCAGCACGCGCGAGAGGTGGCGCACCTTCGGCGCGCCCGCGCTCGCAGCCGTCACGATCGTCTCCCTCTGCCTCGGCGTGCTGCTGGGGTGGGTGGCCTTCGGCCCGCACCGTCCCGCAGACTCCAGCGCCGATGCGGGCTTCGCCCGTGACATGAGCGAGCACCACGCGCAGGCCGTGGAGATGTCCCAGCTGGTCATGCAGCGCACCGACGACGAGGCTGTGCGCCGCCTGGCCGTCGACATCGACAACAACCAGGGCTTCGAGCGCGGCATGATGGCCACCTGGCTGGGCGAATGGGGTCTGCCCCGGGCGCGCGGCGAGGCGCGGATGGCCTGGATGGGCACCGATCACATGGACATGGACCTGCCCCCCGGCGTGGCGATGGCCGGCATGGCCTCCCCGACCGAGCTGCAGCAGCTCACGGAGGCCTCCGGCGAGGAGGCCGAGGTGCTCTTCCTGCAGCTGATGCTCACCCACCACCTCGCCGGCGTCGAGATGGCCGAGGCCGCCCTCGACCTGGCCGAGGACCCCCGCGTGCTGGCGGCCGCCGAGCGGATGTCCGTCGCGCAGGTCGGGGAGATCCGGCTGATGAACGACATGCTCGTCGAGCGCGGCTCGCAGCCCCGCGAGGACGTGTCGGCCTGGCTGGAGGACGGTGCCGCGGCCACGGCCCCCGCCCCGGGCGCGACCCAGGACCTGGACCTGAGCACCGGCGGGCCCGAGGGCCACGGCGGCTGAGCGGCCCGCGACGGTGTCCTGCACCTGTGTCAGGCACTGCCAGGGTCCGAGCCCTGTGGATGCCTGACACAGGCGCCTGACATCAGGTCGTGGTGACGCCCAGCAGCGCGCGCACCTCGGCGGCGGTCGTCACCGACCCGGTGGCCAGCACCGCCCCGCCCACGCCGCCGCCCTCGTCGGCCAGCGCTGCCGCGACGTCGAGCGCGTCGGGCAGGTCCGGCACGACGGTGACGCGGTCCTCGCCGAAGTACTCGGCCACGAGCTCGCCGAGGCGCGCCGGACGGATCGCCCGCGGCGAGGTGGTCCGGGTCACCACGACGTGGTCGAGGACCTGCTCGAGGGCCTGGACCATGGGCTCGGCGTCCTTGTCCTCCAGCACGGCCAGCACGCCGACCAGCCGGGTGAAGGTGAAGGACTCGCGCACCGCCTCGACCAGCGCCTGGATCCCGGCGGGGTTGTGTCCGGCGTCGACGATCACGGTCGGCGAGCGGCGGACGATCTCCAGGCGCCCGGGCGAGGTCACGCCGGCGAGCCCCGCGTGCAGGACGTCGGCCGTCAGCGGCTGCTCCCCGCCGCCGAGGAAGGCCTCCACGGCGGCCACCGCGATCGCGGCGTTGTGGGCCTGGTGCTCGCCGAAGAGCGGCAGGAACAGGTCCGGGTAGTCGGCCGCGAGCCCGCGCAGCGAGATCTGCTGGCCGCCGACGCCGACCTCGCGGGCCAGCACGCCGAAGCTGACGCCCTCGGCCTGCAGGGTCGCGGAGACCTCCTCGCAGCGCGCGGTCAGGATGCTCATCGCCTCCGGCTCCTGCACGCCGACGACGGCGATCGCGCCCGCCTTGATGATCCCGGCCTTCTCGGTGGCGATCTCCTCGATCGTCGAGCCGAGCAGCCGGGTGTGGTCCAGGCTGATCGGGGTGACGACCGCGACGGTCCCGTCGGCGACCGAGGTCGCGTCCCAGACGCCGCCCAGCCCGACCTCGACGACGGCCACGTCGACCGGGGCGTCGGCGAAGGCGGCGAAGGCCAGGCAGACGACGACCTCGAAGTAGGTCATCCGCACGTGCCGCTGCTCGGCCTGGCTCGCCATCGACTCGGCGTCCACCATCTCCACGAAGGGCATGACCTCCTCGTAGGCGGCGAGGAAGGCCTCGATCCCGACCGGCTCGCCGTCCAGGCTGATCCGCTCGCGCATGTCGTGCAGGTGCGGGCTGGTGAACCGGCCCGTGCGCAGCCCGGCCTCACGCAGGATCCGCTCGACGATCCGGGTCGTCGACGTCTTGCCGTTGGTGCCCGTCAGGTGGATCATCGGGAACGCCCGCTGCGGGTCGCCCATGAGCTCCATCACCCGCGCCACCCGGTGCAGGGTCGGCTCGGGCATGTGCTCCGGCGTGCGGGCCAGGATGTCCTGGACCACCTGGTCGTAGCGTGCCCGCAGCGCCGGGTCGACCGGCGGCTCGGCGCCCCGGCGGACGGGGACGTCCGGCACCGCCGCGGCGGGCGAGAGCGGCAGCTCGTTGCCGTCGAAGAACTGGTCGCTCATCGTGCCTCCACCTTGACGATCATCAGCTCCACCTCGTGGCCGCCGCCGAGGTCGGCGGTCGTCGTGTATGCGGTGGGGCGCGGCTGCGTCCCGCCGTCGGGGTCGCTCCCGCCGCCCAGCCCGTGGTGCTTGGCCCTCGGCAGCGGCGTGCCGGCGCCCGCTGCGCCGAACTGTACGGCGAGCGTCTCGTCCATGACCAGCCTCTGGTGGGCGGTCGCCGCGTCCCAGACCTCGTCGTCGCCCACGACGGTCAGGCTGATCCGGTCGGTGATGTCCAGACCAGCCTCCTTGCGGGCACCCTGGACGCCGCGGACGAGGTCGCGGGCCAGTCCCTCGCGGGCCAGGTCCTCGGTGACCTCGGTGTCGAGGACGACGAAACCGCCGCCCTGCCCGCGCAGCATCGCGGTCGCGCGGGAGGCGCCGTGCTCGTCGGACACCACGGTCTCCAGGGCGTACTCGCCCTCGAGCAGCTGGAGACCGCCGGAGGTCACGGTCCCGTCCTCGGCGACCGACCAGTCACCGGTCTTGGAGCCCCGGATCGCGGCCTGGACGTCCCTGCCCAGGCGCGGTCCTGCCGCCCGGGCGTTGACGGTGAGCCGCTGCTCGACCTGCACCTCGTCCTCGGCACCCAGCGCGGCGGGGTCGAGGAGGACCAGCTCCCGCACGTTGACCTCGTCGCGCACGAGGTCGGCCAGGGCCGGGCGGCCCTCCAGCATCTCGGCGTGCGGCGTGACCACGGTCAGCGACGCCAGCGGCAGGCGGACCCGCAGCCCCTCACCCTTGCGCAGCGCGAGCGCGGCCGAGCACACCTCGCGCACCGTGTCCATGGCCGCGACCAGGTCGGCGTCGGCGGGCAGGTCCTCGGCGTCCGGCCAGTCCGTGAGGTGGACCGACTCACCACCGGTGAGCCCGCGCCATACCTCCTCGGTGAGCAGCGGGAGCAGCGGGGCGGCGACCCGGCAGGTGACCTCGAGCACGGTGTAGAGCGTGTCGAACGCCTCGTGGTCCTCGGCCCAGAAGCGGTCGCGGGAGCGGCGGATGTACCAGTTGGTGAGGACGTCGACGAACTCGCGGATCGCGTCGGCGGCGGTCGCGATGTCGTTGCGGTCGTAGGCGCCCTGCGCCGTGTCCACGAAGTCGCGGGTCTTGGCCAGGACGTAGCGGTCCAGCTCGTGGGTGGACCCCGTCGACCACGACGCCTCGTAGCCCGCGGCGTTGGCGTAGAGCCCGTAGAAGTACCAGGCGTTCCACAGCGGGATCATCGTCTGGCGCACGCCGTCGCGGATGCCCTGCTCGGTGACGACCAGGTTGCCGCCGCGCAGGATCGGCGAGGACATCAGGAACCAGCGCATCGCATCGGCGCCGTCGCGGGCGAAGACCTCGCGCACGTCCGGGTAGTTCCGCAGCGACTTGGACATCTTCTGCCCGTCGTTACCCAGGACGATGCCGTGGCTGATGCAGTTCTGGAAGGCCGGCCGGTCGAAGAGTGCCGTGGCCAGGATGTGCAGCGTGTAGAACCACCCGCGGGTCTGGCCGATGTACTCGACGATGAAGTCGGCCGGGAAGTGGTGCTCAAACCACTCGGCGTTCTCGAACGGGTAGTGCACCTGGGCGTAGCTCATCGAGCCGGAGTCGAACCACACGTCGAGGACGTCCTCGACGCGCCGCATCGTGCTCCTCCCCGACGGGTCGTCGGGGTTGGGCCGGGTCAGCTCGTCGACGAACGGCCGGTGCAGGTCGACGTTGCCCTCGCGGTCCCGCGGGAGCTGTCCGAAGTCGGCCTCGAGCTGCGCCAGCGAGCCGTAGACGTCGATGCGGGGATGCTCGGGGTCGTCGCTGCGCCACACCGGGATCGGGCTGCCCCAGAAGCGGTTGCGGCTGATGGACCAGTCGCGCGCGTTCTCCAGCCACTTGCCGAACTGGCCGTGCTTGACGTGCTCGGGCACCCAGGTGATCTGCTCGTTGGTGGCCAGCATGTCGTCCTTGAGCTTCGTCACCTCGACGAACCAGGACGAGACGGCCTTGTAGATCAGCGGCTGCCGGCAGCGCCAGCAGTGCGGGTAGGAGTGGGCGTAGGTCTCGCGGCGCAGCAGCACCGTGCCGGCGGCGACCGCGCCCTGGTCGAGCAGGACGGGGTGCTCGTCGGTGCGGGGCAGCTGGTTGAGCGTCGCCGCCCTCAGGTGCTCCTGGATCGGTGCGTTGGCGTCGAAGACCAGCATGCCCGCGTACTCGTCGACCGGGTGCAGGAAGGCACCGTCCGGGCCGACCGGCATGACCGGCTCGATGCCCTCGCGGTCGGTGACCACCTTGTCGTCCTCACCGAAGGCGCCGGCCGTGTGGACCAGCCCGGTGCCGTCCGTGGTCGTGACGAACTCGGCGACGACGACGCGGTGCGCCCGCTGCCAGCCCTGGTAGTAGGTGAACGGCGGCACGTAGGAGCGTCCCGCCAGCTCCTTGCCGGCGTAGGTCGCGAGGACCTCGGGCGCTGCGTCCTCACCTCCGAGCTCGCTGCTGTATGCCGTGAGCCGCTCCTTGGCGATCAGGTAGCGCGCCGGCTCGGCGTCCTCCCCGGCTCCGGGGAGCGGGGCACGCACCACGACATACTCGATGTCCTCACCGACCATGACCGCCAGGTTGGCCGGCAGCGTCCACGGGGTCGTCGTCCAGACGAGCGCGAGCGCGCCGTCGAGCACCGGGTCGGGAGAGTCGCCCGGCAGCAGCCGCACGCCGACGGTGACCGCCGGGTCCTGGCGCACCTGGTAGACCTCGTCGTCCATCCGCAGCTCGTGGTTGGACAGCGGCGTCTGGTCGTTCCAGCAGTAAGGCAGCACGCGGAAGCCCTCGTAGACCAGGCCCTTGTCGTAGAGGCTCTTGAACGCCCACAGCACCGACTCCATGTAGCCGACGTTGAGCGTCTTGTAGTCGCCCTCGAAGTCGACCCAGCGCGCCTGGCGGGTGACGTAGTCCTCCCAGTCGCTGGTGTACTGCAGGACCGACTCGCGGCACTTGGCGTTGAACGCCTCGATCCCCAGCTCGAGGATCTCCTCCTTGGTCTTGATGCCCAGCTGGGCCATCGCCTCGAGCTCGGCCGGCAGCCCGTGCGTGTCCCAGCCGAAGCGGCGCTCGACCCGGCGCCCGCGCATCGTCTGGTAGCGCGGCACGACGTCCTTGACGTAGCCGGTGAGCAGGTGGCCGTAGTGCGGCAGGCCGTTGGCGAAGGGCGGGCCGTCGTAGAAGACGTACTCGTTGTCGCCGTCCTGCCCGGCGGGGCGCTGCTCGACGCTCCTGACGAAGGTCCCGTGCTCCTTCCAGTAGGCGAGCACCGCCTCCTCGATCTCCGGGAAGCGCGGAGAGCTGGTCAGCGCGGCGCCGGAGGTGCTGGTGAGCGGGTAGGCCATCGGGGCGGCTCCTCGTGAGTGGTGCGGTCTTCTGGGGTATGCGGTCTCTGCCGTGTCACTGCTGAGGACGACGCTCCCCCGGCTGGGCCGGGCGGGCACCGCGGTACCACCTCGCTTGCACGCCGATGGCGACGTGCCACTCACTGCTGCGGCTGTGACGGGCCTGCCCCGTGCGGGTCTAGTAGGCGCACCCGCCGGTCGTGCGGGGGCCGTTCTTCCGCAGGCTCGCCGCTGATGACGGCTCGGACGCCTGTGCCGCCCATGGTACGGCTGGATGCGCGGTGCGACCAACCGCGGCCACCCTCGCCAGGCGAACGACCGATGTCGCAGGCAGGGTGCTTCTCGTGCACCGTCGTCTCCCCGGCGCTAGGCTCGCCGGGCAGGACCAAGTGCGTGGCCACATCCACGTCAGGGACTCGCTACAAGGGAGGTAGTTCGCTCAGGGTGAAGGACTTCGCCTGGTTCACCGCCGTCCGTCGAGGCGCCTTGGCACTAGGGGTCTTCGTAGGCATGATGGCTTCTGGACCGCCACCAGTCCTCGCAAGCCTGGATGCGGACCCCAATAACTACGGAGCTGTCTCCTTCTCGGCCTTCGGAGACGTACCGGTGGCAGCCGACAACTCCGTGTCCATGCATGACCTCCAAGCGATCGGAATCAGTTCTGCAGACATCGACCGCGCCATGACCGATGGGGCTGGCGCATGGGCTGACGAGGACACCGACATGGAGCCGATGGGGACCGGGATTTATCAACGGCTGTCGAGCTGGACGGACTATCGAGGTCGCAAGATTCAGGTGCGGCTCGGATACTGGGACCCGGGTGGAGATAGCGGCTGGGGCTACGCCAAGTATTCAGGAAAACACAACCTCACCACGCGCGCCGTCCGAGCAGCCACCGCATACACACCCAACTGGGAGGACCAAGCATCGTCCACCGTATATTACCAGGTGGTCCACAAGTACGAATGCACAGGCTGGGGTCCTTGGCGGACGTGCAAGGTCGTTGGCAGCACGACAGTGCGCACAGTGCACGACAGACGGGTCCTCACGGACGGCGATCCAAAAGGAGTCGTCACCTCCTATTGCCTTGGGTACTGGCCGCGCTGCCCCGACTGGGTGAAGAATGCAGCAAACATTTGAAACGCTAAGGCACCCTTGCATGATACCGGCATGGCAAATCCAGGATCAAAGCCTGGATCTGCGGGTTGGGGCGGTCGCCCATCATCCCCTCGCGCTGGTGCACATGGACGATCATTCTTCTGATCGAGCCACTCCGGTGGCTGCGTTTCCCTTGATCAGAATCCCGTATCCTCACGTCGGCACTTATATGAGCCCGGTCGGCACGCACCCGGTGGCCATACAGATCGAAGAGTGGGTCGTTCACTGGGACGCCCCAGCGAACTGGGACTCCCCATCACATCACCGGAGGAACCTGCATGGCTGGCTCGCGTGCGGGCAAGAGGGACTGGACGTGCCTATGCATTGGCCCCGCAGCACGTTCCGGATAGCAGCCCTCTTCGTTCGGCGCGGCACACGTCCCGCGACAAGGGTGGACAGGGTGGACCGACACTCGTTCCCGTCAGGAGGGGTCGGGTCCTACCTGTGCGTGGCGGAGCTTAAGTCGACAACGGCCACCGGGACCGCGCCACCAGCAACGCCCTAGCGATCCTTGGTCGCTAGGCTCGCAGGATGAGTTCCGTGACCGCCGGCCTGCACGACCTGCTGGGCGACCGGGTGGTCACCGATCCCTCGGTCGCGGCCGGCTACGGGGCCGACGCCTACCCGCAGGCGGCGACGCTGACGGGAGAGGAGTTCACCGTCGTGCGCGCCCGCTCGCGCGAGGACGTCGTCACCACGCTCCGGTATGCCGCGGAGCACCGGGTCCCGGTCGTCCCGCAGGGCGCGCGGACCGCCACGACCGGCGCCGCCTGCGCCCTGCCCGGCGGCATCGTGCTGTCCACCGAGCTCATGCGCACCGTCGAGATCGACTCGGTCGAGCGGATCGCGGTGGTCGGCCCGGGCGTCGTCAACACCGACCTCAAGGCGGCGGCGGCCGAGCACGGACTGGCCTACCCGCCGGACCCCGCGAGCAGCGCGATGTGCTCGATCGGCGGCAACGTCGCGACCAACGCCGGCGGCCTGTGCTGCGTGAAGTACGGCGTCACCGCCGACTACGTCCGCGGGCTCGAGGTCGTGCTGCCCGGCGGCGACGTGGTCCGCACCGGCCGGCGCACCGCCAAGGGGGTGGCCGGCTACGACCTCACCGGGCTGTTCGTGGGGTCGGAGGGCACGCTGGGCGTGGTCACCGAGGCGGTGCTCAGGATGGTGCCGCTCGGCGACCCGGCACTGACCGTGCTCGCCGTCTTCCCCACCCTGGCCACCACGATGGCGGGCGTCGCCGCCCTGCGGGAGCAACGGCATACCCCGAGCCTGGTCGAGCTGCTCGACGGCCCCAGCGTCGACGCCATCTCGGCCTACGGCGACTACGGCTTCCCGACCGGCAGCGGCGGGGTGCTGCTGGTGCAGTCCGACCGCGCGGGCCACGCGCTCGAGGACGTCCACGCGTATGCCGCTGCGCTCACCGCCGCCGGCGCCACCGAGGTGGCCGTGGCCGAGGACCGGGCCGAGGCCGACCTGCTGCTGGAGGGCCGGCGGGTGCTCAACCCCGCCCTGAAGGCCAGGGGCCCCCGCTTCATCGAGGACGTGTGCGTGCCGGTGGCCCGGCTCGGCGAGCTCGTGGAGCAGGTGCACGCGGTCGCCGACCGGCACGGGCTGGAGGCGACGTGCAGCGGGCACGCGGGCGACGGCAACCTGCACCCGTGCTTCTTCTACGACGACGCCGACCCGGCCAGCGTCGCCGCGGCCGAGCAGGCGTTCGACGACCTCGTGCGGGCCGCCTGGGCGCTGGGCGGGACGGTCACCGGCGAGCACGGCGTCGGCCAGCAGAAGGTGCCGTGGCTGGCCGAGGAGCTCGGCGAGGCCGAGGTGGCGCGCCAGCGCACGGTCAAGGCGCTCTTCGACCCGTTGGGCATCATGAACCCGGGCCGCGGCATCGCCTGAGCGACCGGGGGCCGTTGACTCTGTCCGCAGGTCCGGGCATACTCGGTGGAACAACTCATATATAAGTTGTCGACTCATTGCCGAGTAGAGAGATCTTGAGGCCCGAGGATGAGCCCGGAGACCGTCCGTACCGCCACGACCACCACCGCCGAGCCCACGGGGGTCCGCTGGGGGCGGGTGATCGTCATCGCCGGCGCGATCATCGCCTTCCTCATCGGCTCGGGCTTCGCCACCGGCCAGGAGATCCTGCAGTACTTCGCCTCCTACGGCTACTGGGGCGTCTTCGGCACCGGACTGGTGGTGCTCGTGCTGATGACCTACGTGTGCGTGGAGTTCCTCCAGGCGGGGCAGGAGCAGCAGTTCGAGCGGCCCGGCCTGATCTACCACTACTACGGCGGCAAGGTCCTCGGGACCTTCTACGACTACTTCTCGATCGTGTTCATCTTCCTCTCCTTCACCGTCATGGTCGCGGGGATGGGCGCGCTCTTCAAGGAGCAGTACGACCTGCCCGTCGCCTCCGGCGGCATCGGCCTGGCGGTGGTCGCCGTGGTCACCGTCGGCTTCGGCCTGACCCGGCTCACCGACGTCATCGGCCGGATCGGGCCGGTCATCGTCGTCCTCGCGATCGGCCTGGGCCTGGCCGCCGTCCTGCGCAACCCGGGCGGCGTCGCCGAGGGCCACGCCGCACTGCCGAGCCTGGACCTCACGACCGCCTCGGACAACTGGTTCCTCGCCGGGCTGTCCTACGTCGGGTTCTGCATGCTCTGGCTGGCCGCCTTCCTCGCGGCGATGGGCCGGACGACCCGCAGCAGCAAGGAGGCCGCCGTCGGCGGCTCCCTGGGCGCTGCGGCGTTCTCCGTCGCGTGCATCGTGGTGGGGCTGGGCCTGCTGGCCAACATCGACACGGTCGCCGGGATGGAGATCCCGATGCTCGCCCTCGCCCGGGACGTCAGCCCTGCGCTGGCGAGCACCTTCTCGATCATCATCGTCGCCGGCATCTACACCACGGCCGTGCCGCTGCTGTGGACCGTCGCCGCGCGCTTCTTCGTCGACCGCAGCCCGCACTTCCGGCTGCTGGCCGTCGGGCTGGCGGCGCTGGGCACCTTCATCGGGCTGCTCGTGCCGTTCTCCCAGATGGTCAACGTCGTCTACGTCATCAACGGCTACGTGGGCATCCTGCTGCTGGTGCTCATGCTGGCCAGGACGGTGCGGCGCGTCGCCGCCCGCCGGGCCGCCTGAGCCGGTCCCGGCGCGGGGCGGAGCACGGTGAGCCGTCTGGGACAATGCAGGGTATGACTGCACGCTCACTCGATCCCTCGCGCCCGGCGACCCTGCCCGAGCGCCCGTCCGTCGACGGCCTGGAGGAGAAGTGGGCGCAGGTATGGAAGGACCGCGACGTCTACCGCTTCGACCGGGACGCCGCGCTGGCCGCCGAGCGCAGCCAGATCTTCGCCGTCGACACCCCGCCGCCGACGGCGTCCGGCAGCCTGCACCTGGGCCACGTCTTCGGCTATACCCAGGCCGACTGCCTGGCGCGCTACCACCGGATGACGGGCAAGCACGTCTTCTACCCGATCGGCTGGGACGACAACGGGCTGCCGACCGAGCGCCGCGTCCAGAACTACTACGGCGTGCGCGGCGACGCGACCCTGCCCTTCGACCCGGGGTTCGCCCCGCCGCAGCAGGGTGGGGAGGGCCGGAGCACCCGCGCCGCGGACCAGCAGCCGGTCGGCCGCGCCAACTTCATCGAGCTCTGCGAGGAGCTCACGGTCCTGGACGAGAAGACCTTCGAGGACACCTTCCGCCGCCTGGGGCTGGCCCTGGACTGGAACGTCCAGTACCGCACGATCGACGACCGCTCCCGCGCCGTCGCCCAGCAGGCCTTCCTGCGCAACCTCGCGCGCGGCGAGGCCTACCAGGCCGAGGCGCCGGGCCTGTGGGACATCACCTTCCAGACCGCGGTCGCCCAGGCCGAGCTCGAGGCCCGCGACTACCCGGGGGCCTACCACCGTGTCGCCTTCCACCGCACGGACGGCGCCGGCCCGGTCTACATCGAGACCACCCGTCCCGAGCTCATCTGCTCGGTGGTCGCGCTCATCGCGCACCCCGACGACGAGCGGTATGCCGCACTGTTCGGCACCACGGTCACCTCGCCGCTGTTCGGGGTCGAGGTCCCGGTGCTCGCGCACCCGATGGCCGAGATGGACAAGGGCGCGGGCATCGCGATGTGCTGCACCTTCGGCGACATGACCGACGTGCAGTGGTGGCGCGAGCTGAGCCTGCCCACCCGCTCGGTCATCACCCGCAGCGGCCGGTTCCAGTCCGAGACGCCCGCCTGGGTGGCCGGCGGTCCGGGCGAGGAGCTGTATGCCGCCGCGCTGGCCGGGAAGACCACCCACTCCGCCCGCGAGGCCACCGTCGCCGCGCTGCGCGAGTCCGGCGACCTGGACGGTGAGCCGACCACGACCCAGCGCAAGGCCAACTTCTTCGAGAAGGGCGACAAGCCGCTGGAGATCGTCACCAGCCGCCAGTGGTTCATCCGCAACGGCGGCAAGGACGAGTCGATCCGCGAGCAGCTGCTCGCGCGCGGCGAGGAGCTGGACTTCCACCCGGCGTTCATGCGCGCCCGCTACCGCAACTGGGTCGAGGGCCTCAACGGCGACTGGCTGGTCAGCCGCCAGCGCTTCTTCGGCGTCCAGATCCCGGTCTGGTACGGCGTGCACGCCGACGGCCAGACCGACTACGACACGGTGCTCGTCCCCGCCGAGGACCGGCTGCCGGTGGACCCGATGTCGGACGTCCCCGCGGGCTACACCGCGGACCAGCGGGATCAGCCGGGCGGCTTCACCGGCGATCCGGACATCCTCGACACGTGGGCGACGTCGTCGCTGAGCCCGCAGATCGCGGCCGGCTGGCCGGTCGCCGGCCGCCCGGACGGCGAGCTGGGCAACGACAGCGGGCTGTTCGCCAAGATCTTCCCCTTCGACATGCGCCCGCAGGGCCACGACATCATCCGCACCTGGCTGTTCGCGACCGTCGTGCGGGCCCACTTCGAGCACGGCTCGCTGCCGTGGAGCGACGCCTACATCAACGGCTGGATCCTGGACCCGGACCGCAAGAAGATGTCCAAGTCCAAGGGCAACGCGACCACACCCATCGGGATGCTCGAGCAGCACGGCACCGACGCGGTCCGCTACTGGGCCGCCGCCGCACGCCCCGGCGTGGACACCATCGACGACCCGGGCCAGATCAAGGTCGGCCGCCGGCTGGCGATCAAGCTGCTCAACGCCAGCAAGTTCGCGCTGAGCTTCGGCGAGCTGCCCGCGGGGGATGACGGGCGGGCGGCCGAGGCCGGCGCCCTGGTCACCGAGCCGATCGACCGCGCGATGCTGGCCGGGCTGGCCGCCGTCGTGGAGCGGGCGACCGCCTCCTACGAGAACTTCGACTACTCCACCGCGCTCGACGCGACCGAGGCGTTCTTCTGGTCCTTCTGCGACGACTACCTCGAGCTGGTCAAGGAGCGCGCCTACGGCGGGCCCTTCTCCGAGCACGGACCGGTCACCGACCCGACGCCGCAGACGCTGTCCGCCCGGGCCGCCCTGCGGCTGGGGCTCTCGGTGCAGCTGCGCCTGCTCGCGCCGGTGCTGTCCTTCGCCGCCGAGGAGGTCTGGAGCTGGTGGCACGAGGAAGGCTCCTCGGTGCACACCCAGCCCTGGCCGGTGGTCGAGGAGCTGGCGGCGGCGACCGACGGCGCGGACGCCGGACTGCTCGGGACGGTCGGCGAGGCCCTCAGCGGTCTGCGCCGGGCCAAGTCGGAGGCCAAGGTCAAGATGCGCACCGAGATCTCCGCGGCCACCGTCTGCGGGCCGCAGCAGGAGCTCGACCGCGTGCGCGCGGCGCTGCCCGACCTGCGGGCGGCGGGCAAGGTCACCGGGGAGATCCGCCTCGAGCCGGCCGAGACGCTCGCCGTCAGCGACGTCGTGCTCGTGAGCGAGCCCGCCGGCGCATAGGGTTGGCCCCATGCGCAGGGGCACCAGCTCGACGGTCGTCGTCGCCGTCGTGACCGCGACGGCGCTCCTGCTGCTGCTCGTGTGGAGCGCCGGCAACGGCACACCGCTGGTCAGCGCGCCGCAGGGCAGCTGGGGGCCGCCCCGCGCCGAGGCGACCGCCTCGGTCACCACGGTGGTCGACCCCGGCCCGCAGCAGCAGGGCGGGCAGGAGGGCTCGGAGGACCTCACCCGGTGGTCGTTCAACCTCGCGCTGCTCCTGTGGCTCGCCGCCCTGGTCGCCACGCTCACCTTCGTCGTCAAGTGGCTCGGCCGACAGCGCGTGGACGGGCTGGAGCGCCTGGCGGTCGCCGAGGAGGAGGAGCTCGTCGCGCTGCTCGACGCGACCAGCGACGAGGTCCGCTACCAGGCGCTGTCCGAAGGTGACCCGCGCAACGCCGTCGTCGCCTGCTGGGTGGCGCTCGAGGACGCCGTGCACCGCTCCGGCCTCGCGCAGGACCGCTCCGCGACCGCGACCGAGCTGGCGCACCGCGTCCTGGCACGCTGGGACGTCGACCCGTCGGCCATCACCACGCTGTCGCAGGCCTATCGCGAGGCCCGCTTCTCCCGCCACCCGGTCACCGAGGAGCAGCGCAGCCTCGCGGTGAACGCCCTGGAGCGCATCCACGTCGACCTGCGCCGACGTGCCGCGGCACACGCCTCCGGCGCGGCCACCACCGGCGGCGTCGCCACGCCCACCGGCGAGGAGGACGCCCGGTGAGCATCATCCCCCGGGGCCGCGGCGCACGGACCCGGCGCCACCCCATACCTCTCCAGGGGCAGGCCCGCGCACCGGGCGACCCTCGCGGCGGCGCCCTGCTGCTGGCCGCCCTCGTGCTCGTCGCCGGCGGGCTCGCCTTCTACGTCGGGTCGTTGCGCTACTCCGTCGCCGAGGCCGTCGCGGTCGTGCTGCTCGGCGCCCTGGTCGTCGCGCTGGTCCCGTGGGTGATCGCCGCGACCGGGGGCAGCGCCGAGCGCGCCTACTGGGTCTCGACCACCCGCCAGGAGGTCGCGCCCCCGGACGCCCTCGACTACCGCCTCGTGCGCCTGCGCCGCGACCTGCGCGACGCGGTCGAGCGGGACGACCGCACCGACGAGATCTACCCGGTGCTGCGCGAGCTGGCCGCCGAGCGCCTGCGCGCCCGCCACGGCATCGACCTGGACGCCGAGCCCGAGCGCGCCCGGGCCGCCGTGGACGCGCACCTGTGGCGCTACCTGACCACCCCGCCCGTGGACACCCGCAAGCGCAGCCGCACCTCGCTGCGCACCGCCATCGAAGGGATCGAGAAGCTATGACGCAGACCACCGAGGTCCTCACCGTCGCGCAGGTGGCGGCCCGTGCGGGCGAGGTGCTCGACCGCGTCGAGCAGGCCGTCGTCGGCAAGCGCGAGGCGCTGACGCTGGTCCTCACCACGATCCTGTCGGGCGGCCATGTGTTGTTCGAGGACTTCCCCGGCCTGGGCAAGACCCTCGCCGCCCGGTCCTTCGCCCAGACCCTCGGCCTGGACTTCACCCGTGCGCAGTTCACCCCCGACCTGCTGCCCTCGGACCTGACCGGCTCCTTCGTCTTCGACCAGAAGCAGACCGAGTTCGTCTTCCGGCCGGGCCCGCTCTTCACCGGGCTGCTGCTCGCCGACGAGATCAACCGCACCCCGCCCAAGACCCAGTCGGCGCTGCTGGAGGCGATGCAGGAGCACCAGGTCACCGTCGAGGGCCAGACCTTCGCCCTCCCGCAGCCCTTCCACGTGCTCGCCACCGCCAACCCGGTCGAGTACGAGGGCACCTATCCCCTCCCCGAGGCCCAGCTGGACCGCTTCCTCATGCGCGTGTCGTTCGGCTACCCCTCCCCGGAGCAGGAGTGGGACGTGCTGCGCCGCCGCCTCGGTCGACGGACCGAGGACCAGCACCTCGCGCCGGTCACCGACGCCGCCGGCCTCGCCGCCATGCAGGAGGCGGTCGAGACGGTCCCGGTCGAGGAGGACATCTCCCGCTACTGCGTCGAGCTGGCCACCGCCACCCGCCGCCACCGCGCGGTCCTCGTCGGCGCCTCCCCGCGCGGGTCCCTCGCCCTCATGCTCACCTCGAGGGCGTATGCCGTGGTGCAGGGCCGCGACTACGTCGCCCCCGAGGACGTCAAGGCGGTCGCGCACGCCGTCCTGGACCACCGCATCTCGATCAAGCCCGAGCTGTGGATGTCCGACACCGGCGGTGCGGCGGTCGTCGACGCCGCGCTGGGCCAGGTGCCGGTGCCCGGCGCCCGCACCGGCGCCTCGGCAGCGACCACGGCGACGGACGCCTGAGCGCGGCGCACGGCATACCAGCGACATGAGCAGCTCCGTCGAGGACCGGTGGCGCCCCACCCCCGCGCTGGTGCGGGCGGTGGCGCTCGTCGTGCTCACCGTGCCCGTCGCGCTGCTGTGGCGCCGCCCCGACCTGCTGGTGCTGGCGACGCCGTGCGCGGTCGTGCTGGCCTGGAGCGTGGTGACGCGGCCGCGGAAGGTGCCCGAGCGGCGCTTCGCGCTGTCCCACGCCCAGGTCCGCGAGGGAGAGCAGGTCCTGGCGCTGGTCGACGTGGAGCCGGTCGTGGGGACCGACCTGGTCGCCACCGCCCTGTCGCCGGCGCCCTTCGTCGAGGGGGTGGCCGTCGAGCGCCACGCCCGGGTGGAGGACGCCGACGGGCTGCCGGTCCTGCACGCCAGCGCCGTCGAGGACGCGCACGGACCGCTCGTCGATGGGCTGCGCCGGCTGGTCGTCGGCGTGCGGGTGACGCGCTGGGGCGTGCGGCGGATCGGCCCGGTCCAGGTGGCCGCGGTGAGCGCGTGGGGTTCCTACCGGTGGGGGCCGGTGCGGCAGGAGGCGCTGGGGCTGCGCGTGCTGCCCGAGCCCACCGCCTTCGACTCCTCCGCACCGGCGCCGCGACCGCGCGGGCTGGTCGGGGCGCACCGCTCGGCGCGCCCGGGCGAGGGGACCGAGTTCGCGACGCTGCGGCCCTTCCAGGTCGGTGACCGGCTGCGGCGCATCCACTGGCCGCGGTCGACGAGGGGCGGCGGTGAGCTCTACGTGACCTCCAGCTATGCCGACCAGGACACCCACGTCGCGCTGCTCGTCGACGCGCACTACGACCTGGGCCGCTCCGGTGGCGTCGGGGGCCGGGCGAGCTCGTTGGACCGCTCGGTGCGGGCCGCCGGCGCCGTGGCCGAGCACTTCCTGCAGCAGGGCGACCGGGTGAGCCTGCGGGTGCTCTCCGCGCGCACTCCCCTGACCGTGCCGGCCGGCACCGGCAGGCGGCACGGGGTGCGCATCCTCGACACCCTCTGCCGGGTGGTGCCCGGCGTCGTGGAGCAGGTCGACCCGCGCCGCGTCCACCTCGGTGTGGACGCCGGCTCGCTGGTCGTGATGATCTCGGCGCTGGTCTCCCCCGACGCGATCATGCAGGCCGCGATGCTGGCCAGTCGCGGGTTGTCCGTCGTGGTCGTCGACGCCTTGGTCGACCCCGAGGAGGGCACCGTGGTCGAGACCGCCGAGCGCGACGCCCTGGCCCGGGCGGCCTGGCGGATCCGCATGCTCGAGCGCGACCGGGAGATCCGTGCCGTCCAGGCGCAGGGGGTGCCGGTCGTGCCCTGGCTGGGCCCGGGCAGCCTGGACGTCGTGCTGCTGCAGCTCGGGCGGCGCGGTCGGGTCGGGAGGCTGTCGTGACCGACCTGTGGACCGACCTGCGCTCGGCCAGCCGCGCCCAGCTCACCGTCCGGGGGGCCGGCCTCATCGGGGCCCTCCTCTTCACCGGGTCGTTCGTGCTCGCCGGCGGCGGCGGGCCGGTGTCGTGGGCCGGCCTGGTGCTGCTCTCGCTGCTCGTGGTCGTGCAGCCGCACACGATCGCCCCCGCGCTCTTCGTGGTCTTCGCGGCCGCCTCGTGGTGGGTCGGGGTGGACGGCCCCTGGCACTGGGCGCTGCTGCCCGCCGCGCTCGGCCTGCTCCTCGTGCACGTCGGCACGGCTCTCGCCGCGTCGGTGCCCGCCCAGGCGCCGCTGCCCGCCTCGGTGCTGCGGCGCTGGTCGCTGAGGACCGGTCTGGTGGCGGCTGTGACGACGGGGGTATGGGGTGCGGCCGGCGTCCTCGTCGCGCTCGCCACCGGGGCGGGCGGGGCGGTCCCGGGGATCGTCGGCCTGGCGCTGGCGGCGGGGTGCCTGGTGGCCTGTCTGCGGAACGTGGGGTCGTCGCGCTAGAACGGATGTTCCGGCTGAGCGGCCGATCTGGAGTCGCCTTCGCCACACACCTGAGGAGGGGGGCCCTCGGCTGGCCGTACGTTGCGCCACCTTGCCGGGTTCCCACGCACCGCCCATGTCCGGATCGCAGTCGTGGCGAGCAAGACCGAAACGGTGGCTCGAGCGATGGACCAGTTGGCGGGGTCGTCCTGTAGCGGAACCCACGGTCGAAAGTCTTCTAGACCCTGGACGACGAACATGGCCAAGCCCAAGCCCCACGCCGTCAGCACGCCGACGATCGATCCCAAGAATCGGATGGCTAGCATCGAGACGCATCCGAGCGTCACCGCGTTCAACAGAACCATTGTGGTGGCGACGTCCGTATAGAGTCCCCGGAATTCCAGAATGAAGCCAAACTGTTCGTGGCGCGCGAGGCCGTTCCCATCCTGGATCCGCAGGACCAGGAACGACGCCAGCAGTCCAGCTGGCACCGCCACGACCGCCGCAGCGCCACCGACGGCGTCGTGAGGCCACGTCCTCCGGCCGCCCTCGAAGTCGATCAGTCGTGGTTCGACGGCGAGAAGGGAGAAGGGGGTCAGCAACAGCGCCGTCCACTCCCACCCGAGGACCGCTCTCCCCTCTATTCCTGCCACCGCGAGCCTTGTCTGGACGAACCATGAGGCCAAAGAGAGCAGGAAGGTTGCCGCAACGACACCAGGAAGGACAAGGAGATAGCGGCCACGGCCCCACTCAGCCACGATTCCGGCTTTCCGGTTCTTCAGCTTGGCACTGGGTCAGTGCGGGGAGCTCGCGAGCGAACCACTCCTCGAAAGCAGGGTCGTCCAGGGCACCCACGCCCGCCTCGTCGGCAGCCGAGGGCGCCGGCAAACCGGCGCGGGACATCAACCTTGCGAGGACCGCATCCGCGACGGCGGACGGCTCCCCATACCCGGGAAGGGGAGCCCCCGTGACTGCATCGACGTGCTGGGTGCAGGCCAGGACACCGGACAACTCCACGGCGACGGGATACGTGCTCTGGAAGGCGGTGTTCTCTCGTGATCCCACAGCATAGCCGCTCACGACCATGATGCCTTGCCTGGACTCCCCGTTCTTCTCAGCCAAGGCGTTCAACGCCGAGCCTTCCACCGAACGTGGCCGAACGTCAGGCGGGAGTATCGAGACGAGCTCAGCGACCGATGGTGACCACACCATCACCTCACCTCGGTGCTCGACAAGATCGCAGTAGTTGGTCTCGGCGATGCTGTGGCACCAGCGAGTGGGCGAAGGGTCGTCCCAGTAAAGCGGGACCGTTAGCAGACTCCCGGCGCCGGTGATCATGGCTGCGGCCCCTGTCAGCGCGTTGCGCAGAACGCGACCACGCCTGGGAAGCAGTTGCGCCGCGACTCCTGACGTGCCAGCGATCAGCACTGCGGCATACAGCCCGACTCGCATGATCTCCGTGCTCAGAACGAGCTCCTGGCCGGCATTGGGGGAGCCTGTTCCCCAAAATGGCGCCCAAGGCGGGATCTTGCCGCCGATCTGAGCGGGCGCCAGGTAGCACGCGACAAGGAGGGGCGCCGCGAGCATCCCGGCACGACCCACCATCAGGCCCGCGAGAGTGCCGGCCAATGGCCACAGCAGGAACGACAGCAGGGCGGCGACGAGTCCCATGAGGTCGGTCGCTCGCAGCGGGACGAGTCTCGACCCGGCCACTGCCTGAAAAATACCGGGTGACAGCGCCAGGATGTGACCGAAGGCTGCACCGCCACAGATTGGTGCGACAAGTCTTGCCACGCCAGCCCAGGCGTTCCCAGCCCTCCCTGGCACCACCGAGTTCGGCGACCATCCCGAAGACACTCCGGCTGCCACGATCGCCGACACCGCACCTGGCAGCACCTGGTAGTCCCGGGCGACCACGACCAGACGCCCCCATGTCGTCGGTGGCCATCCCCAGACCGGGAAGACAGTCAGCCCCAACAGGAGGATGACACCTGCCTGCGTCAGGGCGATTCTCGTTGACGGACGACGATGCAACACGGAGGGTCTCAGCCGCCGACGAGGCGCAGGTATGCCGATTCAAGACCCTGCGTCCCCTCCTCATGAGGCGACAGCTCACCTGTCTGTCCCGCAAAGCGGACCTTCCCATGATCGAGCACGACCAATCTCTGAGCGATCGGCGTCAAATCCTCTAGGATGTGCGTGCTAAGAAGGACGGTTCGTGTCTCCGCAAGCTCTCCGAGGAGAGCACGCAAGGAGGCTCGTTGCGCGGGATCCAGGCCAACAGTGGGCTCGTCGAGCAGGAGGACACTGGGATCATGCGCGAGAGCACACGCGATTCCTAGCCGTTGTCTCATTCCTCCGGAAAGAGCACGGGCACGCACATCCGTCCGATCTGCGAGATCGACGATCGCCAGGACAGACGCGGTGCGTTCAGCCAGCATGTTCTTGGGCACTCCGCGCGCCCAGGCCGCATACATGACGTTGTCGTCGCAGGACTTGAGACCCATCAGGCGGAAACGTTGTGGCAGGTATCCCACTTTCGAGAAATATGCCAGCTCGCCCCCATCAGGTTGATCCGAGAGGCGTTCACCGTCGAAGGTGAGCGAGCCGCGAGCCGGCCTTCTCATTCCGGCGAGCACCGTCATGAGCGTGGTCTTTCCAGCGCCATTGGGCCCCAGAAGACCGGTCAGCCCGACGGGCAGCTGCAGGCTGACGTCATCGATCACTACCTTGCCGCCGCGTCGCACGGTGACACCGTCAGCCTGCAGCATGCGCTCCTCCGATTGGGACCCGCGGCAGCGCAGGTGCGCTCAACTGTTGCCGAAGCGGAAGTTCGCCGACTGGTAGCTGTTGGGCGTACCGATGGCTTTGGTGTAGTAGTCCCAGCCGCTGACCCCCGCAGCAGAGACCAGCCGACTGCCCGTAGCAAGATAGAAGGAGCCCTTCGCCACCAGCGGGTCGGTCCAATAGGGGTAGAAGTGACGCAGTTCGCCAGTGACCGTCGTAGCGGAGGAGCAGTCGCTGCGCCCATACTTCCCGTACACGCTCGATCCTGAAGCATACGGCGTGTTCGCCCAGTTCCGGCAGCCAGCCGCCTCTGCCGTCGCACCACTCAAGACCGAGGGCGCCAAGACCATCGCTGCGAGGGCCAGTGACGCAAACGTCGTCCGAAGTATCTTCTTCATCGCCCATCCCATTCCTGAGACCGGACCCCGTCGCCCGGTGGTGTTTGGGACGTTACCCCCCCCTCGGGACAATCGTCAACGGTCAGGCGCTCTCCTTGCGCTGCTGGCGCTTGCGGGGGGTGACGTCGCGGCGCACGATCGTGGGGTTGACGTTCTCCAGGACGACCTGCTGGGTGATGCCGACCTTGGCGATCTCGTCGTCGGAGGGGACGTCGAACATCACCGGCAGCAGCACCTCCTCGAGGATGGCGCGCAGCCCGCGGGCGCCGGTGCCGCGCAGGAGCGCCTGGTCGGCGATGGCCTCCAGGGCCCCGTCGTCGAACTCCAGCTCCACGCCGTCGATCTCGAACATCCGCTGGTACTGCTTGACCAGGGCGTTGCGGGGCTCCGTGAGGATGTTCACCAGCGCGTCCCGGTCGAGCGGGGAGACGCTGGTGATGACCGGCAGCCGGCCGATGAACTCGGGGATGAGGCCGAACTTCATCAGGTCCTCGGGCAGCACGTCGGCGAACTGCTCGTTGGCGTCCTTGGCGGAGCGCAGCTCGGCGCCGAAACCGAGGCCCTGCTTGCCGGTGCGGGCCTCGATGATCTTCTCCATGCCGGCGAACGCGCCGCCCACGATGAACAGCACGTTGCCGGTGTCGATCTGGATGAACTCCTGGTGCGGGTGCTTGCGGCCGCCCTGCGGGGGGACGGAGGCGACCGTGCCCTCGAGGATCTTCAGCAGCGCCTGCTGCACCCCCTCGCCGGAGACGTCACGCGTGATCGAGGGGTTCTCGCTCTTGCGCGCGATCTTGTCGATCTCGTCGATGTAGATGATGCCGGTCTCGGCCTTCTTGACGTCGAAGTCCGCGGCCTGGATGAGCTTGAGCAGGATGTTCTCGACGTCCTCGCCGACGTAGCCGGCCTCGGTGAGCGCTGTCGCGTCGGCGATCGCGAAGGGCACGTTGAGCATGCGGGCGAGGGTCTGGGCCAGGTAGGTCTTGCCGCAGCCGGTGGGGCCCACGAGCAGGATGTTGGACTTGGCGATCTCGATGCCGTCGTCGGCGGAGCGGCTCTCCCCGGCCTGGATCCGCTTGTAGTGGTTGTAGACCGCGACCGCCAGCGCGCGCTTGGCCGGGTCCTGCCCGACGACGTACTGCTGGAGGAAGTCGAAGATCTCCCGCGGCTTGGGCAGCTGGCCCAGGCCGAGGTCGGAGGACTCGGCGAGCTCCTCCTCGATGATCTCGTTGCACAGGTCGATGCACTCGTCGCAGATATAGACGCCGGGGCCGGCGATCAGCTTCTTGACCTGCTTCTGGCTCTTCCCGCAGAAGGAGCACTTGAGCAGGTCGCTGCTCTCACCCATGCGTGCCACTCGGACGTCCCTTCGTCGTCGGTCCCGTCGTGCCTGTCCCCCGACGGTACCTTGCCCTGCTGCCGGGGCACAGTGTTTTGCGCCCCTGGCGCAGGCGTGTTGCCAGGTGTCCGCTCTCAGCGCAACGGCTCAGACGAGCAGCAGCCCGACCCCCGCGGCGACGACGCCGAGGACCAGGCAGGCGGCCCCGGCCCAGATCAGCGCGCGCAGGCCGTTGGGCGCTGCCGGGTCGCGACCCACGGCGGAGAGGAAGAAGCCGGCCGGCATGAGGATCGCGGCGAGGAGCACCAGCCCGGACAGCGGGCGCCAGGGCGCGGCCACGCCGGCCAGGTCGACGAAGAGGGTGACCAGCAGGCCGAGGATGACAAGCACCCCCGCGTGGGCGTGCCCCGCCCGGAAGTAGCTCTGCTGCAGCGCGTTGGCCGGCACCCCTCCGCCGACCACGCGCAGGAGGAAGGTGCCGCCGTAGGCGACGGCGACGACGGTGAGCAGGACCACGCCACCGGTGGTGGCAGCCGTCGGGGAGAGCACGGGAGGCTCCGTTCGGTCGGTGAATGTTGCCACTGGCAAGTTTAGGTGCCGCACCGAGATGTGTCCAGTGGTAAGTTTGGATGGTGCACGCTCCCGCTCCCTATCACCACGGCGACCTGCCCCAGGCCATCCTCGCCGCGGCCGCCACCGCGGTCGGCCGCGACGGCGTCGCCGCGCTGAGCCTGCGCTCGCTCGCCCAGGAGGTCGGCGTCAGCCACACCGCGCCGCGCCACCACTTCGGCGACAAGCGCGGCGTCGTGACCGCCCTCGCCGCACAGGGGTACGACGACCTGGCCCTCGCCCTGCGCCGCGCCGGCTCGGGCGGGACGTTCCTCGACGTCGGCGTCGCCTACGTCGGGTGGGCGCTCGACCACGGCGCCCACTACCAGGTGATGTTCCGCCCAGAGCTGGTCGACACCGCCGACCCGGCCCACGAGGCGGCGCTCGGCGGCCTGCGCCACGCGCTCGTGGAGAGCCTGGACGGCACGGTGCCCACGCCCGACGGCGGGAACGGCATCCCCGTCCTCGGCCTGGCCGCGTGGAGCATCGTCCACGGCTTCGTCACGCTCGCGCTGGCCGACAGCCTGCCGCTGCCCCCGGGCGACCGCCGGGCGGCCACGCTCGCTCTCGCCCGCTCCACGCTCGCTCGGCTGGACACCACTCCGGGCACGACGGAGCCCGCCACCCCCGAGGGGTGACGGGCTCCGGACGGACGCCTCACGGCATACCCGTGCTCAGTCGTCCTGGGACGCCTTGCGCGAGGCGAGGACCTCGTCGACGAGGCCGTACTCCTTGGCCTCGGCGGCGGTGAGGATCTTGTCCCGCTCGATGTCCTTCTGGACCTGCTCGACCGTCTTGCCGGAGTGCAGGGCCCAGGTCTCCTCCAGCCAGGCGCGCATCCGCAGCACCTCGTTGGCCTGGATCTCGATGTCGGAGGCCTGCCCGTAGTCACCGCCGGCCAGGGCCGGCTGGTGGATGAGCACCCGGGCGTTGGGCAGCGCGAAACGCTTGCCCGGTGCGCCGGCGGCCAGCAGCACGGCGGCCGCGGAGGCGGCCTGGCCGATGACGAACGTCTGCACGTCCGGCTTGATGTACTGCATGGTGTCGTAGATCGCGGTGAGCGCGGTGAACGAGCCGCCGGGGCTGTTGATGTACATCAGGATGTCGCGGTCAGGGTCCTGGGACTCCAGCACGATCAGCTGGGCGATGATGTCGTCCGCCGAGGCGTCGTCCACCTGCACGCCGAGGAAGATGATGCGGTCCTCGAACAGCTTGGTGTAGGGGTCCTGGCGCTTCATCCCGTAGGCGGTGCGCTCCTCGAACTGCGGCAGGATGTAGCGGCTAGACGGGCCCGCGGGGGCCCGGCCGGTGCCTGCGGTCGGCGCCCAGGCGCCGCCTGCGTAGGGGTTGATGGTCATGGTGTCAGCTCTTCTCTGCTCGCGGGCCGGTCAGCGCTCGGGGGTGGCGTCCGTCGAGGCCTCGTAGACGTGGTCGACGAAGCCGTACTCCTTGGCCTCCGCGGCGGTGAACCAGCGGTCGCGGTCGGAGTCCCTCTCGATCTGATCGATGCTCTGCCCGGTGTGCTCGGCGATCAGCTCGGCCATCTGCTTCTTGATGTGCAGCATCTGCTCGGCCTGGATCTTGATGTCCGAGGCGGTGCCGCCGATGCCGCCGGAGGGCTGGTGCATCATCACCCGGGCGTGGGGGGTCGCGTAGCGCTTGCCCTTGGTGCCGGCCGACAACAGGAACTGGCCCATCGAGGCGGCCAGCCCCATCGCCACGGTCGCGACGTCGTTGGGGACCCACTTCATGGTGTCGAAGATCGCCATCCCGGCGGTCACCGAGCCACCGGGGCTGTTGATGTAGAGCCAGATGTCGCTCTCGGGGTCCTCCGCGGAGAGCAGCAGCAGCTGGGCGCAGATCGCGTTCGCGTTGTCGTCGCGCACGTCCGAGCCGAGGAAGATGATCCGCTCCTTCAGGAGCCGGTTGTAGATCTGGTCGTCCAGCCCGGCGACCGGGCGGTCAGCCATGGTCGGACTCGTCTCGTTCCCGCTGGTCATGTGTCGTCCTCGTTCCTGGTATGCCGTGCAGGTGCGGTGCGTGCACCGCTCGCCTCCGGCTGGTTGGCGGGGCCTCTCAGTGACCCTAACGCCCGCCCCGCGCCGGACACTCCCGCAGGTCGGCCGTGTTCGCCCTGAGCGCAGCGCGCCGGGGCGGTGTCCGGACCCCGTGAGATGGTGACGACCGTGACCGCGCCCGCGACCCGCACCGACCGCACCTGGATGGTGGCGCTGGCCGCGTCCCTCTGGGGCCTGTCGGCCCTGTGGCGCGACCCGCTCGCCCGGGAGCTGCCCCCGCTGGCGATCGTCTTCTGGGAGCACGTGCTGCTCGTCGTGCTGGTCAGCCCGTGGCTGGTGCCGGCGGTCCGCCGGGTGCTCGCCGCGTCCTGGCGCACGCAGGCCGCCGTGCTGGTGATCGGCGCCGGCTCCTCGGCCCTGGCCACCGTGCTCTTCACCGCGGCCTTCCGGCTCGGCGACCCGATCACGCCGCAGGTCCTGCAGAAGCTCCAGCCGCTCGTCGCGCTCGCGCTCGCCGCGCTGCTGCTGGGCGAGCGGGTGCGGGCGCGGTACCTGCTCTTCCTGGTCCCCGCGCTCGTCGGCGCCTGGCTGCTGGCCTTCGCCGACCCGCTCGGGGTCACGGTCGCCGGCGCGCAGGCGGCGCTGCTGGCGGTCGGCGCGGCGACGCTGTGGGCGGCCGGGACCGTGCTCGGTCGCGGGGCCAGCGCGGAGCTGCGCTTCCGCGACCTGGTGGCGCTGCGCTTCGCGGTCGGACTGGTCACGCTCGCCGTCCTCGCGGCGGCCACCTCGACGCCGCTGGCGGTCCCGTGGTCCGCGGCACCCTCCATCGCCCTGCTGGCGCTCCTGCCCGGCCTGGCCGCGATGGTCCTCTACTACCTGGCGCTGGGGCGCACGCCCGCCTCGCGCGCGACGCTGGCCGAGCTGGCCTTCCCGCTCACCGCGGCGGTCGTCGGCGTGCTCGCCTTCGGCACCCGACCGACGGCCACCCAGTGGCTGGGGATGGCGGTCGTGCTGGCCAGCGTGGTGGCCCTGGCGCTGCACGAGCAGCGCTCCGCGATCCCGGCCGTCGTCCCCGGCCCGCGCGCCGGCTCGTGGCGGGAGCCGGCACGCCGCTGACCCCCCCCCCCCCCCCCCCCCCCCCCCCCCCCCCCCCCCCCCCCCCCCCCCCCCCCCCCCCCCCCCCCCCGCCGCGAGGCACCGAGCCACCGCGACCCCCGGCCTTCGCAAGGAAGGTCGGGGGTCGCGGTGGTGTCGCGGTGAGCTCGGGGCTCAGGCCTTGGCCTCGTCGGCCTCCGGCTCGGCGACGACCTCGGCAGCGTCCTCGTCGGTCTCGTCGGCGAGGTCCTGGACGGCGACGTCCTCGAGGTCCGCGTCGGCGTCCTCGGCCAGGTCCTCGTCCTCGTCCTCGTCGTCCTCCGGGTCGATCGCGTCCAGGTCGACGACGTTGCCGTCGGTGTCGGTCACGGTCGCGGACTCGAGCACCGAGGCCAGCGCCTTGCGGCGGCCGACCTCGCTGACCATGGAGGAGACCTGGCCCGCCTGGTCGATCTGCTGGGCGAACTCCTGGGGGTTCATGCCGTACTGCTGGGCGGTCATCATGATGTACTCGATGAGCTCGCCCTGGTCGACCTCGACGGAGTCGCGCTCGACGAGGGCGTCGAGCAGGAACTGGGTCCGCATCGCCTTGGTCGTGGACTCGGTGACCTCGGCACGGTGCTCGTCGTCCTCCAGGCGGCTCTCGCCCTCGAGGTGACGGTGCACCTCGGCCTCGACGAGGTTCTCGGGCACCGGGATCTCGACCATCGCCAGCATCGCGTCGAGGACCTTGTCGCGCGCGCTGACGCCCTGCTCGAAGCGGGCGGCCTGGTCGGCCTGCT
The DNA here is from genome assembly GCF_003351765.1 of Ornithinimicrobium avium. Lineage (NCBI taxonomy): Bacteria > Bacillati > Actinomycetota > Actinomycetes > Micrococcales > Ornithinimicrobiaceae > Ornithinimicrobium > Ornithinimicrobium avium. Next base: position 1,559,153 of record NZ_CP031229.1, read on the forward strand.
TGCGCAGGTCCTCGCGCAGCTCCTCCAGGGTGTCGTGCGGGCTGGCCAGCTGGGCGAACTCGTCGTCCAGCTCGGGCAGCTCGCGTGCCTTGACGGCGGTCACGGTGACGGTGACGTCCGCCTCCTCGCCCGCGCGGTCGCCACCGGCGAGCGGGGCCTTGAACTCGACGGTCTCGCCGGCCTTCGTGCCGCGCAGCGCCTTGTCCAGGCCCTCGAGCATGTTGCCGGCGCCGATCTCGTAGGAGACACCGGTGACGGAGTCGATCTCCTCCTCGCCGATCCTGGCGGACAGGTCGATGGTGGTGTGGTCGCCGGTCTTGGCCTTGCGGGTGATCGGCGTCAGGGTCGCGAAACGGCCGCGCAGCGCCTCCATCCGGGTCTCGACGTCCTCGTCGGTCGCGCCGGCCGGGTCCACCTCGACGGAGATGCCGGAGAAGTCGGGCACCTCGAACTCGGGGACGATGTCGACCTCGGCGTCGAAGGCGAGGTCCTGGCCCTCCTCGAGGGGGAGCTGGGTCAGGTTGACGTCCGGCTGGCCGATCGGCTTGAGGTCGTGCTCGGCGACGGCCTGGGTGTAGAACTCCGGGAGCGCCTCGTTGACGGCCTCCTGCACCACCGAGCCGCGGCCGAAGCGCTGGTCGATGATCCGGTTGGGGACCTTGCCCTTGCGGAAGCCGGGCACCTGCACCTGGGCGCCGATGGCGCGGTAGGCCGCGTCCAGACGCGGCTTGAGGTCGGCGGCGGGGACCTCGACGGTCAGCTTGACCCGGGTCGGGGTCAGTGTCTCGACAGCGCTCTTCACTGGTGGTGCTCCAGGGTTGTTGTGGGGGTATGCCGTGCCCGCGGGCACGACTGTTTCGTCACCATGCTAGGTGGTCGGGGTAGCCGGATTCGAACCGGCGGCCTTCCGCTCCCAAAGCGGACGCGCTACCAAGCTGCGCCATACCCCGTGGCTCCCGGTGCCGGAGCACGGTGGGCCGAGGGCTAGACTATCGGCTCGGTCGCACCGCCCGGACCACCCCGGGCACGGCCGACGTGCGGGTGTAGCTCAATGGTAGAGCCCCAGTCTTCCAAACTGGCTACGCGGGTTCGATTCCCGTCACCCGCTCCACCTGGTCCGCACTACGGCCTTCCTGCGGGAGGCCTACGATCGCCCCATGACCTCCGACGACGACACCGTGGTCGTGACCGGGACCGGCCGGGCCTCCGCCGCCCCCGACGTCCTGGTCCTCGACCTGCGCCTCGAGGGCCACGGCCACACCGTGGGCGAGGCGCTCACGGCTCTGACCAGGGCCTCCCGCGCCTGCCACGACGCCCTCCCCGGGGAGACGCTGCGCACGCACGGGCTGGGCGTGCACCCGCGCCACGACCGGCAGGGCGAGAGGTCGGGGCACACGGCATACCAGTCCCTGCAGCTGCGCACCGGCGACCCGGCGCGCGCCGGCGAGCTGGTGCAGGTGCTCGGCGAGGCCGTCGGCGACGCGCTGGGTGTCGAGGGCGTGCGCCACGAGGTGGCCGACACGGCGGCCCTGCTGCGGCAGGCGCGCGAGCGGGCGTTCGGCGACGCGGTCGAGCGGGCGGAGCAGTACGCCGAGCTCGCCGGCCGGGTGCTCCTCGGGGTGCGTCGGGTCCGCGAGCCGGGGACCGGCGGACCGCGGCCGCCGGCCGACCACGGGGCACGCATGGCGGTGGCTGCCGGCCCCGTCGTCGACCCGGCCGAGCACGAGGTGACGGCGGCCGTCGAGGTGGCCTGGCAGCTGGAGGCCTGAGGGGCCCGACGCGGGGTGTCCGCTCGACATCACCCCGACAGGTGTGGTGCTGTTGACGTCGTACGGGCACCGGAACCTCCGGTGCGACGCTCGTCGGAAGGACATGACATGGGTTTCCTCGACAAGGCCAAGGAGCAGGCCGACAAGCTGCTCGACAAGACCGACCTGGACGAGAAGGCGTCCGGGGCCTGGGACCAGCACGGTGACCGGGTCACCGACGCGGTCGACCAGCACGCGGACCGGATCGACCAGGGCATCGACCAGGGCTCCGACTTCGTCAGCGACAGGACGGGGGGTCGTTTCGACGGCCAGCTCGACGAGGGTGGCGACCGCCTGCGCGACGGGCTGGACGGCCTCGACGGCAAGGACGACGACTTCGGCGCGGCGACGGGCGAGGCCGACAAGGCCTGATCCCCGTCGTCGCGAAGGAGGGCCCGGGCACTGCGCCCGGGCCCTTCTTTGCGTCTCAGCGCTCGGCGCCGACGTCCCCCAGCAGCCCACGGGCGTAGGAGGCGTGCACCGACTCCTCGTCGGAGGGCTGGTAGAGACCGGCACGCACGTCCCGGGACAGTCTCTCCAGCTCCGAGCCGCGGGAGAAGTGCCGTCCGCCGGAGGCGCGCAGGCACTGGTCGACCGCGTGCAGCGCGGTCTCGGTGACGCGGGACTTGACTCCGGAGAGCTGGAGGTACCAGCGGGGGCCGTGCTCGGTCGTGCCGGGGACCGGCTCGGTCGCACCCACGGCGTCGAGGTCGGCAGCCAGCTTCTCGATCTGCAGGACGGCTCCGTCCAGGCCCATGGCGGCGTCGGCCAGCCGCCAGCGGATGTCGGGGTCGTCGGCGTGGACGATGCCCTTGCTGCGCGAGACGCGCTCGAGGGCGACGTCCCGGGCCACGGCGACCGCCCGCTCGGCGACGCCGCAGTAGACCGCCGCGACGGTGAGCTCGAAGACGCCGAAGATGCCGAAGCGCAGCGGGTCCTGGGTGGGTCCGACAGGGGTCAGGTCCAGGACGTCGGCACCTGCCAGGGGCGCCGACTCCAGGACGGTCGTGCAGGACTGCGAGGCGCGCATGCCGTGGGTGTCCCAGTCGTCCAGGCTGCGCACGCCCTCGCCGCGGTGCAGGACGCCGAAGACCAGCTGGTCCTCCCTGCCCTGCGCACCGGCGACCTTGGCGTGGGTGATCAGCCGGTCCCAGGCCGGGGACATGGAGGTGAAGATCTTGGTGCCGCTGAGCGCGTAGCCGCCCTGCCCGTCCGGCTCGGCGCTGGTCCACGCGTCGAAGAGCATGACGTCGTTGCCCGCCTCGGAGATGCCGAAGGCGAACAGCTCGTCCCCCGCGGCCGCCTCGAGGACCGCCCGCGCGCTCCCCAGGCCGCGGCGGCCGGCCACCAGCGCGGCGCCGGTGACGACCAGGTGCATGTTGATGCCCAGCGCCGCCGACGGGTCGGCACCGGCCAGTCGCCGCTGCAGGCGGGTGACGTCCACCACGGAGGCGCCCAGGCCCCCGAGCTCCTCCGGCACGAACAGCCGCAGGTAGCCGCGCCCGCGCAGGTCGTCCAGGGTCTCGGTGAAGAAGCGGTTGTCGCGGTCGTAGCCGGCGGCACGCTCCCGGAAGGTGGCGATCAGGTCGGCGGGGAGCAGCTGCTGCACGAGGTCGTCGTAGGTCGGGGACATGGTCCCAAGGGTAGGCAGGTGCGGACCGGTCCCGGCGTGGGCCTCGGCCGGTCGCCTCACAGCCCCAGCACGGCCCCCGCGATGAGGAAGTAGACGACCAGTCCGGTCGCGTCGACGAAGGTGGTGATGAACGGCGCGCTCACCACGGCGGGGTCCACCCCGAGCCGACGGGCGACCAGCGGGATGACCCCGCCGGCGGTGGCGGCCAGCCCGCACACGACGACGAGCGAGAGGCTGATGACCAGAGCGACCCGGCTCTCGGTGAAGAACTGCGCGGGCAGATAGGCGAAGACGGCCAGCGCCACCCCGAGCGTCAGACCGGTCGTGAGCTCCTTGACCATGACCCGGAAGACGTCGCCGGGCCGCACGTCGTCGATCGCCAGCGCGCGGATCATCGTGCTCGCCGCCTGGGCGCCGATGTTGCCGCCGGTGCCGATGAGCAGCGGGATGAACAGTGCGAGCGAGACCACCTGCTGCAGCTGGTCCTCGAAGTGGTCGAGCACGTTGACGGTCAGCGTGGCGGCCACGATGAGGATGAGCAGCCAGGTGATGCGTCCCCGGGCCAGGGCCAGGAAGGAGGTCGTCAGGTAGGGCCTGTCCAGCCGCTCACGACCGACCGCGCGGGCCTCGTCCTCGGCCTCCTCGATCTGCAGGACCCGCATCGCGTCGTCGACCGTGAACATCCCCACCAGGCGGTGGTCGTCGTCGAGGACGGGGACGGCGAGCGCGCCGTGGTCGCGGACGACGCGTGCGGCGTCCTCCTGGTCGTCGGAGGCGTAGACGCTGATCGGCTCGCGCATGACCTCGTGCACCGGTCTGCCGGGGTCGGTGGCGAGCAGCCGTCGCAACGAGACGACCCCGACCACGCGGTGCTCGGCGTCGACGACCGGCACGGCGTAGACCGTCTCGGCGTCGCCGGTGTCCGCCCGCACGGCGCGCAGGGCGTCGGCGACCGTGGCCTCCTGGGACACGCTGACCAGCCGCGGCGTGCTCCACCGGCCGACGGTCTCGGGCCGGTGGGAGAGGACCGCGGCGGTCGCCTCCCACTCCTGCGGCGTGAGGCTGCGCAGCAGCCTCTCGGACAGGTCCATGGGCAGGCCGTCGAGGAGCCGGGCCCGGTCGTCCGGGTCCAGCTCGGCGACCAGGAGACGAGCCTGGGCGTCGGGCAGCGCCTCGACGAGCTCGGCCTGGACGGCGGGCTCGAGCATCTGCAGCGCGCGCACCGAGCTGTCGCGCGGCAGCATCCGGAAGGCGGTGGCCCGCTGCCGGGTGTTCATCCGCTCCAGCTCGTCGACGACGAGCGGCAGGTCGGCCCCGTGCAGGATCGCGCGCAGCCGTTCGGCGTCCCCGGCCCGCCGCAGTCGCGCCTCGCGGACCGCCTGCCGGGTCTGCTCCTGCTGCTGCTCGCGCGTGCGGCGCGCCCGGCTCACGGGAGCGGCGGGAGGATGCCCTCCGACTCGTAGTCGCTGACCATGTCGATGCGCCGCTGGTGGCGCTCCTCACCCGAGAACGGCGTCCCCAGGAAGGCCGCCGCGATCTCCCGACCCTCCTCCAGGGAGAGGAAGCGGGCGCCGAGGGAGAGCACGCGGGCGTCGTTGTGCTCGCGGGTCAGCCGCGCGAGCTCCGGGGTCCAGGCCAGGCCGGCACGGATGCCGGCCACCTTGTTGGCCGCCATCTGCTCGCCGTTGCCCGAGCCGCCGAGCACGATGCCCAGGCTGGTCGGGTCCTCGTCGGCGGCCACGCCCTCCGCCGCGCGCAGCACGTAGACGGGGTAGTCGTCCTGGGCGTCGTAGTCGGCCGGCCCGTGGTCCACGACCTCGTGGCCCTCCTGCGCCAGCCAGGCCACCAGGTCGCGCTGCAGCTCGTAGGCCGCGTGATCGCCGCCGATGTGGACGCGCATCAGCTGAAGTCCGGGTGCGCGTCGCGGGTGCGCTTGAGCTCGTAGAAGCCCGGGGTGCCGGCGACGAGCACGCAGCCGTCCCACAGCCTGCCGGCCGCCTCGCCCCTGGGCGCGGGCGTGACGACGGGACCGAAGAAGGCGATGTCGTTGACCGAGATGACCGGGGTGCCCACGTCGTCGCCGACCAGGTCGATGGCCCGCTGGTGGCTGGCGCGCAGCGCGTCGTCCACCTCGGTGGTGGCCGCGACCTCGTTGATCGCCGGGTCCAGGCCCAGCTCCTCGACGACCTCGGCCAGGCACTGCTCGAGGTGCTCGGTCCCGCGCCCGTCCAGGTGGATGCGCCGGCCGAGGGCGTCGTACATCTTCTTGCGCAGCACGTTGGCCTCCTCCTCGGGCAGGTCGTCGGTCGCCGCGACGATCGCGCGCACCGGGGTCCAGGACCGGTCGAGCATGGTGCGGTAGCCCTCGTCCAGGTGCCGGCCCTCGTTGAGCACCGACAGGCTCATCACCGACCAGGTGACGTCCAGGTCGCGGACCTGCTCGACCTCCATCAGCCAGCGGGACGTCATCCACGCCCACGGGCACACGGGGTCGAAGAACATCTCCGCGCGGTCGCGGCTAGGTGCGGTGCTCTCAGTCATGGCACCATCGTGTCACTCCGTACCCCCGACCGACCCAGGAGGTCGCCGCATGCCCGGAACGAACCTGACCCGCGACGAGGCGACTCAGCGTTCACAGCTCATCGCCACCGAGTCCTACCAGGTGGCGCTCGACCTGACCACGGGCCCGGAGACGTTCCGCACCACGAGCACCGTGCGCTTCACCTGCGCCGAGCCGGGCGCGCAGACCTGGATCGACTTCGTGGGGCGCTCCGTGGAGTCCGTCGTGCTCAACGGCCGCGAGCTGGACCCGGCGCAGCTGTGGACCGAGGGCCGGATCGCCCTGCCCGACCTCGCCGCGGACAACGAGCTGACCGTCGTGGCCACCGGCGACTACATGAACACCGGCGAGGGCCTGCACCGGTTCGTCGACCCGGCGGACGGCGAGGTCTACCTCTACAGCCAGTTCGAGGTCCCGGACAGCCGCCGGATGTACGCCGTGTTCGAGCAGCCCGACCTCAAGGCCACCTTCGCCTTCACCGTGACCGCACCGGCCCACTGGCAGGTCATCTCCAACGAGCCGACCCCCGAGCCCGCGCCGGCCGGCACCGGGACCCTCGACGGCACGAGCGAGGTCGAGGCGGCGCGCTGGGAGTTCGCCGCGACCCCGCGCATCTCCTCCTACATCACCGCGCTCGTCGCCGGGCCCTACGACGTGGTGCGCGAGCGCGTCGCCACCCGCGCGGGCGAGGTCCCCCTGGGCGTGTTCTGCCGACGCAGCCTCACCCCATACCTCGACGCCGACAACATCCTGGAGGTGACCAAGCAGGGGTTCACCTTCTTCGAGGAGGAGTTCGACCAGCCCTACCCGTTCAGCAAGTACGACCAGATCTTCACGCCGGAGTACAACATGGGCGCGATGGAGAACGCCGGCTGCGTGACCATCGTGGAGAGCTACGTCTTCCGCTCCAAGGTCAGCGAGGCGATCGTCGAGCGCCGGGCGCTGACCATCCTGCACGAGCTGGCGCACATGTGGTTCGGCGACCTGGTCACGATGAGGTGGTGGGACGACCTGTGGCTCAACGAGTCCTTCGCCGAGTGGGCCTCGACGACCTGCCAGGCCGAGGCCACCCGGTGGACGGACGCGTGGACGACCTTCGGCACCTCGGAGAAGGCGTGGGCCTACAAGCAGGACCAGCTCTCGACCACCCACCCGGTCGCCGCGGACATGGTCGACCTGGCCGCGGTCGAGGTGAACTTCGACGGCATCACCTACGCCAAGGGCGCCTCGGTTCTCAAGCAGCTGGTCGCGTATGTCGGTCGCGAGCCGTTCCGGGACGGGCTGCGGGCCTACTTCGCCCACCACGCGTGGGGCAGCACCACCCTGACCGACCTGCTCGTGGAGCTGGAGAAGACCTCCGGGCGCGAGCTGCGCGGCTGGTCGGAGCTGTGGCTGGAGACCGCCGGGGTCAACACGCTGACGCCGCAGGTGTCGGTCGGTGAGGACGGGACCATCTCGGCGCTGTCGGTCGTGCAGACCGCGCCGGCCGAGCACCCGACGCTGCGCCCGCACCGGCTGGCGGTCGGCTGCTACGACCTCGTCGACGGCGCGCTGGTGCGCACGCACCGCGTGGAGCTCGACGTCGACGGGGAGCGCACCGAGGTGAGCGGCCTGGTGGGCCGGCCGGTGCCGGACCTGCTCCTGGTCAACGACGACGACCTGGCCTACGCCAAGATCCGACTGGACGAGCGCTCGCTGGCGACCGCGCTGCAGCACGTGCGGGCGTTCGAGCAGTCCCTCCCCCGGGCCCTCGTGCTCGGCGCCGCGTGGGACATGACCCGCGACGGCGAGATGCCGGCCACCGACTATGTCCGGCTGGTGCTCCGGGCGCTGCCCGGCGAGAGCGACTCGACGCTGCTGCGGGTGCTCGTGCAGCAGGTGACGACGGCCGCGCTGACCTACACGGCGCCGGAGCACCGGGCCGAGGTGGTGGCCGAGCTGACCGCCGGCGTGCGCGCCGCCGCCGAGGCGGCCGGACCGGGCAGCGACGCGCAGCTGCAGCTGGTCACCGCGTGGGCGGCGCTGGCCCGCTCGGAGGAGGACGTCGCCCGCATCCGCGCGCTGCTGGACGGCGGTCAGGTCCTGGAGGGCCTGGAGCTGGACCAGGACATGCGCTGGACCCTGCTGACCTCGCTCGCCGCCGCCGGGGCCGCCGAGGAGGAGCAGGTCGCCGCGGAGCTAGAGCGGGACAACACCGCCACCGGTCGGGAGCGGGCCGCCAGGGCCCGCGCGGCGCTGCCCACCCCGGAGGCCAAGGAGGCGGCCTGGGTGGCTGCCGTCGAGCAGGACGGCCTGTCCAACTCGGTGCTGGCGGCGATGGCCCTCGGCTTCGGCTGGGTGCACGACAGCGAGCTGCTCGAGCCCTACGTGGCCCGCTACCACGAGGTCATCGAGCGGGTCTGGGGCGAGCGGACCCACCACATCGCAGAGTCGCTGGCCACCGGGTTCTACCCTCTCGCCGTGGCTACGCCGCAGCTGCGCGACACCACCGAGGCGTGGCTGGCCGCGCACCCCGACGTGCCCAGCTCCCTGCGCCGAACCCTCGCCGAGAACCGCGACGCCGTCGCCCGCGCCGTCCGGGCGCAGGCGGCCGACGCTCGCGGCTGAGCGAGGGGGCTCGCCGACCGGACCGGGGCACTCGCGCCCGTTCGGTCGGTCGGGTGAGCGAACCATCGACCGAACCAGGGCAGTCGCACCGGTCCGGTCGCAGGTCAGTCCTCGAGCCCGAACGTCTCCAGCCGCTCCCGGGAGGAGGCCTCGTCGTCCAGCCAGGTCACCCGATAGGTCCCGTCGGTCGTCGTCAAGACGTCGCGGGTCCACTCCGCCAGGTCGCGCTCCAGCTCGGCGCCGGCGGAGATCCGCTCGGTGACCCGGCCGGTGTCGTCGCGCACCCACACGCGCATCGACTCGTGGGGCGGGGACCAGGTGGACCACCACAGGTGCCCGGAGGTGCGCAGCCAGGAGGTCTCGGCGCGCAGGAAGACCCGCGCCACCTCCTGACCGACCTCGTCGAGGACGACCCCGGCGCGGTCGCGGTAGGGGTCGAGGCGCGGGTCGCGCTCCTCGGGCCCGTCGGGGGGTGACCAGGGCATCGTCAGGCCCTAGTCGTCCTGGCTGGCGGTGCGGGCCAGGCGCCGCGCGGAGCGCCAGGTGAACAGCTCCTCGAGGAGCACCCGGCTGCCGTCGGGGCCGGCGAGCGGCACCCGCCAGTTGGGGTACTCCTCGTCGGTGCCCGGCTGGTTGATGACCCGCTTGTCGCCGGCCAGGTCGCTGACGCTCACGCCGACGAGCCGTGCCGGGGTGCGGGTGAGGAAGGAGTGCAGCGCCTCCACCTGCTGGGGGACGCCGCCGCCCTCGCGCAGCAGACCACGGCGGCGCAGGTCGGCCAGGACCTCCTCGCGGGAGCGCGCGTCCTCCGCCTGCTCCTCCTCCAGGCTGCGCTCGAGCAGCCCGAGGCGGTGGCGCAGCTCGACGTGCACGCCCTCGAGGTAGCCCGCGGTCGGCGGCAGGTCGTGGGTGGTCACGGTCGCCAGGCACAGCTCGCGCCACTGCTCCGGGTCCAGCAGGCCGCCGTCGCCGTCCCAGTCGCGCTCGAACCACAGGATCGAGGTCCCCATCACGCCCCGGTCGCGCAGGTAGTCACGCACCCACGGCTCGACGGTCCCGAGGTCCTCCCCGATGACGACGGACCCGGCGCGGTGCGCCTCGAGCAGCAGGATGCCGATCATCGCCTCGTGGTCGTAGCGCACGTAGGTGCCCTGGAACGGCTTCATCCCCTGCGGGATCCACCACAGCCGGAAGAGCCCGAGCACGTGGTCGACGCGCAGCCCGCCGCTGTGCCGCAGCGCCGCCCGCACCATGTCGCGGTAGGGCGCGTAGCCCAGCTCGGCCAGCTCGTCCGGCCGCCACGGCGGCTGGCTCCAGTCCTGGCCCACCTGGTTGTACTGGTCGGCCGGGGCACCGACGGTCACGCCGCGCGCCAGCGCCGAGCCGAGGGACCAGGCGTCGGCGCCGTCGGGGTGCACCCCGACGGCCAGGTCGGCGAGGACGCCGAGCGACATACCGGTGTCGAGCAGGTCGCGCTGCACCCGGGCGAGCTGGTCGTCGAGGATCCACTGCAGCCACAGGTGGAACTCGACCTCCTCGGCGTGCTTCTCGCGGAAGGTCTCGACCGCGGCCGAGCGCGGGTCCTGCAGCTCCTCGGGCCACTGCCGCCAGGAGGTCCCGTGGAGCTGGCACAGCGCGCACCAGGTGGCGAAGTCGACCAGGCCCTCCCCCTCCCGCTCGACGAAGGCGTGGAAGGAGCGTGCCCTCCGCAGCGAGCGCCGCTGGCGGAAGATCATCCGCAGCGCGGCCTCCTTGGCCATCCACACCGCGTCCCGCTCGATGAAGTCGAGGTCGAGGTAGGCGCGGGCGTCGTCGGAGTGCCACTCGACCAGCTGCCGCTCGGCGGCGGACAGGTAGCCGACCTCGGGCACGTCCTCGACCCGGATGTAGAGGGGGCTGACGAAGCGCCGGCTGGTCGGCAGGTAGGGCGAGGGCTCGACGGGCGGCACCGGCTCGGCCGCGTGCAGCGGGTTGACCAGCACGAAGTCGGCACCCATGCCGGCCGCCCAGGCACCGGCGTCGCCCAGGTCGGCGAGGTCGCCGATCCCCCAGGACTCGGCCGAGCGCATCGCGTAGAGCTGGGTCATCAGCCCCCACGACTGCGCGCCGTCCCCCGCGAGCGCCTCGGGCAGCACGAGGGCGGCGGGCGTGACGACCAGCGGCATGGTGCGGGTGCGCTCGCCGCAGGTGGCCCGCACGGTGTGCCAGCCCAGCGGCAGGTCGTCCCCGACGTCGAGCAGGACCCGCGCCACCGGCTCGCCGTCCACCTCACGGGTTTGCGGCTGTCCCGCTGCCCCGAGCTCGCGCTCGGTGCCGTCCTCGAGCACCAGCCGGGCCTCGAAGCGCACCCCCCGGGCCACGTGCACCGGGACCTCGGGCGCCGTGCCCTGCACCGTGACGACCACCGGCGGCAGCACGCGTCGCCAGGGCCGCAGCTCGGCCTCGGCCAGCGCACGCTCGACGCCCTCCTCGTCGGCGACGTCCACCCCGAGTGCGGCCAGGACGGCGACCACGGTCTGCGTCGAGACCTCCGTGTGGCGGCCCTGCCAGTCCCAGAACTGCGTGGCGACGCCGTGGGCGTGGGCCAGCTCGGTCAGGCGGGGGGTCAGCTCGGTCACGGTCGACCTTTCCATGGGTACGGGGCGGGAGCGGGACGGGCGTCGGACGTCGACGCCTAGTCTCTCAGGCCCGCCGCCGTGGTCGGGCACCCACACGCGGGAAGCTGCACGTCCCCCGGCGACCAGCACCTCCTCCTGTCTAATGGGGGTATGCAGATGCTCCGCGCCCCCTTCGACGGCTGGGACAGCTTCTTGGCCTGGCTGGCGGGAGCTCCCCTGCGCATCCTGCTCGTGCTGCTGGCCGCCGTCGTGGTGCGCTGGCTGGTGCACCGCTCGATCCGCTCGCTCGTCCAGCGCGCGGCGGAGCGCGCCGACGACCACGAGCGCACCAGCTTCGAGCGGATGCTGGACCGGGCGGCCGGGACGGACCTGGAACGCCGGCGACAGCGCGCCCTGACGATGGGTTCGCTGCTGCGCAGCATCGCCACCTTCGTCATCGGGACCATCGCGCTGCTGACCGTGATGGCCGAGCTGGGGGTGCCGCTGGCGCCGCTGCTGACCTCGGCCGGCATCGGCGGCGTGGCCCTCGGCTTCGGCGCCCAGTCGCTGGTCAAGGACTTCCTGTCGGGGATCTTCATGATCATCGAGGACCAGTACGGCGTGGGCGACGTCGTCGACACCGGCGAGGCGGTCGGCACCGTGGAGGAGGTGTCCCTGCGCGTCACCCGGCTACGGGACGCCAGCGGCGTCGTCTGGTTCATCCGCAACGGCGAGATCGTGCGGATCGGCAACAAGAGCCAGGGCTGGGCGATGGCCACGATCGACGTGCCGGTCGCCTACGACGAGGAGCCGCGCCGGGTGCTGCCGATCCTGGAGCAGGTGGTCGCCAAGGTGGCCCAGGACCCAGACTGGTCCGACAGGCTGCTCGAGACCCCGTCGGTCGCCGGGGTCGAGTCCGTCACCGGCGGGACCATGACCCTGCGCGTCTTCGCCAAGACCCGGCCGGGCGAGCAGTACGCCATACCCCGGGAGATCCGCGAGCGCGCCAAGGAGGCCTTCGACCGGGCCGGGGTGCGCGGCCCGACCCTCCCGCCCTACCACGGCGCGTAGGCCTGACGCCCTCTGGCGCGGGTCCTCCCCGTGCCAGACTTGCCCCCATGACGGGGAGGTCGGCGACCGGGCACGCGTCGGGGGACGCCGCCCCGGCGCTCGCCGCCACCCACGGTGCCCACCTGCACCGCCTCGCCGCGATGCTCAGCGGCAGCACCGACGCCGCCACCGCCCTCGTCGCCCGCACTCTCCTGGCCGCCGGCGACCAGGCACCGGCGGCACAGGAACCTCAGCTCGGGGTCGACCTCGTCCGCCTCTACCTGCGCACCGCGCCGCGCCGTCGGGAGCGAGCCGAGCCGAGCCGGGCACGGGACGCCGGTGACCTCCTGCGGACGCTGCGCCCACGGGCCCGTGCGGCCTCGGTCCTGCGCCTGGTGGAGGACTGGGACACGGCGTCGGTCGCGCGGGCCGTCGGCGTCCGCCCGCATCGGGTCGACGCCCTCGTCCCCGCGGCGCCCGGCCTCGGGACCGCCCTGGCCGCGGTCGCCGACCAGCACGCGCTGACCGGCGCCGACCTGACCCGGGAGCTCGACGACGAGCTGCGGGTGGCGACCCCACCGACCTCGGGCGGGGACCGCAGACGGTGGCGGTGGCTCGTGGCGGCGGCCGTCCCGCTCGCGGTGCTGGCCGGCTGGGCCGCCGTGACCGGCGGCCCGGACGAGGCCGAGGACCGGCCGTCGGTGACGGCGGGACCCGACGACGGCCCGCGCCCCGACCTCACCGCCGCCGGCTGGAAGCTGGACGAGGACGGCGAGCCACCCCGGGCGGCGACGGGGCTGGCGGTGGCCAGGGTCCTCGCCCTCGGTGCCCGCGACCCTGCCCAGGAGGTCTCCTGGCCGGCGCCGATGAACGCCGACGCCAGCTTCGCCGTGCTCTGGTGCGACATGCCGCCGGCGCAGGACGCCCACCTCACCGTGCCCTCGGCGACGCTCGCCGTGGGCGCGGACGAGGTCCCGCTGCCCTGCGCGGGCCGCGACGGGTCCCCACCCGTCACCGGGCTCGTGCCCCTGCCTCCGGGCGGATCCGGACAGGTCCGGCTCGAGGGCGACCTGCCGCCCGGCGGGGGGGCCACCCTCGCGATCTACAACGAGGCCGGCTCCGCCGACGCACCGCTACCCCGCGGCAGCCTGGGCGACGCCCCTGAGGCCCCGGAGGGCAGCGTCGTGCTGGACCCGACGGACACGGTGCCGACACCTGACTACGGCCCGGGACGCCGTGCGCTGCGGCCCGTGTCCGTCGAGGTGGGGCACGACAGCGCGGTCCGGGTCTGGGTCGGGCGCTCCGGTGCGGTGGCGGTGGACGTGGGTGGCGCGCCGGCGACGGACGACGGGGACGTGAGGGCGGCGCGGGAACGGCTGGCACGCGACGGCGGCCCCGAAGGCTCGCAGCCCGACCGGCCGGACTGGCGCACGCAGCAGGCCGACCTGCGCTGGGGCAGGTGGCTGGCCTGGGTGCCCGGGGAGGTTCGGACCTTCGACCTGCCCGACGCCGTCCGGCCGGCGCCGGGCGAGCGCGCCACGGTCACCGTCGAGGTCGTCGTCGAGAACATGGAGGAGCATCTCCAGGTCGCGGTCCTCGACGCGGCGAGGGTGCGGGTCGACACCGGTCCGGTGCAGGCCGAGCAAGCGCCGCGGGCACCTGCCCTGGTCGGGGGCCACCGCCTGGTCGGCGCCTGGCGGCTGCCTCTCGACGGCCATCGTCGCGAGCTGCTGGGCGCCTCCGCGACGACCGGTCCGCTGGCGGCCGTGGGCGTCCTGCCGGCCGACCGGCCAGGGATCGTGATGTGGGGCTGGACAGGTGTCGTCGACCGCGGCGGGCAGGCGGTCGAGCTGTGGTTGGCCTCCGACGTCGCCTCCGGCCTGCAGTCCCTGCAGCAGGGCTGGGGCCAGCGGCTCCCCCTCGACGGCGGGGGCGCGCTCCACGCCTCGGCCCCGGCGGTCCCCGACGGGGGCGAGGCCCTGCTGCTCGTCTACGAGCCCGTGCCCTACGAGGACTTCGACTTCGCCACCGCCTCCGTGCCGCCCGGCTCGTGGACCGTGGGGGCCGAGCCGCCCCCGACCGCCAGCTACCCCGGCGTCCAGCCCCTGGCCGTCATCGGTCCCGAGGACCTCGAGGACGGCAGCGCGAGCCTGGACCTGCCCGCCCACGGCCCGGTCGCGGCCCGGGTCACGACGGAGGGCCGGGGCCGGATCCGCTTCCTGATCGGCGACCACGACGCGGACAACCTGTGGGACTCCGGCGGATGGTGGTCGAGCTGGACCGACGAGCCGGTCGTCTCCGAGGTCGACCTGACCTTCTCCGAGGGCGAGGCCGAGCGCGAGCTGACCGTCGTGGTGGAGGACTACGAGGAGTTCACCGTGGAGGTGCTGGCTCCCGGCTGAGCGGGCCCCTGAGACACTGGACCACGTGACCCAGCAGACCGACACCACGACGTTCTACGAGCGCGTCGGCGGCCACGAGACCTTCCGCCGGCTCGTCCACGAGTTCTACCTGGGCGTCGCCGGCGACCCGCCCCTGCGGGAGATCTATCCGGAGGAGGACCTCGGCCCGGCCGAGGACCGGCTCCGGCTCTTCCTCGAGCAGTACTGGGGCGGGCCCAGCACCTACCAGGAGACCCGCGGCCACCCGCGCCTGCGGATGCGGCACGTCCCCTACCGGGTGACGCCGACCCAGCGCGACCGGTGGCTGCGGCACATGCACGCCGCCATCGACAGCATCGGCGACCGGCTGAGCGCGAGCGACGAGCTCATGATGCGCGACTACATGGACCGGGCCGCCGAGGCGATGGTCAACGCCCTCGAGGAGTGAGCACGGCGCTGGTGTGCGCCCGCCCCGGGCGCACCGCATACCCTGGGCGACCATGACCTCCCACTTCTCCGCGACCGACGCGCCCTGGTGGCGCCACGCCGTCATCTACCAGGTCTACCCGCGCAGCTTCGCCGACAGCGACGGCGACGGCGTGGGCGACCTGCCGGGCATCGCCTCGCGCCTGCCCTACCTGGCGGAGCTGGGCGTGGACGCGATCTGGATCAGCCCGTTCTACGTCTCCCCCATGGCGGACGCCGGGTATGACGTGGCCGACTACCGCGACGTCGACCCTCTCTTCGGGTCGCTCGCCGACGCCGACGCGCTGCTCGCGCGGGCGCACGAGCTGGGGATCCGGGTGATCGTCGACCTGGTGCCCAACCACACCAGTGACGAGCACGCGTGGTTCCGGGCCGCGCTGGCCGCGGCGCCCGGGTCGCCGGAGCGGGCGCGCTACGTCTTCCGCGACGGCAGGGGCGAGGACGGCGGGCAGCCGCCGAACAACTGGAGGTCGGTCTTCGGCGGCATCGCCTGGACGCGCGTCACCGAGGCCGACGGGTCGCCCGGGCAGTGGTACCTGCACCTCTTCGACGACAAGCAGCCCGACCTCGACTGGCGCAACCCGGAGGTGGTGGAGGAGTTCCACGCCATCCTGCGCTTCTGGCTGGACCGCGGCGTCGACGGCTTCCGGGTCGACGTGGCCCACTCGCTGATCAAGGCCGAGGGGCTGCCGGACTGGAACGAGCGGGCGGTGATGGCCGGCGCCGCCGACGACGCCGCGCACGCCAACCTCGGGCCGATGTGGGACCAGGACGAGGTGCACGAGGTCTACCGCGGCTGGCGCGAGGTCCTCGACTCCTACGGGCAGAGCGCGCCAGGGACGGGCGAGCGGATCCTCGTCGCCGAGGCATGGCTGCCGCACCAGCGGCGCACCATGCGCTTCGTGCGCGAGGACGAGATGCACCAGGCGTTCAACTTCCACTTCCTGGAGACCGCGTGGCGCGCCGAGGACCTGCGCGAGGTGATCGAGGAGTCGCTGGTCGAGGCGGGCGCCGTCGGCGCCCCGACGACCTGGGTGCTGTCCAACCACGACGTGGTGCGCCACGCCTCGCGCCTGGGGCTGCCCGTCGGCACCCATCGCCCCAACGGCATCGGACCGGGCGACGAGCAGCCCAACTCCGTGCTGGGCCTGCGCCGGGCCCGGGCCGCGACCGCGCTCATGCTGGCCCTGCCCGGCAGCGCCTACCTCTACAACGGCGAGGAGCTCGGCCTGCCCGACCACACCGCCCTGCCGGCCCGCGCCCGGCAGGACCCGGCGTTCCGGCGCACCAAGGGCGAGGAGACCGGGCGTGACGGCTGCCGGGTGCCGGTGCCCTGGGTGGCCGACGCCCCCGCCTACGGCTTCTCGCCGCAGGAGCGCAGCTGGCTGCCCCAGCCGCTGGTCTACGGGCCGCTGGCGGTGGACCGCCAGGAGGGCGTGGCCGGCTCGACCCTCGAGCTCTACCGCACGATGTTGCGCCTCCGCCGCGAGGACGACCTCGGCATGGGCGAGCTGGAGTGGCTCGGGGGCTACGACCCGGCCGTGGTGGCCTTCACGAACAGCCGCCCCGGCGGCCGTGCGCTGACCGTGCTGACCAACCTGGGCGCCGACCCGGTCGCGCTGCCGGAGGGTCTCGAGGTGCTGCTCACCAGCGGCCGTCTCGAGGACGGGCTGCTCCCGCAGGACTGCACCGCGTGGCTGGCCTGAGTCAGGCCGCTGTGTCAGGCAGCCCCGGGGTGGGAGCCCCGGCAGCGCCTGACACAGCTGCCTGACGTTCCTACTGCTCCTGCTCCGAGGGTGCCTCGCGGGTGACCTCGACCTCGCGGATCCGCATACCCTCCATCCTCACCACGCGCAGCCGGACGCCGTCGACCTCGACCTCGTCGCCCTCACTGGCGACCCGGCCGAGCAGCGCCAGCACCAGTCCGGCCACGGTCTCGTAGGAACCGTGCGGCAGGTTCAGCTCAAGGGCGTCCTCGAGCTCCTCGACGATGAGCCCGCCGGAGACGCGGGCGCTGCCGCCCTCCTGGACGAGCGAGTCCTCCGGGTCGAGGCCGGTGTCGTACTCGTCGTAGATCTCGCCGACCAGCTCCTCGATGAGGTCCTCGATCGTGACGATCCCCTCGGTGCCGCCGTGCTCGTCGACGACGAGGGCCAGGTGCTGCTGGTCCGCGCGCAGCGCGTGCAGCGCTGGTAGGACCGGCTTGGTGACCGGCATCGCGACGATCTCGCGGGCCAGGTCGCCGACCCGCACCCCGGCGCGCTCGTCCTCGTCGACGGTGAGCAGGTCACGGATGTGGACGAAGCCGACGACGTCGTCGACGGTCCGCGCGATCACCGGGTAGCGGCTGTGGGTGGAGGTGCGCAGGAACTCCTCGATCTCCGCCACGCTCTGGCCGGCGTGGAGGAACTCCACGTCCGGGCGGGGCCGGAGGACGTCGCCGAGGGTGCGCTCGGAGGCCCGGAAGACGTCGGAGAGGATCTCCCTGCTGTAGGGCCGCAGCCCGCTGTTGTCCTCGACGACGCGGCGCAGCTCCTCGATCGACATCTCCTCACCGCTGCCACCGGGATCGCCGCCGAGCAGCCGGACGACCGCGTTGGTCGATACCGACAACAGCCAGATGACCGGCTTGAGCGCGGTCGCGAAGAACCCGAGCGGCGGGGCCAGCACCTTGGTGAACCCCGCCGACCTCTGCATCGCCAGCCGCTTGGGCGCCAGCTCCCCGAGCACCAGCGAGAGGTAGGCGATCATGAGCGTCATGAGCACCAGCGCGAGGGGGTCCGCGACGCCCGTGCCCAGACCGGCCGACTGCAGCCACCGGGAGACGTAGGGAGCGATCGTGGCACCGCCGAAGGCCGAGGAGAAGAACCCGGCGACGGTCACGCCGACCTGGACCGCGGAGAGGAAGGTGTTGGGGTCGCGGACGAGCTTGGCGATGCGCGGCCCGCTGCCGCCCGCGCGCTCGATCTGGTCGACCTGGCTGGGACGCAGGGAGACGATCGCCATCTCGGTCGCCGCGAAGACGCCGCCGATGAGCACGAACAGCAGGACGAGCGCGATGTTGGTCAGGAGGGTGGCGTCCATACCGAGAAGGGTATGGGGTGGTGCAGCTCAGTCGAGCGGGTCCGTCTCCTGCTCCGTCGGCCCGCTCGCCGTGGCCGGAGCGTCCTTCTGGTCACCGGCGAGCGCGTCCAGCGACCGCGGCAGCTCGCGCATCCCCAGCAGCGGGGAGAGGAGCACCGGCACCGCGGCGAGGATGGAGACGGCGGAGAAGAGCCACAGCGTCGGCACGATGCCCAGGCCCCGGCCGAGCACCCCCCGAGCAGCGCGCCGATCGGCATCGGGCCCCAGACCAGGAAGCGGATCGAGGCGTTCATCCGCCCCAGCAGCGGCTTGGGGCACAGCCGCTGGCGGAAGCTGACCTGGGCGATGTTGTAGACGACGACCGACCAGGAGAGCAGGAAGTTGCCGACGAGCAGGGTCGGCACGGCCGGCAGCACCGAGGCCAGCGGGATGGCCAGCATGGTCAGGCCGCCCAGCAGCGCGGACAGCGGGATGGCGCGGCCCTCGCCGACGAGCCGGCCGAAGCGGTCCGAGCTCACCGCGCCGAGCAGGCCGCCGACGGCGCCGAGGGACAGGACCAGGCCGAGGGTGGTCTCCGACAGGCCGAGGGTGCGGACGACGTAGAGGACGAAGAGCGCGAAGACCGCCGAGGAGGCGAGGTTGGAGGTGCCGGTGCAGGCGACGATCCGGCGCAGCAGGGGATGGCGCAGGACGAAGGCCAGGCCCTCCTTGATCTCCTCCACCAGGGGCCGTCGGGCCGCCGGGTCGGGGCGCTGCTCGCGGTGCCGGATCCGGCTGACGAAGAGCGAGGACAGAGCCATGCAGACCGCGGTGGCGAGGATGGTCAGCGGCGAGCCGACGAGGCGGACCAGCGCCGCGGCGGCGGCGGGCCCGGCCACGTGTGCGGTCTGCTGGCTGGCCTGCAGCTTGCCGTTGCCCTCGCTGATCTGCTCGCCCTCGACGATCTCGGGCAGGTAGGACTGGTTGGCGACGTCGAAGAAGACGGTGATGCAGCCCACCGCAAAGGCCACCACGAACAGCTGGCCCATCGTCAGCACGTCGAGCAGCCAGGCCGCCGGGATCGTCACGAGCAGGGCGGCGCGCAGCAGGTCACCGGCGACGATGACGCGCTTCTTGCGCCAGCGGTCGACCCAGGCGCCGGCCGGCAGGCTGATGAGCAGGAAGGCCAGCGACTCCAGCATCGCCAGCACCCCCATCTCGAAGGCGTCCGCGTGCAGGAGCTGGACGGCCAGCAGCGGGAGGGCGAAGCCGACGAACTGCACACCGAAGACCGACACCGTGTCGCCCATCCACAGCTGGCGGAAGTCGTGGTGGCGCAACAGGGTGCGTCGGTGCGTCGCTGCGGCGGTGCTGGGTGCTGCGGTGCTGGGTGCACGGTCCACGGCGGTCCTGCCTTGAGTGATCGGCCCTTGCCGACCACTATCGTGGAACACCGGTTGGGTTTTGTCAATCACTGCTAGGGTGAGGCTCGTGAGCAGCGACGACCCCTGGCTCTACGTGGTCACCGACGTGGAGGTCGACGGCCCCTGGCCCGGGCCGAGCTCGATGCTCGCCCTCGCCTCGGTGGCGGTCGGCGCGGACGGCTCGGTGCACGACGAGTTCGAGGCGGTGCTCGAGCCGCTGCCCGGCGCGGCGCCCGACCCGGACACCTACGCCTGGTTCCAGACGCACCCGGAGGCCTGGGCCGCCGCGACCACCGACCCCGAGCCGGTCCCGCAGGTGCTCGACCGCTGGGTGTCCTGGGTGCGGGGGCTCCCCCGACCGAGGGCCTTCGCGGCCTCGCCGATCATCTTCGACGGGATCTGGATGGACTACTACCTGCGGCGGTTCACCCGCTGCGGCGTGGTCTCCGGTCCCTACGAGACCAACCCGCTCTTCGACCACGGCGCGGTGTGCATCCGCAGCTACGCCGCCGCGGTCACCGGTCGCCCGGTCGGTGAGATCTCCCCCCACACCCTGCCTCCCGAGTGGTACGGCGACGTGCCGCACAGCCACCGCGCCATCGACGACGCCCGCGGGTATGCCGCCCTCCTCGCCGAGCTCTTCCGACGCTCCGGGGCGGTGGCGCCGTGACCGGGGCGGGGGACGACGTCGCGGGCGGACCGCCCGCGGGCTTGCACGAGCACCGCGACGCCACCGACGCCGAGGCCAGGGCGCTGGCCTCCGGGGTGCGGCTGCGGATCCTGCGGGCCACGCTCGACGAGCCGCTGACCAACCGGGAGATCGCCGAGGCGCTCGACCTCAACCCCGCCACCTGCCTGCACCACGTGCGCACCCTGGTCGACACCGGCTTCCTCGAGGCGCTGGAGGTCCGCCGGGGACGGCGCGGGGCCCGCGAGATCCCCTACCGGGCGACCGGCAAGTCGTGGTACACCCGCAGCCCGGTGGGCGCCAGCTCGATGCTCGAGGCCTTCCTGGCCGAGATCGCGCTCGTGCCCGAGGATGAGCGGGGCGCGATGACCAGGCTCGGCCTGCGCCTGCCCGAGGAGCAGATGGAGGAGTTCCGGGACCGGCTCCACGCGCTGATCATGGAGTTCCACGACCGCCCTCGCGACCCCGACGCCCAGCCGTGGTCCTTCTTCCTCTCGCTGCACCCCGACACCAGCCAGCGCCGCACGGGCCGCTGAGGCACCGCAGCCCTACCTGCAGACGACGTAGCCGGCGGGCAGGCTCACCCGGGTCCAGGGACCGCTGCGGTGCACGCTCGCCTGCTGGGGCTGGGACTCCGCGGCGAAACCGAGGGCCAGCGCGGCCAGGCCGGCCCCGGCCGGGACGTCGTGCTCGAGCGGGCGGCCCCACACGGCCGCCCGCAGCGCCGCGACAGCCGGTCCTCCGGCGGTGTCCGGCGTCCCCTCGGCGACCTCGGCCACGCCGGTGCGCGCGGCGGACAGCAGGCTCGTGGAGGAGATCTGCCCGACCGGCTCCCAGCCCGCGCGCGGCGGCATGACGCCGCTCCACGGCGGGCTCACCGTCGCCGGCGGCACCGCGAGCACGGTGCTGGTGTCCTGGGTGACCGACCGGCGGGCGAAGCGGTCGGTCAGGGCGGCCAGCAGCACGGTCGCGTCGAGCTCGTGGTGCCCCTCCAGCGGCGTCGTGCGCAGGCCGAGGACTGCGCCGGTGCCCACCAGGTCCCGCCCCGGCAGGACGCTGACCCACGCGGCCAGGACGGCACCCACGGCCTGGAGCCGGACCGCACCGGTCGCGTCGTAGGCCCGGGCGCGGCTGACGAAGGTCGACAGGTCGAGCAGGGACTCGGCGTCGGTGAAGGTCAGGGTGGCGTGCCGCGAGGGGCTCACCGGTGCCCCCTGCTCCCGGCCGCGGACCGGTCGCCGCGCAGCGCCGGCGGCTCGCCGCGGACGGTGCCCAGGACCTCCCGCTCGGCCTCCCCGAGGCGTCGTGGGCGCTGCTCGAGAAGGTCGTAGGCCACCAGCGTCACCCGCCCCCGCGCGTAGACGGTGTCGTCCCCCTCCGGCCCGGCCACGGCATACCCCAGGTCGAAGGAGGCCGCGCCCGTCCCGCTGCACCAGATCGCGACCCGGGCCGGCGCGTAGGCGAACTCCATCGGGACCAGGTAGTCGATCGCCTGGGAGACCACGAGCAGGCCCTCGTCGATGAGGTCGCGGTCCGCCCCGAACCAGTCCTTGAAGGCGTAGACGCGCGCCTCCTCGAAGAGCCGCAGGTACTGCACGTTGTTGACGTGCCGGTAGGCGTCCATGTCGGACCACCGCACGGTGATCGGGTAGACGCCGGCGGCGGCGGGGACCTCGGGCAGCGGGCTCATGCGGCCCATTGTGTCGCCGCCGGCCCCGGTCCGGCTCACCTGGGTCCGCCGCGGGCCTTCCCGCCGACTACGCTCTGCCGGGTGAGCGACGGACCCGACCTCGACCCGATCGACGACCTCCTCGACGTGCTCGACCTGTCGTGGGAGGGGCCGACTACCATCCACGCCGCCGCGCCGGAGGGGCTGTCGATCGACCTGGGTGCCGTCGCCGGTGACGTCTTCCGCGGCCGCAGCCAGCCCCAGCCGCACGGCCGCGCCTTCGGCGGGCAGGTGCTGGCCCAGTCGGTGATCGCGGCGGGCCGCACGGTCGAGCCCGACGAGAGCGGCCTGGAGCGTGCCATCCACTCCATGCACGCCTACTTCCTGCGCCCCGGCGACGACAAGCAGTCGATCGAGTTCGTCGTGGAGCGGATGCGTGACGGGCGCAGCTTCTCCGCGCGACGGGTGCACGCCATGCAGGAGGGCCGCATCCTGCTGTCGATGACGGCCTCCTTCCAGGAGCCGGCGCAGGGTCTGGAGCACGACCTGCCCATGCCGTCGGCGCCGGACCCCGAGACGCTGCGCTCGGACCGGGAGGTCCTGGCCAAGATCGACCACCCCGTCGCCCAGCACCGGGCGCACCGGCAGGCGGTCGACGTCCGGCACGTGGAGCGCCTGCTGCTCGGCCCGGCCGAGCCCGGCCCGGCGGAGCAGGCGGTGTGGATGAAGGTCCAGCAGGACCTGCCCGACGACGACCTGCTGCATGCCGCGGTGCTGGCCTACGCCTCCGACTACGTGCTGCTCGAGCCGATCCTGCGCCGGCACGGCATCGGCTGGGCCGACCCCCGCCTGCGTCCCGCCAGCCTCGACCACGCGATGTGGTTCCACCGTCCGGCGCGGGCCGACCAGTGGCTGCTCTACACCCAGTCCTCGCCGTCGGCCGGCTCGGGCCGGGGGCTCGGGCTGGGCCACATGTTCGCCACCGACGGCCGCCTGCTCGCCACGGTCGCCCAGGAGGGCATGGTCCGGATGAAGGGCGCAGCGCCCTCGCCTCAGGTGCGCGCCGAGGTGCCGTAGCGTCCGCCGTGCCGCTCGGCCTCCACGCTGCCGCGGCAGACCGAGATGGCGTCCGAGGCGCGGATCAGGCCGAGGTGGCTGAACGCCTGCGGGTAGTTGCCGAGCATCTGGCCGGTGCCGTGGTCGTACTCCTCGGCGAGCAGGCCCAGTCCGTCGGCGATGCCGACCAGCCGCTCCATCAGCTCCTCGGCGTCGTCGAGCCGGTCGGTGTGGGCGTACTGCTCCACCAGCCAGAAGCTGCAGATGAGGAAGGACCCCTCGTCGCCGGGCAGGCCGTCGGTGCCGTGGCTGGTGCGGTAGCGGTGCACCATCCCCCCGTCGCCGACCAGCTCCTTCTCGATCCGCTCCACCGTGGCGAGCATCCGGGGGTCGTCGTAGTCGCAGAAGCCGGTCTGCGGGATCTGCAGCAGGGAGGCGTCGACCTCGTCGTTGTCGTAGGTCTGCCGGAAGGCCCCGTCCGGCCCGACCCCCTGCTCCTCGACCTCGCGCCGCAGCTTCTCGCGCAGCTCCTTCCACCGCTCGACGTCGCCGTCGAGGCCGTGCTCCTCCACCCCACGGATCGCCTGGTCGAAGCCGGCCCACATCATCACCCGGCCGTGGGTGAAGAAGTGCGGGTCGCCGCGCATCTCCCAGATGCCGTGGTCGGGGTGGTCGAAACGCCGGATCTGCAGCTCGAGCATCGCCAGCTGCAGGCCCCAGGAGTAGCGGTCCTCCTGCTCGCCGCTGTCCCGCAGCTGGCCGAGCGCGATGAGGACCTCCCCGACGACGTCGGCCTGGTACTGCCCGACCGCGCCGTTGCCGACCCGCACGGGCCGCGACCCGGCGTAGCCGGGGAGGTGGTCCAGCTCGCGCTCGACGAGGTCCCGCTCCCCGCCGAGCCCGTACATGATGAGCAGGTCCTGGGGGTCGCCGGCGACCGCCCTCAGCAGCCACGCGCGCCAGGCGGCGGCGCCACCGTCGAAGCCGTGCGCCATCATCGCCTCCAGGGTCAGCGCCGAGTCGCGCAGCCAGGTGAAGCGGTAGTCCCAGTTGCGGCTGCCGCCGAGGTCCTCCGGCAGGGACGTGGTCGCCGCCGCGACGATGCCGCCGGTGTCGGTATGGGTCAGCGCGCGCAGCACGAGGAGCGAGCGCCGGACCTGCTGCGCCCACGGCCCGCGCACCTCGATCGGACGCGCCCAGTCCCGCCAGTCCGCGAGCGTGTCCTCCAGGTGCTGCTCCACGTCGATCGCGGTCGGCACCTCGCGCCAGGAGTCCTGCCCCGTGAGCACCCAGGTCAGCTCCTCCCCCGCCCGCAGGGTATGCCGCGCAGCGTGGCGTCGCTCTCCTGGCACCGCCTGCGGCAGCGGACCGTGCAGCGCCAGCGCGGACGGGCCGCCGACGGCGTAGAGCACCTGCTCCTCGCGCCCGTCGTCCCGGCTGGCCGGCACCCGGTGCACCCACGGCACGATCTTGCCGTAGGCGAAGCGGATGCACAGCTCGTGGTCGACGTCGACGGTCCCTTCGGTGCAGCGCACCCGGCGGACCACGTCCGAGCGCGTCCCGTCGACCGGCATGAAGTCCAGCGACTCCGCCCGCCCGCGCGGCGCGCTCCACGTGGTGCGCAGCACGAAGCTGTCGCCGACGTAGCTGCGCTCCTCGACCTCGCCGTCGACGACGCCGATCCGCCAGCGGCCGTTGTCCCGGGTGCCCAGCAGCGCGGTGAACACCGACGGTGAGTCGAAGCGCGGCAGGCAGAGCCAGTCCAGGCAGCCCTCCGGCGAGATCAGCGCGGCGGTGCGCAGGTCGCCGATGAAGGCGTAGTCGCCGATCGGGGTCGGCGTGGGGTCAGCAGCATCCTCGGGCATCTGCCCATCGTCTCAGGAGGCGCACCGGTGCGCGCGGGCGCCCGGCCCACGCCGCTCAGGCGAGGTCGTCGTGGTCGCCGCGGACCCAGGAGACGTAGCGCGTAGAGCCGCTCGAAGGTCAGCCCGTCCACCGCGCGGGCGACCCGGGCGACCACCACCGCGGAGAGGGGTATGGCGTTGGGGTAGGACCGCATGAACGTCACCCAGCCGCGTCGTCGAGGAAGCCGGGCGCCTCCAGAGCAGGTTGCCGCCGTCGGTGCGCACGAGCATCGCGCTCGATGACCTCGACCCGGCAGCCCCCGGCCGCCAGCTCGGCCAGCGTCGTCCACCGCTGGCCGCCGGACGGGAGGTACTGGCGCTCGTCGGCGCAGACCGTGCAGACCTCCTCGCCGCTGTCGTTCTCGACGCCGCAGGTGGCGCACAGGACCCGGGGCTGCGTCATGCGCGCCAGACTGGTGCCGCCCCGCGTGGACAGGGGGGACATCCCCCTGGTCCAGCCGCGCCGCCCGTGCTTGCATGGTCGTATGTGGTGGCAGGACCTGCTCTGGGGACTCTGGAACGGCATCACGGCCTGGGTCGTGCTGATCGCGCACGTCTTCGGCGCGTGGGACCGCTTCCCCGTCTACGACGTCGACCGCGTCGGCAACTGGTACGACCTCGGCTTCCTCCTCGGCGCCGGCTCGCCGCTGCTCGGCATGCTGAGCGGGCGACGGGCCATAAGGAAGTAGGGGCCGTCGGTGGCTCAGCCGGACGGCGTGAGAGGCAGGGCCCGCCGCGAGGCGACGTGCCGCCCGACGCCGCTGACCGGGTCGGTGAAGGACACCCCGGCGGCCAGCAGCTGCAGCGGCGTGGAGAAGTCGTCCGGGGCGACGTCCCGCACCCGCGGGTAGAGCGGGTCGCCCAGGACCGGCACGCCCAGCCCGGCGAGGTGCACGCGCAGCTGGTGGGTCCGCCCCGTCGTCGGCGTCAGTCGGTAGCGGCCGACCGGCCGCCCGTCGGCCCCCGCGCCGAGGACCTCGTCCAGCTCCACGAGAGTCTGGGCGTTGACCTGGCCGGGCACCACCGCGCACTGGAGCTCCCCGCGCTGCTTGACCATCCGGTTGCGCACGAGGACAGGCAGGTCGAGGTCGTCGGGCAGCGGCGCCAGCGCGAGGTAGGTCTTGGCCAGCCCGCCTGCCTGGACCATGCGCTGGTAGGCGCCCCGCACCTCGCGCCGGGTCGTCATCAGCAGAACCCCGCTGGTCAGCCGGTCGAGCCGGTGCATCGGCGACAGCTCGGGCAGGTCGAGCTCGCGGCGCAGCCGGACGACAGCGGTCTGCGCGACGTGCCGGCCCCGCGGCATCGTGGCCAGGAAGGGCGGCTTGTCGACCGCGAGCAGCCCGGTCGCCTCGTCGTGCAGCAGCACGGTCAGCGCCCCGGGCACCTCCGCCTCCACGGGAAGGTCCCGGTAGAGGTAGACGGACGCGCCCGCACGGTACGGGGTGCGCTCCCCCACCCGGGTGCCGTCGCCCCGGAGCACCTCACCGGCGCGGAGGCGACGCCACACCCCGTCCTCGTCGCCGGTGACGTGGAGGAGGAAGTCGACCACGGTGGCGAAGGACTGCTCCGCGGAGCACCGGTGGACGTGCGGCATCCGGACGCGCGCCGGCCCGAGCCCGTCCCGGGGAGGGAGCGGCGGCCCGGGCCGACGGCGGCGCGGCACGGGTCAGTCGCGGGTGAGCCGGCGGTAGGTGACCCGGTGCGGACGGGCCGCCTCGGGGCCGAGCCGCTCGACCTTGTTCTCCTCGTAGGCGCCGAAGTTGCCCTCGAACCAGTACCAGGTGGCGGGGTCGGCGTCGGTGCCCTCCCAGGCCAGGATGTGGGTGGCGACGCGGTCCAGGAACCACCGGTCGTGGCTGATGACCACCGCGCAGCCGGGGAAGGAGTCCAGCGCGTTCTCCAGGGAGCCGAGGGTCTCCACGTCGAGGTCGTTGGTCGGCTCGTCCAGGAGCAGCAGGTTGCCGCCCTCCTTGAGCGTCAGCGCCAGGTTCAGACGGTTGCGCTCGCCGCCGGAGAGGACGCCGGCCTTCTTCTGCTGGTCGGGGCCCTTGAAACCGAACTGGCTGACGTAGGCGCGGCTGGGGATCTCGACGTTGCCGACCTGGATGAAGTCGTTGCCGTCGGAGACGACCTCCCACAGAGACTTCTCCGGGTCGATGTTGGCCCGGTTCTGGTCGACGTAGCTGATCTTGACCGTGTCGCCGACCTTCACGGTGCCGGAGTCAGGCTCCTCGAGGCCGACGATCGTCTTGAACAGCGTGGTCTTGCCCACCCCGTTGGGGCCGATGACGCCCACGATCCCGTTGCGGGGCAGGGTGAAGGACAGCCCGTCGATGAGGACGCGCTCGCCGAAGCCCTTCTTGAGGTCCTTGACCTCGATGACCTGCGAACCCAGGCGGGGACCCGGCGGGATCTGGATCTCCTCGAAGTCGAGCTTGCGGGTGCGCTCGGCCTCGGCGGCCATCTCCTCGTAGCGGGACAGTCGGGCCTTGTTCTTGGTCTGCTTGGCCTTGGCGTTGGAGCGGACCCACTCCAGCTCCTTCTCCAGCCGCTTGGCCAGCTTGGCGTCCTTCTTGCCGGCGACCTCGAGACGCTCGCGCTTCTTCTCCAGGTAGGTGGAGTAGTTGCCCTCGTAGGGGTAGAGGCGGCCGCGGTCGACCTCGGCGATCCACTGCGCCACGTTGTCCAGGAAGTACCGGTCGTGGGTGACGGCCAGGACGGCGCCGTGGTAGGCGGCCAGGTGCGCCTCGAGCCACTGCACGGACTCGGCGTCCAGGTGGTTGGTGGGCTCGTCGAGGAGCAGCAGGTCGGGCTTGGACAGCAGCAGCTTGCACAGCGCGACGCGGCGGCGCTCACCGCCGGAGAGGACGGTGACGTCGGCGTCCGGCGGCGGGCAGCGCAGGGCGTCCATCGCCTGCTCCAGCTGGGCGTCCAGGTCCCACGCGTCGGCGTGGTCGATCTCCTCCTGGAGCTGGCCCATCTCGGCCATCAGTGCCTCGAAGTCGGCGTCCGGATCCGCCATCAGGTCGCCGATCTCGTTGAACCGGTCCACCTTGGCCTTGATGTCACCCAGGCCCTCCTCCACGTTGCCCAGGACCGTCTTGTCCTCGTTCAGCGGGGGCTCCTGCAGCAGGATCCCCACCGAGTAGCCCGGGCTGAGCCGGGCCTCGCCGTTGGAGGGCTGGTCCATCCCTGCCATGATCTTCAGGATGGTCGACTTGCCGGCGCCGTTGGGGCCCACGACACCGATCTTGGCGCCGGGGTAGAAGGACATCGTGACGTCATCGAG
The DNA here is from genome assembly GCF_003351765.1 of Ornithinimicrobium avium. Lineage (NCBI taxonomy): Bacteria > Bacillati > Actinomycetota > Actinomycetes > Micrococcales > Ornithinimicrobiaceae > Ornithinimicrobium > Ornithinimicrobium avium. Next base: position 1,587,368 of record NZ_CP031229.1, read on the forward strand.
GATCAGCTTGTCGCCGACCGCCTTGCGGGCACGCGTCATGGTGTAGATGAATTCGGCCATGGCTCCCAGGGTATCCGGCAGGCGGTGCCCCTCCGAATCGCCCGACCTCCTCCCAGGTCGGCCTCATGCGGCGGGACACCGCCCGCGAGCGGACGTCCGGGGTCTCGGTCCCGGTCCCGGTCCCGGCGTCAGGCGGCCCGGCTCGGCTCCTCCTCGACCTCCTCGTGGGCCTCGCCGTGGACCTCCCCGTTCGCGTCGACCGTGAGGCCGGCGGGCAGGTCGTCGTCCTCGTCGATGAAGTCCGGCGACGGGCCACGGTCGGCCGGGCCGCCCTCGGACTGCGGGGGCGTCGCGGTCCCGTACTCGTCCTCGAGCTCGGGGTAGCCGCGGCTGCCCTTGGTGTAGCTCGTGGTCCCCCAGGTCAGGTCGACACCGATGCTGTCGGCGCGCACCTGCGGGCGGGCGCCGCGCGCGGTCTCGCTCGTCCACTCGTGCACGCTGAAGCGGCCGTGCGCGACCACCGGGGTGCCGATCGCGAGCGAGTGCAGCGCGTTGGCCCCCAGCGAACCCGGGCAGATGATGTCGTAGTAGGTGACGCCGGCCTGGACGTACTGCTGGGTGGCCGGGTCGAAGCGGCGCTCGTTCACCGCGATCGGCACCACCGCGAACGGTCGGCCGTCAGACCGGCGGTACTTCACCTCGGGCTCGCGGGTGACGTTGCCGGAGACGGTCATCCTGATGTCGTTGAGCATGTGCTTCCCCTCCTTGGTCGCACCCGTCGGCGACGGGTCGTGTGCGCTCCAGCCTGTCGCTCCAGGAGCTGCCGGGGGAAGGTGCGGATGCGAGCCTGTGGACGACGGAGGGCACGCCGGTCAGGATGTGCACGGCCGGGGGCGCGCGACCTACCGCCGCTCAGGCGTGGGACGGCGCCTTCGGCGCGTCGGGCACCTCGAAGGCCAGCTCGTCGGCGTAGCACCACCACCAGTCCTCGCCGGGCTCGAAGGACCGGACCAGCGGGTGCGTGGTCGCGTGGAAGTGTGCGGTGGCGTGCCGGTTGGGCGAGCTGTCGCAGCAGCCGACGTGACCGCACGTCATACAGATGCGCAGGTGGACCCAGCGGTCGCCCGTGCGCAGGCAGTCCTCGCAGCCCTGCGCCGACGGGCGGACGTCCTTCACCTGGTCCAGGTGGGTGCAGCCGATGGCCATCGTGGCTCCTCGTGGTCGGGTAGCAGGCAGGCTACCCGGCCGCAGGGAGGCGGCGCGGCCGATGGGCGGCACGGGCGAGACCGACACGCCTCCCCGGGCTGCGCCTCACGACGCGGCGCGCTCGAGCAGCTCGCGTGTCTTCTCGTGGCGCTCGAGCACGGTGAGGACCGGCCGGTGGACGCGCTGGTAGGCGACCTCCTCGACCGCTTCGTCCAGCCGCTCCTCGACGTTGCGGCGTCGACGGCGAGCTCCGACCTGGGCGAGCAGCCGGGCCAGCAGCGCCAGCAGCAGCCCGCCGAGCAGGCCGCCGACGAGGAGGGCGAGCGGGACAGGCACCGGTCCCCAGAAAGGCGTGTCGACCGGCATGCCGGCCCAGCCGAGGGCGGCGACGAGCACCAGCCACAGCAGCCCCGCCGCGGCGGCCAGCGCGAGCACGATCTGCAGGATGCCGAGCACCGACCACCACACGGGGGAACGGGCGCGCAGGGGTGTGGCGACGATCGCCTGGTCGAGGGAGTCGGCCAGGTCCTCGCCCGTGGGGCCGGCGGCCTCCAGCAGCGCCTCCTGCCAGCGCACCGGCAGCTGCGCGCCGGCGTCCTCGGCGACCTGCCGGGTGGCGAGCTGGACGTTGGCCCGCGCCGCGGGGGTGGGCGACGGCAGCGAGGAGCGACCCAGGACGGCCCGCACGTCGGAGGGGGCGATGCCGGCAGGCCCGGGCGAGTCGTCGCCCAGCCGCAGCCGCTTGAGCGGGTCGGGGCGCAGCGAGGCGACCCACCGGGTGAACGGCCAGCCAGCGCGGGCGTTGGCCTGACGCACGTAGTCGCGCTCCACCGCGTCCAGGACGACCGGCACCCCGGAGGCCGCCTTCAGCGCGGTGTGCAGGCGCTGGTCGGCCGAGTCGGCCAGCTGGGGAGTGCTCTGCCCCACGCTCTGGCCCACGCTCTCGGCGCTGGTGCGCACGTCGCCGACCAGGCGCGCCTCGGCCGCGTTGCGGGCGCCGACGACCGCGGCGATCCGCGAGCGCAGCACGTCGATGCCCTCGCCGGTGCGCGCAGAGGTGGCGATGACCTCGTGGTCGCCGGCCCCGTCGCTCTGCACGAGCCGGCGCAGGTCCTCGCGCACCCGCTCCACGTCGTCGCGCTCGCGGAGGCGGTCGATCTGGTTGAGCACGACGAGCATCACGGTCTCGTGGTGCCGCAACGGCTGCAGGTAGTCGTCGTGCAGTCGCGCGTCGGCGTACTTCTGCGGGTCGGCCACCCAGACGAAGACGTCGGCCCGCTCCAGGATCCGGTCGGCCTCGACGCGGTGGCGCACCTCGCGGGAGTCGAAGTCGGGCAGGTCGACGAGCACCAGCCCGTCGAGCTGCGCCTCGCCGTCCTCGACGTGGTAACGCTCGTGGACGCCGAGCCAGTCGAGCAGCTCGCCCGCCGGCTCCTCGCCCCAGACCGCCGCGGAGGCCTCCGCCGTCGTCGGCCGGCGCGGGCTGATCATCGCGACGTCCGCCCCGGCGAGCGCGTTGAAGACGCTCGACTTGCCCGAACCCGTCGCTCCGGCGAGCGCAACCACGGTGCGCCCACCCTTCAGCGCCCACCGCTCCTGCACCCGCTGCACCACGCCGCGGGCGTGCTCGGCCGCGTCGGGGTCGAGCTCCTCGCCCCCGACGTCGAGCGCCGAGCGCAGCCGCTCGGCGCGCTCCGCCAGCGGCACGGCCGGGGCGTCCTTCCTGCGTCGGCCGATCATCGTGCCGCCTCCACCTGTCCCGCGGCCTGCCGCAGCGCCGTGACCGACTGCTCGCGCACCGGCACCTCCTCCAGGACGCGGTCGAACCGCGCCCTCTCGTCGTCGTAGAGCCGCTCGACGTGCGCGAGCAGTGCCTCCCTGGCCTTGGTGGCCATGGACCGCACCGCCTGGTCGCCGAAGATCGCCTCCAGCAGCCGCTGGGCGAGGACCGCCGAACCGCCGGCGATCGCGATCTCGGTGCCGAGCAGCCCCCCGGTCATGCTGAAGGCGACGATCATCAGCAGCACCGCCAGCCCGTTGACACCGAACGCCAGGTAGCGCGCGGTCGCACGCCGCGAGCCCGCCTCGTCGCGCACGAGCTCCAGGACCTCGCCCTGCCAGTCGCGCATCAGCCGCTCGACCCGCTCGGGCAGGTCGGGCGAGGCCTTGGCCAGGCCAGGCTGCTCCCGCACGATGTCGGCGCCGCCGGGCGCCTGCTTCCAGGCGCGGGCCGCCGTGCTCGATGCCACCTGCCCGTGCGAGGTGATGAGTGCCGCGGCGCCGGTCTGCAGGGCTTCGCCGAGCGGCTCGGAGGTGACCTGCTTGCCGCTGAACCAGGCGCCGATGCGGTCGCGCAGCCGACCGACGCCGGCCTCGACCGAGCGCAGGAACTCACCGGTGCCGACCAGCTCCTGCCAGCGGGCGAGCACCTCGCCGCGCAGCAGCGTGCCGTCCTGCATCCCCTCGGCCACCGCCTTCAGGGCGTCCTGGTAGGCCGTGCGCGGCGCCTCCTCGAGCACCTCCCGGGCGGCGACCTGGGCGGCCCCGGCGTCCGCGACGCCGTCGGCGCGCTCCTCCAGGGAGCGGAGCGTGCCGGCCAGGGTGCGGCGGATGACCACCGAGCGGGCGCGGGCGTCGCTGGCGAGGGAGTCCAGCCAGCCGCTCAGCCGCTGCACGTGCGCGGCCGGGACGCGGCCGTCCTCGAGGTCTACCTCGAGCACGGTGAAGATGGGCGACTGGCCCAGCCCCTGGTCGCGCAGCAGGGAGGCCAGGTGCACCCGGACCTGCTGCAGGGCCTCCGGGGGCACGCGGTTGAGCACGATCGCGACCGAGGTCCCCCGCTCGGAGGCGGCGCGCAGCAGGTCCCAGGGGACGGCGTCGGCATACCTCGCGGCGGTGGTGACGAAGAGCCAGAGGTCGGCGGCGGCCAGCAGCTGGCGGGACAACGAGCGGTTGGCCCGCACGACGGAGTCGATGTCGGGGGCGTCGAGCAGGGCGAGGCCCGCAGGCAGGGCGTCGCTGGTGACCAGGCGCACCGAGCCGGGGTCGTCCGCGGCACCCTCGCCGCCGGCGACCCGGGACAGGTCGGGCAGGACCCGCTTGCCGGTGAACCAGCGGGTGTCCTCCTGGTGGTGCACGAGGACCGAGGCGCGCGTGGTTGGGCGGATGACGCCGGGGCGGCTGACCTCCTCGCCGACGATCGAGTTGACCAGCGTCGACTTGCCCGCGCCGGTGGAGCCCCCCACCACCGCGAGCAGGGGTGCGTCGAGGGAGCGCAGGCGGGGCAGCACGTAGTCGTCGAGCTGCTGGACCAGCTCCGTGCGCGAACCGCGGGCCTCCTGCACGCCGTCCAGGTCGAGCGGCAGGTCGACCCCGCCCGCGGCCTCCCTGAGCCGTTCGACGGCTGCCAGCAGCGCGGCGTGGTCCTTGTCTGTCACCCGGCCAGTGTCCCAAAGCGGGGGGCACCCACCAAGACGAACCGCCGGTGCACGCCAGGCTGCTCCTGTGCTACCGGGCGGAGTCGGCGTGGGCCAGCAGCGCCCGGGACTCCCCCAGGAAGTCCTGGGCGGAGCGACCGAACCACTCGCCGATCTCGGCGAACCGGGCGACGAACTCCTCGCGGTCCCCGCGCAGCAGCAGCTCGAAGGCCTGCGCGTAGCGGGTCAGGTAGCGCTGGATCAGAGCCACCACGTCCGGGGAGGCGGTGATGATGTCGTAGTAGAGCTCGGCGTCCTGGGCGAAGAGCCGACCGACCATGACCAGCTCGAGCCGGTAGATCGGCGAGGACAGCGCGAGCAGCTCGGACAGGTCGTGGTCCTCGTGCGCCAGGTGCCAGCCGTAGACGAAGGTGGAGAAGTGCCGCAGGGCCTGGATGAGGCCCATGAGCTGATCATGGTCCTCGGCGGAGACCTCGTGCAGCCGCGCGCCCCACAACCGCATCTGTTCCACCAGCCAGGCGGACGCCTCGGCGTCGCGCCCCGGCACCACCGCGACCACCTGCTTGGCCAGCGAGTCCACGTCGGGGCCGAACATCGGGTGCAGCCCCAGCACCGGGCCGGGATGAACCTCGAGCATCGCGGCCATCGCCTCCCGCTTGGTCGAGGTCAGGTCCACGAGCAGGCAGTCGGTCGGCAGCGGAGGGAGAGAGCGCAGCACCGCGACCGTCTCGTGGATCGGCACCGAGACGAGCACCAGCCCCGCGTCGGCCACCGCGTCCGCCACCTGCGCGGGGGTGTCGTCGCGCTCGACGACGCGCACGTCATACCCCGAGAGCGTCAGCAGCCGGCCGAAGAGCGAGCCCATCCGTCCGCGCCCGCCGACCACGACCACCGGCCCGAGATGGGGGGCCTGGCGGGTGAAGCCCATGTTCTTCTCGTGCCCGTACGCCTCGCGCATGCACCGGCGCAGCACGTCCTCGACGAGGTCCGGGGGGACCCCGCGCTCGTGGGCGACGGCGCGCTTGGCGGCGATCATCGCCCGCTCACGCTCGGGGGCGTAGATCGGCAGGCCGTGGCGGCCCTTGACCTCGCCCACCTGGGTGACGAGCTCGAGGCGGCGGGCGAGCAGCTCGATGATCTGTCCGTCGACGTCGTCGATCTGTGCGCGCAGCGCGGCCAGCGGGTCGGTCATGGCAGCCGATCCTACGGCGCCGCTCACCTACACTCGGACCGGTCAGCCCCCGTAGCTCAATGGATAGAGCACCGGCCTTCTAATCCGTAGGTTGCGCGTTCGAGTCGCGCCGGGGGCGCCCTGTTTGGGCTGGTGAGCGCCTTGACACGGACGCAGTTGGGTCACGGGCCAACTTGACGTGGTGTCCTTGGCGACCAGATGGCCACCGCCCGCTCCTTCTCGCTCGCGCCATCGGCGACCCGGACCGGTCGACGCTTCGCCTTCGGACGTAATCAGACTCCGCTCGGCGAAGCCGATCGCGGCGGCGTCGGCCGAGACCACCCAGTAGTAGAGGAGCCGCAGACCGCTCTCGGCAGCGTAGCTGCGTGCCATTGACACGTTCGTGGCCCGTTTGGTGGACGAAGCCGCTCAAGATGAGAGTTCTTTGGCGCGCACGGATGCCGAACCGCACGATAATCGACTCTTCACAACCAGGCTCAGCCGCGGTCGCCCGACTGCGGCACGAGGCAGCGGCGCTGGGTGATGTAGGTCGTGCGCGGGCTACTCCTCGGGCTCCGCCGGCTGAGGTGCCGGGTCGGGCGGGAGTACCTCCCGGGGCGCTTGCTCCTCCTGCTGTGTGTTCTGCGGCACCTCGTCCCGCTCCTGCGGCGCGTCTTCGAGCTGCGTGTCCTGGGGCAGCTCATCCTGCTGTTCCGGGTCGAGATCAGTGCTCGTGTCGCTACGGCCGTCGAACCCCGGGACGGAGGTGCCAGTGCTCTTGCTGCTGCCGCCGGTGTACGAAGACACCGCGCGGCCCGTCGTCAGTTCGAAGGCCAGGATCAACCCCATCGCGACCACGAAGACCGCGACGGTGGCCCCGGTGAGGCGCTTCCACGGCAGGTCGTGAAGCCGTTCGCTCCACGAGGTGCTCGGGGAGGCGCCGTCTTCTGCGGGCTCCGGCAGCGACGCCTGCTCCTGCGACGGGCCAGCATCGCCAGCGTCAGGGTCGCGACTTCCTCGCACGCGGGTTCCGGGTTTGCCGGCGCGGACTCCCGCAGCCTTGCGGACCCGCTCCTGGGTCGCCTGCAGGGTGTTGGAGTACATCGCCCCACCAATCGTGATGATCAAACTCCCCAGGGCCGCACCGATCAGTGTCCCCGCGACACCCAAGGTGGATAGGAGAACCGCAGAGGACACGGCCCCCAAAGCAGATCCGGCGGTGCGGGTCCAACTGATCTCCACGACGTTCTCCCTTGTTCTGTGTGCCCAGTCTTTGCCGGATCACTGGCCGAACCAAACCGCGCATCGCGCCCGACGCCCCCAAAGGGCTGTCGGAGTCTCTGTGGACGAGGACTTCACTCGTTGTTTCGGGTCCCGTGACCACGATGGCCGCATTGGTTGGCGCCGGTCTGGCCGGGGACCCGGCGGCAGCGACCGACCTCACCGACGCCGAGCCAGGGTGCGGTCACCGCTGGGCAACGTGGAGGACAGGAGCGGGAACACCCTTCGCGGCGCGGATGCAGCCTGACCAGTTCCCGGACCGCGGACCGCTCGGTTCACACTGCACGAGGTCGTCTTCTTCGCCTCCCTGGGCCTCGAGCCCATGCTTGAGATCTCCCGGTCATCCTCTGACCTCCCCCGCCAACTGAGCCGGAGCGTCAGGCCAGAAGCACGGTTTGGTGGTCAGTCCCCGGCGAGGATGTTGCCGTTGTGCCTCACTTGCCGTGGCGGGAACTGGCATGGAGCCAGAGGCGGCATCCCTGGCTGCCGCCGCTGCCCCATCCCCCCACCGTCCCACCGCCCCACCGTCCCACCGTCCCACCGTCCCACCGTCCCACCGTCCCACCGTCCCACCGCCCCACCGCCCCACCGCCAGGATCCGCCGCCTCCGCGCGGAACGCCTGTCGTCGTAGGCGTGGACACCCTCGCTGTCGAACTGGCGGCACGCCGTCAGCGGGAGGTCGCCCGCTGGGTTCTTCGACGCGCTCGTTAGCCACCTGTGTGCCAGAACGACCGGCGGAACCGTGCACTTTGGTTTCTTCAATCACGTTCACCACACCTCTTGCGCATGACCGAAAACCCGCGTCGTTGTGCGGATTTTCGGCGCTCCCAAGGTGGTATCGCGCAGCCTGAAAGACGCTCCTCGAGGTGGCGTTAAACGCACCACGAATGCTCTGACCTGCGACGATGCGGGGCCTGTGCGACGCGCGCCAGTTCTGTGACACTCCTAGCAGCCTTCTGCTCACTCTTGCTGGGTATCGGCATCAGCACGCCCCTGGAACTGACACAGACGCCCCGAGCGCACCATCGATCAAGCCCCAGGCAGGACAGCACCAGGGTGAGGCCCTCGACCCGACAGCACCAGCGCGCTGGGCATACTGAACTCATTTCCAAGTCCCGTGTCGTCGCCGACCACGCCCAGCTGCTTGACGACGACCACGCCCAGCTGCTTGACGACGACGCGCAGGCCAGCCTGGAGTTCGCCGCCATCGCCTTCAGCGGGCGGCAGCCCCTCCTGCGCGCCACAGCGTGCGGCTCCTGCTCGTCGAGTGCCGCAGCACCCGCCTGATCAGTTGCTCTCCGAGGCAGGATAGGACGTCACCCACCTCGACTGGACCGCGACTCCCTCCAGCCCCGAGCAGCCGGTCTTGACACCACCATGCTCACCGAGGTCACGGGCAACTCACGTCAGGGCGGGCGCCGGGCCTGCTCGCTCAACTGTGAAGAGCCAGTGAGGTGTCGGGGCTATTCGTTGAGTATGGCCAACGCGACATCGGCGAGTCGTTGGCGGCTGGAGCGGGCGCGCTTGCGGAGCAGGTCGAAGGCGGTGAAGCGCCCCAGGTTCGATGCCGCTCCTGTTTGAGTCCAGGAGGATGAGCACCATGCCCAAGAAGATCGATCCAGAGTTGAAGGCCCGCGCTGTGCGTCTGGTCACCGAGCACCTGTCCGAGTACCCGTCGTTGACGGCCGCTTCGGCCGCGGTGGCCAAGCAGCTGGGTGTCGGGAGGGAGTCCGTGCGTCGCTGGGTCATCCAGGCCCAGGTCGATGCCGGTGGCCGCGACGGTGTGACCAGTGAGGAGCTGGAGCAGATCAAGTCCTTGAAGTCCAGGGTCCGCCGGTTGGAGGAGGACAACGCGATCCTGAAGGCCGCGACGGTTTTCTTCGTCGGGGAGCTCGACCCCCGCAACCGATGATCATGGGATTCATCCACACCATGAGAGCCCAGGGCCACGCGGTCGAGTCGGTCTGTGTGGTGCTGCGTGAGCAGGGCTGCCAGGTTGCCGCGCGGACCTACCGATCCTGGAAGCAGACCGGTCGAACGATCGCGGCACGTACGGTGACCGACGCCCAGGTTGTGGACGCGGTGCGTGACATCGCCTGGACCACCACGCCGCACGGGCGCCGCAAGTTGGCCCCGGAGGGCCTGTACGGGCGCCGGAAGATGACCGCGTACGTGCGCCGCACGACGATGCCCGCGGCGTCTGCCGGGGCCGTGGACCGGGCCATGAGGACCCTCGGGCTGGTCGGGGTGCGCCGCGACAAGGGCACCCGGACCACGATCCCGGCCAAGGACGGCATCCGGGCCGGTGACCTGCTGAATCGTGACTTCACCGCCAACGCACCGAACCTCGTGTGGGTCACGGACTTCACCTACGCCAGGACGTGGGCCGGGTTCGTCTACGTCGCGTTCATCCTGGACGTGTTCTCCCAGCGGATCGTGGCCTGGCACGCCGCCAGCACCAAGCACACCGACCTGGTCATGATCCCGCTGCGGATGGCGATCTGGCAACGAGAACGGGACGGCCACCCCAGGGTGCCCGGGCAGCTGATACATCACAGTGATGCGGGCAGCCAGTACACCTCGATCCGCCTCACCGAGCATCTCGCGCTGGAGGAGATCCGGCCCTCGATCGGGTCCGTGGGCGACGCGTACGACAACGCGCTCATGGAGACGGTCAACGGGCTCTACAAGGCCGAGTGCATCCGCACCACGGTCTTCCACGCGGGGCCCTACAAGACCCTCGCCGACGTGGAGTACGCCACCGCCGGCTGGGTCGACTGGTACAACACCCGTCGGCTCCACGGGTCGCTGGGCAACGTCCCACCGATCGAGTACGAGCAAGCCCACTATGCTGCCCTCAACCCCGAGCCGCAGCCCGTATGAGAGCGGCAGAGAACCTGGGGCGCTTCAGCTGGGCGAGCGGCTGCCGCGCGGTCGCCGGCTGGCCTTCTGGGCGCAGGCCGAGGTGGTGGCTGCCGCGACCGACCTGGCGGAGGTGATCGGCGGCGCGATCGCCCTGCACATCCTCTTCGGCATCCCGCTGCTGGCCGGAGGGGTGATCGTCGGGGTGGTCTCGATGCTGCTGCTGGCGGTGCAGACGCACCGCGGCCCGCGGCACTTCGAGTTCGTCATGAGCGGTCTGCTCGCCATCATCACCGTGGGGTTCGTGACCGGTCTGTTCCTCGGCCCGGTCGACTGGGGCGAGGCGGTGGCCGGCGTGCTCCCCAGGCTGGAGGGCACCCCGACGGTGCTGCTGGCGGCCAGCATGCTGGGGGCGACGGTGATGCCGCACGCGATCTACGCCCACTCTGCCCTGGCTCGGGACCGGCACGGTCTCCCACCTGCCCGTGCGGCGCTGCCGCAGCTGCTGACCGCGACCCGGTGGGACGTGCTGCTCTCCTTGCTGGTGGCCGGTTCGGTCAACATCGCGATGCTGCTCCTCGCTGCGGGCAACCTGTCCGGCGTGCCGGGGACGGACAGCATCGAGGGCGCCCACGCCGCGATCGTCGCGGCCCTGGGACCTGGTGTGGGCATCGCCTTCGGCGTCGGCCTGCTGGCCTCCGGGCTCGCGTCCACGTCGGTGGGCTGCTACGCGGGCTCGGCGATCATGGGTGGCCTGCTGCACGTGCGGCTCAGCGTCTTCACGCGCCGGCTCATCACGCTGGTCCCGGCACTGGTGGTCATCGCCGCCGGCGTCGACCCGACCTGGGCGCTCGTGCTGTCCCAGGTGCTGCTCAGCCTCGGCATCCCGTTCGCGCTGGTCCCGCTGGTCCGGCTGACCGGCGACCGGGCAGTGATGGGGGTGTTCGTCAACCGCGCCTGCGTCAGCGTCGTCGCCTGGGTCGTGGTCGCGCTGATCGTGGCACTGAACCTCGCGCTGCTCGTCCTGACCGCGGCCGGCGGCGGCTGACCGCTGGCATGGCTAGCCTTGTTGCCGTGGAGCTGAGCGAGATCACCCCTGTCGCCCAGGACTACCTCAAGGTCATCTGGTCGGCGACCGAGTGGGCCGGAGCCGCCATCACGACGACCGGTCTCGCGCGCCGGATGGGCACCACCGCGCCCAACGTGACCGACACCCTCAGGCGGCTGGCCAGCCAGGGGCTGGTGGAGTACACGCCGTACCGCCCGGTGGCGCTGACCACCCTGGGCGAGCGGTATGCCGTCGCGATGGTCCGCCGCCACCGTCTGCTGGAGACCTTCCTGGTCACCAGCCTCGGCTACCGCTGGGAGGAGGTGCACGACGAGGCCGAGCGCCTCGAGCACGCCGTCTCCGACACCATGATCGAGCGCATCTCCGCCCTGCTCGGCCATCCCGAGGCAGACCCGCACGGAGACCCCATACCCAGCGCCACGGGAAAGGTGCACCGACCACCGGGGGCGGCGCCCCTCGCGGACGTGTCGCAGGGCGAGTACGTCGTCGTCCGCGTCTCCGACAGCGATCCTGGAGTGCTGGTCCGGCTCAGCCGGCGGGGCGTGGCCCCGGGCGCACACCTGCGTGCGGCGGCCGGTGGGGTCGTTCGACCCGGCCGCGGAGGTGGGCACCCGACGGGGCTGACCGCGGAGGAGGTCGGCGCGATCTGGGTCGTGCCCGCCGGACCGACGACCTGACCGGGTTGGTCGTGCGAGCCACCAGGGGGTCGGGACCGCTAGTGTCGGGCCCGTGGACGAGGCGACCGAGCCGGTGCCCTTCGAGGTCTACCAGGAGGGTGTCTACCTACACGGCACGAAGGCGAGCCTGGCTGTCGGAGAGATGCTCACGCCCGGCCGAGAATCGAACTTCCAGGCGGGTCGGCTCATGAACCACGTCTACTTCACCCAGACCCTGGACGCGGCGACCTGGGGTGCGGAACTGGCCGCCGGTCAGGGCCGGGGCCGCATCTACGTCGTCGAGCCGACGGGCGACTTCGAGGACGACCCCAACGTCACGGACAAGAAGTTCCCGGGCAATCCGACCCGGTCCTTCCGGACCCGCGAGCCGGTGCGCGTCGTGGGTGAGCTGACCCGCTGGGTCGGCCACCGTCCGGAGGAGGTGCAGACGATGCGAGAGGGGCTCGCCGCCCTGCAGCGCGAGGGCAGGGCGCCGATCGAGGACTGAGCGGCGCAGTCGGCGTGGCCCGCGCCCGGCACCGGCCGGGCGGTCCACGTCATACCCCCGGGACGAACACCCGGCGGTGGGCCGTGACCGTCTCCAGCAGCACCCGCTCGCGGCGCAGCCACTCGACGTCGCCGCCCCCCTCCTGCTCGAGGTGGTGGCGCACCATCGCCAGCTCGCCGCTCTCGTCCTGGAAGGCGGTCATCGCGGCCTGCGCGGGGCGTCCGCCGGCGGCGCGCGCCCACCGGCGGGCCCGGCGCCGCTCGCCCGGGTCGGCCAGCATGGCGACCTCGGCGGGGGTGTACCAGCCGGCGAGGCCGTAACCGGTGAGCGAGTCGCGCAGGATCCGCGACTCGCGGCGGCGGGCCCAGCGCAGCAGCAGGAGGAAGGCGACGAAGAGCGGCACCTGCACGACGACGAAGATCTCCAGGTAGGCGTCGGCCGCCACGACCGCGCTGTAGTTCCACAGCGCGTGCAGGAAGATGGCCGCAGCCAGGCCGATGAGGACGATCCATGCCGAGGACCAACGACGCCGGTGCGCGACCAGGCCGAGCGCCAGCCCGGTGCAGACCGTGAACATCGGGTGGGCGAACGGACTGACCAGGCAGCGCACGACGAACAGCCCGACCAGGCCGGGGGTGCCCATCTCCACGTAGGCGCTGCCCAGGTAGAGGATGTTCTCGACGAAGGCGAACCCGGCCGCCACGATGCCGGCATAGACGATCCCGTCGGCCACGCCGTTGAACTCCCGCCGCGCGCGCCAGAAGATCAGCAGCACTCCCAGCCCCTTGGCCATTTCCTCCACGACCGGTGCCACGACCACCGCGCCGAGCACGAGCGGGTCCTCGGCGTGCAGGCCGGCGAAGAAGGCGACGCCGAGCTCGTTGAGGACCAGCGCCAGGAGGGTGGAGATGAGCGCGCCCCAGAGGAAGGCGAACCACAGCAGCCGCCCGGGCTCCTGCTCCAGGCGGTCCACCCACAGGAAGGTGGGCACGACCACCCCGATCGCGATCGAGGCGCTGACGAGCGCCAGCCCCGCAGCGGTCAGACCCAGCAGGTCGAAGACGAGGCCGCCCATCACCAGCGCCGCCAGCCCGAAGACGGTCACGACCGCGCTGGTGACGATGATCCGCCGGATGAGCGGGCGCCGGGTGGCGTTGCGGGGCGAGGGGGCCTGCGGCTGGAGGGCCATCACGCGCTGCCAGGCGTCCCCCTGCTGCCCGGGGGTATGCGGCGAGCCGTCCGGGTGCGGCGGTCCCGCTGGCGGGGGCGACGTGGGCGTCGGGGCGGGCGGAGGCATGGCCGCGAGGCTATCGCGAACCGGGGATGGCTACGCTCGGGTCCGTGACTGACGAGCGGATCGTGTGGATCGACTGCGAGATGACGGGGCTGGACACGCAGGACGACGCCCTGGTCGAGGTGGCCTGCCTGGTGACCGACGCCGAGCTCAACGTGCTGGGCGAGGGCGTGGACGTGGTGATCCGGCCGCCGCAGGAGGCGCTGGAGCAGATGGGCGACTTCGTCCGCGAGATGCACACCCGCTCCGGCCTGCTGCCCGAGCTGGAGTCCGGCATCACCCTGCAGGACGCGCAGGCCCGGGTGCTCGCCTACGTGCGCGAGCACGTCCCGGAGGGCCGCAGGGCTCCGCTGGGAGGCAACACGGTGAGCACGGACCGCGTCTTCCTGGCGCGCGACATGCCCGAGCTCGAGGCGCACCTGCACTACCGGATCATCGACGTCTCCTCGGTCAAGGAGCTCGCCCGGCGCTGGTATCCCCGCGCCTACTTCGCCTCCCCGCCCAAGACCGGCGGTCACCGGGCGCTCGGCGACATCCTGGACAGCATCGCCGAGCTGCGCTACTACCGCGAGGCGGTCTTCCTGCCACCCCCCGGTCTGGACAGCGTCGCGCTCAAGGCGATCGCCGCCCGGCACACGCACGTCGAGGGCTGAGCGCCGCCTGCCCTGTGGGCCCGGCGCCCGGCCACGTGGGACACTGCACGGGTGCCCGTCCCACCATCCCCGAGCGGGACCTCTCGATGGACGCGCGCGACTCTCGTCTTCGCCGTCACCCTCACCGTCCTGCTCGGCCTGGTGATCGCGCTGAGCTACCTGGGGCACGAGCTCTACGAGGCGGTCACCGAGGGGGACGGGGTCGCGGCGGTCGACCACCCGGTCCTGAACCGGGCCGTCGAGCTGCGCTCTCCCGCCCTGACGAACCTCGCGGTGGCGCTGACCCTGCTCGGGGGCAGGGTCGGTGCCCCGCTGCTCGCGCTCCTGGCCCTGGCGCTGCTGTGGTGGCGCCGCAGAGACTGGACCCCGCTGGCCCTGATCGGCGCCACCATGGGCGGGTCCCTGCTGCTCACCGTCTCGGGCAAGAGCTACGTGGGCCGCGTCCGTCCGCCGGCCGCGCTCGCCCTCCCGCCCTACGAGACGTCCCCGTCCTTCCCCAGCGGACACACCCTCAACGCCACCGCCCTGGCCGTCATCGTCGGCTACCTCGTGCTGGTGACCGTGCGCGGACGGGTCCTTCGCACGGCCATGGTCGTCGGGGCGGTGGTGCTCGCCGCAGGCGTCGGACTGAGCCGGGTCTACCTGGGCCAGCACTGGCTGACCGACGTGTTCGGCGGGTGGCTGGTGGGCGCGGCCTGGGCGCTCTGCGTCATCTCCGCCCACCGGCTGTGGCTGCAGGTCCGCTCCCCGGAGCGCTAGCGAGCGCGCACCCGGTCCTGGCACCGGTAGGACACCGCATTTTCCGCCTGACGGTAATGTCGGGTGACCCATCCCGCGAGCCAGGAGAGGAACTGCTGTGCAGCAGACGCGACCCCCGGTGCTGGTGCTGGGCGCGACCGGCGGCCAGGGTGGAGCCGTCGTCGACGCGCTCCTGACCCACCGGTCCCCGGTCCGGGCCCTGGTCCGCGACCCTGCCTCGCCCGCGGCGCGCCGTCTGCGGTCGAGGGGCGTGGAGGTGGTTCCCGGCTCCCTCGACGACCGCGATTCGCTGAGCACCGCCATGCGTGGCGTCGCCAACGTCTTCGCCGTGACGACCCCGTTCGAGGCGGGCGCGGAGGCGGAGGTCGCCCAGGGACGTGCGATCCTGGGAGCGGCAGGGGACGCTCGCGTGCCGCACCTGGTGCTGAGCTCGGTGGCGGGTGCCGACGAGGACAGCGGCGTGCCGCACTTCGAGAGCAAGGCCGTCATCGAGCGCGAGCTCGTGGCGGGGCAGGTGCCGCACACCATCCTGGGTCCCGTCTACTTCTTCGACAACGCGCTGGGTGGGAAGAGGCAGATCCTCGAAGGGGTCCTGGAGCTTCCGCTGCCCGCGGACCGCCCGCTGCAGCAGCTCGCCCGCCGCGACCTGGGCCGGTTCGCCGCTGCGGTGCTGCTCTCGCCGGAGGCGTTCGCGGGGCGGCGCATCGAGCTGGCCAGCGACGATCCCACTCCGGCCCGGATGGCGACCGCCCTGGGGTCGGCGCTCGGCCGACAGGTGCGGCACGAGGAGATACCGCTGAGCTCGATCGACGACCCGGACATGCACGCCATGTGGCGGTTCCTGGCGGACAAGGGCTACCGCGTCGACCTGCCCGCGCTGCACGGCGCCCACCCCGACCTATCCTGGACCTCGTTCGCCGACTGGGCGTCGATGAGCATGGAAGACGAATCATGACTGGACAGACCACGCAGACCGAGCAGGTGTGGCCGAGCCTGCGGGTGGAGGACTGGACCGCGACCCGCGACACCTTGCACATGTGGACCCAGATCGTGGGCAAGATCCGGCTGGCCCACGCACCACTGGTCAATCACTGGCGGCAGGTGACGCTGTACGTCAGCCCGCGCGGACTGACGACATCGACGATCCCGTACGGCGCACGTGCCTTCGACATCGAGTTCGACTTCGTCGACCACCAGCTGCGCATCCGCCTCGACGACGGTCGGACCCGGACGGTCGCACTGGCGCCCTAGCCGGTGGCGGTGTTCCACGCCGAGGTCATGAAGGCGCTTGAGGAGCTGGGCCTGCAGACACAGATCCAGTCGGGACCCAACGAGGTCGACCCGGCCATCCCGTTCGCCGAGGACTACGAGCACGCCTCCTACGACGCCGAGGCCGCGCACCTGTTCTGGCGGCAGCTGGTCCAGGCCGACCGTGTGCTCCACCAGTTCCGGGCGCACTTCCTCGGCAAGGTCAGCCCGGTGCACTTCTTCTGGGGCGCCATGGACCTGGCCTGCACCCGCTTCTCCGGCGGGACGGCGCCCACGCACCCCGGTGGCGCCCCCAACTGTGCTGACTGGGTGATGGAGGAGGGCTACTCCCACGAGCTGAGCAGCTGCGGGTTCTGGCCAGGGGGCGGGGAGGAGGGTGCGTTCTACTCCTACGCCTACCCGGGCCCGGACGGTTTCGCCGATCACCCCGTCGGCCCCGAGGGAGCCTTCTTCAGCCAGGAGTTCGGTCAGTTCCTCCTGCCGTACGAGGTGGTGCGCACCGCGCCCGACCCCGACCGGACGCTGCTGGAGTTCTTGCAGTCCACCTACGAGGCCGCCGCCGATCTGGGCGGGTGGGACAGGGAGTCGCTGGAGGACGATCCGTCCCGCCTGGACCACCTCCGCTGACGCGGCAACATCTCCCCCACAGTCCTGGAGCGGAAGCGGACAGTGATGGATGCAGGACCAGCTGACTTCATGGACCCGGCGCGACTGGCCGAGACCGGACGCGTCGAGGCCTTCAGCGACGGCGTGTTCGCGATCGTCATCACGCTGCTGGTCCTGGACCTGCGCGCGCCCGACTCCGAGCCGTCCGGCCTGCTGAGGGACCTTCTGGCGCAGTGGCCGGCATACCTGGGCTACCTGACCTCGTTCCTCTACGTCGGTGTCATCTGGCTCAACCACCATGCCCTGTTCAACCGTGTCCAACGGGTCGACAAGGGCCTCAACCTGACCAACCTCACCCTGTTGCTCACCACGGTGGTCCTGCCCTTCCCCACCTCCGTGCTCGCGACCGCGACGCAGGACGGCGACCCGCGCAACATCAGTGTGGCCGTCGCGCTCTACGCCCTGGTCGCAGGGTTGATGTGCGCCTCGTGGCTGCTGATCTTCTCCTACCTCAACCGTCACTCGCATCTCCTGGTGGGCGTGGACTCCTCGTTCTTCGCCCGGGAGAGGCTGCGTGCATGGACCGGCGTGGTGGGCTATGCCGCAGCGGGCGTGCTGGGATTCCTGACCCCCGTCGCGGTGCCGCTCGTGGTGCTGCTGGCCCTTCCGGTCTTCTACTTCCTGACCAGCCACGGCCTCTCCCGGTGGCCGCGGGCGCGGGCAGGCGCCGCGTGACCGCCGTGGTGACGTGCTCGCCGACGACGCTACGTCCGGCGCAGTGCGCTCCACGTCCTGACCGGCCGACGCGGGCGTGGTCGCTCTCGGCGGTCCACTCGAGAAATGCGACCTTCCCGTCGCACAGCACGTTGGTGTAGGTGTACGGCGCGTTCGGGAGTTCCTCCGACAGCAGTCGGGCCAGCTCGCGCACCCCCTCGCGTCCACGGAACACTCCTCGTCGCTCGAGCACGACACAGTCCGGTGAGACGTTGCGCGCGATGTCGTCCTCGAAGCGGTGCTCGCCGGCGAGCCGAAGGTGGTCCTCGAAGACCTCCTTCGTCGAGCGGCGCCGCAGTTCCTCCGACATGAGCAGTCCCCTTCCGTCTGGCCGACCCGAGACCGGGCTTGCCGTGAGACAGATTCCACCGCAGTGACGATCTCGTCGCAAGACCTCGGGGGCCGTCGCGTGCTGAGACCGGTCAGCCGGAGTCGCGCCTCGAACCGCGTAGGCGCTGCGGCCCGTAGGCGGAAAGACCCCGGATTCCGCACCGTTGCGCGGAATCGGGGGCCTGACCTGCTGTGACGTGGATCACGTCATTCCTCTACGGGTGAGTGACGGGAATCTCACCTGAATCTCGCTGACCTGCGACGCTGCAGCCACTACGCGGTCCGTGTCAGCAGTGTGACAGTTCGCCACGCTGCCCGACGACTCCCGACTGGCGTGCCGGGCCGAGGTCCAGCGTCGTGGTGGCGCGGCGACCAGGCCTTCCTGGCGCATGATGTCGCGGACCAGGTCGAGCCCGGCGCTTCCGACCCGCGGGTCGTCGCTGCGGGTGAGGACCGCGTGCACCCGGCGGGCGCCGTAGGGTGCCGCGGCTCCTGGGCCATTCAACTACGCGCCTCCACCGTCGCGCCCCGCCTCGGACGCCGGGCAGGCCCGAAAGCATTACGATCCAAGCGAAAGACACTGTCACACTGGCGGGAGCGTCCTGCGGCCACGCAGCCATGCGTGCAATGTCGCGGGCCGCAAGCCTGCTGCCGCTGCGACGGCTGAAAGAGTGGCCCCGGCGGCGATCGCGACGTCCGCGTGGAGCACGACTCTGGCGCGCGCAACCTCCAGCTCCCGGCCCGCCTCCTCGACGCGCTCAACCGCACGTCTCACCTTCAGTGCGTCATCCCCGGCCAGCATGCGCCCCACGGTAACCCGGGATACTGGCTCTCCCCGTCCGTGATCGGGCGGCCATACTTACGTCGGGGCCGCTATTGAGCGGATGGTCCACTCGTCGGCGCGGAGCCGCAAGGGTCCTCCGTATGCGTCAGCCGGGCACCTGCCCGGTGATGGCACGCACCTTGCCTCCTGCCGCACCGAGGCGCTCATACCTCCGGCCGTTGGACAGCCGGCCAGCAGTCTCGACGGGGCGGGTCCAGCTGGCGGGGAGGCTCATGGCGTCAGGCTTGCCGTCGCTTGCTGCCAGGGTGGAGCGCATGGCGGCGCGTGTCGCCATGGTCGCTTGGCGGCCGATCTCCTCGGCGCGACCTCGGATCGTTCTTGGGAGTGGGATGGCGCGTTTGTGCAGGACGTCGCGCGGGGCGACCGTGGCGTCCGGAACGGGTGGGGTCCCCGGGCCGTTGTCCTCGGGCGTGGCCCGCAGTATGTCGTTGGCCACTCTGGCGTCCACGAGCAGCGGGGCGTTGCGGGTGGCGTCGTGAAAGACCCCGGCCACGCCGGTCAGGGTGGCGTGGAACCGGTGGAGGGACTTGACCAAGGACTCCCCGTCGACACGATCACTCATGTCCTGGACCGAGGCGGGCATGCGCCCGGTGGCGGTGACTTCGCGCATGGCGTCCGCCAGTTCCCACCCTGCCCTGCTCAGCGCGAGGGGGCTCGAGTCCTGATGGTGGGTGAGCTGCTGGAAGTAGGTATGTGCCTCGCCCCACGTCTCGATCATGGTCTCCAGCGCTGGACTGATCTCGTTGTCGAAGGTCCAGGGGTCGACGTGTCCGGTCTGGACGGCGGCACGCCACAGCGCGTGCACGTGTACGGACGCGCTGAACGCTGCCCCAGCCACCCGGGTCATCGCGTGGGTCGTGGGTTCCCGGGTCAGGGCCCGTTGTGCGTGGACGTCCCAGGCGGCGATGGCGCCGGGGATCCTGGTGTCGTCCGTCGGTTCGCGGTGCCTCCCGTCGAGCGCCTGGGGGTAGTGGCCCTTGATGTAGGAGTAGGTGATCTCCTCGATGCCGAGGACCTGGTGGCGAAGTTCCTCAGCGGTCACCCGGTGCACCCGCAGACGGGGGTCGAACTGCTCTGCCAGCGCGGTCTGGGCAAGGCCGACGGAGACGGCGTGGGAAGCGACGTAGAGGGTGTGCATGATGTTGACGCGCGCGGCGAAGGAGTCGCGCAGCTGGGCGTCGGTCCACCGGTCCGGCTCGCGGCGCTCGGCGACGCCGCTGCGGGTGATCAGTTCGCCAGCCTCGGTGAACATCTGGCCGATCTCCTGCAGCGTGGGGTCCACGTCGATCCCCCCACCGGCCGAACGGTGCAGCGTCCTGGCCGACCGTTCGAGCTGGTCGATGACCTGCCTGCCGCTACCGGGCAGGTCCGAGCGTTGCGGGAGCTGGCGCCACAGCTCGCTGGCTCCTTCGACGACCTCTCCCCAGGCCTGCAGCATTGCCCGCCCGTCCAGATGGGGTGCCTCGTACAGCAGGCCGCGGGCCAGGACGTTGGCGCGGTCCATCAGCTCTCCCGCGCTGGGCGGGTAGGTCGTGGGCTGGCGTCGCCGGCTCACGAGAACTCCCGCACCGTCTCGATGAGGATCTCGACGACCGGCACCATGCCGGGGGGAAAGTGGTTGACCGGTGCCGTCCGGCTCAGCTCCTCGGCCCGTCGGGCCAGTTCGACAGGATCGGCTCCGTCCACCTCCGGCCCGTCCACGAGCGCATCTCGGTATGGCTCAGGGACCAGGTGGAACACCAGGTCGCAGGCGTACGTCAGGTTGCTCGCCAGTGCCACCGTGTCCAGGTCGAGGCTCTGCCGGGCCCGCCGGTAGGCCTCGGCGCCTGCCTGCCGCAGCAGCTGGTGCATCTGCACCAGGACCCGGGCGGCCTGGGGTGTCGTGTCGCTCATGTGGTCGCTCCCCTTCTCGTGTCTCGTTCGTGACGGCATCCGGTCCCTGGCTACGTGGTCGGGCAGGGGAACGGACCAGGTCTGGCCCCGCCTGGGGAGGAGGAGCCGGACGGGCCGGCCTGTGGACAAGCCCTGCGGGTTGTCGGTGCCGGCGTGCACGCTGTTCATGACCCCCAAAGCGGGGGACGGAAAGCCTGGGACTCACCGATCCGAACGTGGCTGGTCGGCACCCAGGGGCGTGGGTCGCTCAGGGAGGTGACGCGATGACAGCAGTGCGCAGGGCACGGCGGGCACGGGCCAGGGCCCTGGTCGTGCCGATGCTCATGAGTGGCCCGATGTGGTTGGTCATCGGTGAGGGGGCTCTGGGCTGGTACGACCCCGTCCGTCACCTGGGGCGGTACGGGACGGCGACCCTGACAGTGGTGGCCGTGCTCCTGCTGGCCGCGGCCGCCGACACCAGGCCCGGGGAGCGGTGGCTGGCCCGCGTCTTCCTGCGTGCACGCGCACACCGGCTCCACCAACGGCACGCGTTGGCGCCCGTGGCCCAGGTCCTGCTACGCCACGGTGTCCCACCCCAGCAGCTCGAGCTGCTGGTCGGCCCCTGCCAGCAGGTGGACGTCACCGCGCTCGGCCGGCGGACCGTCGTGGTGAGCAAAGGCTTGGTCGACGCGCTCTGGTCAGGGCAGCGGCGACCACAGCAGGCAGCGGCGCTCATCGCGCACGAGGTCGGGGTGATGCGCTCCGGGCTGACCCGTCACGACCCAGCCATGATGGTCCTGCTGGCACCGTGGAAGATCTGGATCACGTGGATCGCCATCATGTGGGGCATCGCCTCGACCTTCTTGAGCCACCGGGTGATGGTGGCGTGCCTGGTCATCAACGCCGGCGTAGGGATCTGGCTGGGGGTCACCGAGGACCCTGCCATGTACGTCTCCACCGTCGTCATGGTCGTCGTTCTCGCCACCTGGTGGGCCATACGGTCCTGGGACCGCGCCCGCGCCCAGGTCGGTGACCAGTACCTCCTGCAGCACGACCTGGCCGGCGTCTACGCAGACCTGCTGACGGCGACCTTCACCGACGACCACACCCGCGACCGCGCCGTGCGACTACGGCACCCCCAGCAGCAGCACCAGCCCTCGGCCTTCACGGCCGGTCCACCGGGCGCGCAGGACCTGCTCAGCACGACGGGTCGCTGACGAGTGGTGCCTTGTGGGTCGCGCCGCCCGCTCCCGGCCTGGCGCCCTCCCTGGCCAGCTCCTCATGCTCCCGGCGCGTCCGCGCCTTCTGGAGCCGTCGGGAGTTATCGGACTCCTCGGCGCGTGCGTCGCTATGCTTCGCGCGGCACGCTGGGCCGCCAGCACTGCTGGTGCGCCGCGAGCGAGCGGGCGTCTGTAGGGTCCTCAACTTGGATCACCCTTCGATGCTTGCTCCCCGTGCCGGTCATCAGGCCGGAGTTCCGCAGATGGTAGGCACGCGGATCGGCGTTCTTCCCGGTGATGGCGCGGAATAGCGGCCCTCGGGCGTGCGAGGGTTGTGTTACTACAGGCCGCCGGCAAGTGCCGGTGGGCAGGAGGCGCGCGCTGGCCTCAGGTCGTGGTGCTGAAGTCGTGGTAGCGGCGTGGTTCGGGGAGGTCGAGCGCGGCAAGGATGTTCTTGTGCCCGGCGGTCAGGGCGGTGCGTTGGGCCACGGTGCCGGCACCGGTGGCCAGGGTGACCAGGTGCAGGCGGTCGAGCTCGTGGCGGACGTTGCGCCACGTGTCGCCGGTCGCGTTCTCGACGACGCGGATCAACAGCAGCGCCAGCCAGCACAGCTGGACGTGGGCGGGGATGCGATCCTCGCGGTGGTGGAACACCGGGCGCAGCCCGAGGTGGCCCTTCATGTCGCGCCAGCCGCGCTCGACCGCCAGGAGCTGCTTGTACGCCGCGGCCAGGTCCTCGGGGGACAGGGTGGGGTCGCAGGTGCGTAGCAGCCACTTGCCGTCCAGGTGCGCCTCGGTCTTGATCGCGCCCTGGTCGATGCGTAGCAGCCCGGAGGCGGTGCGGCGCAGGTAGCGGCGCAGGCCGGGCTTGGCTTTCAGCGACCCGACCAGCTCGTCTCGCTTGCGGGCGGTCCAGTCGTCGGAGCCGGCGATCAACCCTTCCAGGTGCTTGACCAGGTTGGCCCGGACAGCCTCGTCGCGGTCGGCCTGCTCGGGGTTGTGAGCGATCACGAACCGTTGCGCGCGCATCCCACCGTCGCCGTCCCCGCCGGTGGCGGGGTCGTTCGGGTTGACGTGGACCTCCTTGAGGCGCAGGTTGCCCGCGACCGTCTTGTACCGGCCGGCCCGGGCCAGCGCAGCCCTCGCTTCGGTGTTGGTGTGCCGCAGCTTCTCGGCGTGGATGTAGGGCCCGCCGCCCTTGGTGAGGTAGGCCCGGTTGGTGGCCGTGGCGAAGCCGCGGTCGGCGACCCAGACCATCCGGTGCAGGTTCCACCCGGCAAGGTCGTCCCCGGCGGAGCCTGGATCGACGCCGGAGAACCCCTGGTCCTGCTCGGGGACTCCGGCACCGGGAAAACGCACCTGCTCATCGGGCTGGGCACCGCAGCCGCCGAGCAAGGCCGCCGCGTGCGGTACGTCACCACCGCGGCCCTGGTCAACGAACTCGTCGAAGCCGCCGATGAGAAACAACTCTCCCGCCTGGTCGGCCGTTACACCCGCCTGGACCTGCTGTGCCTGGACGAAATCGGCTACGTCAGCCTCGATCCCCGCGGCGCCGAGCTGCTCTTCCAGATCATCACAGCCCGCGAGGAACGGGCCTCGATCGCCTGTGCCTCCAACGCACCCTTCAGTGAGTGGGGCTCCACCTTCACCGACCCCCGCCTGGCCGCCGCTGTCGTGGACCGCCTCACCTTCCGCGCCCACATCATCAACACCGGCACCGACTCCTACCGCCTCACCGCGACCCGCGCAGCCAAGAAAGGAGCCGCCACCACCTGACCACCAGGTCGGGCACGCCCCAACGGGCTGACCGACCCGCACGCCCCAACCCCCCGAGGGTGGGGCCAAATCAGAACAGCACAGTGGGGCCAAATGGACTTGTCATTCTCAACCCCGCCTGGCGCCGACCCCCCGCCCCGACGAGGAACGACCCCAAGTGGAAAAGCCGGACAGACCGGCAGGTCCGCCATGCCCAGATGCACAACCGGTCCACCGATCCCCTTCAGCAGTACTCCACCCCGCTCAAGAAAACAGAGTCGGCGGATCGAGGCTGAGGTAGCCAGCGTCCCAGGCATTGTTGCCGCCAGCCCCCATAAGAATGATCGGGGATGGCCTCGGCGTGTCTTCCAGCATTTGCCCGACTTTTATCGATGATCTTCCCAGCCTCGCCAGCAGGGGGGCTTGGGATGTTCCCGCATGTGGTGACTGTTCGGCGAAGAACTCGACGCCAACTACGCGGCGGGACCCTGTTCGATGAGGAGTAGGTATGGCGGCTCTTCACAAACGAGGGTGTAGGGGTGGCGTGAGCGGGATCGGCGCGTCGGTACGGGGGTAGGCGTCGAGGTCTTCCGAAGATGGAGGTTCCTACACGCAGCCATCCGAAAGACCTCGACGTGCACGACGCTACCTTCACGCGCCCCGACCTGACTACTTTCACCGGGCTGGACGCCCTCGGCCTGGCGGCTACTGGGCAGCTGCTCGAGCCCGACCGGGCGGTCCTGGCCTGCCGGGTCCTGGAGCCGGATGACTGGTGCCGTCGGTGCGGGTGCCAGGGCGTGCCGCGCGACACCGTGACCAGGCAGCTGGCGCACGTGCCGTTCGGGTGGCGACCCACCATCCTGCTCATCACGGTCCGGCGGTACCGGTGTACCGGGTGCTCTCACGTGTGGCGCCAGGACACCACCGCCGCGGCGCCGCCGCGGGCGAAGATCTCCCGCGCCGGGCTGCGGTGGGGACTGGTCGGCATCGTGGTCCAGCACCTGTCGATGGCCCGCGTCGCCGAGGGACTGGCGGTCTCCTGGAACACCGCCAACGACGCCGTCCTGGCCGAAGGCCAGCGGCTGCTGATCGACGACCCGGCCCGCCTCGAGGGCGTGCGCGTCGTTGGCGTCGACGAGCACTGTTGGCGGCACACCCGCCGGGGCGACAAGTACGTCACCGTCATCATCGACCTCACCCCGGTCCGCGACGGCACCGGCCCCGCGCGGCTGCTCGACATGGTCGAGGGCCGCAGCAAGAAGGCGTTCAAGACCTGGCTGGCCGAGCGCGACCAGGCCTGGCGCGAGGGGATCGAGGTCGTGGCCATGGACGGCTTCTCCGGCTTCAAGACGGCGACCAGCGAAGAGCTGCCAGACGCTGTGCCGGTGATGGATCCGTTCCACGTGGTCCGCCTGGGCGGGGAGGCACTGGACGAGTGCCGGCGCCGGGTGCAGCAGGAGCTGCACGGCCACCGGGGCCGCAAGGGCGACCCGCTGTACTCCGCGCGACGGACCCTGCACACCGGCGCCGACCTGCTCACCGACCGCCAGCACGAGCGCGTCGAGAAGCTCTTCGCCACCGAGCAGCACACCGAGGTGGAGTGCACCTGGGGCATCTACCAGCGGATGATCTACGCCTACCGCGCCCCGGACCGGACCGCCGGCCGGGCAGAGATGGCCTCGGTCATCGAAGCGCTGAGCAGCGGCGTCCCCGCCCGGCTGGTCGAGCTGCGCAAGCTGGGCCGCACCCTGGCCAGACGCGCCTGCGACGTCCTGGCCTACTTCGAGCGGCCCCGCACCAGCAACGGACCCAGCGAAGCGATCAACGGTCGCCTTGAGCATCTCCGCGGCCTGGCCCTCGGCTTCCGCAACCTCACCCACTACATCGCCCGAGCACTCCTCGAGGCCGGTGGATTCAGACCCCAACTACACCCTCGATTGTGAAGAGCCCGTTACCCTGGCCCGGACCGGCAGCTGGTCGGTCTCCTCGGTGAACGAGCGGCGCGGGCAGAGCTCCTCGGTGCAGGCGTAGCGGCGCTTGCGCACGACGACGTCGAGGCGCTCACCCCCGCAGGGCACGTCCTTGACGTGCTGGACCGGGCGGGCCTGGACCCGGCAGGACAGCACCCCGCAGGACGGGCAGGCGCCCTCGGACGCGATGGTCTCGACGATCACCTGCCGCGGCTGGTCGCCGACGGCAGGGCTGGCCGAGACCACCTGGTAGCCGGGCAGGTTGAACAGGATCGACGCCGCATCGACGTCGAACGTAGGCTTGTGCACGCTCGCGGTCCTCGCTACTTGGATGCCTTGACAACACCCATGCTGGCGCAGGGCCGCGAGCCCTCCTTCAGGGCCCCCACCACGCTCAAAGTCGAAGAACCGCCATGCCGCGGCGCTTGCACGAGCGCAGCAGGTCGGCCCAGGACTCGGTGAACTCGCGGTGCCCGTCCTCGAGCGCGACGAGCTCCTTGGTGCCGTCGGCGCGGACGCCGACCATGACCAGCAGGCAGACCTTGTCCTGGGTCAGGCGGACCTTGAGGTGGATCCCGTCGACCCACACGTACACGTAGTCGGTCTCGGCCAGCGACCGCTTGTTGAACGCGGCGGCCTCGGCTTGCCACTGCTCGGTCAGCCGGGTGATCGCCTTGGCCGACAGCCCCGAGGCGGTGCCGAGGAACTGGGTCAGCGCCGGGGCGAAGTCGCTGGAGGACAGGCCGTGCAGGTACAGCAACGGCAGCACCTCGGCCAGCTGCGGGCTCTTGCGGGCCCACGCGGGCAGAATCGCCGAGGCGAACCGCTTGCGCTCACCGGTGGCCTCATCCACCCGCCGGTCGTTGACCCGCGGCTGGCGCACCGGGACCGCACCAGCGGCGGTGGTCACCACCCGGGGCGCGTGGTACCCGTTACGCACCACCAGCCGGTGGCCGTGCTCATCGACCTCGTGCGCGTACCGCTCGACGTAGGCGGCGACCTCGGCCTGCAGTGCGGCCGCGAGCATCTGCCTGGCGCCGTCGCGCACGATCTCATCCAGCAGCGACCCACCCCCCAGCGGTCGCGTCGACGTTGGACTCGGTGCTCTCCTGGACTACCTTGAGCATGGGCGTACCTTCCCGAGCCGGCGCGCCAACGCCGACCCTGATCAGAACTTCTATGGGCTTTCAGATCTTGCTCGGGAGGTACGCCACTTTCACGTCACCCCGCCGAGGGCCATCCAGTCGGGTGGCCGGGGGGAATCTCACCCCCCGGCTCCCACAGAACCGTGCGTGACAGTCTCCCGTCACACGGCTCTTACCACCCTGTCGGAAGGAAGTCCCGGGTCCAGGCCCAGTGGGCGAACCCACGCGGGTAGCGAGCGACCAGCGCCCGCCACCATGCCTTGACCTTCTTGAACCCATGCAACGCTCGATACTTCTTGCGGGCCCACCGCACCAGATAGGTGTTGATGCGGCGCAGCAGGGGATACAACTCAGAGCGATAGAACGCCCCGTAGTACTGCATCCAGCCCCGCACGATGGGATTCATCCATCGGGCGAGGTCGGTAAGGCTTCCACCGGTGCGCAGGTGGATGCGCCACCTGCGAACCTGTCTGCCCATCGCCACCAGGGCTTCCCGGGACACCGCGGGCAAGAACGAGGCGAACTTCCGCCCGTGCTTGTTCCGCGCCGACCGGGTCCGGAAGGTGTAGCCCAAGAACGTGAACGACTCGTGCTCGTGAGAGCCGCGCCGGTTGTCGTCCTTGCAGTACACGATCTTGGTCTTGTCCGGGTGCAGTTCCAGCCCGACCTCGATCATCCGGGCAGCGATCGCCGAACGCAGCCGCTCTGCGTGGCCGCGTGTGGCGGCATGCACCACCACGTCATCGACGTAGCGTTCGAACTGGACGGAGGGGAACTCCCGGGCCATCCAGGCATCGAACGCATAGTGCAGAAACAGGTTCGCCAGGACCGGTGAAACCGCGGACCCCTGCGGGGTGCCACGGTCTCGGTCCTGAACGCTGCCGTCGGGATGCACCATCGGCGCAGCCAACCAGCGCCGCACGTACAGCACCACCCAACGGTCCTCGGTGTTGGCCTCCACCGCCTTGAGCAGCAGGTCATGGTCGACGCTGTCGAAGAACGCGCGGATGTCCAGATCGAGCACCCAGTCCTTGCTCCAGCATCGTCGCCGGGTCACCGCTACCGCATCCAGGGCCGACCGCCGCGGCCGGTACCCGTAGGAGTCAGGGTGGAACATCGGTTCCACCCTGGCCTCCAGCCGGGCCGCGACCACGGTCTGGGCGATCCTGTCCGCGACAGTTGGTACCCCGAGCACCCTGACCTTGCCGTCAGGCTTGGGGATCGGCACCGCGCGCACCGGCGGCGGGAAGTAGGACCCCGAGGACATCCGATTCCAAACCTTGTACAGGTTGCCCCGTAGATCGGCCTCGAACTCCTCGATGGTCACCTCATCCACCCCCGAAGCGCCCTTGTTCGCCTTCACCCGCTCATACGCCTGCCACACCTCCCACTTGGAGATCTCGAACGACTTGCCTTCCGTCAGTGACGTGCTCACCGCGGTTCCTCCCACCCTTGTGGTTGACCCGACGAACAGATCACGGTGGCCTGGCCCCTTCGCTCCACGCCCATTACAGGCACTTCGCCGCTACTACGAGCCAGTCCGCCAACCCATCCCGCATCGGTACTCAGCACCTCGCAGTTTCTGCTGCTTGGTGGTCTTCCTCTCTCCACCCCCACGGGTAGACGTATCGGGATGGGCCTTCCCACGTTCCGTGCAGCAGCCGCAGACCAGGCTCGCGTCGCCTTCATGCCGGACACCACCTGGCCAGTCAGCGGGCTCCCGCCAGGCTCATCCCGGGGACAACCTGAAACCCCGGTTTCGATGTCGTGTTGATTATCATCTCGACACTTCAACGGCGATTCACTCACGTTCGCCTTCCTGATCCCTACCTGACACCTCAACCGGTGCCTTCTCCTCATCGCTCACCACCCCGGCCTTGCAGCCAGGGCAGCATGAGGCGGTTTGGAGCCTCCCCCACGCAGGGCGACTCCGAAGGGCCTTCCTTCATCAGCTGCACAGCACCGTCCTCAGCAACGACTACCTACACATCGCACCTCCGACGTTCGTGGCACACCAGGTTCTGATCATTGCTCGTGACGCACAGACCCTGCACGCTGTCAGCGGCGCTTGAGAACTGGACGGTCACGGCGCTCGAAAAGTGGACACCCCAACAACGATTGGAGAGTGATCACTATGGAGGACTGGGCGCTGATCAGGAGGCTGGCTCGGGACGGTGTGCCGAAGGCGGCGATCGCCCGACAGCTGGGCATCTCGAGGACCACGGTCATCAAGGCCGCCAACTCCGAGGGGCCGCCGCGGTACGTCCGCAAGAGCGGGCCGACGTCGTTCACGCCGTTCGAGGCTCAGGTGCGGGCGTTGCTGGCGGAGACCCCGGACATGCCCGCTACGGTGCTCGCCGAGCGGGTCGGGTGGACCGGCTCGATCCGGTGCTTCGGGGACAACGTGAACCGGGTGCGGGCTGATGCTCGCCCGATCGACCCGGACCAGCCGCAGCCAGATCTCATACTTCGCCGATGGTGACAGGATCTTCTTCGGCCGTTGCCGCCTCGGCATCGACCTTGTGATGGCGGATGCTTCCTGACCAAGGACCAGGCGATCAACGCAGCCAAGAAGATGGTTTCCATTCGCCTTGTGATGGCGGACGCTTCCTGACACCTGAGATCGCGGGTTCGATTCCCGTCATCCCGTTTCTATTCGCCTTGTGATGGCGGATGCTTCCTGACAGAAGGCGCTCGACGTGCTGTCCGCCTGAGGCTGAGTTTCTATTCGCCTTGTGATGGCGGATGCTTCCTGACACCGTTCAGTCCAGGAGGCGCTACGGCGCCACGTTTCTATTCGCCTTGTGATGGCGGATGCTTCCTGACCCATCCAGCAGGAGTCCTCATGGCGGAAAGGGCAGCTGTTTCTATTCGCCTTGTGATGGCGGATGCTTCCTGACCAGGACCGTCCTCGCAGTCATCAAGAGCGGCGAAATCGTTTCTATTCGCCTTGTGATGGCGGATGCTTCCTGACAAGCTCGCCGCCCCCGCTCTACACGCCGCCGCCTCCTCCGTTTCTATTCGCCTTGTGATGGCGGATGCTTCCTGACGTCCGCGAGTTTGACTACTCGCGCGACGGCGACCTCGTTTCTATTCGCCTTGTGATGGCGGATGCTTCCTGACCCGTCTGCGGCTAAGTCAACACTTCTGTCCCTACTGTTTCTATTCGCCTTGTGATGGCGGATGCTTCCTGACGTGATCTGCAGACGCTGATCGACGGAGGCTGCCTGTTCTTTCTATTCGCCTTGTGATGGCGGATGCTTCCTGACCGTCGGCGAGCAGTCCGTACCGCTGGCGATGGCTTGTTTCTATTCGCCTTGTGATGGCGGATGCTTCCTGACATCACGGTCAACAACTCGCCCGTCGTCGACAACCTGTTTCTATTCGCCTTGTGATGGCGGATGCTTCCTGACTCGACCCCTGTGGAGGAGACGACTAGTCCGCCTGGGGAGTTTCTATTCGCCTTGTGATGGCGGATGCTTCCTGACATCACCCTCAGCCTGACCGATCCCGGGCAGTGGTTCCGTTTCTATTCGCCTTGTGATGGCGGATGCTTCCTGACCAGGTGATGGTCGGTGGCCGGGACGTGGAGATGTTTCTATTCGCCTTGTGATGGCGGATGCTTCCTGACAAGCTCGCCGCCCCCGGTCTACACGCCGCCGCCTCCTCCGTTTCTATTCGCCTTGTGATGGCGGATGCTTCCTGACGCGCTGCAGGGTCGGAAGCTTCGGCTCCGATGTTGTTTCTATTCGCCTTGTGATGGCGGATGCTTCCTGACTCGGTGAAGGGCACGGCGTTCGGGCTGGGCGAGGCGTTTCTATTCGCCTTGTGATGGCGGATGCTTCCTGACGCGTGAGATGGTGCACTGCGCAACACTAGCAGCTAATCGTTTCTATTCGCCTTGTGATGGCGGATGCTTCCTGACTCACCGGCGAGGTCGAGGAACAGGTGCTGATCACCGACGTTTCTATTCGCCTTGTGATGGCGGATGCTTCCTGACTCAACGATGAGCTACCGCTCAGCAGCTGGATCCTAATCTACGTTTCTATTCGCCTTGTGATGGCGGATGCTTCCTGACTTCACCAGCCGCAGAGAGGTAAAACATCAACTGCACCGTTTTTATTCGCCTTGTGATGGCGGATGCTTCCTGACGGCAGCTACATCCACATCCAGCTGGTCGGGCCGATGCGTTTTTATTCGCCTTGTGATGGCGGATGCTTCCTGACCGGGGCTGCCGCACCTGGTTTCTATTCGCCTTGTGATGGCGGATGCTTCCTGACATGACCCTCCAGCAGGCCGGCTACTGGTGCAAGTTTCTATTCGCCTTGTGATGGCGGATGCTTCCTGACTCTGCCAGTTCGGCCACAAGTTCCTCGAGGCTGGTTTCTATTCGCCTTGTGATGGCGGATGCTTCCTGACCCCGGACCGCGCAGACGGTCGCCACCACCCTCGTCGCGTTTCTATTCGCCTTGTGATGGCGGATGCTTCCTGACTACTTGTCTGCGCGGGGAGCCCGCGCCTTGTTCTTGTTTCTATTCGCCTTGTGATGGCGGATGCTTCCTGACTCGCAGAAGTTGACCAACCTCAACAAGGACGACTTCGTTTCTATTCGCCTTGTGATGGCGGATGCTTCCTGACTCCTGCTCCTACTGCCGCTCCTCATGATGGGCTCGACGGTTTCTATTCGCCTTGTGATGGCGGATGCTTCCTGACCCACATGGTGCTCGACGACGAGGGCTTCGCCCACATCGGTTTCTATTCGCCTTGTGATGGCGGATGCTTCCTGACCTCGCACAATCCCGGCAGACCACCCATCGCGGCTCGGCGGTTTCTATTCGCCTTGTGATGGCGGATGCTTCCTGACTGAGTATCAGCGCCAAGGTCGGTCTCGGCCTGTTTCTATTCGCCTTGTGATGGCGGATGCTTCCTGACCCGAGCGCGACTGGGACGGCTACGACCCCGCCGAGTTTCTATTCGCCTTGTGATGGCGGATGCTTCCTGACTCGGCCGCAAGCTCTACGAGCAGCTCGAGACGCTCAGCGGCCTCGTTTCTATTCGCCTTGTGATGGCGGATGCTTCCTGACAGTACGTCCAGGTCACTCCGGCACCCGACGCTGGTTTCTATTCGCCTTGTGATGGCGGATGCTTCCTGACGCGAGGACGAGCGGGTGTGCCGCCTCGCCCGGCGGTTTCTATTCGCCTTGTGATGGCGGATGCTTCCTGACAACCTCGTCATCGCTGATGGCTGCCCCGAGTGGCGTTTCTATTCGCCTTGTGATGGCGGATGCTTCCTGACACGACCAGTCGTGGTGTGACCCGGTGTGGATGGCGTTTCTATTCGCCTTGTGATGGCGGATGCTTCCTGACCGGCACTCATGTCTACACGGCGGGGGAGCTCGACTGCCCCGTTTCTATTCGCCTTGTGATGGCGGATGCTTCCTGACGACGACCTCGGAGCCGGAGCCGACGACCTCGGAGCGTTTCTATTCGCCTTGTGATGGCGGATGCTTCCTGACGTCGACCTCAACGGCCCGATGGAGCTCTGCGAGACGTTTCTATTCGCCTTGTGATGGCGGATGCTTCCTGACCCTACCCTAGATGAGACCCCTCTGACCAGCGTGTTCGTCGAGGTTCTGCACAGTTGGGTCGCTGTTGAGCGGGGACGGGGGCAGCACCTGGAGCCTGAACGGCATCAGGCCTGGTCATGGGCTTGTACACTTCGCGGGTGAGAGGCTTGGCGGTGCGCCCACCCAGGATCGGGACTCCCTGGTGCTCATAGAGCGAGCCAGTACAGGGTCTGTTCTGGCTTGTTCGCCTGTCCGATGCACCGGGTGCTGGACCAGCAGGTGCCACACTGCGTGAAGACGTAGAAGGAGTCCTCGTCCGGGTCCATCACGGCGCCGATGCGGCTGCACAACTCATCCAGGTCCTCGCTCGAGATGTCGAGCACGAAGACTGACTTCTGTATCCGGTCGCCCCATGCTTGCAGGG
This sequence comes from Ornithinimicrobium avium, assembly GCF_003351765.1. Lineage (NCBI taxonomy): Bacteria > Bacillati > Actinomycetota > Actinomycetes > Micrococcales > Ornithinimicrobiaceae > Ornithinimicrobium > Ornithinimicrobium avium. The sequence goes on from NZ_CP031229.1 coordinate 1,620,041, forward strand.
TGGCAGCGATGCGGCTTCGTCGCTCGTCTGCTCGGACATCGTAGGCGGCCACGACGATCATCGCCAGGAGATCCCGGTCCAGGTCTTGGACGAGTCGGTGAGGGCCAACGCCAGTCGTTGCGCCTGACGATAGACGTGCCGGCGCAGGGTTCCGGTGAAGCCTGGCAGTCCGCCGCTCGTCCGTGACAGCATCCGGGTCTCGTAGCTGTGCAAGATGCTCGCCCGAGCAGTCTTGGTCAGCCAGATGCCGCTCCGGTTCTTCTCGGTCCGTGCGGACGCAGGGGTGAGCGCACCGGAACGGCACAGTCGGAGGACGACCTGGTCGACGACCAGTGGGCGGAACTCCTCCATCAGGTCGAGGCTGAGCGCTGGCCGGTCGTCCGCCTCGCTGTGGAGCACGCCGAAGGCTGGTTCGAGACCCACCGAGTGCAGTGCGGTGATGCATTCGCCGTGCAGGATCGTGTACAGGAAGGACAGTGCGGCGTTCGGTACGTCCAGGGGTGGCTGCCGCGACCTGCGGTCGAATCTCAGGGTCTCGGGGACCAGAGCCCCCAGGGCGGGGAAGTAGGCTGCTGCGGCGGCACCCTCAAGGCCCATGAGCTCGGACCGGGTTCCTGCCTCGCTGGTCATCGGCAGGAGCCGTCGCATGCTCCTGATCGCGGGCTCGACCTGCTCTTTGTGCGCCCTGCGTCCGAACCTTTGCAGGGCGACAATCTGATTGCGGATCTTGGCCTCAACCATGGCCGTGGCGATCGCCTGTGCGCGTTCGGACCCTGCGGCGATGATCTGCCCTCGGATGCGTGATGCCCTGGCGGTCCCTGCGCCCACCATCGCTCCGAGGTAGGTGCCTCGTCGCGATGCGAGGACGACCTCGACGTCGTTGCTCAGCGCCCAGGCCCGGACACCGGCGCTGAGGCCCATCGAGCCGAAGCAGACGATCCTTCCGACGTGGGACTGGGGGACGTCGACCAGGCTGTTGCTCTTCTTGTCCTCGACGATGACGCGGCCGGAGGCGATCCGGACCCTTCCTCCTTGCCGTGCTGCGTAGAGCGTCTTCGCGGCCGGCTCGGCAACACGGAGCTCCTCGATCGCAGGCGGGTAGCGAGGGCCGAAGTCTTCGCCCAGGAAGCTGAAGCCTTGGGCGAAGGACATCACCTGGGAGTCTTCTGCTCCAGGGGCCATGTCGAGCCTCCTCAGTGAATGATGGGCCTCCCGGAGTGCTTCCCAGGCATCCTGTTCGTCGGCGACGGGTATGCAGATGTCGTCGGCATACCTGACCACAGGGAAGCCTTGGTCCAGCAGATCGCTGTCGAACTCCGCGAGGACGAGGTTGGCCAGCAGTGGTGAGAGCGGGCAGCCTTGCGGTAGGCCGAGTTGGTGGCGTCTGCCCTTCCTCGGCACGACGACGAGGCGATCGAGCAGAAAGTCAACCACCGACAGGACATGGTCCTGGCCGTCCAGGGCTGCCTGCAGCAGACGGCGGGCATATGCGACGGGGATCGTCGGGAAGCATTCGTCCACGTCCAGCCGTGCAGCCCACTCGTTGCCGTCGTCCCGGAGCCTGGCCACCGCCTGGACCGCGTCCGAGACACCCAGCCCCGGCCTGAACGCGTATGCAGCAGGACCGAGAAGCGGGTCTACGACCGGTGTCGCGATTGCCAGCACGGCACGCGCCACGACCCGATCACGGACAGCAGGAACCGACAGCACCCTGACGCGGTCAGACTCGGTGAGAGCCACCTGGGTGAGGTCGCGCGGTCGGTACTCACACGTGGACAGTTCTCGGTCGTGGAGCTCCAGGTTGGCGTCGAGGTCTTGCTCGAACCTGGCGATCGCAGGACTGGGTGCTTCGCGTTCGTCGACCCCGTCCCGGACGCCCTTCCACGCGGTCCGCAGCAGGTCCGGGGTGAAGGGGTTAGCCGGGGCGGCCATGTGATCCGACCGCGAGAGGCTCGATGCGCACCATCCCCAGCCCTCTGCGTGTCATCCCACCCAGACCGGTGTAGGCGGCCCACTGCAGGAGCGGACCGGTGGCCCTCGCGGCTTCCTCCGTGGCCATCAGCTGCAAGGTGCCCAGCGACCCCACCACCTCCGCGATGGTGCGCTTGCCGCGCTGGTTGACCGGGAAGGACACGCTGGTCGAGCTGAGCTCGAGACCCGACACCCAGGTGCCGCGGGTGGCAGTCAGCGAGTCTGGTGCAGGAGTGGCCCCCCAGGTCGCCCACGACTGGGACAGGCTGGTCATGATGGTGCGCACGTTCGGCAGCGGGCTGGATCGATCGCCGTTGCGGAACGTCGTCGGCGTGATCAGATCTACATTCCACGCACGAGCGACCACGGACTGAGCCATGTCGGCCCACGAGTGACGGTGCATGGAGATAGGCATACCGATGGCGCCCTGCTGGTGCCCGAGCCGGATCGCCGCACCGACCTCCGCCCCTTGGAAGAAGCGTCGGTGCGCCTCGTCGCTCAAGACGGACAGCTCGATGCCGGAGCGCCCCTCATCGTCGGTGGCCGGCGGCGAGATGGTGTATGGCTTCGACCCGCTGTGATGCTCGGCCAGAGAGCGGTCGAACCATCGCGAGATCGCAGCGTGGACGTGCTCGATGCGCACGCACGACATGTCGACGCCCTCGACCGGGATCCACCATCGGCTCGGCACCTACCCCACCGCCTCCGGGGCTGCTGCGAACGTGCCGAACCCGGAGCAGCCGACGACCCGCCCGCCGCCATCGCGTTTCTCGATGGGGAAGACCTGGTCTCCACGCTGCGGGCTGGCAGCGGGGGTGGTCGTGGACGCGATGAACTGGGCTCCAGGCACAGGGTCAGGCAGGGCGGTCAACATGCCGGTGTACCCGGTAGGCAAGAATTCGTCGGGACGACGTACTCGATCCCGACCTGCCACGCGCTAGGCATCGACGTCACCGTGGTGGTCTGGGAGCACCCACCGTGCGAGCGCACGGCACCCGTCGACTCGGCCCTGCTCGTCCCGGTGTTCGTCGAAGGGGAAGACGACGTCGTCCCGTTCGATGGCCATGGCCATCAGCCGGGAGACGAGGTACACCACCCCTTCCTCCGGTGCCGGCAGACCGGTGGTGGAACCGTCCCCTGAGATCCGTAGGAACGGTACGTCCCCGTCCTGGGTACGGAGCGGTGTCTGCTCCTGGAGCACGTCCGTGACCCGGGCAAGTCCTTCGGGCTCCCAGGTGGCGGTGATGGTCTCGTCGACGTACAGCCGCACGGGGTGGGGTGTGAGGTTGACGATGCGTGCGGGTCGTTCCCGTTCAGCGCTCATCGAGGGCGTCCTCCGGCTGTGCGGGCACGGTCTTCGGGTCACAGGGTCTTGGCCACAGTCCGTGCTTCTGGGCCAGTCGGGCGAGCTGGTCCGACGGGGGTTGGCCGGGTGCTGCGCGGACCAGGTCGCATGCTGGAGAGGGGTCGCGCGGGTTGTGTGGGTAGGCCTGGACGACGTTCACCGGGACGAGCCTGGTCCACGGCCGTCTGGACTCTACGGGCATCTCCCGCTTCATCTGGTCTGCACGTCCCGGACCGCTCAGACCGTGCCCCGCGCCCAGGGCCACGGTCTTCGCGACCCGCGCGAACAGGAACACGCTGGCGTTCGGGTATGCCGCCAGGGTCTGGGTGATCGTCTCGACCAGGGCGGTGGTGCCGGTTCGCGCCTCGACGGCCACCTCGCCGCTGGCGCTCTTGGTGGGCTTCTTGACGATCAGGACCGCTCGGGGCCGGTCCGCCTCGTCCAGGGCTCCGAAGGTGTGCTCCCTGTCCACGGTGAGCCCGGCTGGCCGGGTGGGGTCCTTGGTCGGTGTCATGTACACGGTCAGGAGGACAGACCCCACGTCAGGGTCTGGTTCTGAGGGCAGTGTTGGATGAACCCGCAGCCTCGGGTCGTGCCCTGCGGGGCTGTTGGCCCGTGAGCGGAGCTTCCAGCCCATCTTCTCCCCGGCGAACTCGATCAGCCTGGTCTCCAACGGGAAGTGCATGTGGTAGCCGGCTGCGAGGGCTGCCGGCCAGATCATGTTGGGCGCGACGTCGTAGCTGGTCCGGAGGTCGTCGCCGGACATCAGCATCTGCAGTCGTCGGGTCACCGAGGTGACCTGGTCGGCAATGTCGAGGACTCCCCTGTTCGACCGGGCCGTGAGGTGCTCGGCGACGACCATCTCGTTGCTGTACTCAGCGCCGAACTGGGACTGCATGTCCCGGTAGAGGTCCGGCATCCACTCCTCCAGGAGTCGGACGTAGTACAGGGTGCCGCGACGCTTGGTCACGTACCAGGACGCCAAGTACAGGATGACCAGGAAGATGCCGCCGAGGACCACGGCTGTCACACGCACCCCTTCTCGGTCCACCGTCCAGTCCTCGATCACCAGCGCGGCGATGCTGCTGGTGCCCAGCGCCACGATGCCGATGGTGATGAGCAGCAGCCAGCGGTTCGCGAGCAACCAGTGCTGGAGCCGCGGGGGTACGCGCTTCTTGATCATGGGAGAGCGCCTGGCCGGATGAACAGCAGGCCGCCCTGGCCGGTGTCAGGAACCTCCAGGTGCTCGAAGACCTGGTGACGTACCTGGGCCGCCGGGCCCCTTGCCTGTGCGACCTGGCCCAGAGCACCCCACGCCACGGTGGTTCCGGTACGCACCTGTACCTCTTCCGGTTTCCTCTTGCCCAGCGGTTCCGGGTCCTGGCTCAGTCGTGCGACGAAAGCGCGGTCCCCGTCCCAGCGCACCCGGATCAGTGTTGTGCCCTCGGAGTCCCATCCGTGCAGGAGCGAGGTGCTCGGTGGGGTCGGTGGCATCGGGGCGTGGTGGAAGCCGTCCAGGTCCTGCCACTGGCAGGTGTGGTCGGGGAACAGGTCTCGAACCCGCTCCCAGCTGTCCAAGACCTCGCCGACCAGGTAGTGGATCACGCTCCTTCTCCTTCTGCCGGGATCATGCCCGAGATCAGCGCCTGGGCGTCCTTGAGCTGTGGGAGTCCTGAGGTTGGCAGGTCCTCGGCGCGCAACTGCATGCGGCCGTACCCACGGGACCCTCCACCGCCGAGCCTTACGAACCCGTCGTCGATGTCGGCTGCGACCAGCCGAAGCAGGGCGCCGAGCTGGCGCCACTGCTGCGAGCTGGAGTCCAGGTCCTCCACGACCACGTCGATGTCGCCGGTCGGGACGACCTCGTCGGTGAACAGTGCCGTGTCCCGGGCACCGCCGGTGAACCGGTCGAGGGCGACGTGCTGGATCTGATCCGGCTCCGGTGGGGCCCCGGTGACGATCACGTCGAGGAAGCGCACTGACCCCCTCCTTGCAGCCTCGGCGTTGGTGAAGCCGAAGATCTTGCAGGTCAGGCACGTCCCGCATCGCTGCTCGGGGCACTCGGCCAGATCCAGGGAGTGGAGCAGGTAGTCGATCCGGGACCGCAGCACTCCGCGGACGGAGCTGCCGCGAAGGACGAACTGGCCGCCGTCCCGGGCGACCCTGTTCACCTTCGGGGCGTCAGTCGTGCCCCGGTCCGCCTGCCCGGTCCCGGCATGGAGCGGCTCGACGATCCGCAGCGGCAGGGTGAACCTCTCGCGCGTCGTCGGCTCTGGAGAGTCGACAGGATGCGTTGCTACCTGCTCGTGCAGTGCCGGTCCGTGCAGCGTCAGGTAGGTCAGGAGGTCATCGTCTTCGGTCAGGTCGAGGGACCCGTGGGTGACCGAGAGGAAGATGACGTCACCGTGGCCGTTGGTCACGCTCTGGCCAAGGAGCGGGGCCCAAGTGGACAGTGCCTGAACAACGGCCTGCTCATCGGTCCCGGTGGGGTTGTCCAGCCGCCAGTGCGTGATGAACTCCGCACCACGTGCGACCCGTCTGACGTGTCGTTTGGTGCTCTCCTTCGCTGCCGCGGTGTGACGGTCGATCGCGGTGGAGTGCTCGTCGAGCCAGCGGTGCGGCCCTGTGAGGGTCGCGTCGTAGATGTGCAGGGTGCCGGCGACGGCGTCCGTGCCGCCACGTCCGAGGAGCTTGGTCAACTGGTCGGCGTCGACCCGTCTGGCGAGGTGACGGTGGAAGCTGCCTGCCAGGGACGTGCCGGGCAGGATAGGGTGGCCGTCGGCGTCCATGACTGGGACGGAGTCGGGTTCGTCCGCGTCCGGTGCGGCAGACGGCAGTTTCGGAGTGGCGACCGCGGTCGAGGTGACCAGTCGGAGCCGGAGGGTGAAGAGGGTCAAGGCGTCCAGAGGAGCCGCCTGCTCGAGGTCCGTCATGACCAGCTCTCCGCTCGTTCGGTCACGGCCAGAGCTCCGAAGCCCTCGTACCGGCGCAGGCCGACGCCGCGCATCGCAAGTCGGGTGAGCGCATCGTCAGTGACTGGGTTCTGACTGGCCAGCACGTAGGACGCACCCGCCGCGACGCACCGTTCCTGCGGTTTGGGCAGTCCCGAGGCCGCGTGCCAGCCGCCCTCCACCGTCCACCTGTCCGACCACGCCCGGGTGACCGTGACCGGCGAACCCAGCTGCTGTCGGAGCTCTGCCCCGTAAGGTGCTGCGGCCGGGCGCCCGAGGCGGTCCACGAACACCCCTGGCGCTGCCAGCCGGACGATCACCTGATCGGTGGTCCCGCCGACCCGCTCCAGAGTGGGCGTGGGTGCGTCACTGACTACCAGGGTCGCCGCCCCTTGGGTGGACCGGGAACCACCCAGGACGATCTTGCCCTCGCACGAGGCGATCAGGGTATGCAGCACCTCGGCCGCCTCAGGTGTGGTGGCGAGCCGGCCGGTGACGGTGGTCCCGCGGCGCACGACGTGTTGCTCGAAGAGGTTGCCGGTGACCTGGGTATCTCCCGTCCGGGAGATCTGCACGTGCAGGTCACGCCGGGTGACAGGTGCGGCTGGGGCAGGGTCGTCGAGACCGGCGACCAGGGACTGCAGTGTCTCGGGCAGCTCACCTTTGGACGAGGTCAGCGGCCCTCTGCACGTGGGGCAGGTCGCCGGGAGGTCAGCGTCGCTGAGTGCCGCGTCCCACGTGAGGGTGCAGCCCTGTCGGGGAGTCCTCTTGTGGAACCTGACCGACAGCGGCACGGGCGGCCCGGAGGTGAACAGGGGGCGGAACACTGCTCCACCCTCGAAGAGAGCCTCGAACTGACGGCGCTCCGCGGGGGCGGCAGTGCTCGGCGGCCCGTGGCGGTCGATCCACGACTTGGCCAACGCCCCCCGCAGGACCGACCCGGGGACGTGCCTGAGTGTCAGTCGGGTCGAGCCTCCGCTCGGCCCTCGGCCGAGCGTGGCTGCTTGGTCGAGGGTCGCGGTGATCGAATACCAGTAGTCGTTCACGCCGTGCTCACCCACGTCCGCAGCCTCGATAGACTGGTGGTGTCGAGATCGTCCCCACCCTCGACGCCGACCCAGCCGAACCCGCGACGACGTTGCCCGCCCAGTCGGTGCACCGCCCTCGCCGAGCAGGTGATGGCCGTCCGTTCCATCAGGTCCTCCGGATCCGTGACCCGGTAGACCTCGAACGCCACGGTGTCCAGGTGACCAGCCCGGGCACGCACGAGCATGTCCTGGTGGGCGCAGTGGGTGTCATCGTCGATCCCGACGCGGTGGCGCACCACGGCCCGTGCGCATTGCTGCTCGGTGACCTGCCACCGCCACGGACTCTCCTGCGCAGGTGACCCGAAGATCTGTTCGATCCTGGCCGGGGGGAATCGCAAGACGCGGGCGGCTGCATCGCTCATGACACCTTTCAGGTGACTCTCGCGGACGGGATTCTCCAGGTCGAGAGTGAGGTCGTAGCCGTCGGCCGCTTGGCCAGTCGCGCTGAGGAACGCGGAGTGGAAGGACATGGTGAATCGCAGTCGGTTCATGCGGTCGCCTCCGGGGTCAGGTCTGTGGCGATCTGCAGTGCCCACCTCCAGGCACCGAGCTTGACTCCGGAAGAGTCCTCGGGCCCGACTAGCGCGTCCATGCATTCCCTGGTCCCATGGCGTCGGGTCACCTCGCTGATGACCTGCACCGCCTCCTCACGATCCTCGACATCGTTCAGGACCGTCCGCAGCATCGCCCGGTGCGCGAGCGGGGTCGAGGCCAGCTGCCGCAGTGCTGCCAGGTTCCGGTCCACCCAGGCCGCCGGCCGAGGAGCCGGCGGGGCCAGTGAGGAGTCCCCTGCCACCGAGTCCGACCATGCCAGCCAGGCGCCCTCGCCGGACCGCTTCGCCGAGGCCAGGCAGTGCTCAGCGTCCTCGATCGCCGTCCGCAGAGGCCGCCTTGCGTGGTGGATCGCGACCCCGACCGACAACGTCGGCAGCTTGATGCTCCTCCGAATGCCGAGTTGCTTCCAGTGCTGGTCCATCCGGGCGCTGAACTCCGTCCACAAGGTGTTGACGAAGTCCCAGACGACGTGTGCGCTGACCGAGGCAAGGATGTCGTCACCGCCCACGATGTGCGGGATCATGGCCACGTCACACGTTCCGGGACGTGCCGGGTCGTGGACCAGGCAGTGACGCCCGGTCGCTGCCAGGATGGCCTCCCGGGTGGCCGTGTCGATGATCAGTGCCACCTTGTCCTTATTGGCCAGTGATGACGCCTCTGCGACGAACTGCCCGACCGCGTTCCCGTCGGCGCTGACGACGGCGACCCGTGTCGAGGCATCCCCTGGACGGGACCCTGTCTTCTGCTCCCCCAGCCGTGCCAGAGCCCCAAGGTCGTCCGGAACCCTCAGGTTCAGTCCTTCGCGAGACATCTTCAGGTCCCCCCACAGCGGGCGCAGAGACCACGCTCGCTCCCGGGCCCGCAGAAGAGCGTGCTCGTCCCGTGCCCAGCAGTCGTCACAACGCTCCTCACCGGATCCCAGCCGCGGGGAGGCTCGGTTTCCGCGAGGGGAAGCAGCGCTCTGCCTGCAGTCGCTGCAGGGACGGGCTGCAGGGTTCTCCATGAGTGCCGGTTGCGACCGGGACGACGCCTGCCTCGCCGTGTCGACCCTGAACTGTGCGTAGGAGCCCTGTGGCTTAGGTGACCAGTGTGCCTGGAGCGTAGCCGCGGGCAAGGCGTTGCGCAGGACCTGCAGCACCTGGGCGGCCTGATGCTCTGCCTTCACCGTGGGCGTCGCTGCCCGGAGGCTGACCACACCCGAGACATTCCCCGCCTCCGCGTTCCACTCCCATCCCGTGCCGTCCTCCTTCAGCCGTGCAGCCCATGCCCGCATGTCGGTAGCCCCGGCGAGCATGGACGAGGCGCCTCGCAGCCCCTGCAGGTTCGAGCTGCGGCTGAGCCACTGCTGGATCCCCCCGACCCCGACGTCTACGAAGTAGAAGCCACTCATGCCCGGCCTCCCCCCAGCTTCTTGCCCTCGGGGACGGTGGCCGTGGCAGTGTCAAGCACCTGGCTGTCGCCTGCCAGGTCGGCCGTCGGCAGCGCGATGAAGGGGGTGATCCGGGTCCCGTCGCGGTTCGTGCGCCTCCGACCGACTGACCCCTTCCAGAAGTAGAAGGGCGCTTCCTCCATCGGCACACCGCCGTGACGGGGATAGGACACCATGTCAGGGTCGACGTGGTCCTGGCTCACGAGGTTGGCCAGCGCCAGCCACGTCTCCCGCACCTTCTGCGGAGCCGAGGCGACGAACTCCTCGACCAGCGTTCTCAGATCCACGACCTGGGCAGTTGCGTCCCCAGGCAGGCCGGTCCACCGCTTCCGCATATCCTCCACGTGCAGCTCTACCTCGCCGATGGCTGCCCCCAACCCGAACGGTTGGCCGCCACCGAGACGGAACCTGGCGTCGGCTGGATCCCCCTCGTGCCCCTGCCACGCCTCCAGCCACAGTCGTGGAGCGCATGCCCCGACCAGACCCCCGACCTGCTCCGGGGACAAACCCTCGAACACCACCCGCCAGGTGAACCTCGTACCTGCTGGAACACAAGCACGACGGCTGACATGGTCGTCCGCCGAGATCTCCCCGGTCACCTCGGTGACCCGAGGGGTCTGCGACGTCGTCCAGTAGCGTTTCCTGCCACGCAGTTCCCGCGGTCGCCCCCTGTCCGCCGCGGACCCCCACTCGCGACGTGCCTGACCGCGCTCGGGAAGACGGCTGGCTGATTTGTCGTGGACGTCGATGGTGCGGTCAACCAGGTAGAACTGACCTGCTCCCGGACGAGGCGCGTCCACACGAGGAAGGTCGACGAGGTGGACCTGAGGGATCTCGGCATAGTCGGCCGATCCGATCCACACGTGCCCCATGTACGAGTTCTGCTCCGCGCCCCGGTTGGCCACCACATCTGCCTTCTCGTCCGGTGTGAGGTGCTCGACCGACCCGAACACCCGGCAGGACGGGCACAGCTCCGGGCCGCGGCACGGCGTCGCCTCACCCGCCCGTTCCCCCGCACGACCTTCCCCCGGGGCCCGCCAGATCTGCGACAGGCCGACCCGTGCGATCTGGCCGTGCTCGTCCAGGTTCACCCAAACCGGCTGTCCGTCTTTGAGGAGCTCACGGTCCGGACCACAAGCCACGAGGCGGCGACCGAACAGCACGCCGCCCGCACCCCGGTTGTACGCGTCGTTACCGACTCCGTCATAGGTCCAGCCGTCCGGCCCCATGACAGGATCCCGAAGTACCGGTGTGATCTTGCGGTCGACCATCGAGCCCGCCGCAGCGTTCAGGGTCGTGAGGACCAGCCTCCCCACGGAACGGGAGCGTTGCTTCAGCTCCTCCTCCTCGATGCTCCCTGGTGCCTTGACCGCCCGGAACTTCCACCTGTCGACCTTGTCCGGCGGTCGGGCCGCAGTGCTCGAGACGAGCAGAACATGATCACCATCGGCCGAGAGCGTCACCTGCGTCGCCACCCGCCCAGACCATTCCTCGCCCCGCACCCCGACGACCGACAGCCTGGTCCCTGTCCGGACCCCGTCACGGTCCGTCGGCAGTCCCGGACACGCGCTCATCGGCACAGACACGACGTCCCGGGCAGGAGGCAGGTACAGGTCCAGGGACAGTACCTCCCCCGTTCCGGGCTTGTGCCGCACCTGTTGGACCAGCGCCAGGGTGCGCCCCGCCGCCGTGGACATGTGCTCGCGGTAGACGGGGACGAACTCGGTGTCGAAGACGCGCAGGCAGCTACCCGTCAACGCCTCGTGCATGGACCGCAGCGCCCCCCGCAACGACGACCCCCGGATCGGCATCTCCTCCGGTCGTGCCGTACCCGCGACCGTCTGCGTGGAGATCGGTGTCGTGGCCTCCATCGTCACGTCGAGCCAGCCGCTGAGCGCACCCTTCGCGTGGCGATGCCCGCGCGGGCGCTCACGCCGAGAATCGACGTCACCCGCAAGGGGAACGAAGTTGTACGGATTGACGAACCTCGTCATAGCACTCGCACCCACCTAGGCAACAGTCGCACCGACCACAAGGGTTTGATTGCAGACACTAGCGGGTGACTGTCGCAGTTGTGTCGCAGCGACCCGACCGGCTCGACCTGCTCCACGCAGGCTCCCACGACAAAACCCCCGATCTCCGCGTCGTTGCGCGGAGACCGGGGACTGTGGCACGAGTTGCACGGCGTGAGACACGTGGGTGGAGGTGGCGGAAAACGCGCTCAGAACGCCCTGACCTGCGGCAATAGGCACCATGAAGCGTGTGCCAGTCCTGTGACAGTGCAGCAACCCTGCACGGTGCAAGCTCATCGGTGGTCCTGGAGTTGTCACAGGCGACCGGGCAGCGGGGTCACCGTCGAGGGCAGGACCCCGCAGGCCGGGCAGGCGTCCTCCCGTGCCATCATCTCGATCACGACCCGCACCCGGTCGCCGGCTTCCCGCTCGAACACCGTTGACGACGAACCCGTCCTCCAGACCGATCAGCACTAACGCATCGGCAGACATGCTCGTGGCTCCATCAGCTGAAGGTGGTCAGATACCATCAGCATGCCTGGAGCCACGAGCTCTCACGTACCCAGGCCCACCCGCTCAAGTAGGGACTGATGCTCCTATGGGGTGTCAAGCCGCGGCAAGCCATGCCCGGTAGCGGTCGGCGAAGTCGTCGTCGCGGCGCCTGCTGAGCTCGAGCTCTCCTACTCGTGCGGGCCAGACGCCCAGGGCTGTGGCCGCGTTGGTGAGGGTGATGTTCTTGGCCTGCCTGCTCGGTCGCAGGTCGGAGTAGTCCGGGACAGAGCAGTGGCCGGTGAGGGCCTGGAAGATCTCGCGGGCGACTGCGCGCTTGAGCGCCCGGTACACCGCGGGCAGCGTCCATCCCTTGTCCAGGTGGCTGTCGCGGTATGCGCGGGTGGCCGGGTCGTGGGTCATGCGGTTCTTCGCGATCCGGTGCAGGGCAGAGTTCGCCTGCCGGTCGCCTCCGCGGGAGAGCCGGTGGCGATCGGTGCGTCCGGAGCTGACGGGCATGGGTGAGGTCCCGCACAGGGCGGCGAACGAGGCCGAGCTGCGCAGCCGGTCGGGATTGTCGCCGGCAGTGATGAGCAGCTGGGTCCCGGTGACGGGTCCGACGCCCTTGATGGCCATCAGTCCGGGGTTGGCCCGGGTGGCGCGGGCGAGCATCCGGGCCTCGATGTCCTTGATCTCGGTGCCCAGGTCGCGGTGGCGGCGTGCCAGGACGCGCAGGGAGTACAGCAGGTCCGCCTCGTCAGGGTCGAGGCACCGGCCTGGTCGCAGGCCGGCCAGGACACTCAGCAGCTTGGCGTCCGGCAGGTTCCGGTAACGGTCGCGGACGGCGGCGGGGGCGTTGACGAGCACGCAGCCGATCTGGCGCCAGGTGGCCTGCTGGGCCTTGATGGCCGAGCGTCGAGTGATGTTCAGCGCGCGCAGGGGCTCGATGCTAGCGGACTTGGGGTCGGTGCGGGCCTCGCCGGAGAGCACGGAGCGGGCGGCACGCTAGGCGTCCAAGGCGTCGGTCCTGCCCTGCTTGCGGCGTTCGGCCGGACGGGTCCGGTTGACCTCCACGACCCGGATCCCGGCTCCAGTCAGCTCGGTGGCAATGCCGCGGCCGTAGCTGCTGGTGCCCTCCACTCCGACCGCGGCCAGGGGGCCGTGGCCGATGAGCCAGGCAACTGTGCGCCGGTAACCGGCCTGGGTGGTCGGGAACTCCTTGTCCTCCACGTGCTGGCAGACCTTGGTGATGACGGCCACGTGGATGGTGTCCTTGTGCGAGTCGATACCGCCGAATCGTCCTGGTGCATCAGTCATGATGGTGCTGGCCCTTTCTGATCCGAGGGGTCTGCACCGCCCGGGTCGGTCAGACAGGACATGCAGCAGGCTCGCGTCACCCGGCCCCGAGCGACCGGTCTTCACCGGGCTCCTCGGTCAGCACGTCCTGGTCCTGCCGTTCCTGCGCCTGGCGCAGCCGGGCCGCGGAGCGGGCCTCCGCCGCCCGGGCCACCCGTCGCTCGTCGATCCGGTGCCGCCTGTGGCGTGCAGCCTCCTCGCTCATCTGCGGTCGTCCTCTCCCGTGGTGCTCGACGTCTGCATGTTCATGCCCGACCGTGGGCGTGCCGAGGCCCGTGCGTGCCTCTCCGGCCCCCGGGTCCTTCTGACGGCCTGGTCCGTCGGTCTGGTCGAGGGCCTGGAGGGCGGATCGGAGGAAGCGTCCGGTCGCCCGGGCGGACGCGTGGGCGACCCCGGCGAGGTCGTCGTCGCCGCGCAGCCCGGACGAGACCGGGTGGAGGGCGCGCGCTGCCGCGTCCAGGGCTGCCGCCGCCGTGCCGACCCCACGGTTCGCCCGCACCTGTGCCGACGCGGACGCCGCGGTCTCCCTGTCCCGGGCGCCGAGGTCGTGGGCGGAGCCGGCTGCCGTGCGCAGCTGGCGCCGCAGCTCCTCGGCCTCGTCGATCACCACCCCAGCATCCAGCGCCCGGGACCTACCGAGCTGGTCGACCCAGGCGGCATACCGGTCGGCGGCTGCACCGACCTGGTCACGCAGCCGCGACAGGCCAGGGGCCTGGGTCGGTGCCTCCGGGTTCATCTGCCAACCCCCGGCGCGGTAGCGGTCTGGTCCGGGAACGGGGCCCGGGCGTGGTGCGCGGCCATCCGGGCCGTGGCGGCCCGGCACAATGTGTCTACCCGGCCACGGGCACGGCCGCTGTCGGCCTGCGCGGCGGCCAGGTCCCGCCGCAGCGTCTCGCCGACCTCGAGAGCCACGGACAGGCGACGGTCCACGGCCTCGACCGGGAACCGCGGCACGGTCCCCTCCGATGCAGGGACGCTCTGGTGGGCGTGCTCGGCCGCCGACGTCAGGCGGACCACGGCCTGCTCGAGCACGGGACGGCAACGGACCAGTCCCTCCTCCAGGACCGCCAGCCTCGCGCCGAGGGTGACGTGGTGGACCAGGTCCTGCCCGGCGAGGTCCGGGCGGACCGCCGCCATCGTGGCGGTGGCGGTGCGGATCTCCTCGACGGCCTCGCCGAGGAGCCGGTGGATCTGCCGGCCGATCAGCACGGCGTCCTGACAGGCCTCGGCCAACTGGTGCAGGGGCGCACGCAGCTCGGCCTCGCGCGACCGTTCCTGGCCACGTTCCTGCACGAGGACCACCCTCGACAGGGCCCAGAGGGCCTGGGAGGTGAGGTTCTCCATGCCGCGGGCGGCGTCCTGGGCGACCGCGACCCTGTCGCCAGCCTCCCTCAGCGCGGACCGGGTCCTGGAGGAGACCCGCTCCCACCCATCCCGGTCCAACGGCCCGCCCGGCTCACTCATGCCCTTCCACCTCCAGCACCGCCCGCAGGTCCGTCTCGACCTGCTCCAGCAGCTCCTCCACCCTCGCGGCGGCCTGCCTGGCCTCGTGCAGGTCGATGCCGGCGCGGGCCAGGGGCCCTGCCTCCGGGTTCTGCGTGCTCATCTCTGGCTCCTTCCTTCTCTCCCAGGACGGGTCTGCGTGCTGGGCCTTTCCGTGCGGATGCGGCCCGGCCGGGCGCATGGGGTTCACGGGCCGATCCCCGGTGAGGGCCAGGATGGGCGGCCGGTGCCGTGCCGGTGGGCGTGCATCCGTTCGCGCGCGGCCCGGGAGGTGTCGTCGCCCGGTGGCACCGCGGTCCGGGTCTGGCTGGTCACGCGGGAGAACGCTGCGTCGACCCGGTGCCCCTCCCCCGCAGCCGCCCGCAGGGTCTGGGCGAGCAGGTCGACGTGGACGGGTTCGACCCTGGACCGGTCGGCCGGGACGGCCTCCCGTGCCTCGGCCCCCGAGCGGCCCAGGGCCGCGCTCGTGCGGTCCAGTTCCAGTCGGGCCTCCTCCAGCAACCGGTGCAACCCCAGCGCCGTATGGTGCAGCCGTGCCCGCTCCTGACGGTCCGGTTCCGTGCGTGGCTGCCACTCCTGCACGGCGTGCCGTGCCGAGGTCAGTCCTTCCTGGGCCAGCGACAGGTCTGAGGCCACCCGCGTACCGGCCCTGGCCGCGGCCTCGCACAGGTCGGCGAACTCGGACAGCAGCATCCGACGGTCCACGGCCGGTGGCCAGTCACCGCCACGCTGGGCCCAGTCGACGTCCTCCAGCCGGCGGGCCGCGCGCGCGATACCGTCCTGCAGCTCCTGGATCCCCTCCCCGGCCCGAGCCAGCACGTGACGCAAGCCCGTCAGCGCCGCGACCGTCTCCTCCCGGTACCAGCCCGGCAGCCGCTCCACCGACGGCGGACCCCCACGGTCAGTCATGCGGACGGTCCTCGCGCATCGCCCCGGGCAGTGCAGGGAGGGCCACCGCCCCGGCGGTCCGGGGCCCGGCGCTGACGGACGCAGGGCTGGCGCGTGTGCTCCCGGCCCGCGTGCACGTCCACGCAGTCGGCCACCGTGTGCCCCGGTCGGCAGCCCGCCCAGATCATCGCCGGCCGCGATTCGTCCGCCTCATACGACCTGAAGCGCCCCAGCAGCCCCCGCGGGTCTCAGCCAACCGTGGAGCCCTCACGGCTGGGGGTTGTCCCCATGCCGGATGACCTCAGGCGGGTCGCAGCTGCGCCGCGCCGACCTGGAGGAGCTCGACGCGACCGTCCTCCTCAGCCACGACAACCCACGCCGACCACCCGTCCGCGTCCCGGACCCACGTGAGCACCAGAGCCGCCTGCGGGCCGGACCGGCCGGGCAGCCGCACCCAGGCATGGCGCCGACGAGGCATCACCGGGTCCTCCCGCACAGGCCGCAGCCAGGGCCTCGCCGGGTCCTGCCCCTTGCCCACTCCCCGGTCCGCGAGCGGAACACCAGGACCCCGACGCGGGTACGCACCTCCTGCCACCCAGCCACGATATCGAACGCCAGTCCACCACTCGTGCGGGCTCACCATGCTGCGCCCTGTGGGATGACACCGCCATCTGCGCGCGGGACCATGGGCTCGTGCAGCTGCGAGTGGGACAGCCTGACGGGCACGGCCGGTACGGCATGGTCGACGAGACGGCCGACGGCCTGCTGTGCCACGAGTGCGGCCGCCGGTTCACCCACCTCGGGCTGCACGTGTCCAAGGCCCACGACCTGACCGCCGACGAGTACCGGCGAGCGCACGGCCTGAGCCGTCGCGGCCTCGTCGCCAAGGAGACCGCGCAGACGATCGCCGCCAACGCGCGATGGACCATGAGCACCCGGGAACGGTTCATCCAGGCCCGCGACCCCGCCGCCGCCAGCGCGGCGCAGCGTAGCGGCCCCAATGCCATCTCGCCCGCCGGCCTCGCAGCGATCCGACAAGCAGGCAGGGACCGCCGCGGGCTCTACCGGTCCGGGACCGTCGTCGTCTGCGAATGGTGCGGCGTCGAGTTCTGCCCGCTCATCGCAGCCGCCCGACGCCGGTTCTGCAGCAGGTCGTGCGCGGCCCGAAACAACCGTCGCCGGCGCAGAATGCCTCTTCCAAACGCGGACGTTGCGCGGTGAGAGTGCAGAGCCCACCGTGAGACGCCCGCTCGTCCGCGCAGGTCAGGGTGACAGTGATCGGAGATCCGATCCCATCGTTCCAGCCCGTCACCGCTTCCGGCGGAGGATCCCTGAGCCGCGCTATGTTCGGGCGATGAGCGGTACCGGTGTCTTCTGCCTCGAGGGCGAGTGGGACAGGAATCTGCGCAGTCGGCTCAGCGTCGAGCCGCAGTTGGACATGCTCAAAGAGGCCGGGTGAGTGCGCCGCGGTGATCCACCGGGACGTCGCCACGCGCAAGGACTTCGAGTACTACCTCCAGACCTGGCTTGGGCGCGGCTACGGTGCCTACACCGTCGGTTATCTCGCCTTCCACGGAGAGAGACGGACCCTTGCCCTGCCAAGTGACGAGGACATCACCCTCGACGACCTCGTCGAGATGGTCGACGTCAGGGGCGACGGCAAGATCCTCTACCTCGGCTCGTGCAGCGTCCTGGCGGGACGAGGCCGAAGCTTCGAGGAGGACCTGAGGCAGTTCTGCCAGGCCACCGGGTTCCGGGCCGTTGTCGGGTACGCCAAGGACGTGGGGTGGATCGAGTCCGCCGCCTTCGACTTCCTTCTCCTGCCCGAGCTGCTCAACGGGAAACACACGAACACCCTCCACGACCGGCTCGAGGCCAGGTACGGCAGGCTGGTCCAGACTCTGGGCCTGCGGATCGCGACGAGGACGAAAGTCCAGGTCTGGAGACAGACCCCGTCAACCGGGACGAGTTAGGGGGACGAGCCAGATCGGCTCCCCTAGGAACGGCGAGATCGAGAACCAGCCCGCAGGACGGTGGGCAAGGGGCAGCGCAGGGCGTCGGCCGCATAGGCTGACGACATGGTCTTTGGACGCGTCAGCCGCGTCCACAGACCTCTGCGGGTCATGGTCCCCGTCAGTGGCTTCACCAAGAGGTGGTGTCCGTTGCGTTTCAACCGGCCCCTTTACGAGAAGATCCACGACTAGGCTGAGGTGGACGCGTACAGGGTCGAATTCGAGCGGTTCTCGGCGACCGAGCTCAAAGACAGCCACGGCGCGGTTCAGGAGATCGTCCACAAGTTCGTCACCGGGAGCACTTCACGCTTGAGATCATGGTGATGGGCACGGCCGCGCCGCAGAACGTCGACATCGTCGACGACCGGGGCGAACTGTGGCGATCCCAGGGATGTCGCGCAGGACGGAGTCTTCTACCGGATCTCCGACAGCAGCCGCGGGTTGAGGGCGATCACGGGGGTCTGTGCACTTACTGGTCGGGTCGAGATTTGTTGCGGGCAGACCGGGTGAGGGCATACAAATCTGTGATCTATGAGACAGAAGTGACAGGAGTTGTCACCGGACGCGGGGGGTCAGTCAGTGGTCCTTCGGACGATTCAGGCGTGAACACCAACGAGAAGAAGTCCAACGATCAGGAGTCCAACGACCACTCCTTCCTCTTCCAGGTCGCCGTCCACGTTGTCGGCAGTTGGCTGTCGCCTGGTGGCCTCCCTCTCGACTCCGAGACAGTCATCGGCGCGATCATCATCGCGCAGTTGTGGCGCCTCACCACGCGGGTCGCGTCACTGCCGCAGCCACCGCCAGGACCGCACGATGACCCGGACGTCCCCGAGGACGGGTCTGGACATGGCTGACCCCGGCGTGCCGTGTGCCGGGACACCCGCGGACAACCCTGAGACGATCCAGCGGGTCAGAGGGTGGCCCTTGGACTCGCTGAACGGCTGGTGCGCGGGCCGGGCAGGGTCCCACGTGTCGGCGGGCGCACGCCCGACGCACGCTGTGGGCAACGCGCGTATGGCACCGAGAGGTCCGAGAAGTGGGTTTCGATCGGCGGTCGGCGCAGGGTCCAGCTCGAGACGCAAACGGTCGGGGCGGCCATGTCCTCCGGCTCCACGGCCAGGTCCCTCCCAGAACGAGCTCGATCCTTGCCGTTCCGCGCGTGACCGCTCGTGAGACCGGACCGTGCATCGGTGAGTGCGCGGTGCTCGGCCGCTGGTCAGGGCGTCCGCGATCGGATCGGGTATCCGATCACAGGGGGAGACAAACCTCTGCACCGTTCGAGTGGTCACCCGATGCTGTCGAAGAAGTCCTCGTCCATCCTGTGCAGGGCGACCCGCTGCTCGACCTGCACGCCGACCTCGTAGCGGACCAGCAGCTCGGCCAGCAGCGCGCCGTCGATGAGCTCGATGCGCGCGTTGATCCGCTCGGCCTCCGACCGCGCGCCGGTGGTGAAGCTGGAGGTGGTGATGTACACTCCGCGGTCGCCCTGCTTGCCGAGCAGCGCTCCGGCGAACTCGTGGATGCGGGGTCGGTCGACGGTGCGGTCGAGGGCGTAGCGCTTGGCCTGCACGTAGATCCGATCCAGCCCGAGCGGGTCCTGGCTGATGATGCCGTCCACCCCGGCGTCGCCAGAAGCACTGGTCCGGGCGATGGTCCCCAGCCGTCCGTAGCCCATCTTCTCGAGCAGGACCATCACCAGGTCCTCAAACCCGGTCGGGCTCAGCGCCAGCGCGCGGTTCAGAACCTCGACCTCCAGCGCCGCCCTGTTCTGCGAGACAGCGGCCTGGACAAGCTCCTGCGGGGTGGCCATCGCGTCCTGTGCAGTCTCGACCCCGGAGGGTGTGTCGGCGACCACCTTGGTCCGCTCCTTGAACGCCCGGTAGCCCGGGTAGTCCTCGAGCACCTTCATGTCGATGCGCTCCGGGTGATGTGTCAGGGCTGCACGGCCCTGCGGGGTGATCTCCACCTGCCCCCGGACCGGCCGCTCGATCAGGCCAGCCTGTGCGAGGTAGGTCAGTGCCCAGCTGACGCGGTTGTCCATCACCCGCTGACGACCGCTGGGGATCATCTGCTCCCGCTCCTCCGGTGTCAGCGCGAACTCCGTGACCATCGAGTCCTTCACAGCACGCGACCGGACCACCTGCCCGTCCCCGAGGTGAGCCAGGACCGGGCGCATCAGGCTCTGAAAGTCCGGGATCGTCATCTCAGGCCTCCTTCCACGTGGGGTCGGTCAGAACCTTCAGCTTGGGTAAGGCATCGACCGCCTTCATCGTCTCCACGCTCACGGTGACGATGCGGGCCAGCAGATCGAGGATGTAACGGGGGTCGGCGACCTCGCGTGACCAGTCGTTGGGGTCGTTGACGATGCCGGAGGCCTTGTCGGTCTTCACCTGGTACCGATCCATGATCCAGTCGACCGCCGACCGCGACCCGAGCATGTACCGGTACGCCTCTTCGGGGATTCCGCTCAGAGTGATCCTCGAGTTGTAGACGATGCACGACCGGTCCGCCACCAACTTCTTGTTCTGCGGGTCGCGCACCTTGGCGAAGCGCATCTTCTCCACGCGGAAGAAGTCGTACGCAGGGTCGCCACCGGGTCCTTCGACGTCGAGCCCATCCAGGGGGTATGGCGTGATGGTCTCGTAGCCGAGGTGCAGGTCGCTCAGGCGTCGACCGGCCTCCATGTATGGCGTGGGGTCGGCCACGAGCGGGATGCGCGGCAGGGACTTCTTCAGGTCAGCTGCGTACGACTCACGGTAGTCCGGTGAGTGGAGCAGTCCGTAGCAGTAGTGAAAAATGTCGTCCTTGGTGACCCGATCGCCGTAGGCGTCCCAGAACATGCGCAGGGCATGGTCTGTGATGTTGTCGATCTTCCGGTAGCCGTCGATGACCTCGCCCTCGTCCGAATCGAGGGGCAATAGGCCGTCATCCTCGACCTTTTCGTACCGCCATCGGCTCCAGACTGCTCCCCCGCTCCCGGCCCCGGTGAGATGCAGGTTGGGTGCGACATCGGTAATCAATGCCGAGAAGGGCACGGCAGAACTGCGCCCGACCGTGTAAATGAATATTCCGCCGAGACGTGCTTGGGACACCGTGGGGCCAAGTCGCTCGATTAGGGAGGAGTCTGGAAGCAGAAACTGCTTCGTGAACGGCCGGTAGGAGGTCGGTACCGGGGGGGTGGACGGCATGGGTATGGGCTGCCTCCGACCCAGCAAGTCGCGCAGCCCCCTTGACCAACTGATCTCGTGCGGGTCGGCTGCCTTTTCGTCACCAGCTAGGAGGGCCTGATGGTATGCGACGAGCATTCGGGCGACGTTTGCACTCACGTCCTTGGATGAGTAGCCGGAGACCCAAGCGTCACGTGAGGTTGAGTAGCCGAGGGTTCGAGTCGCAAAGACCTCATCATCTAGGGAAGCGAACGTCGTGAAGGCTGCAGACCGTTGGTTAAGCCAGTCCCCCTGTTCGTTCGGGGCGATGGCCGTGGCGGACAGCCTGGTGACGGAGCCAGCTTCGGCGATTCGGGTCAGTTTCTCGTCGCGCGTGAGGTAGTCGCCGATGTCGGTGTACTGGATCGCGGCTGGTCCCGTGCGGGTCGGGTCCTTGACGAGGACGGTGATGGCGACGGTAGCCCGTGAACCGCCGCCGAAGATCTTGCCGCCTTCCATGCGGGACTGCTCACCGGCGGTGCGCTGGTTGCCGCGGAGGTTGTAGACATGGATGGCGCTGAACTCTTCGGCGAGGGTGAGGCGCATACCGTCCATGGCGTTGGAGTCGAGCCAGCCACCGTTGGTGACGTAGGTGACGACGCCGCGGTCCCCGATGCGTAGGGAGGCCCAGCGGATGGCGCGGATGTACGAGTCGTACAGGTTGCGCAGCAGCGTTGCCGTCGATCGAGCGGCGTACGTGTCGCGGATCGAGGCGTCCAGGTGGGGATAGGACTGGTTAGCGTTGTCGTCATTGGCTGAGTCCTGGCCGACGGAGTAGGGCGGGTTGCCCACGACCACGGTGATCGGGAGTTCCCGTTGGCGTGCGATGCGGGCGCTGGTGGCGGGGAAGACGGTCAAGGCGTCGGTGTCGCCGTCCTCGTAGGACTGGAACGTGTCCGTCAGGACGAGACCAGGGAACGGCTCGTACCCGGCGTCGTCGAGTCGCCCACGGACGACGTCCTGGTAGGTCGACTCGATGTTGACGGCAGCGATGTAGTAGGCCAGAAGGAGGATCTCGTTGGCGTGCAGCTCGGTCGCGTACTTGCGGGCCAGATCGTGCGGCTCGATCAGGCCGAGCTGGAGGAGGCGGACGATGAAGGTGCCGGTGCCGGTGAACCCGTCCAGGATGTGCACGCCCTCGTCGGTCAGGCCCTGGCCGAAGTGGTCGCGGAGCACGTCGTCCGCGGAGCGGAGGATGAAGTCAACGATCTCGACGGGCGTGTAGACGATGCCGAGCCGGTCGACGGTCTTCTTGAAGGCGGTGGCGAAGAAGGTGTCGTAGAGCTGGACGATGAGTTTCTGCCGTCCCTCGGCGGTGTCGACGCCTTGGACGCGCATGCGGACCGAGTCGTAGAACTTGGCCAGGGAGTGGTTCTCGTCGTCGAGGTTGTGCTCGTCCAGGACGGTGAGCATCTTCTCCATGGTCTGGGCGACGGGGTTGTGCTCGGTGAAGGCGTACCCGGCGAAAAGGGCCTCGAACACGGGCCGGGTGATGAGGTGCTGGGCGAGCATGTCGATAGCGTCGGCACGGGTGATGCCCTCGTTGAGGATGCCCCGCAGCCCGTCGAGGAAGTCGTCGAACTGAGCCGTGACCTTCGGGTCGCCGCCGTCCAGGAGTGCGGTGATGCGGGTGGTGTGCCGGGTGGCGATGTCGGCGATGTCCTTGGCCCACTCCTGCCAGTACCGGCGGGAGCCGACCTTGGCGACGACCTTGGCGTAGATCGCCTCGCGCCACTCGTCCAGGAACGCCAGCGGCAGCGCGCCCTGGGAGCCCTGCCCGTCCCGGTCGCCACCTTCACCGTGGCCGGGGACGCCGATGACGTTGACCTTGTCGTCGCGCTGCTTGACCAGCTCGATCCGGTTGACCATCGCGTTGAAGCGTTCGTCGTGGGCGCGCAGGGCCTGCAGGACCTCCCAGACGACGGCGTACTTCTTGTTGTCCCGCAAGGCTTCTTCCGGGCTCATCCCGGCCGGGATCCCGACGGGAAGGATGATGTAGCCGAACTCCTTGCCCGGTGCCTTGCGCATGACCCGGCCGACGGACTGGACGATGTCGACGACCGACTTGCGCGGGGAGAGGAACATGACCGCGTCCAGGGCGGGCACGTCCACCCCTTCGGACAGGCAACGTGCGTTGGTCAGGATGCGGCAGGTCCCGTCCGGGACGGGTGCCCGGAGCCAGTCCAGGCGGGTGTTGCGCTCTAGCGCGTTGAAGGAGCCGTCCACGTGGCGGATCTCGCAGGCCAGGACCGGGTCTCCACCGGCGTCCTCGAGGTCGTGCGCGGCGGCGTACTGCTTGATGGTCTCGGCGAAGAGGGACTCGATGGCTTTGGAGTCCTTGATCGTCCCGGCGAACGCGACCGCTCGCCGCATCGGGGCCGGGTCAGTCTCGAAGGAGTGCTCGGCAGAGCCCCGTTTGGCCAGCCCGTTCCAGCACCCGACGATCTTGGCGGCGTCGTCCAGGCGCAGCTCGTTGCCGTCGTCGGCGAGCTGCAGCTGGAAGGTGCGCGACACGCTCGCCTCGTCCACCGCGAGGACGAGGACCTTGTAGTCGGTCAGCAGGTCGCGCGAGACCGCCTCGCCGAAGGAGAGGCGGTGCAGCTCGGGCCCGAAGACCTCCTCGTCGTCCATCGACGCCAGCACCGCGGCCGCTTCCCCGGCCTTGGCCTTGGAGGTGTCGTCGTACAGGCGCGGGGTCGCGGTCATGTACAACCGCTTGCGTCCTCGCAGGTAGGTGTCGTCGTGGACCCGGACGAACGGGGACTCGTCCTCCCCCGCCAGAGTCACCCCGGTGGTGCGGTGCGCCTCGTCGCAGACGATCAGGTCGAACGGCCCCAGTCCGCCCTGGGACTGGGCCTGGGCAACCACGTCGATCGACTGGTACGTGGAGAAGACCACCGTCATCGACGAGGAATCGCCCAGGGCCTGGTTCAACCGGGCCTCCAGCACCGCCACGTTCGTCGTGGACGGCAGGGCCAGGTCGACCGCGGAGATGTCCTCGTCCACCGCCTTGGAGCGGGCCGTGGCCTTGCGGTCCGAGCACACCGCGACCGGGGCGAGCGGCACCTGCGCCTCGCTTGCCCACTCCCGCAGGGTCTGCGACAGCAGGCTGATCGAGGGGACCAGGAACAGGACGCTGCCTCCGGCTCCGACCATCTCCTCGGCCAGCCGCAGCGAGGTGAACGTCTTGCCTGTCCCGCAGGCCATGATCAGCTTGCCCCGGTCACCGGTCGTCAGACCGGCCGTGACGGCGTCGATCGCCTCCACCTGGTGGGGGCGCAGCCGTTTGCCCTCGGTGACAGTCAGGTCCTGCGGGGCCGCCCAGGAGAACTGCCCCCAGTCGATCCCTGAGGCCTCCAGGTCGGCCAGCCCGATGCGCCGCACCGGGACCTGCTGGCCCTGCAGCGCGTCCTCGGCGTGGGCGTTCCACCTGTCCGTGGTCGAGACGATGATCCGCTGGGCGAACCCCTCCTTGCCCGATGCCGACAGGAACGAGTCGATGTCACCCTTGCTGATCGTCGACGTCGGTGCGTAGAACTTGCACTGGATCGCCACGTTCGCGCCGGTGAGCCGGTCCACCGCGACCAGGTCGATGCCTGTGTCGTGCTTGCCGTCCCGTCCAGGCCAGTCCTGCCACAGCCATACGTCGCTGAACTGCTCCGCATACACCGGGTCGGTGCGCAGGTAGGAGACCATCAGCTGCTCGAGCTTGGCCCCCTTGTCCGCCTCCGACGTCGCGGTCCCCCGCAGCTCTTCCAGCACCTCGTAGATCGTCGTCGACATGCCCTGATCCTGCCAAAGCCTCAAACCTCGGCTCACGAGGCCTCACCGCACGCCGCGGATCGCCGCTGGCGCCACCTGTCGAAGTCCAAGACGTCCGACCCGGCCCGGTGGTCACCGTCCCCCCACCGACCCAGGTGCGCGAGGACGTAGCCCACGTACTCGACCAGCAGGTCCTGCCACGTCTCATCCCGCTCCACCAACGGTGCCTCCTCGAACTGGGGAAGCACGTAGGCCAGAACGGAGATCCCGAACACCTCGCCCGCCGCGGACCTGACGCTCCTCAGCGCGGCCGACATCTCGTGCGGCAGGCGGTGACGGTGCAACTCCAGCACCTGGTCCCACTCCGTCACCGCGGCCCGGACGTCCTCGTCCAGCACCCCCGGGCTCCTGCCCCACCGCCGTGCCACGTCGCGCAGCGCCCTCAACGCCACGCGCAGCTCGGTCACCGCCGCCGAACGAGCCGCACGAGCCTCGGACTGCCGCGCACGCCGCCCACTGGCCACGTACCCGACCAGGCCCGCCAGCCCGAGGTTCACAAACGTCAAGACCCCATCGATCCACTCCATGGTCAGCAGCATGCCCAGGACCACCGACGAACCTGGGTGCTTGACAGGCAGCGGTCCGGAGGATCGGACACCACCTCCGACCACCGGGCTCCCGACCAGCAGCGCCACGACCGGGTCTCACCGCGGTCGCACCGGAGCTGCGCTCACCGCGCTCCCGCGCCAGTCCTTGGTCCTGCCGGTCGCCCACCGTGCCGGGCCGGGCAGGGTCGTACGGTCAGGACGCCCCCAGGCTGGGCTTCCAGTTCTCAAGGCCCGGGGAGTCGGAAGCTGGCAACCAGAGCACTTCGTACGCGGCGTCGGATTCGCTGAGCTCTTGGCTGCTGGGGTCGACCCCGCCGGTGTACCAAGCCAGGTAGCCCGCTTGCTCCTTCGGGCGGACGACCTGGTCGACGTAGTCCTGCCCGTGCTCCGCCACGAAACCTTGCCCCGTGACGCCGGAGCGGTACGCGGCGATCTCCGGGTCCGTGACGACCGAGACCGAGATTTCGGCGGTCCCCTCTTCGTGCGCAACGTCAGCGATGATCAGCTTCACCTGGTCCTCGAAGTCCTCGGCCGAGGCATCGAGCGAGCGCACGAGGACCCAGTGCTGGTCCAGCTCGCCCAGGATCACGTCCTCGTCGACCGCGACGGTCTCGTAGTCCGGCCCGGCGTAGGTGTACGGCTCAGGCTCGGCCACTGCTCTCTCTTCCTCCGCCGCGGTGTCCTCCGCAGACTCTTCCGCCGCCTCCAGCGTCACCGTCGACGGGGCAGCTGACTCCTGGGTGGGGGCCGCCGCGGTCGCGGTGGGTGTCGAGGCCGTGTCCGCTGAGTCGTCGTCACCCAGCGTTGCGGCGACGATCCCGCCGGTGACCAGCACCAGGAGCAGGCCGCCTACGGCAGCCGCCACGACTCGCTGGGTCTTCGGCCTCAGGCCGCGGAACGCCGTGTAGCCCTGAGCCAGGTAGGTGCCGAGCGTCTTGGGTTTGGTGCGCCGGAACGTCATCTGCGTGCGCAGGGTGCCCGGATCCTGACTCACCAGCTCCCAGCCCTGCTTGCGCCACTTGGCCTCAGCCCTCTTCTCGGTGCCGCGGATCGCCTGCACGACCTTGGTCTCGTACTGCGTCTCCCCGGCGGCTGCCCGGCCTCCGGCTCCCATCTCATCCCTGTCACCCATGCGGGAACAGTAGCGCCCGCACACCGTCTGCCGTGCTGGCCACGCAGGATCTCACACGGTGTCGGCGATCCACCCGGGACGGCCGTGCAGCGGCTAGGTTTCCTTCATGACCGTGATCGCCGGGCCCTGCGAGCGGGCCGCTGCGCCCTTCGTGGCCGCCCTCCCCCACTGCCTGGACGGCCTCACCACCGACGAGGTCTACGAGACCTGCCGCACCAGTGCCGAGCCCGAGCTCAACGACCGCCTTCGGCACGCGGTCAACCGTCTCGTGCGACCACAGGGGTGGCTGTGCGAGCGCGAGGCCACTCGGGGTCAGCTCAGACGCGTCGACCTGCACCTGGTCGAGATGGGCTCGGGCATGACCTTTGCCGCGGTCGAGGCCAAGATGCGGTACGCCACCGACCTTGCCCGCGCGACCGACTGGGTCGTCAACGGACGTAACGGGCTGGCGGCCGACGTCGCCAAGCTTGCCAAGGCGGGGCCCAACGTCCCCACGCTCATCCTGCTCTGGACCCCCTACATCGCCCTGGCGCGATGGGGCCTGAGGTACAAGCGGTGGACCACCGCCACGGAAGAAGGCCTGGTTCCGCTGGATTCTCTCGAGCAGTGTCGGGAGGCCACGGCAGGAGCGCTGCACGCCCTGTCTGACGGGCCCCGCTGGCACGTCGAGGTACATCGCGGCGAGGGCAAGGACGCTGAGCTCACGCTGGACGCCTGGCTCCTGGCTGTGCCCAGCACCACGTAGCCCCCACCCAGGTCCGGCACGCGGCTGCGCACCGGTGGACTTGCTCCGCCCTCTCCCCGACGACGGCCCCGACGGAACCTGGCGCACCAGCATCGAGGCGTAGCCCTTAGGACGGGTATTCGCCCAGCTCGCTGGCGCCGAGACTTCTGCACCAGAACTTCCATCCTCAGCTTCGCCGTCTCAGCGGCGTCGCGCAGCGACCCGGACAGGTCGCTCACCTTGATCCCCGACGTCCTAGCATCAACCCGTTCTAGCGGTATGCAGATCCCCTGGGCGGGAAGCGGTCAAGAAGGAGGACGGCTACTCGAGCTCGCTCATGGCGGCGCGGACCTGCGGTGTCACGTCGACCGCGCCCGGCGCTGCACCAAGAGGTGTCCGGGTGCTGACACGGGCCGCTGTGGCACCGACGTGCGGAACAGCTGTGGCCAGTTGCTGCACCTCGACCGCTGGGACCTCGAGGGCGAGGAGCACGTCGTAGGTGTGGGCGTCGAAGGTGATGAAGACGCACACGTCGAAGTCCCAGCTCCTGAACGGTGAGTACTGCTCGGCACGTGTCGCCCCCGGGACGACGAGCCTGGCCTTGACCTGGATGTTGCGACCGTCGGCGGATTCGACGTCCCAGCTCTTCGCGTTCGACGGAGCCAGGATCCCGCCGTAGGCTCGTTGCACGAGCAGCTCGGCAAGCTCCCCGACAGGGGCGTTACGCGAGCGGGTCACACCCCTCTTCACGAGCTCGGTCAGGATGGACGCGTAGGTCCTCAGCAGTTCCCGAGAACTCATTCCGGCAAGGTCCATGGCGCTGAGTATGCCAACGGGACCAGGCACCCGTCTGCGACGCCCGGGAACCGCCGTCGTCACCACCCGGGGTAGCGGCTCCACCAGCTCGGGTCCGTGGGCGGCGAATACTCCGAGCCGCCCGGGCCCTCGGAGAGCTCCAGGGCGAGGTCTCTGGCCAGGGTGTCCATCACCCAGGCCAGCTCCGATCTGCTGACCAGGTCCACCGGCAGTGCGTCCGCGCCATGACGGGCCCCGAGCAGGGCACCGGCCAGGGGTGTCACCGCCGCCCGACGGTGCGACTGCGAAGCGAGGGTCAGCGCGTGCGTCAACTGCTCGGGCTCGGGGAAAGATGCGAGCACGTACAGGCTTCCGGACAGTGCGGCAAGGGCGGTGGCGTGGGGCGCGAGCCTGGCGAGCAGCACGCCGCTGCCGGGGGTCTCTCTCCCCGCGCTCCAGGCCCTGCACGCAGTGTCGACCACGTCGGCAGACATCGAGGCGTTTGCCACCACGTCAGGCAGCTGATCGAGCTCGCCGCGGTCGATGAAGTGAACGGCCACAGCTGCCGCGACGGCCGCTGCCTCGTGCGCCTCCGGAGATCCGTGCGTCTGAGCGGCCAGCTCTCGGACGAGGTCGAGGGAGAACCCGCCGTCCTTCCAGGAGACAAGAGCTGCGCCAGGAAGGGTCGTGGTCACCGCGTGGTGACCCGCACTGGTCGTCGTGGGGTGCTCCGCCGTGCCGGGGGCAGATTCCTTGAGCGCGGTGACGGTGGCCGGGGCACTCCCCCTGCGTTGGGCGAGGGCTGGAACTCTCGCCAGCCAGCCGTCAGGCCAACTGTGGGAAGAACCAGGTCCCCACTGCTCCCGCATCAGTTCCGGCTCGATGCCTTGCAGGTAGGCCCACCGGCAGCAGGCGTGCCACACGACGGTCGGTGGGTGGCAGATGCCCTTGTGGGCGAAGCGGACGGAGGCCCTGATCAATCCCTCCGTCGTGAACGCCGCCAACTGGCTGCTCACGCCCGCCCGGAGCGGCGAGCTGGCAGGAAGACCGCTGGGAGACGTTCCCACCGCGTCTCCCAGGGTGAGCCCCAGCAGCAGGCCGCGCACCCGCTTGGACCAAGAGAGTTGCCGCCCATCCATGAGTCTCCTTGAGGATTTCTGTGTCAGGACACTGTCGTTGCGACCAGTCACCCGTGACGTCGGTCATGGCGAGCCTGACCCGGGTTCCCGATGTCTGAGCGATCCAAGACTCTCCGGAGCTCGCCAGGGGTCAGCCAAGGCCGTGCCCGATGGATCATCCGGTGGCAGTTGGAGCAGAGCAGTGCGAGATCCCTCAGCCGAGTGATGACCGGACCCGAGGCATGTAAGGGGAGCACATGGTGGACCTCGATGTAGCCATCCCCCAGACCTCCGTACCGGTCGGCGAAGTCGAAACCGCACACCTCGCAGGAGATGGCCAGGCCCTGGGCGACCACGGCATCCAACTTTGCCTGCCGCAGACGAGGGTCCCTCTCACGGCGGAGGTGAGTGGCGGCAAGGACACGGCCCTCGTGAGCACTCAACGCCTCCAGGTCTGGCTCGTCCACCGCCTCAAGAGAGTCAGCGGCCTGGAGCTGGGCACGGATCGTCCGTGCGAGAGCAGACATCCGCTCGGGTTCTTCGATGAACTCCGTCACCACACGGCTCTCGTGACTGCCTCCACGTGTGGGACGGCCGTGGTAGCCCGGGTGCTGGGTCGCGATGTCGAAGGTCTTGCGCTGGACGCTACTGACGCTACGGAAGTTCTCAGGGCGGCCTTCGTTCGCGTGGATGGATGCTGAGCGCAGAAGGGATGAGAGATCCATGACCTTCGGGTTGTACGCCCGCAGCCCGCCCCAGTCGTTCCGTGCGACGAGATCAGCGGCAAGCACGACCTCGTCGTACGTCCAGTCGAACCGGCCCATGCCGCCCATCCTGCCGTAGAACTGGGACCGGAGGACCCTGGTGCAGCTGCCCGGGCTGTCGCGTACGTTTGGCGGACGTCATCCAGTCTGAGCGGAGGAACCAGAGCGGTGACGAGTTCGCGCATGTTCAAGCGGTCGCCTGGGGCAACCACCTGGCGGTGCTTGGTCCCGTCTGGACACGGGGGTCTGCGGCGTCCTGTCGCCGCGCATCTCACCATTGCGTCGAACGGATGTCAGGGCAGGAACTCCCGGACAACGGGACCTGCCAGAGCTTGGCCCGTGAGGCACCCTGTGCGGAGCCCAGGTTACGTACGCGGGCCATGAGCTCTCCGATAGGGCGGGCGTCGGCTCCAGCCTGGCTCGCCCTAGCCATTACCTCCTTGCCCCGCCGCAGCCTCTCGATGAGCGACAGGTCGTCAACATGCGCGGATACGAGGTGAGTCGCCACGTTCAACCAATCCTGGTCTCCGAGCAGGTGATCCCCCTCGTACTGAGTCGTGGCGAAGAGAGGCAAGAACTTGAGCAGTTCTGCGCAGCACTCAGGTTCCTCGTGCCGCTGGAGCATCGTCGCGCGGTAAGCATCGAGGTCTGCTGTGGCTTGGGCGTCGCGTCCATCCGGTGCACGGAACCTTCCCTCCAACGTGACTGCATCGTTGGAGAGCAGCGGGAAGATCGCGCCAACCAAGCCCGGCCAGGACGTCAGCGAGCCGACAGCGGAGAGCCTGACGGTCCCATGTGTCTGCTCAAGCTCGACGTCGCGGAGACCGTGCAGTCCGGCGAAGTAGCGAATGAGCTCCGACCGCGCCCGCCGAGGCATGCGCTCGACAGCAGGCAGAGGACGCCCCGACCTGAGCAGGGCGACCAGGATTCCCCGTGTCATCCCCGTGAAGAACTCGAGGACCTCGAGGACCCGGTCCAGCAGTTCATCCGTCGTGAGACGCACTGATCCGCCTTGGAGGAGGACCTCGCCGTCCTCGAACCCGTAGTCCTCGTGTGCCGAGCTGTCCCTGAGCACCCGGTCCATCACGTCCAGCTCGAGCTGCGGAACCCGAGCGGTGGCTTCTTTCAGTAGACGTCCGGTCCGCCACCGCCAGATGTTTTCGACCGGCTCCCCCGTGACGGCGGCAAGGATGGGTATCAGCGCAGCGCGAAGTCCTCGCTCGCGTACTGACTTCACCAGGTCGAGCGCCAGACCGGTGAGTGTGAGGTCGTCCTCGCCTGACTCCACCGCGGTCGCAAAGGTCGCCTGGCGCGCTCCGACCTGGAGCAGGGCGACCTGCAGTTCCAGCAACGTCGCAGAGTGGTCGAGGACGTCCTCACAGGCCAGGAGCAGTTCTTCCACGGCATGGCACAGTCGCAGATACCGCCTACGATCGACCAAGGAGGAGGCCAAGTCCAGGCCTTCGATCGCGACATGTAGCCCGACGTCGTCGCCAGGCAGTCCCGTGACTTCCTTCAGGCCCTCCCCCAGGCCGCTTAGCGGCCCGCGGGAGAGCCCGCGATGGTGATCCAAGCCCAAGGCCTCGAAGGCTGAGAGCTCCTCCTTCTCAGCCAGTGCCCTGATCTTGTCGTGCCGTGAGGGTTCCAGCTCCCTGCTGCCAAGTTCGATGAGCGCCTGACCTTCTGCATCCAGGCGTTGCGCCTCTGCGATGTCCGGAGCTGTCAAGGTTTCCACCAGTTTCTCCACACCCTCGCGCACCAGGCACACACCGTCCAGCAGGTCAAAGCCGCGATTCCGGTCAGGTCGCAACAGCGGGATCGACAAATCAGCCACGAGCTGGTCGAGCTTCTCGAAGGCCTCGAGCATCGACGTTGCGTCCCGACCACCGCGAGCGGCCGCTGCGAGGGCGCCCAAGACTTCGTCAAGCACATCGGTGAACGTCCCAGCCACGTCCTCGGGGGGACGTCTCGGCGTGACTGCCCGACGTTCATCCCGGAGTCGCCGCACGATCTGAGAACGGCGGTCGAGATCCGGCTGGATCTCATATGCTTCCGCCCGAGCACCGCAGTCGGGGCATGGACGCTTGGCCGTTCGCTGACCACCACATCGTGCGCACGTGCGCACCTGCCAGTGCAACTCCAACCTGTTGCGCCTCGTCATGCAGGAAACCTAGATGGGACAACTGACACACCAGGTCATGGGTGGCTCGGAGGCCTATGGATGAGAGATCTCACGCCTACGGCCTGGGTGCCACCGTCAGGTGAGTCACCCTCCCTGGACTGATCCCTGCCGCCTCGGCCACCCGTGACGGCATGACCCCGGCCTTCACGGCGGCACGCACAACCCTGTCACGCACGCCGCGAGCTCGACGCTCGGCTTCAACCGCACGGGCCAGCGCTGCGGCGGCGTCCTCTACGGCCTCCAGCTTCTGGTGCTCGTGGCGTGCCGAAGCTCCGTTTTCAGGGTCGTGTGACGTCATGAAGGCATCGTGCCGCACAGGCCATGGTCGTGACGTCGGCCGTCCACAGGCCATGGCTGTGCCCGGCTGAAAGCCGGTCAGGGCCGGAGTGCTGGCACATCGTTTGCGATCGGGATCTTCTTGTTCGGGCAGGACCCGTTCACGACGGTGGTGATGGCGTCTTTCTCGGCTTGTGTCACCCACAGCTTGTACTTGGCCTTGACCGCGACCTGGTAGGCGACGTAGTCGCAGCGCACGGACTTGTTGGGCGGCAGCCAGGTGGCGGCGTCACCGTCGCCCTTCTGCATGTTCAGGCCGCCGTCGACGGCCCACAGGTTCAGCGGGTCGTTGGCGAAGTTCTTCCGCTGCTCAGGAGTGATCTGCTGGGCGCCTTTCTGCCAGGCGTCCGAGAGGGCGACCAGGTGGTCGATGTGGATGCCGGAGCTGGTCACGCCGCGCTCGAACCACAGCTTCTGGCCGCTGAAGGGCTCGTTGAGCCACCCGGTCTGGGCGACGCATCCGTTGGTCCCGGTGCGCACCACCAGGTCGTCGAGGTCGCGGCGCAGCACGTCGTTGCGGGTGTCGCACCCGTTGCGACCGCCCTGAACGTCGACCGCGTCCGTCCAGGCCGGTCCGAAGAGGTCACGGTCGTACCCGGTCTTGGGTGCGCGTCCCTTGACGGGTAGGTCGTTCAGGACGGAGATGACCGAGCCAGCCGGTGGGCGGCACGGGGTCGTCGTGGCTCCGTCGGCGACGGCGGCCGGGCCGCCGAGGACGAACCGGGTGGTGACGCCCAGCTCGTCGGTGGCGCTCATGGTCTGCGCGGGGGCGCATGCCTGCCTGACCAGCAGCAGCGGCGAGCCGTGCGCTGCCGCGGCGGGCACCCCGGCCAGGGCGTCGGCGAAGTGGGCACCGGTGGCGTAGAACGCCTCATCCGTTCCCGCCGTCCACACGTTGGTGGCGACCGCGGCTGCGGTGGCGTACCGGTCAGCTCCGGCGTACCGGGTGATCGAGGCGCCCGGGACGGTCTGACGGATCTTGTCCACGACGGTGGTGGGTACCGCGGCCTTGCCACCGAGGACCACGACCTTGCCGGGGTCCAGGACCCGCAGCCGCTCCACGGTCTCGGCGGTCAGGCTGGTCGCGGTCGACAGCAGGACCGGGGCACCCTGGTGGGCTGCGGCTGCTCCTCCGGCCAGCGCGTCGGGGTAGGAGCGCCCCGATGCGACGTAGACGGTGCCGCTGCCCGTGGTCCACAGTGAGGCGACGGCGGCGGCGGTGGCGTAGCGGTCCTGCCCGGCCAGCCTGGTAACGGGCGCGTGGTCGTCGAGGACCTGCACCGCGGCCCTGCCGACGGCCTGCTCACCGCCGAGGACGACGATCTGCCTCGGGTCCAGGCGGGCGAGCTCCTCCTGGACGACAGCAGGCACGGACGTGGGGCTGTTGATCAGCAGGACCGGGGCACCCAGGCGGGCGGCCGCGGGCCCACCGGCCAGGGCGTCGGGAAACGTGGTGCCCAGAGCCACGACGACGACCTCGGCACCAGAGGGGTACAGGTGCTCAGAGACAGAGACCGCGGTGGCGTACCGGTTGCTCCCCCACAGCCGCTCGGTGCTCTGCACAGTCGCCGACACCTGGGCCTGCTCCTCGGCCGCCACCACCGCGGCCCCTGTCGCCGGTGCTGCGACCAGCCCGACCGCGGCAGCAAACGCCGCGAGCCTGCGCGTCAAGTTCTTCATTCACGACTCCTTCGTCGACCGCTGGACCGACCGGCCCATGACAGGACCTTCCCACTCGCCCCCGACACACCCCCGCCCGTCAGGAACCGCGCCGGGGTGCGCACCACTCGAGGTCTCCCCCGTCGGCTGCCCGCCCAGGCCGGGACGGATCTACCAGCCCAGGCGGCGCCCCCTGTCGCGCCCGGCGTCACCGGGGCCTCTGACGTGACGGCACCGATGACGACCCTCCGTTCAGGCGAGCATCGGGCAGCGTCACCGGGGTGGCCACACCTCGCAGACCTTGCCGTCCTTGTCGCCGTCCAAGCGGTAGATGTCCCCGACCTTGGGGTACCAGTAGTCGTACCAGTCCTGCGCCTTCCGCTGGGAGGCGAAGTCCACGCAGTCCAGGTCGGCGGGGAACGGATAGCTGGGCTTCGGCCCGCACACCGTGCTGCCCGTATAGGTCTTGCCCCCGACCGCGACCTTGGACGTCGGACTGAGGAAGTCGCTGCCGACCGCCGCCTCGTACGGCTGGCAACCCTCCCGCGTCAGCAGCAACGGGGCGTCGTTGACGACCGCCGCCGGGGAGGCGGACAACGCGTCCGGGAAGTTCGTGCCAGGGGCGTAGAACACCGTCCTGGTCCCGCCCGGCCAGGCCTCCAGCGCCACCCGGCGGGCTGTGTCGTACCGGTCCGTCCCGGCGAGCCGGACGACCTGGGCACCGGGCAAAGCCCTGACCACCGCGTCCCTGACGTCAGCCGACAAGGCTGCTGTGCCACCGACCAGCACGACCCGGCTCGGCTGCCGCTCCACAAGGAATGCACGGGTCTCCTCCGGCAAACTCCCGGGCCTTGACAGAAGGACCGCCGCGCCGCGCCTGCCCGCCGCAGGACCAGCTGCCAGGGCGTCCGGGAACGCCTGGCCCGAGGCCAGGTACACCGTGTCCAAGGACTCGACCTGCGCGGCGACCGCCGCAGCCGTGCCGTACCTGTTCGCCCCGCCGACCCGCACGACCTGCGCCCCAGAGGCCGCCCGGATAGCAGCGACGGTCTCGACGCTGACCGCGGTCGGTCCACCCACCACCGTGACCGTCTCCGGCCGGAGACGTGCCAGCTCCGCGGCGACCACGCTCGGAAGGCTCCCCGGTCTGGTCAGCAGGATCGGTCCCTGGGCCAACCCAGCCACCGGCCCGGCGGCCAGCGCATCAGGGAAGTTCACCCCGGAGGCGACGAACACGTGCGGCACCGTCCCGGTGAACGTCGCCTCCGAGACCGCGACGCCCGTCGCGTACCGGTCCTCACCCGACCACTGCGACCACCCGGACCGCGTCACCGGCGTCACGTCGGCATGGACCACCGACGGCACCAGCCCGACCACAATGCACGCTGCCACGAAACTGGCCAACCAACGCATACCCATGCCCCGCTCTCCTGCTCGCCACGCCCTAGTGACGATCTATCGCGCACTGTACCCGAGCAGCCACCCCCTTCGGGGACCAACAGCAAGGCCTCGGTCGAGCAGGAGGCCTCACCTACCCAGCCTCGACCACGCAGGCAAATGCCGCGGTCGCCCGGACCGCCTCGAAGTTGTGGTCCGTGAAGAGCTGGCTCAAGGTTCGAGGCCCCGTGCATCATGCCCAGGGATCAGGTCGACACTCCACCGCCCCGGTGCTCCACGGACGACTCCCACTCACCACCCCTACCGCATCGGGGACTCTCACTCGACGCTGGAAGCGCCGACGTCCCGATCAGCACCGGGGCTGCTCACCGCCGAGGCGTCCTCCCACACGAGCAGTCCGCCGCCAGTCCGCAACGAGTCCGCAGCAGGATCGTTTCGTACCACCTCCAACCAACGCACCCACCAACCCGACACGGCTCTGACCAGCAGTTTCATGAACTACCGTCTCCTACCGTCAACCAGACGATCGTTGATCCAGAACTCCTCAACCGGTGACTGACGCGCGCTTCCGGCGAAATTGGCGTGCGGTAACGATGACGATCCGCCTCCTGCACAGCGACTCCTCGACTCATGGTCGCAATGGCTGCCGCCGACAATGGCTGCACCACCGGCCTGGCCGAACCGTTGATACTCACGACCTTCCACCAGTTCGCCGCGTCCAGGGTCACCCAGCGCCGCCGACGGTGCCGCTGGGCCGGGCTCGGACAACCGCTGCGCACTCACTCCGGCAGGCACTCAGCCGGCCCCATTGGGGCCGGCGCATCCGCGGGCGAGTCCTTGCCCTGGTCCTCATCACCGCCGGTGCCACCCTCGTCCTCGTCAGCGATGCCCCGGATGAGCCGGTAGACCTCCCGTCCCGTGAGCGCGTCATCGCCGCACCACGCCAACGCCTCCTGCGTGCTGAGCCCTGCTTCCTCGATCAAGAACCGCAGCGCCCGTCCTGCTCGTTGCTCGCAGTCGCTCACCATCGCGTCTCGCTCCGCCAGCGCCACGGCCACCGCCTCACCCCACTTCGCGAACCGCCGCTCGCGCTTCGCCTGCTCCCGACGCACCCTCGCCCGAGCCTGCCGAGCACGCGCCCGAGCCTGCTGTCTCACCAACTGATCCATGCGACTCTCCTTCAATCCAGGAAGAACTTCTGACACCCACCCAAAGCGGACGAACACTCCCAGGGGACTCACTGCCTGCGACCACCCCCTCGCCATCGCCAGGCCGAGCACGACCCACGCAGGCTCACCGACCCTGAGCCGATCGCGCCCCCGCGCAGGCTCACCGACGCCGAGCCTGACCGAAACCACCATGCTCATGTGCCACACACCTCTTGCATTGCCGGGCCAACCCGTGCGAGTGCTAACGGACGGGACTCGCACCCTTCGGTGTTTCCGCAGGCCAGGGGCGGGCACGTCCATGGGCCCGCGAGTGGGCTCCGGCCGCCTCCGGGGCGCGCTGCGGGCGTCGTCGCAGGTCGGCCGCGGGCACCGTTGCAACATCCCGTTAGAGGGGATAATCTCCCTTCTAACGGGATGTGAGGAGGTGGTGTCCCGTGGCAGCCGAAGACCCCCCGGCCCTCACCTCGGCACGTGACTTCCTCATCGCCGGCGTGGGATGGGTCCACCCGGAGGAGCGGGTGCTGGAGGCGATGCTGACGGGGTGGCGTCAGCAGATGCTGGCCCGGAACCTGTCCCGGGGGACGGTCGAGCCGCGGCTGCGGCAGGTCCGTGCATTGGTCGAGCACGCGAACGAGTACCCGTGGGCCTGGTCGCTGGCGACGGTGGATGAGTGGTTCGCCGACCTGCGCTCGGTCAAGGGGGTGGCCCGGTCCACGATCCGCAGCCTGCAGGTGAGCATCCGGCAGTTCTGCGAGTACCTCACCGACCCGGCCTACCAGTGGCCGGCCGTCTGCGAGCAGCACTTCGGAAGCCACCCGATCCAGCCGATCACCGAGGCGAACAGGGCCGCGCACGTCGCGGACTACGAGGGCTCCCCCGTGCGGCGGGCGTTCACCCGCACCGAGCTGGCGACCCTGTTCGAGCACGTCGACGCCCAGGCCTGCGCGCGCCAGGCAGAGGGCGTCAAGGGGTGGGCCACCGTCTTCCGGGACTCGGTCATGTTCAAGGTCGCCTACGGGTTCGGGACCCGCCGCAACGAGACCCGGATGCTGGACCTGGTCGACCTGTCGCCAAACCCGAAGGCGTCGGAGTTCGGGGACTACGGGGTGCTGGCCGTCCGGCACGGCAAGGCCCAGCGGGGCTCGGCGCCCAAGCGGCGCGGGGTGCTGGCCGTCCGGCACGGCAAGGCCCAGCGGGGCTCGGCGCCCAAGCGGCGCGGGGTGCTGACCGTGTGGCCCTGGACCGCCGACGTCCTGGCGCAGTGGGTCGAGCAGGTCCGCCCGATGATGGAGCATCACGACAGCCCCGCCCTGTTCCCCTCCGAGCGCGGCCCGCGGGTCTCGGCCAACGCGTTGAACCGGCGGCTGCGCGGGTACTGCGACGAGCTCGGGCTCGACCCCGCCCTGGGGTTCCACTCCTTCCGCCGCTCCTACGTGACGATCCTGTTCGAGCAGGACTGGGACCCCCGCTTCGTCCAGGACCAGGTCGGTCACGAGCACGCCTCGACCACCAGCCTGTACACGTGCGTGTCCTCCGACTTCCGCACCCGCACCCTGCGCCGGGTCCTGGACGCCACCGCCGCACAGATCCGCACCCCACCCACCGTTCAGGAGCATCCATGACCCAGCTGTGGAACGTGACCTACACCTGGCGGCTGCGCGAGCTGATGGCCCGCGACGGCATGCACGCCACCTCCGACATCATCGGCCCGCTGGCCGAGCACGGGATCACCCTGTCCACCTCCCAGGCCCACCGGCTGGTCACCGGTACCCCCGAACGGCTCAACCTGAGCGTCCTGGCCGCGTTGTGCCACATCCTGGCCGTCAGCCCGGACGAGCTCATCGACACCGACACCCAGCTCATCGGGTCCAGGCTGCGGGCGGTCGGCACCACCGGTGAGAAGCCGCGGCGCACCCCCAGGACGCCGGTCATCCGGCCCGTCCGCGCCCAGGTCCACCGGCCCGACGACCAGTTGTGAGCGACACCGGGCCGGCGGGCACAGCATGCTGCGCCAGGTGCCGCCGGTCCTTGCGCCCACCGGCCCCGCGCGGCACGCCCCGGCGGCGCGACCCCGACGGCGCGGTCGTCGCCGTCCGGTCCTGGCCCGAGGGCCCGGTCTGCTCCGGGTGCTTCGCGACCGCCTGCGAGACCTACGGCACCTGCCCCGGCTGCGGCACCCACCGGCTGCTGCCGGGGCGGGACACCAGGGGCCGGCCGGTCTGCACCGACTGCGCCGGCGGTCTGGGCGACTTCACCTGCAGCCGCTGCGGGAAGGAAGGGTGGAACCACTACCGGAAGGTCTGCGGCCGGTGCGTCCTGACCGACCGGCTCACCGATGCCCTGACCGACGACACCGGCCAGGTCAGCCCACCGCTGGTCCCGCTGCTGACCTACCTGGCCGCGATGCCCAGGCCCCGCACCGGGATCCTGTGGCTGACCAAGCCCCACACCCGCCGGCTCCTGGACGAGCTCGCCCACGGTCGCGTCCCGCTGACCCACCACGGCATGGACCAGCTGTCCCCGCCCAGGGCCGTCGCCCACCTACGCCACCTGCTCATCGCCGCCGGCGTCCTCACCCCGGTCGACGCGACGCTGAACCGCACCACCGTCTGGGCGGCCGACTACCTGGCCGACCTCACGAGCGAGGAGGAGCGCCGGGTCCTGCAACGCTACGACCGGTGGGTCCTGCACAGGCGCCTCGAGCACACGGCCCGCGCCGGCCCGCTGCTCCCCGGACGCGACACCAACCACCGCTACCAGCTCCGCCAGGCCCACGAGTTCCTGACCTGGGCACGCGCCCGGCCCGGTGGCCTGGACGGCCTGGCCCAGGCCGACCTCGACGCCTGGGCCACCACCGCGACCAGCGGCCAGCGCACCGCCGTCCGCGCCTTCCTGGCCTGGACCGCCAGGACCGGGCTGAGCCCGCAGGTCGAGGTGCCCCTGCCACTGCACCAGCAGGTGCCGCCCATCGGACAGGCCGAGCGGATCCGGTGGATCCGACGAGCCGTGCACGACCCGCAGGTCGACCCCGTCGACGCCGTCGTGATCCTCCTGCTCCTGCTGTACGCCCAGCCCGTCCCCACGATCAGCCGACTGAAGCTGACCGACCTGACCCTCGACCACGACGGCCGGCTCGCGATCAACCTCGGGGACCCGCCCGCC
Organism: Ornithinimicrobium avium; assembly: GCF_003351765.1. NCBI lineage: Bacteria > Bacillati > Actinomycetota > Actinomycetes > Micrococcales > Ornithinimicrobiaceae > Ornithinimicrobium > Ornithinimicrobium avium. Next base: position 1,659,655 of record NZ_CP031229.1, read on the forward strand.
CCCGTGACCGCGCCCTTCGACCGTGTCTTCCTCGACTACCTCCAGCACGCCGTCCCCGTCACCACCGGCAACCCGCACAGCCTCTGGCTCTTCCCCGGACGCCACGCCACCCTGCCCCTGCACCCGAACAGCCTGCGGCTGCGCCTCCAGCACCTCGGGCTGGCCCCGGCCGCCGCCCGGATCGGCGCCCTGCGGCACCTCGCCGCGCAAGCACCACCGGCCATCATCAGCCAGATGCTCGGCTACGCCACCACCACCACCGAGCGCCGCAGCAAGGAGGCCGCCGCCACCTGGGCCAGATACGCAGCCAGCCGCGCCCAGTCCACCTGACCGACGGGCTCGGGCCCTGACCAACCAACGGCACGAGCGGACGCCGTCGCGTCCCTCGGCGGACGCTGCGGAAGCGAACCGATGATCGGACTCCTTGACGGTCTCCGTCGCACTCCTAGCGTTGTTACGGTCTAGATCGAGGCCGGTGGAAGGGAGCCGTGATGAAGCGCATGGGTGCGGGCCTCGCCTGTGTCGCTGCGCTCGTGCTCTCGGCGTGCGCGGCTGGGGGGAGTTCGCCGGACAGCTCGTTGTCGACCCACTCCCAGGGCGGCGGCGACCATGCACTCGCCAGCCCGGAGGGGCGACCATCCGGCGTCGTGGCCACAACCGCGCCAGCGGGTACGTTCTCGGTCAGCGTCCATGCCCCGAAGGCGCTCGAGGGTACCGGCGACGTCACCACCGCCGACGGACGCAGGGAGTACCTCGAGACCGTTGCGGGGTGGCTAGGGAGCAACGGCTTGCTCGTCGACCTATCGAGCTGGGCACAGGACGTGGACGCCGCCCAACGTGCTCTTTCCGAACGGAACACACTGACCGTCCTGCGTGCCGAGGTCGCGGGTCTCGTCAGCACTGCTGGAGGCAGGCACAGCCACTACCTCGCCCCCGGCGACTCCGGGTTCACCCCGGCCTTCCGGTTGCCTACGGTCACCACCGGACACGGAATCAGCCGCGTGGTCCTACCTGAGGGAGGTGGCGCGGACGTGGAGGCCTACACCCGCTACGCCCGCGCCGGACTCGATGCCATCCACCGGGTGAAGGAGAGCACCGACTGCGGCTGGGTGATCGACCTTCGGGACAACGGGGGCGGGACCTCGTGGTCCATGCTCGCCGCCGTCGCGCCGCTGCTGCCCGACGGTTCCCTCGGTGGCTTCCGTGAGCGCGACGGCACCCGTCTGGCTGTCGACCACGGACCCGGCTGGGTCTCTCAAGATGAAGACTTCCGCTTCGTCTACGACCCGCAGCTGGACGTGGACCAACCGGTAGCCGTGCTGATCGATCAACGCACCGCGAGTGCGGCCGAGGCCGTCACAACCGCGTTTCACGCCCAGCCCGACACCCAGATCATCGGCCAGAGAACCGCTGGACTGGCCACTGGCAACGTGTCTCAGGCCTTGGAGGACGGCGCACGCATCCTGCTGACGACCGCCTGGATGGTCGATGTCGAGGGCAACCGCTTCCCTGAAGGTATCCAGCCAGGGATCGTCGTTCCACCTCGCCTCGGCGACACAGACTCCGAAGACAACCCGATGGTCCAAGCTGGCGAAGAGTGGCTGCGCAGCGTCTGCTCTGATGACGAGTAGACCCCCTGGCCGAGGCTCTGCCGGCCTGCCCACTCGCACCCGTTGTTCACACCGGGCCACCAGTTAACCAGGCATTATCCACTTAAAGTTGACTCGCGCCCCTACCTGCGCCCCCTCCCCCACCGAGCCCGCTGAACGGGCGATTGGCGCACCAGAAAATCGCCCGCAGGTGAGTCCCTGAGGCTTGGTCCTCCGCTTATGTAGGTATGGCGGCGACCATCCACAAGCTGACCGCAGGGTCGGGGTATGACTACCTGACCCGTCAGGTCGCCCGGCAGGACGCCACCGAGGTCGGCCACTCCGGGCTGGGCAGCTACTACACCGCCAAGGGCGAGGCTCCCGGCGTCTGGGTCGGCTCCGGCATGACCGGGATCGCCGGCCTGGCCGTTGGCGATGAGGTCACCGCCGAGCACATGACCCGCCTGTTCGGCACGGGCGAGCACCCGCTGGGTGATGCGTCGGGTTACAGCCTGGGTCGGCCCTTCCGGGTGTACGGCGGACGCGACGACGTGACCCCGTACCGCATCGAGGTGGCGCGCCGGTGCGAGAAGCACAACAAGGCTCTCGGGCTGCCGGCGGACCACCCCATCCCCGTGGATGACCGCGCGAGCATCCGCACCCAGGTCGCCCTGGAGATGTTCCGCACCGAGCACGGCCGTGAGCCTTTCGACGACCGGGAGCTGGCCGGGCTCATCGCCAGGCAGTCGCGGCCGCGGACCACCGCCGTCGCCGGGTTCGACCTGACCTTCTCCCCCGTGAAGTCGGTCTCCACCCTGTGGGCCGTGGCCGACCGTCCCCTGGGCAAGCAGATCGAGGCCGCCCACCAGGCCGCGGTCCGCGACGCCCTGGCCTACATCGAGAAGCACGCCCTGTTCACCCGCACCGGCAAGGACGGCGTGCAGCAGGTGGACGTGCGCGGCATGGTCGCCACGGCGTTCACCCACCGCGACTCCCGCGCCGGGGACCCGGACCTGCACACCCACGTCGCGGTGGCCAACAAGGTCCAGACAGTCACCGACGGGCGTTGGTTGTCGATCGACGGGCGGGTCCTGTTCAAGGCGGTCGTGTCCGCCTCCGAGGTCTACAACACGGCCCTGGAGAAGCACCTGCGCCCCCTGGGCCTCGCCTTCGCCCCCAGGACGCAGGCTACGGGACCGGAGGCCCGCAAGCGGCCGGTGCGCGAGGTCGTCGGTGTCGACGACCGGCTCAACCAGGCGTGGTCGACCCGGCGGGCGAGCATCCAGGCGCGGCGCAGCGAGCTGGCCCGGGCGTTCCAGGACCGGCACGGTCGGCCGCCGACCCCGGTGGAGTCGATCCAGCTCGCTCAGCAGGCCACCCTGGAGACCCGCGAGGCCAAGCACGAACCCCGCTCCGAGGCGCAGCAGCGGCAGACGTGGCGGGCCGAGGCCCTGTCCGTCCTCGGTGACCAGGACGCGCTGGACTCGATGGTGGACGCGGCCCTGACCGGCGCCCGCACGCACGGGTTCGGTGAGCGGGTCGACGGGCAGTGGGTCGAGCGGAGCGCGGCGCGCGTGGTGGGCACCGTGCAAGGGTCCCGGTCGACGTGGCAGGTGTGGCACGTGCGCGCCGAGGCCCAGCGTCGTGTCCGCGCCGCGGACGTCCCGGCCGAGCAGGTCGAGGACCTGGTCGAGCAGCTCACTCAGGCGGCGCTGGCAGGCAGCAGGGCCATGACCTCGGCCAGGGCGGACACGATCAGCGAGCCTCAGCCGCTGCGTCGGACCGACGGGACCAGCGTCTACACCGTCACAGGATCGCAGCTGTTCACCTCTACCGCGGTCGTGGAGGCCGAGGAGCGGCTGGTCGCTGCCGCCGGCGTCATGGACGGGCGGCGCGCGTGCGAGCAGGACGTGGACTTGGCCCTGCTGGAGTCGGTCGCCAACGGCGTCGAGCTCAACGCCGGGCAGGCTGCCCTGGTCAAGGGCATGGCGACCTCCGGGGCGCGGGTGCAGCTGGCGATCGCCCCCGCCGGGTCCGGGAAGACGACCGCCCTGCGGGCCCTGGCGCGAGCGTGGGAGTCCTCCGGCGGCACCGTCGTCGGGCTGGCCCCGTCCGCGGCGGCCGCCGCGGTGCTGCGGGAGAACGCCGACACCCAGGCCGACACCCTGGCCAAGCTGGTCTGGCACCTGGAGCACGACCCCGAGCAGCTCCCCGCTTGGGCTCAGGGCATCGACGAGGCGACCCTGGTGGTCATCGACGAGGCCGGGATGGTCGACACCCTGTCCCTGGACAAGGCGGTGGCCTTCATCACCTCCCGGGGCGCGTCGGTACGGCTGGTCGGGGACGACCAGCAACTGGCCGCAGTCGGCGCCGGCGGGGTGCTGCGCGACATCCGCGCCACCCACGGCGCCCTGCACCTGACCGAGCTGATGCGCTTCACCGGGGCCGCCGAGGGTGGCGCCTCCCTGGAGCTGCGCGACGGACGCCCCTCCGCCCTGGGCTTCTACCTCGACGCCGGCCGGGTGCACGTCGGAGACCTGGCCACCATGACGGAAGAAGTCTTCGGTGCCTGGTCCGCCGACCGGGCCCGCGGCAAGGACGCGATCATGCTCGCCCCCACCCGGGAGCTCGTCGCCGAGCTCAACCAACGTGCCCGCGACCACCGCCTGGAGGGAGCCCCCCGACCCGCCGACGAGGTCGCCCTGTCCGACGGCAACCACGCCTCGGTCGGGGACACCGTCATCACCCGCCGCAACGACCGCCGCCTCCAGACCGCCCCGACCGACTGGGTCAAGAACGGTGACCGGTGGACCGTGCTGGACACCACCGGCGCCGGGGCTCTGGTCGTGGCTCACACCCGCACCCACCGCAAGATCGCCCTGCCGGCCGACTACGTACTGGAGTCGGTGGAGCTGGGGTACGCCTCCACCGTGCACACCGCCCAGGGCGTCTCGGTCGACGTGACCCACGGACTGGCCACCGGGGCCGAGTCCCGCCAGCAGCTCTACACGATGATGACCCGCGGCCGGGACGCCAACCACGTCTACCTGCAGGTCGTCGGCACAGGCGACGAGCACGACGCGACCAAGCCGGGTACGGTCAGCCCGCGCACCGCCACCGACCTGCTCGAGGCCATCCTGGCCCGGGACGAGGCACCCGCCTCGGCGTCCACCCTGCTGCGCGAGGCCGACGACCCGGCCCTCCTGCTCGGGCAGGCGTCCGCCCGGTACGTCGACGCGCTCTACACCGCCGCCGCCACCACGGTCGGCACCCAGCGCCTCCAGCGCCTCGACGAAGCCGCCGAGCACCTGGTCCCCGGCATGAGCGACGCGCCGGCGTGGCCGACCCTGCGGGCACACCTGACCCTCATGGCCGCAGGCGGGCAGAACCCGATACCGGTGCTGCGTGATGCAGTGACTGCGCGGGAGGTCGACACCGCCGCCGACCCCGCCGCCGTCCTCGACTGGCGCCTGGACGACACCGGGATGCGCAACACCACCCCCGGGCCGCTGCCGTGGATCCCCGGCATCCCCGCCCCCCTGACCGACGACCAGACCTGGGGGCCCTACCTGGCCGCCCGCGCCCAGCGCATCACCGACCTCGCCCAGGACGTCGCCGAGCACGCGGTCACCGCCGCCACCCCCCAGTGGGCCGCACAGGGCACCGCTCGCCCGGCCGACGACGTGCTCGCAGCTGTCGCCGTCTGGCGGGCCGCGAACCAGGTCGACCCCGCCGACCTGCGCCCCACCGGCCCGGCCCACGCCTCCAAGGCCGCAGCGACCTACCAGCGCCAGCTGGCCTCCAAGATCCAGGGCGACCGCTCCCCCGCACTGGCCGAGTGGGGACCGCTGCTGGCCCAGGTCGCCCCGGGGACGGTCAAGGACCCCTTCGCCGCCGTCCTGGCCGAGCGGCTGGCCGCCGCCACCCGGGCCGGGATCGGCGCCGCCGCCCTGGTCCGGGACGCCGCCGGCACCAAGGCCCTGCCGGACGACCACGCCGCGGCCGCGCTCTGGTGGCGCGTCGCGCAGCACCTGACCCCGGCCGTGGACAACACCGCCGGGCCCGACCAGCTCCTGTCCACCGCGTGGGTGCCGACCCTGACCAGCAAGCTCGGGGACGACCGGGCCCGGGCGATGCAGAACAGCCCCTGGTGGCCGGCGCTGGTCACCACCGTCGACCGCGCCCTGCAGCGCGGCTGGGCCCTGGACGACCTCGCCGCCACCGCCCCCGCACCCGGGTCCGACGTCGACGACGCCGCGGCCATGACCTGGACCATCAGCACCCTCCTGGACGACCCGACCCACCTGCACCAGAGCGTCGCTCCTCAGCAGGAGGACCTCGACGTTGCCGCGGCTGCCCTCGACCCGGACCCGGTCTCGGTGCAGGCCACCGACGCCGAGTACCGCCAGTACCTCGACATCATCACTGCCGCTGTCCCTTCCAGCGGCCCCGTCGACCAGCAGGACGACCTGGACGCTGCGGGAGTCGATGCCTCCTTGGCCTGGGCCGGTCAGTACCGCCGGCTCATGGGGCCGCTGGACCCGACCCAGGCCGACCTGGACCGGGCCTACGACCGCGCTGTGCAGGCGCAGGAGTCGCCCGTGCCCGTGAAGCGGCTGGTCCAGGTCAACGCGATGGCGCTGCGCTACTACGAGGAGCAGCTGACCGCCGGCGGCTGGGCCCGCGCATACCTGGCCGACCGGTTCGGCCAGGACGTCGCCGGCCACCCGCACGTCCGCCCCGGGTACGCCCCGGCCGGGTGGACCCGGCTGGCCGACCACCTTCGCAGCCAAGGCGTCAGCGACACCGAGCTACAGACCACCGGGCTGGCCACCACCACCAAGGACGGCCGGCTCATCGACCGGTTCCGCGACCGGGTCGTCTTCCCCATCACCGACCAGGACGGTGATGTTCTCGGGTTCGTCGGCCGCCGCAACCCTTCCGTCGACGAGGACGCCCCGCACGCCGGTCCCAAGTACCTCAATACCCCCACCACCCCCCTGTACTCCAAGGGCCACCAGCTCTACGGCACCGACGCTGGCCTCATGGCGACCGGGGCCACCCCCGTCCTCGTCGAGGGCCCGATGGACGCCCACGCCATCACCCTGGCCACCCGCGGCATGTACGTCGGCCTCGCTCCGCTGGGCACCGCCCTCACCGAAGACCAGGCCGCGCAGCTGGCCCAGCTCGGCGGCCCGGTCATCATGGCCACCGACGCCGACCTGGCCGGCCGCATGGCCGCCGAACGTGCCCACTGGCTCCTCGCCCAGCACAACGTCCCCACCTTCACCGCACCCCTGCCGCAAGGAACCGACCCCGCAGACATGCTCCACGACCAGGGCGCCGACGCACTGACCGGCGCGATCCTGGGCTCCTCCCCCCTGGCAGAGGTCCTGATGGAAGAGCGGCTGACCCACCTGCCCGTCGACGAGGCGCTCGAGCCGGCGGCGCGGGCCCTAGCCACCGCCGACCCGTCCAGCTGGGACCGCGCCTGCACGCAGATCGCCGGCCGGCTCGGCACCGACGAAGACACGGCCCGCCGGGCTCTGCACCACGCCGTCCACACCTGGCACGACGACCCCCACGCGGTGGTCACCCAGCAGCTGGACAACACCCGCGAGCTCCGCGCCCGTCTGGAGGCAGCCGCCCGGCCGGCCCCCGAACAGCGCTGGACTTCCCTCGCCGACCGGCTCGACCCACGCCTCACCGCCCAGGAGGACTGGCCGGCACTGGCTACCACCATGCAGCAACTGCACGACGAAGGCCACGACGTCGAGACCCTGGCCCGGGCCAGCATCACCCACGAGCCACTCGTGTCCTCCCGCCCCGCGCAGGCGCTGCGCGCCCGCCTCGCCGCCACCAGCACCTCCACCGTGCCTGACCCCCGCCACGTGCCCGCCAACAACTGGCAGCCACGACGAGACGAAGACGACCGCATCCTCACCCACGGACCAGACCGCTCCGGGGGCGTACCGCGGTGAGCAAGAGAAACCCATCACCCAGAAGGAGTCAGGTCATGACCGTCCCCGCACCCGAGCTCAGGGCATGGGCCCAAGGCGACTACCCCACCGAAGCAGCCGTCGAGCTGCTCATCCGCGCCAAGGGCGGACGCTTCGCCCGCGAGACACAACCATGGATCCAGCGCCCCTGGCCCTCCTCCTCACTGCGTTGCGTCGACTGGGACCGGCTGCACCACGAGCTGAGCGTCTTCTCCGGCGGCGAACGAAGGCTCCTCAACATCGCCGTCTCGATGGGCTCGCCCGACCACCCGGTCGACCTGTCCAACGACCTCTCCGGCCTGGACGACGAACTCCTCCTTCTGGTCCTGGCCGCCACCGCGCACGCGGCCGGCCGACCACGACTGCTGTCCCCCGCCACAGCCGTCCCCGACCGCGCCCAAGCCAGGCCAGCCACCCACAACATCACCCCGGGCCAACGAACACAGCCACACCCACGGCCCGAAGACGAACAACGGGCAGCGCAGGTCCCAGGCCGGAACGAAGGCCCGAAGCCCTGAGCGATTTCCACACCTGACACGCTCCCCCGTCGAGGTGCGTGACAGTACCCTCACGCCGAGAGTCGGTCGGAGTGGATCCGTCACGCTACTACCGCATGGAGGACGGCTACGCTCGCCCGACTTTGCCGCGGATAGGGCGGACGTTCGTGCCGAAGAGCGCGCCGCGCCGGATGCGCGTGATAGGAATCTCGCGTGGCATGCGAGACCGGACGTTCGACCACCGCCGACCCGTCTTTGGTGACTGATCGCGACAGCTTTGGGGACTTCCTGGAGGTCGTTCTCGGAGATCTTCGACTGGGCGGGGGTGAGTCGGAGTGGGAGAACTCGAGCCTCGACCGCTTCTTGGAGGCACTCGCATCGTTCGCCGAAGACCGCGTGATCGGTCGGGCGGATCAGGAGCACGCCAGCTGGAAGCTGTTCGCCGAGATGGTTGTGGCAGCCACAGGCTACGAGTGACGCGCACTCATCTGCCGCCTGTCGGTTGACCGGTTTACGGCCAAGAGTGTTCCGCGGAACACTCCCCGCCCCTGCGGTGGGTTGCTCTTGCGCACCCCGCCCCGCTCTCGGCGTCCGACGCTAGGGTCAGGGCCAGGAAGGGTGGCGCCATGAGCTGGGACGACCTGATCGAGATGTTCAACCCTGGCCATAAGCATCTGGCCGAAGAGCGTGAGCGGAAGCGGATCGAGGCTCAACTGCCCGGTTCGGAGGCCGATTACGATCCTCATGCTGCTGGGGTGGATCTCGAGCGCGGGATCATCTTCTTGCCAAAGGGCGAAGACGACGCCGAGGAAGAGGCTTCCCCGTAACCGCTGTCGCGATCGTTGCAGCCACCCCCGCAGCCGGCCGTCCATCCGGTTATGCCGCTCCGGGGGCGGCGCTCCGGAAGTTGGGGTCCTTGTAGACGTAGGTTCGGAGGATGGCATACGACGCGGTAGCCGAGAGTCGTCGGCTCGTCGCATCTCGTGAGCTCACGCCGGCGACGAGGTTGAGCCGACGCCGACGCTACGTCCCCATGGCCGTGGCTGTCGCCGATGACATCGCGGTCACGATGTTCGCTCGCCGCAGCGTCGGGTGCAACGTCGCGGAGACCTGGGTCCTGGCCCGGCACGGACACGAATGGGCGATGCTGGGAGGTGGCGGTGGACCACTGGATGACGACGCCCTCGACTACCGACCTGCAGTGCTGCCTTCGCTGCCGAGCGGGCACCCCGAGGCCGACGCCGGGTCCGTGAGGACAGAGGGCGCCGGTGGCGTCCTGGACAGCGGCGTGAGGAGGCTTTGGCCTGGCCGTGGGAGATGGATCAATTACTGCATCCTCCGGGTCAACGCGGAAGTCGCCCACCCTGTTGTCGATGAGCGTCGCATTGCGGTTCCGTGGCACGGTCGATGTCTCGTCGGGTGGATTGGACGAAGACCCAAGGGGCTAGCCGTCCTGGCCCATGACGGCAGGCAGCTGGAGCACGTGGCTCCGATGCCCGCCTTGAGAACCCGTCCGCTCATGCCGCCAGGAGGACGACCACCTTCAGAAGTCCCTGCGTGCTCGCCAGGCCAGTGCCGTCAGCACGGCAGTCGTGGGGGTCCAGATGGCCCGCTCGGGCCAGGACGGCGAGATGCCGTTCATGACGGCGCCAACGCCCATCAAGGTGGTGACGCCGGTCAACACGTGGCGGCGCACCCTCACCGGAGTGCGACGGCTCACGACCGCGACAGACAGCCCGCTATAGAGAAGCGCGGCGCCTGCGCTCACCACTCTGAGGCGGCTGGGCAGCACGCCGGGGTGAGCGCCGCCGTAACTGGCACGGCCCCAGGGGACCCCGGCAGCAAGCGCAACTTGGAAGGCGGCGACCCCTCCCAGGCCAACGGCCAAAGCACTACGTTCGAGGGAGCGCTGCTGACGCTCAGCACCTGATGGCATCGGCCTCGGCTCAGTCACACGTTCATGATGCCGCATCCGATCATGCCGCGTGGAGCGTGGGACGCACGCTAGTGCCGCGTGGAGGACGGCTACGCTCGTCCGATCATGCCGCCTTGCGCTGACGGCTCAGCGGGCCAGTGTCCGCGCGATGGCCTCGAGAGCCTTGGCTGTTCGCTTCCCCATGGCAGCCTGGTCCGTGCCGCCTGGCTCGGGGTACGTACCCGACTCGAAGACGTCCGTCGCCAATACATACCGATCTTCATAGGTGCGCCCGCGCGTGTCCTCGTAGGTGGCGGTGGCAACGACCCGGTCGGCTGGCACCGCCATGTGCCGTTCGTCTGCGTCACCCCTGAAGCGCCAGACGTTGTCCAGTCTCATGCCTGGTGTCAGCGTCGGGATCGGGTCCGCGTAACGCCGGTTGATGGGGTGGACCAGACCCTCCTGTGCGCTGTTGACCTCGGGAAGTGGTGGATCGAAATAGATCACCACGTCGCGGGCCACGGACCGGCCTACGTTGCGCACCACCAATGTCGCCGTGGCCGTGACAAGGGGTTCATCCCGGAGCTCAGCGACCACTACGGGTCGAATAGCATCACGACTGTCTTTGCGGATCTGGTTCAGCGAGAAAATCGCTACCAACGTCGTGACCACGGCTGCCAACGCCGACACCCCCGCCCACACTGTGGCGGAATCTGCCTGCTGTAACGGGTCAAGGGCTACCAGTAGGTCCATGCCTCCGGAGTATGGCGCTGGGTCCTGACAAGGTCTCGGGGACTATTTGGCAGCCCAGCAGGACCGACCTTTCGCTCAAGCTCGCCACGCCACCCGGCCGTCGGGCGACCAGTGGCGCGAACGACGTCGAGCACCAAGGGGCCAGCCATGTGCGGCATCCGGTATTGCGGCGCGTCAGGCAGAAGCCTCGACGTGCCTCGTTCCGCCGCAAGGGACGCGTGCTGCGACGTCCGTTCCTGCCGCACTAGGCGTGGCAGCACGCTCTGACCTCGTCGGCACCCATCCTGGGTGCGTCCCACCGCCGCGTGGGCGAAGGCGCCCTTCTGCCGCACTGCGGACGCGGTGGCGTCCGCAGTGCGGCGTTCGGGTCCGTCTGCCTGCGCAGTGGGAACCCCGACAGCTCCCGTCGAGCAGTGGGCTCCCCGGACCCGGCCCGGCTTGAACGGGCAGCCACCCTCACCATGCGACGGGCGGGACGCACCCTTACCGGGTAGGTGCGCCTTGGGCGGGCTCAATATCAGGGTACCGCCAGTCGTTCGAGCGCCCGGGCCGGTTCACTGTCATGCCGCAGGTGGCACTATGCGTTGTCGGTCTGGCTCTGGGTTTCGAGCGTCGTGGTCAGTTCCCGGATCGCTGCGACGATGGCGGGGTCGGTGTGGTGGTGAGTGGTGAGCCATGCCAGGACTGCTCGTGCGGCGTTGAGGTTGTCCGTGTAGCCAGGGATCATCTGGTGCAGCGGGAGACCTCCGGGTAGAGAGGCATTCTCGATGCGGCGGGTCGCCTCGAAGGGGTCCGGGTGGTCCAGCTCCGTGGCGGGGTCGAGCCGCACCAGCGCCAGGACGCGGTCGACGGCGTATACCTGGATGAACCGCATGGCGGCCAGGTGCTCACCCCGCAGCTCACGGTGCAGACCGACGTAGAGGTTGGTCAGGGCCTCGTTGAGGTGGAAGTCCACGGTGTCCATCGCGGTGGCGGCCGGCAAGGCCGCCCCGAGGGCGAGCGGGTCCACCCGTCCACGTGACCAGACCACACGCGCACCGGTGACCGGCAGGGCGGCGAGCTGCTCCGGGGTGAAGATCGCATACTCCAGGAACAGCCCGTCGGCCAGGAGTGCCTTTCTCCCGTTCGGGTCGTTGACGAAGCTGTACGCGACCTGGCCACCGAAACCCTGGAGCCAGCTGGTGTCCTGCAGGTACCGGTCCTTGGTGTCGGTGGTGTCGGTGATGAGGAAGAAGTCGATGTCGGAGTTGAGTTGATTGAGCGTTCGTGTCCGGTTTGACGCGCTGGATCAGACCACATCGGTACGGTCCTCGTGACACCTTCAGGAGGGTGCACGATGAGCAGCAACGATGCCTCGGTACCGAGGAAGCGGCGACCGAAGAAGGTCCTGTCGCCGTCGGCGAAGTATGAGATCTGGTTGCGGCTGGTCCGTGGCGAGGTCACGATCGCCCAGGCCGCGACCGAGGCCGGGGTGGACCGGTCGACGGTCATCCGGGTCCGGCAGGTCGCCAAGGACGGTGCGCTGGCTGCGCTGGCCGCCTCCCGGCCCGGCTCGCCGGGCAAGAGCCAGCGGGACTTCGAGCTGGAGGAGGCCAACGCCGAGATCGCACGGCTCTCGGAGGCGGTGAAGGAGCTGGCGGTGAAGCTGACGCTCGTCGAGGGAAAAGGGGGGTCGGTTTGACGCCCACGGCACCCGTGCCGGCCCGGGTCGACGCCGCCACGAAGGGCGCTCTGCTGGGCCTGGTCGAGCATGCCACCGATCGTGGCTGGCCGGTGGAGAAGGCGTGCGCGGTGCTCGGCCTGGACGTGCGCCGGGCCCGCCGGTGGACCCGCCGTCGGGAGACCGACGCCGCCGCCGGGCTGGTCGATGCTCGTCCCGGCGCGAGCGTCAACGCGCTGAGGCCGGCCGAGGTCGAGGCGATCGTGTCCGCGTTCGAGACCTTCGGCGAGAAGGACTTCTCCCACCGCCGGCTGGCGCACCGCGGCTCCTACGAGGGCTTGTTCTGGGCCGCCCCGTCCACGGTGCGGCACGTCCTGAACGACCATGACCTGCGGTTTCGTCACCCACCGCGGCCGCCACGCGGTCAGCGGCGCCCGTTCCCGGACTGGGCCTCTCACACCCCTGGGTCGATCTGGATCTACGACACGACGCACTTCACCGCCGCCGGCGTGGGTGCCCTGTTCGTCGAGGACCTCGTCTCGCGCAAGTGGATCACCACCGTCGTCTCCGCCGAGGAGACCCACACCCAGGTCCAGCTCGCGTTCGAGCAGGCCCTGGAGGTCGAGGGGCTGCTGGAGCCGGCGCTGGAACGGGCCGAGGCGCTGGGCCGGGACCTGGAACTGGACGGGGAGGACGAGCTCACCCCGATCCTGCTCGCCGTCTCCGACAACGGTTCCCAGATGATCTCGGCGAACACCCGCAAGTTCATGGCCATGTACGCCATCGCCCAGCACTTCGGCCGGCCCTCGACGCCGACCGACCAGGCCTGGGTGGAGTCCCTCAACGGGACCGTCAAGGCCGAGTGGCCGCACCTGACGAAGATCACCGACCCGGCCGTCCTGCGTGCCGAGCTCGACGTCGCCCGGACCGAGTACAACACCACCAGGTTGCACTCCGCGCTGGGCTACGTGACTCCGGACGACGAGCACCACGGCCGCGGCGAGGCCATCCGACAGGCCCGCCGCGACGGGCTCGCACGAGCAGCCCAGGCACGACTTGCCTACAACCGGAACCAACGGAAGAATCAACCCAACCCAGAGGACCCGGATGTGGTTTGATCCGCACGCCCGAAGCGGACATTAACGCTGAAACACCTCAGAGTGGTCGTCGAACCGGTGCGTCTGGACCCCGGCCGAGCCCAGGCCCAGGACCGCCTTGACGTGCGGGTCGGTGGACACGTGCACGGCGAGGTCGTCCAGCCGGAGCAGGTTGGGGTGCATGCCGTTCATCCTCCGAGCGGATCGGGACCGGTGCTCAGCTGCAAGCCGCCGAGGCCAGGATCGGTGTGCGGAGAGCCGTCGCGGGCGACCATTCGGCCCCGTGGCGGACACCGTGGGAACCCCGCCTGCACGCGCCCGGTGAACCGCTGCTCGCCGTCGACCGTGCCGCCCCGGTGAACAACTTCGGCACGGAGGTCACCCTCCGCCCCGGATCCCCAACTCGACCAGGTCACTAATCGGGGGACACAGGCCGGAGAGGTGCGGGAAGGAACCCTAGGGATCAGCGCCCAAGAGGGAACCACAAACGGAAAGGTGGAGGAAGATCGCGACATGTCGTCGTCCTTTCGATAAAGGTCGACGATTCTGCCCGCACGGGTCACACCCACCGAGGTCGCGACACCGCACAGGCTAGACCAAGAGGGACACCCGGCGCACCCCTCGGGACGCCCTCATCTGCCGCTGGTCGCCTGCTGCTCGACCGTGCCGCTGCGGGGACAGCAGAACCGAGTTCACGCTTGGGCGCACCCCGACACGAGCCCTTCCGATGGAACCAGCAAGCGTTACCCAGGACGGCGCGCCATCTCGACGTCCACCAGCAGCGCAGCGTGCGCCTCGTTCCAGGTCTGCGCTGGTACTCGCGCCATCCCCGGTTCCAGAACGGAGTGCCAACCGTCCCGCATCACGCCGCGGTGGTTCAGCAGCGCCGGGACGGCGAGCGGCAGGGGAAATCCGTTTCGCCACATTGGCTTGTAGCTTGCGACGTTCCCCACGTTCGCTTGCCAGACCAGCAGCTCCCAGCCGAGCGAGCCGAAGGCATGGTCAAGCGCTAGCGCCACAGCCCCGGTCATGGCGCCCCGGCCACGGGTCCGTGGGTGGGTAACGTAGCCAACATCCCCCGAGGCATGCTTTCCCTCGCCCCCTCCGGAGCGTAGATCGATCGTGCCGGCATACGCCCCATCTTTCTCGATCGCCCAAGAGACACGATCGGGCGACGGCTCGATCATCTCCGCGAGGTACTCCTTTGCCATCTCCTTCGAGTAGGGCCTCGGCACCGTGGTCCAACGGACAGTCTCGGGATCGATACACCGCTCAAGGACTGGCCCGAGGTCGTCCATCGTGTGCGGTCGAAGGGACACACCGGGACCGGTCAGGACGGGGATCTCGAGTGCGTCGGACATGCCCGAAACGCTACCTGCTGGACGGAGCACCGCCAGGCCGTGGACGCCCGCATCTGCCGCGCTGAGGACGCTAGCCTGCGGCGCGTCCGATCATGCCGCGCTGAGGACGCTAGCCTGCGGCGCGTCCGATCATGCCGCGGGTCGCGATAACCTGGTGGACGGGAGGGCAGACTTCTCCTATGGAGAACTCCTCTCAGATGACCGCCGCCGAGGTGGTGCAGATCGTCGCCTGGCTTGACGCCAACGGGGTGGTCTATCAGATCAACGGCGGATGGGGCGTCGATGCGCTGGTGGGACGACAGACGCGCCCTCACCAAGATCTCGACGTGTTCATCGACGAAGTTCACGAAGCCGACTTCATGGCCTGGCTCACCTCCCCGGGCTACCGGGTCACCGAGGATTGGCGACCAGTCCGCGTGCAGTTATCGAGTCCCCTGGGGCAAGTAGACGTCCACGCAATGCGCTTGGACCCGGCCTGCGACGGGGTCCAGCAAGGTCTCGACGACGACGTGTACCTCCACCCTTCTGAGCAGAGAGTCGTCGGCCTCATCGACGGTCAAGCAGTCGCCGTGGCTAGCGCCGAGCGAGCCCGTCAGCTTCGAAGTGGCTATCGCCTGCGCGCCGTGGACCTCCACGACCTCGCATTACTCGACGAGCTGTAGGCATCCTCTACTGCCGTGAGCCGCTCGTCCGTCCGAATGCGTTACCGCCGCGCCAGACGCGCGTCCTTCCGCCCACTACGGGGCAGCGTCACATCGCCCAGAAGGGTCTACCCGGGAGCGCGCACCTTCTCGCTCTCATGTCGACGAGCGATCGTCAAGCAGCGGCGTCCCTGCGCGAAGTGCCGACCGCCGAACAAGCGAAGAGGGCCGACCGCCACGGGACGAGCGGGACCGCCCCACCGCCGAGGGGCCACGGTGAGATGAGCGCGGGGGTAGGTGCTCGAACGCCCGCGGCCACTAAGCGCTCCAGCATGTGAGCACGCGCCGCGGACAGCCGGGTGGCTGTTCGGCTAGCCCGGCTAGCGTGCCAATCGACCTCCCCTGGCCGATGCTCACCGGAGTTGGAGTAGACTGACGTGACCTAGTTCACGTGGCCATGAGGAGAGATGATGAGGCACGATGCGCCGACTTCGGTGGTGCCAATCTACCCTGCGGATCCTGATCCGGCAAGGCCCCGTGGCATAGCGGCCGACAGGCCGGAGCTTTATGAGTTCGCCGCTCATCGTTCCTTGGAAACCCTCAAGTCCCAGGAGCAAGAGTTGACGACCACGCGGACGCGCGCCGTTCACATTGTAGCGTTCCTCGGCGCAGCCACGGCCTTTCTCGTGACAACCATAGTTGGAAGAAACGGGGCAGGGACTGGTGCGCGTGACGATGCGCTCTACGTTTCGGGTCTTGTGGTGGCCTGCGTATTGGCGGTGGCGGCCGTACTCCTTTTGATGTCCCTTCTCACGGGGAGGCCGGGAGTAGTGCGAAGACTCCCTGGGTCAAAGCCCTTTCCCTTCCGAGTCGAGCACAAATTAACGTTCATGTTTGATCTTCGTGGTGACACCCTCGCCGGTTGGGTAGTGGCAAAAGATGGGAAGCTCAGGTCGGCCGCGAAGTTCTACGAGCGCGTCACACAACAGGCTCGTCGCATGCAGTTGTTCAATGAACGTAGCCTGCAGGCGGTGCACTTCCGATATCGAGCGTTCGTTCTCCTAGTACTCCTGCAATTGGCTGCCTGGGCGACCTTAGCCCTGCGTTTCGGGTAGCGGGGACGTCAGTTGACGGAGAATGAAGGCTCACCGGAAGATGACGAAGGGGAAGGTGCAGACCCCGAAAGAGAGGAGGGGGACGAGGACACGCCGGCCCCTGCGCCCACCCCCGCGCCCACTGATCCCGAAGATCCTCCAGAAATTGAGCCATGGGAACCTCTGGAGTTTGATGACGATCCCGCAATTGTCACGGACCCAACGGCCCTTGTCACAACGTATGGGGCGCGCAATCCGAGGTTAGGCCGTGCCGTACGGAACCTGCTGGACAAGATTCCGCACCAAGGCACCCACTCGATGCCACCAGAGGGCATCGATCTGACTGGGGCGAATCTGAGTAGCGCGGACTTGCAGGGTGCTTTTCTTGAGCGCGCATTACTGAACAGCGCCATCTTGAGTCGGGCTGATCTCTCATCTGCGAATCTGTCTGGAGCTCATCTCACGGCCGCGCTCATGAGTGAGGCAAACTTGTTCGGTGCGGATGCGACGGCCGCCAAGTTTGCGGACGCGAAGCTGCAGAGCGCCGTCCTCTCCTGGGCGCACGCTTCTGGCGCACACTTCGAATATGCGGACCTAACGGGCGCAGACCTGACGTCAGCGGTCCTTTCGCATGCGTCCTTCTCTCGGGCGCGACTGCGGGGAAGTTATCTTGGTTCTGCTAATCTGGTTGAGGCGTCCTTCGAGGGTGCCGACCTCCAAGGTGCCGACCTGCGGGCGGCACTTATACGGAAGACGAACTTCCGCAAAGCTAATTTGACAGCTTCGAACCTGTCGGCTACCAAGATCGATGGCGCGTCGCTTGCACATGCCACTCTCAAGCAGGCTGACTTATCGCATAGTCGGCTGTACGATTCTGACCTCGCTGACGCGGACCTCCGAGGGGCCATCCTAGTTGGATCGGTCCTTGGCCGGAGCAACCTTGTCGGGGCTCGTTGGGACAATGGAACCGACTGGGGGTCGACAGATATCCTTGAACTCATGCTCATGCGATCGAAACGACTACAGGATGGGTCATACGTAATCCTGGGGGCTGAAAATCCGGTGAATACTCGAGTTCTCGTCTCGCAGTGACTGGTAAAGTGTGCGTCGCCGTCTTCAGCCGCGCATGTAGTCAGTGGGGCCAACTTGTCGGAACTAACCGCAGGAAGCCCTGCCAGTTCCCTCCGCTCGTCGACTGAGAAGACCGGCGTGCTTGGGGTCACCCATGGGTGCGGAGCCGCCGGACTGAGCGTGGTCGCACGCTACTGCCGCGAGTCGGAAGTGCCGGCGGTGCGTCACCGCGCCGCGATCGACGCCGACCACGACGGTGACGCGCCGCCGCTAGCTTTCGCGCTTCGTGTCAAGAGGTTGGTTCGGGCGTGCGTCATCGGCCGTGCACCAGGGTGTGGATGCTGCGCACGGCGGGGGCAATGAGGAGGTGGGGGTCGGGGAGGTTCCGTGCTATGGGCCGCCGAGTTCGGCAGGCTGATCAGGCGCCGTCAGGCGGCAGGCTCTCGTGTGCGCTGTGGCGGGGGGCGGCCCAGCGCGGACGGGCGGCAAGCTAGGTTGCGCCGTCGTGCGGCATAGCTAACGTGGCCGTCACCGTCCGCGGCTGAGCCTTCCTCGACGATACGCCTCCTCATCGAAGGGGCGCTGGGTCAGGAGCATCCGGTAGGTCAGGCGGCAGGCGTTTGCGGGCCAGCGCCACGCGGGCCTGAATCGGCGCCATGCCGCGGGCGCGCAGCTGGGCGTCACGTTCGGCGAACGCAGGGGAGAACCGGGACAGGCCCCAGGCGATGCCCATCAGCGCGTCGCGGTGCTCGGCCAGGCCCTGCCGGGAGATCCGTCCGCGCCGTCGCAGGGTCGCCGACTCATACATCGCCGGTGCCAGCCCGGTCGCCGAGTACAGGTGCTCGGCGTCGGGGAACCGGTCGATCGGCAGGCTGTGCGCCGCGAACGCCGCCGCCCGGACCGTGGCCACGCCGGGCAGGGTGGTGAGCACCTGCCCGTCGGTGCGCGCCAGCAGCATCGTGATCTCCTCCTCCAGTGCCGTGATGTCGGCCTGCAGGGTCCGGTAGCGGCCCAGGTCCCGGCACAGACGGCTGGCGCGTGCCTGCGCGTCCGGTGGCGGGGGCAGGGCCCCGCGCCACCGGTCGGCCCAGTAGCGTGCGGTGGCCGGGCCGATCCGGCCCGGTGACCTGGCGGTCAGGGAACGGACAGATGCCGGCCGTCCGGCGAACGCCACCGCGCAGGCCAGCACCGCCTGACCGGTCGCTCCTTCGACCGCGAGCGAGCGGCCGTGCCCGGCCGGTGCCGACAGCCCGGGGACGAGGGCGTTGAGCTGGTCGTGCAGCCGCTGCTGCGCCTTCTTGCGGTCGGCGACCAGACCGCGTCGGTGCCGGACCGCGGCGCACAGCTCATCCACGACCGACTCCCGCGCCTGGGCCCGTCCCGCTCCTTGCCTGGCCAGGTAGGTCTCAGGCCGCCTCCGTCCCGTGCACGATCGCACTCAGCTTGGCCAGCGCGTCGACGAGCTTGTCGTAGATCTGATGGACGCCATCATGTTCGCGGTGGCAGTGGACGACCCCGAGGCGCCACCAAGCTCCGCCCGCGTGGCCGCGGCGGTGCCGGTGGCCGGGCTGCCGCGCCGCAAGGGCAAGATCCAGCTCATCGACGCCACGGGTGCCTGGCGCCCCAGGGGTCGTCAGGAGCGACGATCTTGGAGATCTCGGATCCAGGACGAAGTCGCGGTCCGCCTCGGTGCGTCCTCGGCATGAGGGACACCTCCAGCGTCGAGCTGACCGGCCTGGCAGTAGTCGCCCAGACTGCAGATCACGCGCGGCCTGTCAGCGCGGCGCAGTCGCGGTCATCGGTCTTGAACCGGCCCGACCCCAGCTGGGTGCGTGCCGCCTTCGTCTCCGAGGGCGCGAACAGCCGCACCGATCCGGGGTGCAACCGCTCCAGCTCGCTCGCCCAGGCACGGTGCAGGCTGCCGGTCGCCTCGATCGCGATCACCAGAGCGTCGTGACCGGCCACCTGCGAGGTGACCGTGCTCTCCAGATCCCCGATCCCGGCGCGCGAGACCGGCATCGAGGACGGCTCGGTCACCAGACCCTGACCGTCACAGACCCAGACCCGGTTCATCACCTTCCCCGGGTCGATCGCCACTACCAGAGCCGAGGGGCCCAAGGGCGCCTGAAGCAACATGACAGACCTCCTCACCGCACGAACGGTGCTCAGCCCGCGCCACCAAGCCTTTGCCGGCGGTCACGGTAGGCCATCGCCTCGACGGCCCACCATCAGCCTGCGCTCCTCGACGTCAATGTCGTTCATGCTCGCTGCGCTGCGCGTGCTCCACATTGACCTCTCCCACGCTCCGGCCGGTGGCTGGCCGCCTACCGAGGCGATGCCCCACCTCATGGCCTATCAGCTAGCTAGGATGATCGAGCCCGATCTCGCTCGGCTAACCATTCGCGACCACTGATCCGAACGAACGGTCGCTTGGAAGGTGCGCCCTCCATGCCGTCGTCACAAATCGGCAGGAAGAGTAACGTTGCGCGACCGTTTCACGCGGTGGGAGAGTCGGGTGGCAGGTACGGCACCTTCCCGATCTCGCCTCCGTTGAGCTGACGGCTGTTCTGGTCGATGTATGCCCAGTCGTCGAACGGGGTCATGACGATCTTCTCCCCGAGGAAGTCCATCATGGCCTCGTTGTACTCGTAGTACGGGGGTCGCACCAGGTCGATGTTTGCGCTGACGCCGTCCTGGTACTTT
Organism: Ornithinimicrobium avium; assembly: GCF_003351765.1. Lineage (NCBI taxonomy): Bacteria > Bacillati > Actinomycetota > Actinomycetes > Micrococcales > Ornithinimicrobiaceae > Ornithinimicrobium > Ornithinimicrobium avium. Next base: position 1,680,035 of record NZ_CP031229.1, read on the forward strand.
TCCCAGGGGAACCACTCGTCCGAACAGTCCCAGTTGATCGCGCCCTTCGAGTTCACTCTCTGCAGGTTGCCGTCCTCGCAGTGGTAGAGAACCTTGTTGACGCCACCGGTGTCGGCGCCGGACATCCAGAGCCCCACGGTCTCGTTCAGGTTCAACTCGTTCAGGGTGTACACCACGCCAGGACCCCACCGGGAGTAGTCGACACCGGCCCCGGGGATCTCTCCATGGTTCATGTAGTCGTAGTTCATCACCGACAGGTAGTTCGGCTTGTGCGCGTTGAACGCCTCGCACGCCAAGTCCGTCGACGCGCCGGGACACTCACCCTCGACGACGCCCCCGTGCTGCAGACCGAAGTTGTGGCCCAGTTCGTGCATGATGACAGCTGCCTGCTTTTTGGCGCTCCCACGACACTTCTGAGGTGTCCCTTTCCCGGACTCTCCCGCGCAGAAGTTGACCACAAGCGCCTGGCCACGAGCTTGGGCCCGACCCTTAAAATCAGCCTGAGCAGAGTGGATTGACGCCATGTAGTGCGCCCACCCTCGCTCATCCGTCGAGAGCCGCTCCAACGCGAAACTCCAGTCGTTGTCGGCTTGCGTAGCAAGGGACCCGATCTCATCGCCCTGCTCCGCTGTCAGGGGTGTCGACTTCTGAACGACGTGCAGCCGGATCCCCTGCGATCCGTCGGGGTTGGCAACCGGGGCTGCTGCGAAGGCGTCGACGAGACGCTCCCACACGTCCTCGTTGGGCATGACGCCCTTCTGCGCCTCGACGACCAGGACGACGTCCTTCTTGTCGCTGCCCGCGCCAAGGTCATGCAGAGCGGTGGAGAAAACCCCATACCCGAGGTCCCGGCGACTGTCCTCCCACGGGTCCGGAAGCCCATCCTCGTCCACGTCCAGGACACCCCCGGTGGCCTGCAGGAGGGCGTCGACGAGCGCACCGGGGTCGCCCGCCGGAATGTACGCCCCGTTCGTGGCATCAGCCGCGCACGACAGATCCGCCGCCGTGGTCCCCGAGACCTGCAGACCGACGGAGTAGAGCGCGACGTCGATGCCGTCGAACGCGCTCCCCTTGACGTACTCACAGATCGAGATCCCGCAACTGGTGTCCCCGTCCGTGAGCAGGACGATGCGCTGCTCGCCGTCACTTCCGTACTCGCGGATGTCGGCGGCAGCCTGGCCCAGAGCTGAAGTCGTCGGTGTCCCACCACCAGCGACCAGCCCCAGGACCGCCGACTCCACCTCTGCTGCGGTGCCCACGTCGATCGGCACGATGGGCGCTACCGAAGACTGGTCGCAAGAACCTGCATAAGACCGCAGGCCCATGGCAGTGCCCTCGGGCAGCGATGTCGCCGCGGCAGATACTGCCTCCTTGGCCATCTCCAGCGGAGTTCCAGACATCGATCCCGACACGTCGACCACGAAATGCACGACCGGCGCGGACGGACGGTCCTCGTCCATCGACTGCGCCGCTCCACCTCCTACCGTCAGCAGCCCGAGACTGGCGACGGCAGAGACGAACCAGGACCACGGTGTGACGATGCGCACAAGGACCTCCTTGGTAGGTGGCCAGAGGATAGCGAGCGTTTGTCGCTCTTGTGTCGCAGTCACGCCACGAGCTTGCGGCGGAGGAGGTAGGCACATGGCCAACGCCAGCGACACCGGCGTTCCGCGGAGCTGAACCACGCCGCAGCCAGACCCAACGACCACACAGGACATCGTCAGGAGGTCAACATCCGCCAGCGCGTCCTTTCGCCGCGAATTCGCCTTGTCGCCAGGGCGGCCGATGGGCTCGTCCACGCCGTGCGTTGCCCGACGTCTGGGCGCCACGTTCGCGCGGGGCAGCTATGTCTGGTGGCGCCAATGATGATCGGCATGAAGGGCAGCGATGCCCGGCGGGGCGCGCGCCAGTGCCTTCAGTTCAGTAGGGCATGCTCTTGGCATGAGACTGTCGCGCATGCCAAGACCAACGTTGTTCGCGCGGGTCGGGTCGACGCCGGAGTCTGCCTGCGTCTGGGTGGGGGAGAGGCTAGAGACATCAGAAGCCCTTGGAAGCTCGTTCCTTGAGGCTGCCGACGCTCTGGGAGAGTTGTGGCTGGCCAGTCACGCGTCCTCTGACCGGGACCGGTTGGCCATACCTATCGTTCAGACCTACCGGCACGCAATCGAGTTACTCTTGAAGGCAGCCTGCGAGAAGGCGGCTGAGCTTGTCGGGTTCAGCCGCTACCTCGGGTACGGGGAGGATGTCAGACCGGCGGATCTTCAGGACAGGCTTGGCCAGACGCACTCGATCGCCAGGTTGGTCGAGTTGTTGAGCACGTTGACCGGCGGGATCGACTCCGGGGGGTCCGGCGAGCTGCCACCTGAGACCAAGGACGCGCTCAAGTACCTCCATGATCAGGACGAGCGCGGGCTAGCGTTCAGATACGCCAGCCGCAAGGTTGGCAAGGGTGAGTCGGCACACTGGGCACCCGTGCGCCCCACCCTGATGGTCATGGACCTGGAGAACGCAATCACTGAGTTGCATGGGGCGGCACAAATGATCGAGGGAGGACTAATGACATACCTCCACGAGTACGAATCGTTTCTGCAGGAGAGGTTGTCTGAGCACGAGGCAGCCCAGGTGGACAACGAACAGTACGACGAGAATTGGCGCTACCAGTAGGAGGGCCTGCTTGCCAATCTTGTAAAAGCCAGGTATGCGCCGGGCAGTCGTTAGGTGTTCACGCGCCAACGGAATGTACCGAGTCAGGCGGCCACAGACCCGCAGCATTTGGGCGGAACAAGCGCAAGATCCATTCAAGAAGGCCCAGAGATTGTGAGCGTCCGCAGCGGCCAGGGCTTTAGAGAAGAGCCCTTCTTCCAGAGGTACGGCTTCATCGCAGAGAGATGTTCGGAGATCACGAAGAAATGATAGACCGTAGCCACGACGTCTACGAGTCCAAAAGCTCATGGGTCTTCTGAGTCCCATACTCGCTCACGATTTGGTGTTTGGCATCAAGTAGTGAGGCCCGACGAACCCCACGTGCACCCGGCCAGTGTGCCCACCGGTGTCATCGTAGAAGTAAATCCTAGGCGCGAGGTCCCCGCCGCCTTCAGCAATCTTGAGGTGGCTCAGCATGGTGAGCGTGCCGCCAAGACTTACTTCGGACGAGACAGGGAGCACTCGAAATCGGCTTAGCTTCTCGTTGTTCCGCACGGATTCGGACTCGGTCATGGACAGGTGCTTAGAGTTGGCTGGCCATGCGAAGGGACCGCCCTCGCGGCACCACTCCCAGAACCCTCCTCGGAAGCCGGAGGCTCTCGATTCGGCGTACGCAGCGAAGGCCCTGAACCCGCGCCACGCTTTGTTTCCCCACGCGTAGGCCTGCGGGCATGTGTCGATGCCGTCCAGATCCCTGGCTGCGTCGTCGTGCACTACGACTCGGTCCGTCAGGTACATCTGTGCAGCCATGACTGCCTCGGAGGTGTCTTGAACCTCGTCGGGTATTTCGTCGCCTGTCTCATGCAAAGTGCCCCAGAACAGATCGTGGAGTGCTTGCCCCTCGAGGGCCGATCGGATCCGGTCGAGATGACCGATCTTCTGATTGAGCTCCCGCTCCGCCGCATTTGTTTGGGCGATCTCGTCCTCGAGCGCCGTTTCCCAGGAGGAGCGTTCCCTCGCCAGCTCCTTTTCCCGAGCCTCCCGGGATTCGGTGTCGGCCTCCGCGGCTGGAGGGATGGCGGTGAAACGGAGGAAGGTGTCCGGCACGCGGCGACGGGTGGATGCTTGAGCAACCCCATACACGATGCGGTCGATCATGGAGTCCTCACGAGAGGCCATGAGATGGCCGAGGACGTAGCGGTGGCGCCACCCGTCCGAGGGGTCGCTGACCGGCCCGGGCATGTAGGTGCGAACTCCTCCACCCCAGACCGCCAGGGGCCCGATGTCTCGGCGGAATGCGGTCACGGCGTCTGCGTCGAGCGTGAACACACTGGCGATCCCCCCGCCACGTCTTGCTATCCGCTCGGCCCAGATCTGCCACCGTCCGTCGTGCTCGCCACCTGGTTCGCTGCACACGATGACGGGCAAACTGCGACTGGCCGACTGTAGGTGCTCGATGAGCACGGGGACCTGATCTGCCGTGATCGACTGAACGTCGATAAACAGTCCCGATCCGGCGAGGTGCGGCTTGCCCGGGAGCGACAGCAGGTCGTCCACCAGGCGGGGGCGACCCACCTTCACACGTTGGGCGACGTCATCCGACTCGACTTGATTTTCGATCCAGACGCTCACGCCCTCCTCGTTGGCCACCACGCGCATCACCGTGGTCCACACGGTCGCGTTGTTGTCACCGCCTGCGGTGGTGTCGCGGGTAACGCACTCGAGTCCCCAACCTGCCAGGGTGTCTTCGCCGTCGACGGTTCGGATCTCGATGACACGGGCTCGGTCGGGCGGGAGGACTACTTCAGCCGTGCCGTCCGGGAGCGGACGAGCCTCCAGATCGTCCAACGCCCAGCAGGTGAACTTGGCCCTTGCCAGGTCGATGAAGACGTCTGGCTCTGCCTGAGTTTGGTCGGACCAGAGGGCTCGGTATAGGACACTCATTGGATCGATTCCTTCGACAACTCGTGCGAGATGTTGACACTGTGATGGTGGGCGCCCAGCTCACGCTCCAGCACCTTGCGCAGCACCACCCCAGCCGTCGACAGGTGCTCCATCATGGCCCACTCCTTCGTCCTGCGCCTGTGCCCTGCCGAGGCTACCTGGCCCGACTGACACGCGTCTCGGCGTGCGGAACCCACTGCGGCGCCGCCGCGTTCGTGGTCATGCGTGGCCTCAGGCCCGCCCGTTCCTTCACAAGCGTGGGAGCTGGGGACGCAAGACACCTCCCGCGAGTCGTGTGCGGGCACGCGTCATTTCACCGCAAGTGACGCGGGCTGCGGACGCACGGATCTGATGGGTTGTACCGATTGGCTTGTACCGATCCCCTGGCAGGCAGGCTTGGTTCCGGTAGCGGCCGGCGGTTCAGCACTCTCCGAATCTGATCGTTGAGGTCTTGCGGCAGACCGCGGGGCCCCGGTCGTGAGGAGGCGTGACCGCTGCTGGGATGAGGTGCCTCCAGATCGTCCGGGTGAGCACTTGACCTAGATCGCCGGGAGTCCTCCTCCTCGCTGCTGCAACTGACTGCCCCGAGGCGAAGGAGAGAACGCGATGTTGTTCGTGGGTGATGACTGGGCCGAGGACCACCACGACGTCGCGACCCACGATCGCCCCACTACCTGGCCCAAGTCAGGTGAGCCCCCGCTCTCTTAAGAGACCCCCGCCCAGTCCTGTCACGGGCCCTTGGGCGGGGGTCCATCTGCGTTCTCGACACGGGCGACGCAGAAGGGCACCCATCCCTGACCCCACCGCCATCTGGACGGGAGAGGCGAGCGTCGAGACCGATAGTACGGGGAGCGGCTGCACCTCGGCATGGAATCACCCTGCACCCCGGCCCGTTCGCACTCGGCCAACCCGTCCACCGGAGTCAAGAAATCGTTCCGCTCCGCCTCCAGGCTGTACGAACGCACCCGTCTCGAGAGCGGTCAACCGAGCCGCCTGTCTTCAACGTCTCAAGCGCGTCCGCAAATGACCGGTCGCGAGTGCAAGGTGATCCACCAACCGCTCCCTTTAGTCGCCGAGCCTCTCACCTAGTACACCTCACCGGTAAGTGGGTCGACCCGGTGACCGTCGACGACGTGCAATCGTGGGGTCTGCTGGGTCTGGTCGGGGGGTTGCAGCAGCTGACGGTGGTGGTCGACGTCGCCGGTGTAATGCCGGCAGCGGTGGTCGTGGGCGTCCTGGAAGCGGACGTGGGCGGGTCGGGCAGGCCAGTCGTGGTGGCGGCTGTCGCAGGCCGTGCGCAGCCGGGTCTTGCGGCGGTCGAAGAAGGCGGGCAGTGCGTAGCGGTGCCACTCCTCGAGGGCGTCGCTGGCGATGGCCTGCCCGGCCTTGCGGCGCTGGTCGGCCAGGACGGCGATCTCGTGGATGAGGTGGGGGTGGGCGGGCCAGCACGGCGGGACGAGGTAGGAGGGGTCCCAGACGTGCTCGCTGTTGACCCATTCGACGACGGCCTCGAGCCATTCCCACAGCTCGGCCCGCATGGGCGGGTCGTCGATGGAGCCGGGGTCCCACGGCCGGGGCAGCTTGCTGGGGTGGCCGACCGCCCTGCGCGCTGCGTCGTCGCCGTTGAGGGCGATGTCGAGCTCCCGGTAGGCGTGGACGATCAACGGCCCGGGGGCCGGGAAGGGCCTGGCCAGCGGGTATCGTCCCCGTCCCTGTTCTCCTGCCTGGTGGGTCGTGCTCACCGGTCGTACTCCGCTGTGGTGAGACCGTGCTGACGGGCGACGGCCAGGGCGGCGGTGGCACGGGCCTCGGGGCGGATGGTGGCACGCCGGTGCCCACCGATCTGGTCCCGGAGCATGGCCTGGTCGGTCAGGAGCTGCTTGCCGGGTCTGCCGTCGATGCAGCGGCGGAGCCGGGCCATCATCGGTTTGCCGTTCTCGGAGATGACCAGGGCGTGCCGTTCCTTGATCTGACGGATCTCGGAACCGGTCAGGACGGGGATGTCCTCGGCCGAGTAGGTGCGCCCGCCGCGGTGTCCGGTGTTCCAGGTGGCCCGGCCGACGCGGACCTTGCCGACGAGGTCGGAGATCTCCTGGTTGAAGGCGACGTCCTTCGAGCCGCCGAACAGGACGAGGTTGTTGGTCAGGCCGAGCACGGCGCGGGCTTCCTGCTGGCCGAAGATGGAGTCCAGCTGGGCCCGGGTCTGCGCGGCCCAGATGAATGAGAGTCCCAGGGCTCGTTCGTTGGCCAGGCGGGTGCGCAGGGTGGGTAGTGGCGCGGTCGACGGCAGCTCGTCCAGGCAGGCGAGCATCGGTGGGCACAACCTGCCCCACGGGGACCGTTGGGCCATGCCCAGGGCTGTGTCCAGGACGTGCTCGGCCAGGGCTGTCATCAGCGGGGAGGCCGAGGCGTAGGGGTCTTCGCGGCCGAGCAGGTAGATGGTGCCGCCTGCGGCGATCACGTCCTCGATGTTGGTCGGTGGCCGGCCGGGCCCGGGGACGCAGCGTCTGCGCATCGGTTCCTGGAAGAACAACGACAGTGCCTGCTGCACCGTGGTGACGGTGTTGCCGGCGGTCCGTTCGTCTCCGTGCAGGGCCCCGTGGAGCAGTCCGTGCCAGAACCGGGCGGCCTGGGGGTGGGTGCGCAGGATCTCCGAGGGTTCGACCGTGGAGCGCGGGTCGGCGACCCACTCCAGCACGTCGTCGAGGGTGCGGCCGGCCAGGGCGGCCGCGTGGAAGTAGGCCTGGATGACCTTGGCGGCCTCCGCGGCGTAGAACCGGGCGGCCTGGTCGCCGTACCCCTCGGCCACAGCACCCTTGATCGTGCCGGCGGTGAACGCCTTGGCACGACGCTCGGCCACGATGGCGTCCACGCACCCCTCGATCGGGTCCCACACGAGCTCGGGCAGTCCGGGCACCAGCCCGAAGGGGTCGAGCACGACGCAGGGTCGCCCGTCGCTGGAGCGGGCGGTCAAGGTCAGGAGCAGGTCGTCGGGTTTGGTGAGGGTGACCAGGGCGGCGCCGGGTGCGTCGAGCAGGGCTGGGGTGAGCAGGTCCAGGGTCTTGCCCGAGCCTTGGGGTCCGATGACCCCTGCGGTGCGGTCCCACGGCACCCACAGGTCGACGCCGGCGGGTGCGGCGGACCGTCCGAGGTTCCACCCCGCGTCCCGTGGGTCGAAAGAACGAGGGCGACCGAAGGGGCTGGGCAGGATCATCGCGGGTCCCTTCCGAACAGGTCGGGCCGGATGACGGCGCGGTGCTTGCGCAGCCGGGGCCGTCCCAGCAGCGACGCGGCCTCGGTCCGTGAGGCCATGCCCCGCAGCCGGCCGGGTCCCCAGCGCCGGTAGACCACGACGGCCAGGATCAGCGCGTGGACCAGGGTGAGTGCAGTAGTGCTGAGTGCCCAGGCCCGCAGTGGGCCAGGTTCGGCGACGACGCCGGGGTTGGTCAGTCCGGCGCCGGCGTCTCCGTGCCATAGGCCGGGGATGCTGCTGAACAGCTCGGTGGCGGGGGGCCAGCCCCAGCCGCCGCCGGCGAGGAGGTTGGCCACGGCCCGCCCGGTGTGCACGCCCAGCACCGCGACCAGCACCAGGGTGACCGCGATCGCAAGGGGGATCTCGTAGGTCCACGGGTGCGGGTTCTTGAGTCTGTCCTGCTGCATCGCACTCTCTCTCCTCCGGCGATTGGACGGGTCGTTCTGTTTCCTGAAGCGGACGAGGACGGCCCAGGGACTCAGCTGGGTGCTTTCGGGTTGTCGTCGATGTTGCCCAGGCGCCAGATCTCGAAGATGTTGTTGTCCAGGGCGTGCTCGTAGCTGAAGTGCCCGACCCCCTTGGTGGGGTTGGCGGCCTCGATTGAGGTGTAGGTGGCCGGGTCCCGGACGAACCCGACGTGCCCGATGGTGTGCGGGCCCAGGTAGGAGTCGAAGAAGAACAGGTCCCCTGGTCGGGCCGCCTCGAGCGGGACGCGGAACCCGTTGCCCATCGCCAGCCAGTCCCGCTGGGCCTGGGCGGTGCGGGGGGCGGTGATCCCGATCTGGGCCATCGCGGTCTGGGTCAGGGAGGAGCAGTCCCAGGCGTCGGGACCGCCGGCGCCCAGGACGTAGGAGTCCCCCTCCTGCGCGGCGGCGAACGCCAGCATCTTGGCCACCCGCTCGTTGCTGACCGGGGGCAGGTCGGGGTTGCCGCCCTGGCCGTCGCAGTGCAGCGGGTCGCCCAGCACCAGCCCGCCCCCGTAGGCGTGTGCGTAGAAGAGGACGTCGTTGACGTACCACTGGGCGTGGTTGTAGGCGAGGAGCGCGGCGCGCACCCCCGGGTCGCCGCGGTGCACCCCGGAGGCGGTCAGGTAGTTGGCGGCGGAGAAGATCGAGTCGGCTTCGTTGTCGATCTGGGTCAGCCCGTCGCCGTCCCCGTCGATGCCGTAGGCGGCGAAGGTGGCTGGCATGAACTGCATGAGGCCCCGCGCGCCGGCGGAGCTGGTCGCGGTGTTGGCTCCGTGGGCGGTCTCGGCCATGCCGATCCCGGCCAGCAGGGTCCACGGGATTGCGTACTCCGACCCGGCCCGCTCGTACAGCTCCTGGATGGCCGGGGGGATCGGCAGCGGCGGGTTGTGCAGGGAGTCCTGGCGGGGGTGCCCGGGGGCAGGCAGTTCGAAACCGATGCCACCCTCCCCGGCCTCGGGCAGGTCCGGGACCTGTTCGGGCGCTGGTGGTGGTGCGACGGCCACGCCGGTCAGGGCCGCGCCACGCTGCGCCATGAACGGCACCGGGTCGGTCGGCTCCCCCCGGACGTGGACCTCGAAGTGCAGGTGCGAACCGGTGGAGTCACCGGTGGATCCCTCCAGACCGATCCGCTGACCCTGGTGGACGGCCTGTCCGGCGGTCAGCGGGCTGGGTGCCGCCAGGTGCAGGTACCGGGTGCTGGTCCCGCCGCCGTGGTCGATGGTGACCGCGTTCCCTCCCCCGCCTGTCCACCCGGCCGCGGTCACCGTGCCGGCCGCGGCGGCGACCACCGTGGCGCCCGCCGGCTGGGAGGTCATGTCGACACCGGCGTGCAGGCGCCACTCCTTGTGGATCGGGTGGAAACGGTGCCCGAACCCCGACCCCGGGGTCAGGGCATAGGCGGTCTCGTACGGTGGCCGCCAGTGCCCGGTGACCGGCAGGGTCCTCTCGCAGAAGAGGGTGCGGTGCTCCTGGTCCATCGCGGGGGTGGCCACCGACGCCACGAGCACCGCGGTGACCAGAGGAGATCCCAGCAGCAACGCGAGAGCGGCCAGGACGGCGAGGACACCTTTCACCCCGGGTCACCGAACCGATTCGATGCCGAGGTTGGTGTTGGCCAGTGCGGCCTCGAGCGGGTGCAGGACGGTCTGGACCTTGTAGAGTCGTTCGCCGACCTGCCAGACGGCACGGCCGGGTTCCTGGCGGGCCCAGGTGGTGATGGCATGCACCGCCAGCGGCCCCAGGCCGAGGATCTCGTCGAGCTCGGCAGCCACCTTGGGCCCCTGCCCGTGCAGGATCTTGATGTCTGCCAGGTGCAGCATGTCCCGTGCGATCATCTGCGCCTGGGTGCCTTCGTCGCCGGCGGAGAGCAGGTCGGAGGGTTTGTGCGCGACGGCGTACTGGATGTCCCCGCCCTGGCCGGCGAAGCCGCGGGACAGGCGCATGTCGGCGTCGAAGGCCTTGACCGCCTCCGGGCCCAGCCGCAGCTGGCGCCACGCCTCGTCGCGGACGACCACGCGCTGGTCGGCCCGGGAGACCACCTCGCGCTGCCCGGCACCCCACGAACCCAGGCACGTCAGGGCGATACCCACGGCCTCCTGCGGCAGCCGGGACAGGGACAGGGACTGGATCGGCGCGAGCCAGTCGATGTCGACGTTCGTGTGCGCGTCGAACATGCCTGCCAAGGTTCCGTTGACCAGCTGGCCCAGGGCGTCGCGCAGCAGCCGGGTCTCGTCCATGAACTGCCGTGTGTTCTCGAACCGGGTCGCCGCCACCATCTCAGGGGCAGGGTTGTCCAGCGCGTGCCACAGCCCGGGCAGCGTCGTCTCGGTCAAGGAGGTGGCGCCAGCGGCGTAGCCGGTCAGGTCGGCCAGTGCGGTGCGGACCACCGTCTCGTCCGTAGGCCCGAACGGGACCAGGTCCTCCCCGATCTGCTGGGACCCGACCAGGGCCCGGACCAGGGTCAACCAGCGGGAGAACACGGACTGGGCGCGACGTTGCGCCTCGACGGCGTCCAGCTGGTCCCAGCCGTGACCCAGCGGACCGAGAGCCAGGGGGTTGACCCGTGCGGGTAGGCCGGCGCCGAGGGCGATCGGAGCCACCCCGAGGAAGGCGCACACGGCTTCGTACTCGTCCTTGGTGTCGCCCAGGATCAGGGCCCGGTACCCGAAGTCCATCATCCGCAGGATGAAGGCCTTGGTGGTGCCGGACTTGCCCGTGCCAGGTTTGCCGAAGCACATGATGTTGGGGTTGCTGATCGGCACGTCGTCCCGGACGACCCAACCGAGCGGGTCGCAGTGGAACGCGGCCCCGGAAGCGACGTCGATCCCCATCTGTGCCCCGGTCGGGGGCAGGGCCGGGGTCGGGATGAAGGGCCAGAATGCGGGGGCCTGGTCGCTGGTCATCCGCCAGGTCGCCACCGGCGCCCTCGCCGGGGCCCAACCGCGATCTGCCTTCCGTGGTCCTCTGGGGCTGGTGGGCCGGAACACCCGCGGCTCCCGCTCCTGCTTTGCGGGCATCGGTGCCGGTGGGGCGTCGTGACCGAAGTCGGCCAGCAGGCGTGCTACGTCACGGCCGGTGCTCGCCCGGTGGCCGCCATGGATTCGACCGCGTGAGGCGCTCATGCTCAGCCTGCCTTCCGGGTGAGGCTGACGCCCATCGGCACGACCGAGGCGGCGAAGGCCACGTCGTGGGCCAGGTCCAGGCGCAGCGGGGCGAACCCGGCCTGGCGGATCGAGGAGTCCAGGCGGCGGCCGGCCTCGGCTGCCCGGACCGTCTTGGGCACCGTGACCGTGGCCACCGCATAGGGCACGGTCAGGGAGTTGCCGCGGGCCAGCTTGGACTCCAGAGCACGCACCTTCTCGCTCTCGTCGACGTTCTTGGTGCGCTGCTTCATCCGTGCCGCGACCCGCAACGACTGCCCCAGGTCGGCACCGAACTCGCTGTTGGCCGACTGCCGGTCGGCACGGCCCGGCGGCACGAGTGGGTAGCAGACCATGAAGCTGCGCCGCTCCCCGTCCTCCCGTGCCGACAGGACGGGGGCCAGTGCCCCCATCGCGGCCCCCTTGACCGGCAGCTTGATCGTGCAGGAGACCGAGTTCCAGGCGTCGTGGGAGTAGTGCCGCACGGCCGCGTCGGCGCCGGAGGGGCCGGCCATCTCCCACGGCACACAGGTGTTCACGTCGTCGTCGGTCTGCGCGGCGGCCAGCGCGTCGATGATGGCGGCACGGTCACCCGGGGCGAACCCGGTCCGGCACGCATGGGCCAGCTGGGCACTGGTGAGCCACTCCACGCTCGAGACGCCCAGTCCCCCGCGCAGGTGGGACTCGACCTCGGCGACGGCTGCGTACATCGCTCTGGCGCGACCGTTGACGCCCCCGCCGTACTCCCGGGCCACCTTGCCCAGGCGCGACTCGGGCACCACGACGGTGACGTACTGCTCGGTGCGGACGGTCGCGGCGGTCAGCGACTCGTGCAGGTCGTCGTTGATGCGGCTGACCTGTACCGGGGCGGTGTTCGCGCGGTGGCGCCGCACCCAGTCGGCCCGCTCGGCGCCGTCCTCGGGGACGGTGCGGACCATGAAGATCACCTCGCAGGCCAGCTCGGCCCGGACGGCCGCGTCGAGCAGCTCGCTCAGACCCTGGCCGTAGACGTCCCGGTCCTCGAGCTCGGCCATGCCCAGCCCGGGGTGGATGATCGAGGCGGTCACGGCCCAGGTCCTGGTGGCGTGGTTCTGGATCAGGGCGACCCGACGGTGGTGGTGCCCGGTCGGTGGGCCTTCGTGGATGACGATGCTGGACAGGGCCCCCGGCAGGTCCACCTGCTCCTGCGGGAGTGCCTGCCCGGTGGCTGCCCGCGCCCGGAACCGGGTCCACCCGGCCAAGGCGCCGGCCGCCAGGGCCAGGGTGGCGAGGATCCACCCGGTCATCGACCGGCCCCTGACCGGCACGGCCACGAGAGCGAACAGCGCTGCCCACAGCAGCAGGGACAGGGCCGCCGAGGCCCAGTCCTGCTTGGAGATCGCCCAGGCGACAGGGAGGACCGCGGTGGCCAGGAGGGCGAGCTGCGGGCCGGTGAGGCCGAAGAACCACCCGATGCGGGCGCGGGTGTAGTCGCGGTAGACGGTCATCTTGGGGTCCTCCTGCGGGCGGGTTCGGTCGGTCGCTTCCTTAAGCGGGCCTGCGGCTGCCAGGGACTCATCACTTACCCGCACCGGCGGCCGCGGCTCCTGCCGCACCGGTTCCTGCAGCCCCGCTGGCCGCACCGCCACCGGTGGAGGGGGCGACCGGCCCGGCTCCGGTGCTCGGGCTGGTCTGCGCCGGGGGCGGTGCCTGCACCGCTGCCCCGCCGGTCTCACCGTTGCCGCCGCTGCTCGCGCCGGTGTCCTCGCCTCGTTGCTCGGGGTGGGTGAGGCGGTGCCGGTCCCCGGTGCGGCGGGTCGGCTGGAAGTCGGGGACGTAGGTGTTGTGCCCGGCCCCCATCTGGTTGGCCACGTCCGCGCCGACGGCCGCGCCCCGGGTGCCGGCGGACACCATGAGCCCGACCCCGACCCCGACCGCGGCGCCGATCCCACCGGCCACCGGTCCGATGGCGGACCCGCCCTTGGAAGCCAGGGAGCTCGTGGCTTGCGCGGCCCGCTGGTTGGCCTGCCCCTCCTGGGAGACCTCGCTGGCCGAGCGGCCGTGACTGTCCACGCTCGAGGCGGCGTTGGACGTTCGGGTCGCACGGCCGGCCAACCCGCGCAGCCCTCCCTGTGCTTCGTACCCGGCGCGCATGGCGGCCCCGGAGGAGGTGCCGGGGTCGACGAAGGCCAGGAGCTTGAACAGGGCGAGGGGGGAGAACGCGGCGATGCAGATCAGGAAGACCCCGGGGATGGCGGTGCCGATCGTCTTTGCCGGCCCGTCGGCCTCGCCTTCGATGATGCCGGTGGTCAACGAGGTGCCCAGGCCGAGTACCAGGGCGACCAGGACCGGGGTGAATGCGGCCGCGTGGAACCACCGGAACGATTTCCAGAACCAGGACCGGGAGAACCCGCTGGCCAGGCCGGCCGCGGCGATGGGGCCGGTGGCGACCAGCACCAGGAGGGCCCCGGCCCGGGTCAGCATGACCAGCAGGAACCCGATCGCGGCCAGCCACAGGACCAGGCCCATGAATCCCAGGACGGTGGCCAGCAGCGTGTCGGTGATGTCCTCTCCTGCGATGACGAACACCTCGGAGGGTTCCCAGTGGGCGAACAGCTCCACGCCGAACATGGCCCGCATCAGAGAACGGGTCAGGCCCTGCGCGGCGGCCAGGATCATCACGCAGTAACCGATCCAGCCGGCGAAGACGACCACGAACTGCGCGACCCCGACCGCGGCCTGGGCCAGGTCTGCGCCGTCGCGCCGCCACGCGGCCAGGCCCAGCTGGGCCATCGCCAGGATGAGGACCAGTGCCAGGGCCAGCCAGAACGTGGTCCGGTACACCTGCCCGGCGGGTCCGGCTGCGGTGACGTCGGGGGTGAGGATGGCGTCCACGAAGCCCAGGACGGTGCGCAGGAACCACAGTCCTGCGGACCAGATCCCCAGCATGATGGAGGTCCAGACGTCCGCGGCCAGCTCGCCGACGGCCTTGCCGGCCAGGTACTCGAACGGGTTCGGGATACCGAACATGAACAGACTCCCTCTCGTCCTACCGGTGGTTGTCGACCCAGGGGCGCCACCCGGCCCGGGCGGCCAGTTCGGTCCCGGGCCACGTCGAGGGTGCCGGGGAGACCGGGTAGGTCGGGTCGATCACCCAGCGGTCGCCGGTCCAGGTCATGGCCTCGCAGTGCCCGTAGGCGACGCGGGCCTCCTCCACGAGGTGTGCGTGCAGCTCCAGCAGGACGCAGACCACCGTCCAGTCCTGCCCGTCGCTGCCCTTGACCTGGCCGGCGGCCGGGACCGCGGTCACGACCAGGCCGCTCTCGGCGCTCTGGCCGCTCTGCTGGGCGGCGGTGAGGAAGTCGGTGACGTTGGCGGTCATCACCCAGCCGGCGGGGTCGGGCTCGCCGGTGGACCAGGTCCGGTAGATCTCGTGCGTGGCCGGGACGGACATGGCCTGGATGACGGCGACGTCGATCGCCGCCAGCTGGCCCACCGCTCCCTGCGGGGTCTGGGGGTACCCGGTCGGGATGTCCAGCGGACCGGTTGTCGTCGGCGAGGGGACGGCCAGGGGATCGGCGACGGTGGTGGCGACGTGGCCCTCGCGGTAGGCGCGTGGGTCGTCCACGGCCAGCATCTGCGCCTGCGCGATCTGCTCGCGCCGTGCCGGCCCGTCCTGGGCCAACGTGGTCTCCTCGAGCGCGACGGGCGCCGTTGCAGGCCCCTGCGAGGTAGGGGTCTCGGGCAGGCCGTCGTGGGCCAGGACCTGCCAGAGGAACAGGCCGAGGCCGACCAGCAGGGCTGTCCCGGCGGCGAGGGCGGCTGCCAGGATGGCCAGGAGCTTGCCCCGCCCCCACGCAGCGGGCGTGGTGGCCGTCATCTCAGACGCACCCCGAGCCCAACATCGCGTCGAGGATCCCCGGCAGGATCAGGTAGGCGATCACGGCGATGAAGACGATGACCAGGCCGATGATCCCGGCGGTGCTGGCGTGCGGCATACCGAACATCCGCCCGCCGGCGATGGCCCCGACCCCGATGATCAGGCCGAGGAAGAACAGGATGCCCACGCCCCACAGGACGTAGCCGAGGATGGTGTCGACGTGGACCTGCGCGCCGGGGGGCGCCTGGGGGCAGACGGCGGCGACCACCGTGGCGGCGTGCAGGCCGGCGTCGGAGAGGTTAGCGAACATGCTGGATGGTTCCCTTCTGGTGGTGGACAGGACTGCTGACCAGCTGCAGGAGCTGGGTGATCGTGGTGGCGGCGCTCAGCACGCCCTCTGGCAGGGGTGAGGTGTCCAGGCCCCGGACGGCCAGCCCGGGGTCGTGCGGCACCTCGACGAGGGTCTCCTCGAGCAGGGTTCGGGTGCGGGTGCCGATGTCGCCGGTCACCTCTCGGGGCCACCGACGGCGGCGTGGCCCCCGGACGGCCACGGCTACCTGTCCGGGGGCCGGGTCGAGGTCGTGCAGCACTGCCTCGAGCCGGCGCAGACCGGGGACGGTGGCGGTGGTGACCAGCACGAGGCGGTCGGCGTCGAGCACGCTCGAGCGGACCCATCCGGCGCAGCGCAGGAGGGTGCCTGTGGGCCATCCGGCGTCGAGGACGTTCAGGGCCAGCTCGTGGTGCGGGTCCTGGTCGGGGACCGGGATCTCCTCGGGTGAGGCGGACCCGTCAAGCAGCCGGTCCAGGACCAGCAGGTCGCGGTGGCCACGCACCCACCCCGACCCGGTCTCCCCCAGCTCGGCGGTGGCGAACCCGGTCAGGCCGCTCGTCCCGGCCGGACCGGCCTCGACCACCCGCACCGCGAGCTCGAGCGCGGTCGCGACCGCCGCCGCGACCGTGGTGGCCCCGGCCGACCCGTGGCAGCCCAGGACGGGCAGCACGGGCACGCCAGGGTTCCAGTGGACGCCCTCGCCCGCTCCGTCCTTGGGTGCGTGCATGCGGCGCGACGGCAGGTCGGTGGACCCGGGTCGGAACCGGCCGTCCTGAACGGCGTGCCAGGCGCGCCGCAGCTCGGCGACGCTGATCACGGTCACGGCTTGTCACCGTCACCGAGGAGATGGCGTCGGCGGGTGATGGCCGCCCGGACTTGTTCAGGGGGCAGATGCCGCAGAGCGGCGCGGGCTGACTCCACCGCGCGCAGGTGCTCCACGCAGGCGTCCAGCAGGTCTGCCAGCCGGTACGGCCCGTCAGCGGACACCTGGAGCAGCCGCTCGACGTCAGCCTCGCCGTCTGAATCTCTCACCATGACTCCCAAAGCGGGGCGGTGGACCGTTGGGTCTCACGCGGCGCGGACATCGCGGGCGTAGGTCTGCCGCAGAGCGCGCAGCGCTCTGTCGGCCTGGCGTGCCACCGAGGCACGGGACACGCCCCGCTCCCGGGCCACGTCGGTGGAGGTGGTCCGTGCGAGCAGCCCACCGCGGCCGCGGCCGGCCCGGGGCGTGTCCGCGGCCTGCGCCAGGTGCAGCAGCAGGCGGACGTCGTCACGGCTCACGACGCCACCGGTGACGGCCTCGTCCAGCAGGCGGCGCAGCAGGAAGGCGTCATCAGTGGCCCACACGTCCGGCGGGTGGCTGGTGCCGACCGGTGTTGCCGAGGCGAACCTCCCGACGCCGAGCGCGAGGTCCGCCGAGGGCACCTCGGTGCGGGACGCCCGCGCGTCCGCCGACAACCCCAGGTCGGTCATCACCCCCCGTCGTGCGTTCATCAGGACCGTCGCGGCCACCCGAACTCCTTTGGCCCAGCTGACGGTGCGTGCGCAGATCCACAGCTGGGCAGCCATGAGCTCGTCGACCCGTTCGCTCAACGGCATCAGGGCACGGGCGATCCCGACAGCGCCCGGGATCAGCAGCCACACCAACGCCGCGGCCGCGGCCGGGTCGTCCCCACCGTCCGCCGCCCCCAGCTCGGCCAGCGCCAGCAGCACCTCGTTCGCCTCCGCCGGGGTCGCCTGCCTGACCCAGCCCGGTAGATCCAGGAGGTCCTCACACACACCCAGCACCGGGTGGGTGTCCTGCCACTCGTGCCACCGACCCTGCGCGGAGACCAGCAGGTCCCCGTGCGGCTGCTCCAGACCAAGCTGCGTCGCCAGGGTCATCTCAAGCTCCTCTCGTCGTGCGATCACGACGAGAAAGGTCGCCAGAGGGCGCTCCCGGTTCCGTCTCTGCCAGGACCGATCCGGCGGGTGCCCCAAGGGGGAGACGCCACGAAACCGCAGGTCAGGCCGCGTCTCCGGACGTCTCTGGAAAAGTTTGTGCTGACCCCTTGCCAACTGCCCGCAACCCGACCCCGGACGTGCCCGGGTCCTCATTCCGGGGCATAGAGCAACCCCCACGCGAGGGGGGAGACTCTGGGGAGAGTTGCGTGGGGGTTGCTGCCGGTGGGGTTCGCTGGTTTAGACGGCTTCCTTCCTGTCCTCCAGCCAGCCGTGGCGATCCAGGATCCGCTGGGTGCGTTCGGGCAGGTCGCCCGGCGGGAGGTCGGGGTCGTCGGTGCGGTTGCAGACGTCGGTCTGCAGCAGGCGGACCGCTTCGGCCGTGTTGCCCTCCCGGGCGGTGACCGCGACCAGGTCCAGCGTGGGGATCTCCTCCTCCGGTGCGGCGAGGAGGGCGATCTCCGCCGCTGCCCGTGCCCCGGCCAGGTCGCCGGTCTGCAGGTCGTGGGTGGCGACGATGTGGGCGACGTCGACCACCGCGCAGGTCATGTGGTGGTCGAGCCGGTCCCCCTCGAACAGCCAGCCCCAGCCGCCGCGGCGAAGCTGGTCGAAGGGGCGTCCCTGCACCAGGCGCAGCGCAGCCTTGAGATCCTCGATGCCCTCGGTGCCGCCGCGGGCCACGGCCCGGGTGCGGAGCCGGCGGAAGAGGTCGACGTCGACCAGCAGCCCGAGCACCTGGTAGACGTTCACGCCGCGGGCGCGGGTGGCGGGGGCCTCCTGGGCGTGCGGGATGTGCAGCTGCCCGGTGACCGGGTCGGTGCCGAGCCAGTCACGGCAGCGGCCGATGTAGTCGCGGGTCCTGGCCTCGGTGATCCCGAACGCCTCCGCCGTCTGCGCGGTCGTGACCCCGTGCGGGTGCACCGCCAGGTAGGCCAGCAGCTCGGTCATGTACCCCTTGCGCTCGGCCAGCGGTTTGCCCCACGCCTTGGCCTTGACCGGGCCCAGGAGGGTGAGCCGGGGGACGCGGACAGCCGGGTCCCACCAGGCGGCCAGGTCCGCGTCCAGGGTCGGGTCGGCCTGCAGCACCTGGCGGGCGACGTCGGGCTCCACCCGCGGGGCCAGCGTCGAGAGGTCCTGCGCGGTGGTGGCCGCCTCCTGCTCGTAGACCTCATCCCCCTCGGGCAGCAGCGTCGCCAGGTCCTGGTGGTCGACGGCCGCCTCCCGCCCGGTGCTGTGCTCAGGGCGGATGGCACCGGCCTGGTCGCTCCAGCCCCGCCGGTCCTCCTGGTACTCATCGCTGTCGGGGGTGGCTGCCGGCATCGGCACGTCGGGCTCGGCGTGCGACTGGGCCAGCAGCGCCGCGCACCCGGCCGCCTCGTCTGCGGTCAGGCCCACGCCGACCAGGTCCAGGCCCGCGGCGGGGATGCGGACCCGCCCGTCGGCGGTGGCTTCGATGTGCATCGCGGTGTCGGTGGGGGTGCCGCTGCGCACGACCAGACAGGCGCCCGTGCTCCCGGCGTGCTGGGCCAGCAGGTGGCGCAGCTGGTCGGTGGCCGCAGGCGCCGCACCGTCGGTGCTGAGCAGGACCATCCGGGCCGGCCAGGTGTCCTCACCGTCCTGGCGCACCCGGGCGGTGGGCACGTCCCTGGTCCCCACCCGGTCGATCACGCCGACTACCTCGGCGACCAGGTCCTCGAGCGCGCCGTCGTCGGCGACGCTCACCCGGGCCGGGTTCATCGCAGCGACCTCGGAGGCGATTCCGACGCAGTCGAGCCGCACCCCGGCCGACCACGGGTTCACCGCGACCTCCGCAGCCAGGTAGCGGGCCAGGTCGTCCACGTACTCGGCCTGGCCGGTCAGGGCCACCTCCAGGTCCTCCAGGTTCAGCAGCCAGGCCGACCCGTCGTCCCCGGCGCCGACGCAGACCAGCAGCGGGAACGGTGCAGGAGCGTCCTGCTCGAGCGGGCCGATCTGTTCCACCGCGGTGCCCGCGGGCAGGAACCAGTGCTGGCCGTCCCCGGTGTCCTGCCACGGGGCGCTCAGGTCGGCCGGTCGCCACAGGTGCAGCCACAGGCCGTCACCGGCCAGCTGCACGGCCGCCACGGCCGGGACGGGAGCCCCGGTGGTGGCGCACGCCCCACCGAGGCGGCGCAGGGCCTGGTCCAGCTGCTCCAGGGTGTGAGCCGCCGACCGGCCGCGGGTCTGGATCGTCTTCTCCACGGGGGCCAGGAGCGGGTCGGGCGGGGCGAGGGCCCGGCCGGGGCGGCGGGTCCGGAACCGGGAACGGCGGCGCAGGGTCAGGGCGAGGAACAGCGCCCCTCCCAGCAGGGCACCGGACCCGACGATGCCCTCCAGCAGCCACGCCGAAGGGGCGTCATCCTCGAGGTCTCCCCCAGCGTCTCTGCCGTCCCCGCCAACGTCTCTGCCGTCCCCGCCAACGTCTCTGCCGTCCCCGCCAACGTCTCTGCCGTCCCCGGCAGCGTCCCCGTCGACGCCACGACCGAGGTCTCCGTCTGTGTCCGGTCCGGCGTCAACGGCGCTGTCGTCGATCGAGGTGGCGCCCGCGGCGGCACCCAGGGTGATACCCGACCGGGCGGCCGCGCCACCTGCCGGGCTCGCCTCGACCTGCTGCTCCGGCTCGGCTGCGTCGGGGGTGTCTGGTTGGGTCGCCGGGGCAGTGCCGGCGTCGACGGCGGTCCGCGCGCCCGCGGTGGTGGGCGCCGGCCGTTCCTGGCCTCCGGCTGCCTCGGGCAGGTCCAGGCGCCAGCCTGGATAGATCAGGTCGGGGTCGCTCAGGCGTCGCCCGTCCGGCTGGACGGTGCCGGTGGAGGCCTCGTAGATCTCGGGCCACCGGGTGGCCTGGCCCAGGTGCTCGGCAGCCAGGCCGCTGAGGGTGTCGCCGGTCTGCACGACCACGTCCTGCTCCTGAGCGGCCTGCTCACCGGTGCCTGCCCCGGCCCCGGGCGCGGGGAGCTGCAGCACCATGCCGGGGGTGACCCAGTCGGCACCACCGGCCAGGCGCTCCGGGTTGAGGTCGACGATGCGGTGGTAGTCGTGCCCGGAGCCCAGGTGCTGGGCAGCGATGGACCACAGCGTGTCCCCCGGGCGCACCACGTAGGCACGGGTGGGTTCCTGCTCGGTGGTGGCTGCAGCGGTCGTCGTCACCGGGGCGGGGCCGGTGTCGGCCCCGGCCGTCACCGGGACAGAAGCAACCGCCGGCGCGGTGACCGGGGCGGGTGCCGCTGAGGCCTCCGGAACGACCCCGCCGGGGGCGGCGATGAACAGGGCCAACGCGGCGAGGACCAAGGGCCGCATCCCCGACTGGGGCAGGGACAGGGCCGGCAGCCTCGGAGCTCGGACGCCACGCAGGGCCGAGACGGCCTCGACGACGATGCTCAGGCTCAGGGCGGCCCAGACCACCCAGCCGAGGAGCTTGGCCCCGGTCAGGGCCAGGGTGCCGTCGTCTGGGGTCAGCAGGGCGTCGCGGACCTGGTCCAGGCTGGGGAGGGTCTCCGGCAGCGGATTTCCGCCGAGGGCCAGCAGCAGGGCGGGCAGACCCACCAGGATGCCGGCCAGGACGACCAGGGCGCCCAGTCCGATGAGGCGTTGACGGACTTTCATTGCTCCACTCCTCCCACGGATCGGGTGATCCGTGCCTCTGCCGTGCCGGTCGCGCTCAGGCTGGGTACGCCGACGATCGACAGGAACTTGGTCGGGTAGACCGAGGTGACGTCGACGCTGATGCTGGCCGGGCCGGTCACGGACGCCGAACCGGCGACTCCGGCGCTGGCCAGGTACGCCTGCGCGGCCGCCGCCGCCTGGCCGGGGTCGGCTACCGCCCCCAGGCCGCGGACCCCGGTGGGCGTCTGCAGCTGCTGGCCCCCGACGCGGGCGGCCTCACGGGCGGTCGCGCGGGCCTCCTGCATGGCGTGCAGGTGACCGGAGACGTCCACCGCCAGCCCGACCATGATCAGGAACGAGGCCGCGATGACGATGACGAACACCCCCACCGAACCGCGCTCTGTCTGCTCCCGCTGGCCAGCCCTCACCCTTTTTTGGGTCACCGCGTTCATCCCTGCCTCGAGCGGTAGGTGTCGATCGGGGAGGACATGGTGGCCTCCAGGGTGCGGTTGCCGGGGATTCCTGGGAAGGCCAGGTCGGACATGTCGACCTGGCACGACACGGTCGCGGTGACCAGCCCGGGTGTGCCGGGCTCCTGGCCGAAGGCGCTGGTGTCCACCGACACCGACTGGGTCACGCAGCGCACGTCCTGGTTGGTCAGGGAGGCCGACGCTGCCCCGGTCGCGGAGCCGGACGCCTCCCCGGCCGAGCGGGCGATCGAGGCGGCCCGGGCCGCCTCGGCGGCCGCGGCCTGGACGGACTGCTGAGCCAGGGCGTACCGGCCGGCGAAGAACACCGCCAGGACGAAGAACAGCAGGACCGGGCCCAGGATCACCATCTCCACTGAGACCGACCCCCGGTCACGCCCGGACCTGCGCGCGCGGATCATCCGGTGATCCTCTCGGTCGGGAAGCTGGCCGACTGGGCGACCGAGGGGTTCAGGAAGGGGACCAGGCTCTGCGCCTGGCCGGTGACGGTCACTGTCGCGGTCGTGGCCGACCGCGACCCGGTGACGGCCGGGTCGAGCACCACGCCGTCGCCGGCGTCGGCGATGAACGACGATGCTGCGGAGATGCCGGCGCCGGCCGAGGAGCTCTCGGCGGCGGCGACGCGGGCACCCTCGGTGGCCGCGCCCAGGGCGACCGCGCGGGCGTGGAACCACAGGCCGCCCTGGACCATCGCGAAGAGCAGCAGGAAGACCAGCGGCAGCAGGACGACGACCTCCACCGAGCTCGAACCACGGTCCCGGGGGGTGGCACGCAGAACACGCGCCACCCCCCGGGGCCGCAGGCCGAGCCCGGCGCTCATCAGCTCAGGCCACCCAGCTTGCCGGTCGCCCAGGCGGTCAGCAGGCCCACGATCAGAGTGGCCAGGGCGAACAGGCCCAGGGCGATGACGACTGTCTCCACCGAGATCGACCCCCGCTCACCGCGGGCGATGATCTCCTGGCGCAGACGCTGCGGGTAGGCCGCGACCTGGGTGCTGTAGTGAAAAGTGGACTTCTTCATGGGTTCTCCCCTTCGTGACGGTGCGGATGGTTCATGGGTCGTTGGGCGGGTGTCCTGGCGGCGGCTCTGTGGTGGTGTCGTGTCGATCAGCTCCCCACCATGCGCAGGACCTGGGGGGTGATGAGGATGAGCAGGAAGATCATCCCGAGCAGGGTCATCGGCAGGGTCATCCGTTCGCTGACCTCGTTGGCGCGGGTCTTCTGCGCGGACAGGATCGCCGAGCGCATGCTGGCCGCCCGGGCCTTCAGCTGGGGGTAGACACGTCCACCTTCCTCACCGGAGAGGCGCATGATGTCGGCGAGCTCGTGCAGGTCGGGCATGTCGATCTCGTTGCCCAGGTGCCGCAGCGCGTCCCAGGGGGTGATCCCCGACCAGCGGGTGCGTGCCAGCTCCTCCCGCATCCGGCGGAAGACCCAGGAGTCGCCGACCGCGGCCGCGGCCTCCATCGCCTGTCTCGGGCCGGACCCGGACGCCATCTCCAGGGCGACCAGGTCGACGAACGCGCCCAGGGAACGGGCGAACTCGACCCGGGCGTCGCGGGCGTCGGTGACCACGTTGTAGGTCGGGACGAACCACAGCGCCACGGTCAGCACGAGGGTGGCCAGGACCGGGACGTACACCGGGATGGAGAAGGAGAACATGGCCGCGGCGGACAGGACGGGCCCGGCGACCAGGCCGATGAAGGCGTACAGGATCTTCTCGCCGTAGAACCGCGACGGGCTCATCCCCAGCACGGCCAGGTCGGCGGGCGCCACCCTGCCCCACAGACTGGCCGGCAGGTGCCGGGCACCCCAGGCACCGAGTACGTCGCGCACGTCGCGGTCCTCGTCGACACCCTTGACTCGGGGCCGGGTGAGGGCCCGGGCCGCGTCCTGGGCCTCCCGGGCGCCGGTCGGGGAGAGCCGGGCCAGCGCCTGCTCCAGGTCGGGGTGGGAGGGGACCAGCTGGAACAGCACCAGGGCCAGGCCGGCCCCGACGAGCCCGCCGGCGGCCAGCAGCAGCTGCAGCGCGGTCATGCCGCACGCTCCCGCACGGAGGTGCCGATGAAGCGCGGCATCGGCTTGCCGCGGGCCATCGTCCGCAGCCAGATCAGCATCCCGACGTACAGGGCCAGGAAGGAGCCGAGCAGCACCTGCCCGATCGGGCTCCCGTAGGGGGCGATGTAGTTTCCGGACAGGGACAGGAAGACCAGGACCGACAGGGTGATGCCGGTGATCAGACGGGCGTTGGCCCGCGGCTTGGCCCGGTCGGACTCGATCTCCCGCCGGGCACGCACGTCCTCACCTACGGACTGCGCCAGCGCGCCCAGCACCGTGGCCAGGCCGCCGCCGCGGCGGCGGGCCCCCAGGGCCAGGTTGGCGGCGATCAGGTCCCCGGTCGGGTCGTCCAGGTCGTCGGCGAAGGCCCGCAGCGCGTCCTCGGTCCTCCACCGGGCCCGCAACCGGCCCGCCAGGCGGGTCACCTCCGGCTTGATCGGCTCAGGCGTGGAGCGCAGAGACCGCAGCAGCGCCTGCTCCAGCCCGACCCCTGCCCCCAGGGTGCCGGCCACGGTCCGCACCCACTCCTCCATCGCCTCCAGCCGCGCCACCTCCCGCTGCGCGGGGGGTGCGGCCAGCAGCACCGGGATACCGGCCAGGGCCAGCGGGGCGATGACCACGGCGATCACCCACCCGGTCAGCACCGCGACCAGGACACCGATGCCCAGACCGATGCCTGCCAGCATCCGGGTCCGCGGGCTCAACCGGGCACGCCGGGTGCCGGCCCGGCGTGGCCGGGCCGGTGGGACGGGCCGGGCTACCAGCCCGGCGACCAGTGCGAGCAGCCCACCGGCGACCAGCGCACCGGAGACAGCGACGAGCAGGGTGCTCATGCACCGGTCCCTTCCTGTGCTTCGGTGAAGCCGGCCAGGTCGAAACCGAACCGGGTCAGGTCGCGGTAGTCGTCGGGCAGGACGTACGGCCGTGCGGTCGCCGAGCCGGGGTCGGCCTTGAACACGTGCGTGACCGCGTAGCCGGTCTGCTCCTCCCCCAGGGCGACGGCGATGATCTCGGACACGAACCGGGACACCTGCGCGCTCCCGTCGGGCGCCGGCAGGGTCTCCTTCGTGACGTGGACGACGACGTCGACACCGGAGGCGACCGCGCGGAGGGCGAAGTCGTGGGTCGCGTGCTGCCCCGATTCCATGACACAGGTCACCAGCTTCTCCACCGCACCGACCGCATGGGCCGCGTGGGTGGTGGAGATGGACCCCGACCCCGACTGCATGGCCTTGAGCATCGCCGCGGCCTCCGGGCCGCGGACCTCGCCGACGATCTGCCGGTTCAGGTTCATCCGGAAGCTGCCGTGCAGCGCCTGGTCCAGCGTGTACTCCCCCGCCCGTGACCCGTCCGGGCCGACCTCACCCGACCCGGGCCGGGCCTCCCAGGCGAACACGTACGGATGCCGCTCGGGCATCTGGTGCAGGTGCAGCTCGTGCTCGGTCTCGAAGGTGCCGATGACCTCATACCGGGGGATCTCGTTGCACAGCGCCCGCACCATCGTGGTCTTGCCGGCGCCCTGCGCGCCGGAGACCACGATCGACCGGCCGGAGCGGACCACCGCGGCCAGGAACGAGGCGGCGACCGGGGTCAGCGCGCCCAGGTCGACCAGGTCCTGCAGGGACACCTGCGTCATCCGGTGGCGGCGGATCACCACCTGCGGCCGGGGCGTCACCCACGCCTGCGCCGCCAGGCGGGCACCACCGTCGAGGCGCAGGTGCAGCTCGGGGTGGGACCGGGAGAACGGGCGGGCGTTGACCTCCGAGCGGGATGCCACGAAGGCCAGGAAGTCCACCAGCTCCTGGTCGGAGTCGGCCACCGGCGGGGACGTGACCTGCCGGCCACCGGTGAGCTCCACGGTGACCTGGTCGTGGCCGAAGATCATGATGTTCTCCACCTGCGGGTCATCGACCAGCGGCTGCAGGCGTCCCAGCCCGAACACCGCGTCGAACACGGCCCGGGCCAGGTCGTGCTGCTCCTCGATGTCCCAGGCCTCGGTCCCGGCACGCAGGCGCTCGGTGGCCTCCTGCCCCAGCAGTTCGGTGATGATCGCCCGTCCCCGCTCCTGCTGGGCACCCCGGTCCTCCTCCCCGGTGGGGGTCCCTTCCTGGGACAGGCGGTCCGCGGTCTGCTGCCGCAGGCTGGCGACCAGCTCCCAGTCCAGGCCGTCCTGGGACCGGCCGTGCCAGCCCGACCGACCCGCGTCCCGGGTCTGTAGCGGCACGACGTTGTCGCCCCGCCCCGGCTCCGGCACGGGTGCAGCACCACGTGCCGGGGGGTGGCTGGACTGCTCGTCCGTGCCCTGGTTCAGGGTGAATCCCCCGCGTCGGCGGCCCCGGGAGGATCCGCGGGTGCTGCCCCCAGTGGTGGGCGGGGTAGTGAACAGTGGCAGCCCGGTCGGGTCGGAGCTGGCTGTCTCCTCGGGCTGCTCTGCGTGGTTCTCGATGCTCACGACGACACCTCGCTCAGGTCGTGGGTGTTGCTCGCGATCCGTTTCCGGGCGGCTTCGTCGAGGTGCCGCAGGCCGGCCACGAGCTGGCTCGAGCCCAGTCGTCGCACCGGGGTGCCGGCGGAGAACGCGGCAGCGGCCCTGGGGTCCCAAGCCACGGACCCCAGGACCGGGGGCCGCCCGCCGCACGCCGGGGCCAGGACCTTGCCGACCTCGGCCTCGCTGTAGGGCCGACCGGGTCCGACGAGCACCACGCCCAGCGACGTCGCCCCACCGACCTCCTCGAGCTCGGTGTGCAGGGTGGCCAGCCACGACCGCAGGGCGGACAACGAGACCAGGTCGGAGCGGCACACCACCAGGGCCAGGTCGGCCCCGTGCAGCAACGGCGTGGGCGACCCGGTCAGGCCCAGCCGCCCCACGTCGACGATGACGTCCTGCCCCGTGCCCTCCAACGCCTTGAACGCGGCCAGCAACGGCTCCCACAGGCCGACCAGTGCCCGGGCCTGGGCGTGCGAGCGGGTACCCGGCAGAAGCTCCACCGCAGAGTCGGGCAGGGACATGGTCAGGGACGGCAGCGCCGACCGCAGCCGGCCCTGCTGCTGGGCCGTCCACAGCTCCAGCAGCGCGTCCGGGGGCACCAACTGCCCGCGCAGGTACCCGGCCAGCATGGATGCCCCGCCGGTGGGGTCGGCGTCCACCAGGACGGTGGGCCGCCCCCGGGACAGCGCCCACCCCAGGGCGGTCGTCGTCACACCCGGGGAACCGGAGGCCGACGTCAGCGTGATGACCGCCATCTCAGCCGCCCTCCCGGCTGTCCAGCACCAGCGCGGCCCGACCCGCGGAGGCCCATTGCGCAATCTGTGCCGCGTCCTGCTCCGGGACCAGGACCGAGACCACCGTCTGCGGGGACTCCAGGGAGGCGGTCACGCCGACCACCTCGGCCGCGAAGACGGTGTCTGCGGACTCGAACGCCGCCGGGTCCCCGGCCTGGCCGGGTGTGCCCACCACCCGCACCCGGTCCCCCACCATCAACGGTTCGCCGGGCATCAGCCCGGACGTCAGCGCCAGACCCACCACGGACTCACCTGCCCCGGGGACGACCTGCGCAGCGGCCGCGTCGGGGGTCAGCAGCGCCCCGGCGGACAGGTCGCGGGCAGCACGCTGGCCGACGAAGGAGTCCAGGTCGCCGGCGGGGACGAGCTGCAGGGCCGGGTCCGGGGTCACCTGGACCGTCATCAGGTCC
Organism: Ornithinimicrobium avium; assembly: GCF_003351765.1. Lineage (NCBI taxonomy): Bacteria > Bacillati > Actinomycetota > Actinomycetes > Micrococcales > Ornithinimicrobiaceae > Ornithinimicrobium > Ornithinimicrobium avium. The sequence goes on from NZ_CP031229.1 coordinate 1,707,471, forward strand.
GCTGCGGTGATCGTCTCCCCCCGCATCACCGTGTCCCGCACCGCCACCGCACTCGTGGCGTCGGTGTTGGACAGGTAGACCCACACGGCCAGCAGGGCGCCCGTCACCACCAGGCCCAGACCCACCAGAGCCAGCAACGGACGGCGACGCAGCTTCGGTGGTGCCGCCACCGCGGTCGTCCCCGTCGTGGGTGGTGTGGGCGGATACGGCAAGGACCCTCCGGCGCCGCCCTGCCCGTCGGTCGCGCTGAACTTCTTTGCCATGTGCGTCTCTTCCCGTCTCGACCTTGCTGACTTGTGCGAGGCATCCTTTGCCCGAAGGGCTCGCTGCGCGCCCGCTGGCGCCTTACTGGCTCAGCACCTGCGCCTCCCCCATCACGATCTGGCCGTCTTGGATCAGCTCCATCTCGATGGTTCCCGACTGGTCCAGCCCGGCCCAGCTGATGACCCAGTACGAGGTGGCCGAGATCGGGTAGTGGCCCTGCTCGGTGTACCGGTGTCCGCAGTCCGGGCTGTCCATGGCACCGAAGCGGTCCTCGTACGGGGTGCCCGGGGTGGCGCAGACCACCGAGGTCCCATCCCCCATGTCCCACACGATCTGCTCGACGCGGCCGGTGGCCGTGACCGTGTACCCACCGGCCGAGGCCGACCGCGTTATCGGCCCCACGGTGTCTGCCGAAGGTGTCTCTGCCCACATCCAGGTCGGCAGGCCGAGGAGGCCGATCCGGCCCGGCCCGTCCTCGGGCACGATCCCGATGCTGACCGCCTTGAGGTTCATCGCCGCGACCGCCTGGTAAGCCAGTACCAGGGGGTTGGGCAAGTCTTCCCATGGCGGGCCGGCTGACCACACCTGGTCCTCCAGACTCGGGTCTAGGGACGGGTCCCCAAGCCAGATGCCGCGGTCGTAGATCGCGCCCTCGGCGTTGCCCTCCCACACCGGGTCACTGCGGGGTGGCTGGGGGTCCGCAAGGCGCGCGTAGGCGTTCCACCCCTGGACCCAGTGCCACCCTCCCGGCAGTTCGCAGGGCACCTCCTGGTCCTTGATCGTCTCGGTGCAGGCGATCTCCCCCGGCGGCACCCCTCCCCCGCCGCCTTCCTCAGGCGGGTCCACGGGTCCAGGGTCGGGAGCCCCCGGTTGGCCGGGCCCCTCGATGATGATGATGCACGTCCCCAAGCTCGGGTCGTACACCTCGCCAGGGCCGCACTCGACCGGTGGCGCACTCAGCAGCCCTCCCGCAGAACCGGCAACCGCGACCTGGGCCGGGGCAGCACCCAGGGCCAGGACAGCCAGCCACACTCCCCCCGTCAGTCGTCGCATGCCTCGTACTCCAACGGATCATCGGTGACGAACAGCTCAGGACTGCCCGCGTCGGGACGGACCACGTAGGTGATCTGCTGGCGGTCACCGAGCTCGCCCCGGTCGGGCTTGACGTCGTTGAACTTCACCTCCGACCAGTCCAGGCAGGCGGTGACCTCGTACTCCTCCCCCTCGCTGATCGTCTCCACCCCGGTGATGGTCACCTTCGTGTCACCGGACTGGATCATTCCCTCTTTGCGGGCCATCTGAAGGTTGGAGACCCACTGCGCGACCGCCTGGCCGCGGGCGACCCTGGCCAGCTCGCCGACCTCAAGCTCCGGGTCTTGACGAGTCCTGTCGATCATCGCCCAGGCTTCTTCGACGGCCTCGGCGGCGTTCAGCTGGCCCTGGTCATCGAGCTCGGCGGCGGTGGGACCGGCCGCGGTGGTCTGCACCGCGTCATCGTCTGGCGGCGCCTGCCTCGTCACGGCGCTTTGGTCAGCGGTGGTGGGCGCCGGTGCGCGGCTCTCGTCGACGGGCTCGTCGGTGCAGCCGGCCAGTGCAAACGTCCCGGCAGCAAGCCAGCCCATCAGTCTGACCCGAGTGCTCGCCATGTCCTGTTTCCTTCCACACCTACCAAAGCGCCCGACCTGCGGTCTGGGTCTCACGTCCGCACAAGTTGGCACATTACCGCTAGTTCCCGGCGGTCAGCTGCCGCTTTCAACGACCTGTGGATAACGCGAAGCAGCACGCTGGGCTCCCCTCCAGGACTCTGGTGATCTCGAGCCTAGGGGCCGAACCCAGCCGCGGCGAGCGTTCTTACCAAACCTTTACCAAGGCCGGCGACACGGTGCCTCCTATGGTCGAGACCGCGCGCCAGCACGACTGCGAGCCATCGTCAGCAGCTCCTCAACCCGTGCGGGACCGACGTCCAGGGCATTAGCTAGGGCACGAATGGCATCCGCGCCTGGCGCTCTCACGAAGTCTCCGCTCTCCCACCGTCGCAGGGTCGACGACGACGTGCCGGCGGCTACGGCGAGCTCTCTTAGGCTCATCCCTCGGACGACTCGCAACTCTCGTAGCGTCATGGCCTCAACATCGCCTCGCCGCAGGAGGTCGACTGGTTCCACCCCCAGAGCCCGAGCAATGCGCAGCAGTGTGCCCGGCCTCGGCACCGCAAGGCCCCTCTCCCACGCCGAAACCGCAGCAGCCCCCTGAACGCCCACCATCACAGAGAGTGTGTGCTGCGTCCATCCCTTGCGTAGTCGCAGATCGCGCAGACGATGAACGTCCAGCGGTACCCTCGCGTACGCCTTGCCGTCCACCCCTGACTCCGACCGGTCCACGGTAGCAATATAGAGGTGGCTGCGCCCCGCCTGCCGCCCTCCATTGAGACCCTGGTCTGCCCTCTCCGCTTAGGGGTGCATGAGCAAGCGACGCATTGACACGACTACCAAGCGGCGGTTCGAGTCCCTCTCCGAGGCAGCCGAACGGACAGGCCTGAGCACCTACACCCTGCGCCGCAGAATCGCGGAGGGGAAACTACCCGCCTACCGCAGCGGGCGACGCGTCATCCGGGTCGAACCCGACGATGTCGACAAGCTTCTGACGCGTATCCCCACTGCCAGCTGGCACAGCTAGAGGTCGATCTCCTTGCTCAACCGCTCGGTCAGCGCCCTGTCCCGCTGGGCGGTCGCATGTTGGTACCGCAGCGCTACTGTCACGTCGGTGTGGCCACCCCGGTGCAACAACTCGGCCAGAGTCGCGCCTTGGACCGCGTACGCGCTCAGGCCCGTGTGCCGCAGGTTGTGGAAGTGGAAGCCTGGGCGACCTGCGCTGTCGCGAGCTTCGCGCCAGTAACGGTCCAGCGTCGACTGGCTGACTCGATTCCCGCGCGGACCACATACGACTGCCGCAATCGGCTCGGCCCCGGTGTACGCGCTCAGGTGCGCCGTCAACGCCGGCAGCAGTGCGGCGGGTATGGCTATGCTCCGTGTGCTTCCAGCCTTGGGCGGGGTCAGCGCCTTGGCCTGGCTGTTCCATTGACGTCGGATGTGTAGCGTCGCCCTGTCCGGGTTGTCAAGGCGCTCCAGGTCCCGCCGCTGCAGCCCCAGGACTTCCCCCATGCGCAGTGCGCACCACGCGGCCAGCGGCACCGCGATCCGGAGATGATCTGGCATCGCCTCCCCAAGCGCCCTCACCTCCTCAGCGCTGGCGACGTCGCCCTGCTCGTCCTCCGGGCGGACCCGGCGGTGCTTCGGCGCCTCTGGGAACGTGAACGCTTCCAGTCCACCGGCACGGGACTTCACAGCGGCGTTGATGCACGAACGGAGGACTATGGCCGCGTTGGGCGCGATGCCGTTCGTGCGCGCACCCTTGTGCCTCTTGCTGGGCAACGCGGCGAGAGCAGCCAGGTGCTCGGCCACCAGCTCGGTGGTCAGGTCGACGAGCCGCACCTCCCCGAGCTGGGGAACAACGTGGTTCTTGAGAACCGACCGGTAGGCGACCACCGTCCCTTGAGACCTGTCCGGGTTGGCCTCCAGGGCGGCCAGCCACTTCTCGGACCACCGTCGCAGCGTCATGCCCTCGGCCTCGGCTCGCACTTCGTCAGCCTTGCGCGCGGCTCGGCGCTCGGCCGGCGGCACGAAGAGGCCCCGTGCGACGTCGGCGCGAGCGATGTCCAGTGCGGCACGGGCATCGATGAGCGTCTCAAACACACCGAGCGCGTGCGTCGTGCCCTCGTGGTGCAACCTGACCCGGTAGCGGCCCCGGTACAGGGTGATGCCCCTGGGCAGTCTGGACTCCTTCGTGGGCAAGCTAGCCACCTCCGCAGGTCGGTGCCTCGTGACAACCCTGTGACAAATCGGGTGCCCGAACGAGCCTACGTCTGCCCACATCTGCTCAACAAGCCAAGGCCCCGGATTCCGCACCGTTGCGCGGAATCGGGGGCCTGACCTGCTGTGACGTGAATCACGTCATTCCTCTACGGGTGAGTGACGGGACTTGAACCCGCGACATCCGCGACCACAACGCGGCGCTCTACCTGCTGAGCTACACCCACCATGCCGACCTGCACGCCCGAGGGCGCGTGGACAACGCGGACCATCGTACCCGAGAGGTGCCGGACCGCAGAATCGTCCGGATCAGTCGCCTCCCCGGTCCTTCGGACCGCCGTTCTTACCGGCCTCGGACCGCTGCGTCGCGGCCTCCATCCGCAGCTGGCGCGCCTGTCGCACCACCTCTGCCTCCTTGGCGGCCTTCCTCTTCGTGCCCTTGACGTCGCGCGGCGGGAGCTGGATCTCCTTCTCGGCCGGAAGGCCGGCGGCGAGCTCGCGCCCACGCTCCAGCTCGGCGTCCAGCTCGGCACCGAGGACCAGGACGTTGTTGATGATGAAGATCATCAGCAGCAGGATGATCACACCACCGATGGCGCCGTAGGTGGCGTTGTAGCTGTCCTCCCCGCCGAAGCCGGTGAGGTAGATGAAGAACCCGCCCGCGGCGACGATCGAGACGATCACCGCGAGGGCCGAGCCGGGGCTGAGCCAGCGGAACTTCGGCTGCCGCACGTTGGGCGTGCCCCAGTAGAGCAGCGCCACGATGCCCATGAGCACGAGCAGGATGAACGGCCACTTGGCCCAGTTCCAGACGGCGGTGGCCACCCCGGAGAGCCCGACGAACCCGAAGATCAGCTCGGACAGTCTGCCGGAGAGGGTGACGGACAGGATGATCACCATGAGCCCGATGACGACCAGCAGGGTCAGCGCGAGCAGCCAGGGGCGCAGCTTCCAGATCGGCCGCCCCTCCTCGATGTTGTAGACCTTGTTCATCATCCGGCTGAAGGCGTTGACGTAGTTGGACGCGGACCAGAACGCGCCGAGCAGGCCGACGACCAGCAGGATGCCCGCGCCGCCGGACTCGGCCATGCTGTCGAGGTAGCCGGTGATCGTCTCGATCGTGCTCTCCTCCAGGCCGAGGTCCCGCCCGAGGTCGCCGACCGCCTGCTTCGTCGCCCCGCCCTGCCCCAGGAAGGCCAGCGAGGTCGACAGTGCCAGCAGCATCGGGGCCAGCGACATGATCGAGAAGTAGGTGAGCGCGGCACCCAGGTCGGGCCCGCCGTCCCTGCCGAACTCCGACACGGTGCGCTTGAGCACCGACTTCCAGTGCCTCGCCGGAAGGTCGGTGGGGCTGTCGGGTCCACGCTCGACGGTCTGGGGGTGCACGGTCTCACTCACGCGGCCAGTCAATCATGGGTATGCAGCAAGGGGCAGGTCTGCTCGACCTGCCCCTTGCTGATGGTGCGCCCACAGGGACTCGAACCCCGAACCCGCTGGTTAAGAGCCAGCTGCTCTGCCAATTGAGCTATAGGCGCGACAGCGGACAACTCTAACCTGCCTCGCGCCCGGCATCCAAATCCTCGACGGCGAGGGTCGCCGCGCGGGGAGGACGCCGCATACGCGAGGATGGGGAGCATGCGCGCACTGGTGAAGCCCGCTCCCGGGCCAGGACTGGAGCTGACCGACGTCCCCGAGCCCGAACCAGGACTCGGAGAGGTCAAGATCCGGGTGCTGCGGGCCGGGCTGTGCGGCACCGACCTGCACATCGAGGCCTGGGACGACTGGGCCGCCTCGATGCTGAAGCCACCGCTGGTGGTGGGGCACGAGTTCTACGGCGAGATCGTCGCGCTCGGCGAGGGCGTCCCCACCGACGAGCGCTACGGGCTGCACGTCGGCGACCGGGTCTCGGTCGAGGGCCACGTGGTGTGCGGCCACTGCCGCAACTGTCGGGCGGGGCGCCGGCACATGTGCGTCAACACCTCCAACCTGGGCGTCAACCGGGACGGCTGCTTCGCCGACCACGTGGTGGTGCCGCACAGCAACGTGTGGGTCCAGCCCGACCTCATCGACCCAGACCTGGGCGCGGTCTTCGACCCGCTGGGCAACGCCGTGCACACGGCCCTGTCCTTCCCGCTGGAGGGTGAGGACGTGCTCATCACCGGGGCCGGCCCGATCGGGCTCATGGCCACCGCCGTGGTCCGGCACGCGGGGGCGCGGCACGTCGTGGTCACCGACCTGTCCGACGCACGGCTGGAGCAGGCGGTGGCGTCCGGCGCCGACGTGGTCGTCAACGTGGGGCGCGAGCGGATCCGCCAGGCGCAGGAGCGGCTCGGGATGACCGAGGGCTTCGACGTGGTGCTGGAGATGTCGGGCAGCCCGCGCGCGATGCCCGAGCTGATCGACAACTGCACGCACGGCGCGAAGGTGGCGATGCTCGGGCTCCCGGCGGAGCCGTTCGCGATCGACTGGGGCAAGGTGATCACGCACATGATCACGCTCAAGGGCATCTACGGCCGGGAGATGTACGAGACCTGGTACAAGATGACCGCGATGCTGCAGACCTCCGAGCTGCTGCGCGACCGGGTCCGGTCGGTCATCACCCACCGCTACCCTGCCGAGCAGTGGCAGGAGGCCTTCGACGCGGCCCGCTCCGGCCAGGTCGGCAAGGTCATCATGGACTGGAGCTGAGGAGACCAACATGTATGGAGTCAAGGACCAGCTGCGTGCCGAGCTCGACCAGATCGAGGCCGACGGGCTGACCAAGAACGAGCGGCTGATCACCACGCCGCAGTCCGCGCACATCGGCACCACCCAGGGGGACGCCCTCAACTTCTGCGCCAACAACTACCTGGGCCTGGCCAACCATCCGCAGGTCGTCGACGCCGCGCGGGAGGCCCTGGACGAGTGGGGCTTCGGGATGGCCTCGGTCCGCTTCATCTGCGGCACGCAGACCCAGCACCGCGACCTGGAGCGGGCGATCGCCGACTTCGTCGGGACGCAGGACGCCATCCTCTTCCCCTCCTGCTTCGACGCCAACGGCGCGATCTTCGAGGTGCTGCTCGGCGCCGAGGACGCGGTGATCTCCGACGAGCTCAACCACGCCTCGATCATCGACGGCGTCCGGCTGTCCAAGGCCCGGCGCTTCCGCTACCACAACCGCGACATGGACGACCTGCGCTCCCAGCTGGAGGCCGCCCGGGAGGGGGACGCCCGCCGGGTGATGATCGTCACCGACGGCGCGTTCTCGATGGACGGCTACCTGGCGCCGCTGGAGCAGATCTGCGACCTCGCCGAGGAGTTCGGCGCGATGGTCGTGGTCGACGACTCGCACGCGACCGGCTTCGTCGGCGAGCACGGCCGCGGCTCGCACGAGGCGTGCGGGGTCCTGGACCGCGTCGACATCCTGACCGGCACGCTGGGCAAGGCGCTCGGCGGCGGCTCGGGCGGCTTCGTCGCGGGCCCGCAGGAGGTCGTGGACCTGCTCAAGCAGCGCGGCCGGCCCTACCTGTTCTCCAACGCGGTCGCCCCGGCGGTGGTCGCCGGTTCGGCCAAGGCGCTCGAGCTGGCCCGCGACTCCGACGAGCCGCGCCGGGTGCTGCGCCGCAACGCCGAGCTCTTCCGCTCCCTGATGTCCGAGGCCGGCTTCGAGCTGCTGCCGGGCGAGCACCCGATCGTCCCCGTGATGTTCCCCGGCGAGGACGGCGCCCGCAAGGCCTCGCAGGTCGCCGACGCGATGCTCGGGCGCGGCGTCTACGTGATCGCCTTCTCCTTCCCGGTCGTCCCCAAGGGCCAGGCCCGCATCCGGGTGCAGCTCTCGGCCGCCCACTCCGAGGACGACGTGCGCGCCTGCGTCGAGGCGTTCAGGGCCGCACGGGACGAGGTCGGCTGACCTCCGTCCGCGCTGCTCTTGCCCCCGCCAGGACGGTCGGGAGACCCGCGGCCGTGCGGTATAGTTGACGTGCCGATCAAGGGTTTCGCGCGCCGGGTGGCTGGGACGGCGCGCACCGCACGAAAGGTGTGCCCGCCCTGTCGCCCGTCCAGTCCTACCGGCGCCTGTTCGCCCTGACCGGTCCCCTCTACGTCCTCGTGGCCTTCGTCGGCCGCATCCCGCTGGCGATGTCCCAGATCGCCTCGCTCCTGGCCGTCACGGCCGCGACCGGCTCCTACGCCGCCGGCGGCGCGACCGCCGGTGCGCTGGCCGTGGCCAACGCGATCTTCGCCCCGGTCGCGGGGGCGCTGAGCGACCGGCTCGGCCAGCGCCCCGTCCTGCTCGTGCAGAGCGTCGTCGGCACCGTCGGCCTGGCCGCCCTCGCCGCCCTGACCGTGCTGCACGACCCCGGCCAGCCCTGGTGGCCACTTCCCCTGGTCGCCGCTCTGGGCGGCGCTTTCGTCCCGCAGGTCGGCACCATGGCCCGCGTGCGCTGGCGCCCGATCAGTCGGCGCCGCAGCGACGAGGACCCGCGGATGATCGACGCCGCGTTCTCCTACGAGGGCGCCGCGGACGAGGCCTCCTTCGTCCTGGGCCCGGCGCTCGTCGGCGTCATCGCCGCGGTCGCGGACCCGGTCGCCTCCCTCGTCGTCGCCGCCCTGCTCCTCGGATCGTTCGGCACCTGGTTCGCCCTGCACCCGACCGGCGCGCTCGTCGGACCCGCCCCCGCCGGCACGGGCGCGGTCGCACGGCTGCTCACGCCGGCCCTGGTCATCCTCGCCGCCACCCAGCTCTCCGTCGGCATGGTCTTCGGCTCGGTCCAGACCGGCACCTCGGTGCTGGCCACCCAGGCAGGCGTCCCCGGGATGACCGGCCTGCTGCACGCCCTTCTCGGCGTCGGCAGCGTGCTGGCCGGCCTCGCGGTCGTGGCCGTGCCCGAGACCTTCACCCACGAGCGTCGCCTGCGGCTGTTCACCGCCGCGCTGCTGCTCCTGGCCCTGCCGCTGCTGCTCGTCGACTCGCTCACCGGCCTCACCCTGGCCCTCCTCGGCCTGGGCCTGGCGGTCGCGCCGACGATGATCACCACCTTCGCGCTCGCCGAGCGGATCACCCCGCTGCGCCGCGTGGGCGCCGCGATGACGCTGCTCGCCGCCGCCACCGGTGCCGGGTATGCCGTGGGCGCCGCCGTCGCGGGTCAGCTCGCCGACGTCGGCGGTCACCGGCCGGCGTTCGCGGTCACGATCGCCGCGACCGCGCTCGCGCTCACCCTCGCTCTCTCCGGGGCTCGCACCCTGCGGAGGGCGGCAGCAGCCGCCCGTGGGCACCCGCTCGCCCCGGAGCCGGGCGAGCAGCTGCCGGAGTCGGAGGCCCTCGAGCCGGTCGGCTGACCCGCCTCTCCCGTCAGCTGCCGCAGCCGCCGGCGCCGCAGGCGCAGCCGCCCAGGCTCCCGCCGCCACAACCGTCGGTGTCCATCGCCCCGGCGGTGACGGCGGCCAGCTCCTCCGCGGAGCGGGGCCGGGCACCGACCTGCTCGCCGAGCCGGACGAAGACGTCCACGAGCCGGCGCACGTGCCACCGGTGCTCGTGCTGCTCGTGGCGCGTCACCGTGGCGCCCGTGAGCCGGTCAGCCAGCCAGGTGGCATGCCCGGCAGGGCTGACCTGCGAGTCCACGCCCCACCACAGGTCCACGGGGCAGCGCACGTCGGCGGGGTCCAGCCCCCACGGCTCCTGCACCTGGACCATGTCGGTCACGATGCCCTCCGCCCCGGCGTGCTGACCGAGCCCGACCTCGAGCTGGTCGCGCAGGAAGACCGGGTCCTGCAGCGCCAGCGCGTGCAGCATCCGCTGCTGCTCGTCCATGTCGCGCAGCCACTCCCGCTCACCCATGCCGGGACTGCCCTCATCGGCGCCGCGCGGCGCCAGCGGCCAGACCAGGGTCAGCGCCGCGACCCGCTCCGGGTGCAGGGCAGCCAGGGCGAGCGCCGCGCCGGTGCCGCCGGAGCCGGCGAAGACACCCACCGGACCCTCGATCCCCGCCGCATCCAGCACGGCCACGACGTCGGCGGCCAGATCACGGACGGGACGGGCCTCGGAGCCGGGCGACTCGCCATACCCGGGACGGTCGTAGCTGACCACCCGCAGGCCGAGCGCGTGCAGCACGTCCCTGCCGGGGGTGCCGCTGAAGCGGGAGCCGGGGGTGCCGTGGAGGGCGACCACGGGGACGCCGTCCGGCGCCCCCTGGACCCGGTAGGCCAGGCCGGTCGCGGTGGTGCGGGTCGGGGTCGGGGTGGTGGTGCTCACCACCCGAGTGTCTCAGAGCCAGCCGGAGCGCTTGAAGGAGCGCCAGAGCACCAGCACCACGAGGGCCATCACCGAGACCGCGAGGGGATAGCCGACGATCCAGTGCAGCTCGGGCATGTGGTCGAAGTTCATCCCGTAGATGCCCGCGATCAGGGTGGGGATGGTGATCATCGCCGCCCAGGCCGAGATCTTGCGCATGTCGGAGTTCTGCTGGACGCCGATCTGGGAGAGGTGGGTGGCCAGGGCGTCGGTGAGCAGCGCGTCGTAGGACTCGATGTCCGCCAGCACCGAGGACAGGTGGTCGGACACGTCGCGGAACTGCAGGCGCAGCTCGTTGGAGTGCACGAAACCCTCCTTCTCGGTGAGCTGGCGCAGCGGCATCTGCAGCGGCAGGGCGGCACGGCGGAACTCCAGGACCTCCCGCTTGAGCCGGTAGATCGTGGTGGAGTGCGCGCGGTTGCTGCCGCCGAAGACCTCGCGCTCGATGTCCTGGAGGTCCTTGCCGACCTCCTCGTCGACGTTCTGGTAGGTGTCCACGACCTTGTCGACCAGACCGTGCAGCACCGACAGCGGCCCCTCTCGCAGCAGCTCCTGCTCGTGCCGCTCCAGGCGTTTGCGCACGTTGTGCAGGGGCGCGACGTCGCCGTGGCGCAGGGTGACGGCGAAGTGCTCGCCGATGACCGCCATCAGCTCACCGGTCTCGATGTCGGAGGTCGAGTCGTCGTAGCGCAGCGTCTTGACCACGGCGAAGATCGTCTTGTCGTAGACCTCGACCTTGGCGCGCTGGTTGCCCGAGAGGATGTCCTCGACCGCCAGCGGGTGGAGGTCGAGCTCGGCGGCGACGAAGGAGAACTCCTCGGCGGTGGGGTCCTTGAGCCCGACCCAGACGAAGTCGCTGTCCGGGGCTCCGTCGGCGCGCAGGGCGGCGAGCGCCTCGCTGAGGTCGCCGCAGTCCTGACGCTGTCCGTCGCGGTAGACCGCCTGGTCGACGATCACCCCATACCCGCGCGGTGTCTCAACCCCGGTGGAAGGCCCGGCGCAGCAGACCCAGCAGGATCGCGGTGCCGGCGACGCCGCCGAGCACGACCGCGAGGCGGTCCAGGCGGGGGTTGCCGTCGGCGTCGAAGGCGGCGTCGTTGGCCTTGCCCTTGAGCGAGGCGATCGCGTTGGCCTTGAGAGTGTCGGGGCTGACCCTGTAGGCGAGCTCGTCGACCGTGCGAGACATCCGGTTGCGGGTGGCTGTGAGGTCGGCCTCGATCTCGGTCACGGAACGGGCGGGCTGCTTTCCTGCCATGTGCGTCGTGCCCCTCGGGTAGATGGTCGGCGGTACTGCTGAGACGATAACGCAGAACGTCCGTCCCCGAACCCTGGAGGTCACCCGCATGTCCCGCCTCGAGCCCGGTCAGCCCGCCCCCGCCTGGACGCTGCCCACCGCTGACGGCAAGGAGCTGAGCCTGTCCGACCTCGCCGGGCAGAAGGTCATCCTCTACGTCTACCCGGCGGCAATGACGCCCGGCTGCACCACCCAGGCGTGCGACTTCCGCGACAACCTCGCCGTCCTCCAACGGGCGGGGTATGCCGTGGTCGGGATCTCCCCCGACTCGCCGGAGAAGCTGGCGAAGTTCATCGAGAAGGAGGGTCTGACCTTCCCGCTCGTCTCCGACGAGTCCAAGGAGGTGCTCACCGCGTACGGCGCCTTCGGGGAGAAGAAGCTGTACGGCAAGACCGTCACCGGGGTGATCCGCTCGACGTTCGTCCTCGACGAGCGGGGCGTGGTCGAGCTGGCGAGGTACAACGTGCGGGCCAAGGGCCACGTGGCCTCACTGGCCAAGCAGCTGGGGGTCGGGCTGCCTGCTGCCTGACCGACGACGACCGTCGACCGGCAGCGCCAGTGCCACGCGCCGCCCGAGCACCGCGAAGGCGAACATCGTCGGCAGCGCCGCGCTGCCCATCGAGGTGAACGACAGGATGCCGAGCGCCAGCGGGACCTGCAGAGCCAGCAGCAGCGCAGGCAGCAGCGGACGGTAGCGCCGCACCAGCAGCGTGCTGCCGAGCACGGTCCCGCCCAGGAGGACGAGCGCGAGACTGGGGACGGTCAGCACGAAGAAGGACGCCTGGGCGAACCGGTTGTAGCCGGTCCACTGGGTCCAGTAGTCGATGAGGACGGCCACGCACGCCAGCGCGTAGCCGCCGAGCAGCACGCGCCATGCCAGCCGTTCCCACCCCGTGGGCCGGCGCCTCCGGTAGACGACGACCGCGCACAGGGTGAAGGCCAGGAAGACCGGGAGCCACACCTTGCCGTAGGTCAGGTAGACGGTGTCGGGGTCGGCCCAGTCGAGCAGCGGCCGCAGGACCCGCCTGGCCGGGTCGGACCACCACCTGGTCAGCGGCTGCTGCAGGTCGCCCTGGCCGTCGACGGTGTTGTGGCGGGCGAGGGCGTGCAGCTGGCCGAGGACCAGGCCCGCCCAGGCGGCTGCCCAGGCGAACCGACCGACGGCCTGCTGGGACTGCTCGGTGGACAGGAACGTGCGTGCCATGGCGACCTCCGGGTCGTGGGGGCCCGTGGACCGGGCCGTGCTCTCCCGACGCTAGGGACGCGCCCGGGCGCGGTCGTCGCCCTGCGGGTCGGACCGCTCTCAACCCCTGGGTTGAGGCGTCCGGCCCCGGATGCTCGTACGCTCGGAGGCGTGCACCTCAGCGTGCGGTCCTTGCGCCCGTGGGACGTCCTGCTCCCCGCCGGGCTGGCCACGATCGGCGTGGCGGAGCTGGTCGCCCTGCGGCCCTCCGGCTGGGCCGCGGCCGCCGCCCTCGAGGTGGTCGCCGCCCTCATCCTGGTATGGCGTCGCGCCGCCGGTCTGTTGACGGCCACCCTCGCCGCGCTCGTGCTGCTCCAGATGCCCTGGATCGGTCCGCAGCTGGACGAGGCGGCCGCCCCGATCCTGTTCTGCGCGGTCTGCGGCTACACCCTCGGCCGCTGGGTGCGCTCCTACCGCGGCCTGTGGGGCGTGGCCGTGATCGCGGCCGCCTTCGCGGTGGACTACCTGCTCGTCGACGAGCGCGTGCACGGGGTGGGCGACGTGATCTTCCTCGGGACGCTGATCCTGCCGCCCTACGTCTTCGGCCGCGTCACCCGGCGCCTGGCCGACCAGGCCGAGGAGCTGCGGGACGCGCAGGAGGCGGTGCGCCGGGCGGCCGTGCACGCCGAGCGGCAACGGGTCGCCCGCGAGCTGCACGACGTCGTGGCGCACTCGATCAGCGCCATGGTCGTGCAGACCGACGCGGCCCGCGAGCTGCTCGCCAGCGACCCCCTGCGGGCCCGCTCGGTGCTCGCCGGCGTGTCGGACACCGGTCGGCGCGCGCTGTCCGACACCGGTCGGCTGCTCCATCTCCTGCGCGACCCCGACGACGAGCTGGGGCTCGGCCCGGTGCCCGGCCTGGCACAGGTTCCCGCGCTCGTCGAGGCCTTCCGGGCCGAGGGCCTGGACGTCGACCTGAACCTGCCGACCGAGCTCCCGGCGCTGCCCGCGGGGACGGACGTGTCGGCATACCGGGTCGTGCAGGAGGGGCTGACCAACGCGCTGCGCTATGCGGCCGACCACCGCGCGTCGGTGTCGGTCACGACGCTGCGCGACCGCCTCGACATCCGGACGAGCAACGCGGCGGGCACGACCGACCCCGAGAGCGTCGGCGCGGGCCTGGGGCTGCTCGGGCTCGCCGAGCGGGTGCATCTGCTCGGCGGGACGCTGGAGCACGGGACCCGCGGCGGCCGGTTCGAGCTCGACGTCCGCCTCCCGGTCGGGCCGTGACCGACGGGCTCGCCCCGCGGCGGGTCGTCGTCGCCGACGACCAGGACCTCGTCCGGTCCGGGCTCGAGATGGTCCTCACCGGGCGCGGCGTGGAGGTGGTCGGGACCGCCGCGGACGGGCGGCAGGCGGTGGAGGTGGTCCGCAGGACGGGACCCGACGTGTGCCTGATGGACATCCGCATGCCGGTGCTGGACGGCGTGGCCGCGACCGCAGAGCTGACGCGGCTGGGCTGCCCCACCCGGGTGCTGGTGCTGACCACCTTCGACCTGGACTCCTACGTCTACGGCGCTCTGCGGGCGGGAGCGGCCGGCTTCCTGCTGAAGACCACCCCGCCGGACCGGCTCGTCGATGGCATCGCCACCGTCGCCGCCGGCGAGTCGCTCCTGGCCCCGTCGCTGACCCGCCGGCTGATCGAGGAGCACGTGCTCGGCCCGCCCCCGCACGAGGGCACTCCAGCGGAGCTGCTCGGGCTCACCCCCCGCGAGCTGGACGTCCTGCGGCTGATGGCCGGCGGGCTGTCGAACGCGCAGATCCAGGACGCGCTGGTCGTCTCGCCCGCGACCGTCAAGACCCACGTCAACCGGATCCTGGGCAAGTTGGGCCTCACCTCGAGGGTGCAGGCGGTGGTCCTGGCCTACGAGACGGGTCTCGTCCGGCCGGGACGGGAGGACGGTGCGCCCGGCGGGACTCGAACCCGCACACCGCGAGGCACAGGAACCTAAATCCTGCGTGTCTACCAGTTCCACCACGGGCGCGCGAGGGTCAAGACTAGCTGCCGGGCTATAGACACCCGCCATGACCTGCACTAACGTCCAGGCATGGACTCACGTGTTGCAGGCAGGATCCGGCTCACCGCCGTCGCGCTCTCTACGTTCGCGCTCTCTGTCGGGAGCGTCCTTCCGGGTAACGCCGCACCGAAGACCTACGACTACGACGCGCTGGGCGACTCCTTCGCGGCCGGCACGGGCGTCGACCCGAGCCAGGCCTACCCCAACGTGCTCGACGGCAGGATGAAGATCGCCCTGGACGACTTCGTCGCCGTCTCGGGCGCCACGGTCCAGACCATGCTGACGGGGCAGCTCGGCACGCTGGACGAGGACACCGACGTGGTGACGATCACGGTCGGCGGCAACGACATCGAATGGGGACAGGTGGTCCTCGCCTGCCTGGCGCGGCCGGACCCGGTGTGCGCCGCTGCCGTCGCACAGGTGGAGCAGGGGATCACGGCCGGGCTGCCCGCCCTGCTGGAAGCGGCCTACACGCAGGTGCGCGCGGCAGCACCGGACGCACACGTGGTCGTCACCGGCTACCCCCGCCTCTTCTCCCCGGAGTACGGCGCCTACACGGTGCCGCTCAGCCCGGACTCCTCGCTCGAGGCGTCCGTCGCCGAGCAGCAGATGATGAACGACGCCGCCGACCTGCTCAACGCGACGATCCGCACCACGGCGGAGGCGCACGGCTTCCAGTTCGTCGACGTCACGAGGCGGTTCAAGGGTCACGGCGTGAACTCGCCCGACGCCTACCTCTTCGGCGTCCTGGACCCGGCGCCCTTCCACCCGAACGTCGACGGCCAGCACGAGTACGGCGTGGCGCTGCGCTCGCAGATCAACCCCAACAGCCTGCGACGCTGACGGCGGCACCCTCGGCAGGTCTGTCGGGGGTACTGCCTACGCTAGAGCCCGTGACGCAGCACGGGCCCGCAGCACGCTCGACGCCGGTCGACCGCCACCGGCTCGAGGCGCTGCGCTATGCCGTCAACGACGAGGCGGTCCAGTACGTCGCGATCATGCGGATCTTCACCGGCGGCCTGTCCGGGCTCATGTCCGACCAGGGCGCTGCCGAGGTGCAGGCCAGCCTGGCCGAGCAGGGGATCGAGCTCGACCTCGACACCGTCGACGACCGGCTCAGCTACCTCGTCGAGCACGGCAACCTGGCCCGCAGCCCGCGCGAGGCCGAGGCGCGCACGCTGGCCGACTACCTGCGCAACCGGGCCCGCTACCAGCTGACCCAGCGCGGCGAGCTGGTCCACCGCCAGGTCGAGGAGCTGCTCGGCCACACCGAGTCGGCGCGGGAGGTCTCCAGCCAGCTGCTCGGCGGCATCCTGGCGGGGCTCACCGCCCTCGTCGAACTCGACCCGCGCCAGCTCGGGCAGGTCGACCCCGACGCGCTGGCCCGCGACATCACCACAATCTTCGCCCAGTTCGACGAGCTGGTGCGCAGCACGCGGGAGTTCTACACCTACCTCACCCAGGTGCTCTCCCGCTTCGACCTGGACCGGGCCGAGTTCCAGCTCTTCAAGACCGCGCTCATCGACTACCTCCAGCGCTTCGTCGACGAGGTCTCCCGGCACATGCCGCAGCTGGCCGAGGTGGTGCGGCGGATCCAGCCGGCCGTCCCCGCGCTCGTCGCCCGCGCCGGTGCCGGCGAGCGACTGCTCGACCTGCACGGGCGCGCCGCGCGCCGGTCGGCCGGCCTCCAGGTCGAGGACTGGCACAGCCTGCGCGCCTGGTTCGCAGGCGACGGGACGCGAGCCAGCGACGCCGACGGCGTCCGCCACCTCGCCACCGCCGCGATGCGCTCGCTGCTGACCAACCTGCGTCGCATCGCCTCCTCGGCCGACCGGGAGCACGGCCGGTACGCCGACCTGGTCCGGCTCGCCTCCTGGTTCGACACCGCCGACGACGACACCGCCCACGCGCTGTGGGCCGGGGTCTTCGGGCTGTATGGAGCACGCCACCTCGGGTTCGTCGCCGACGACCCCGAGCGCGCCCTGCCCCGACCACGTCGTGGTGGCGGGCGCCGCGCGCGGAGGTCCCGGTGATGCTGCGCACGCAGGGCAAGCGCACGGTGAGCGGCCGCAGCGCCCAGCGCGAGGACTTCGCCGCCGCCAAGTCGGCGCGCCTGGCCGAGCGGGCGGCGGCCGAGCGGGCCCGCGCCGCCGCGGTCGCCGAGATCCTCGCCCACCCCGGCCGGATGGAGCGCGTGCGCGTCAGCGACGCCGCGCGGGAGGTCCTGCTCGACCTGTATGCAGACGCGCTCGCCGTGGGCGCCGACGGCACCGGTCCCCCGGTCACCGGCATCCCGGGCGCGGCGGCGCAGCTGGTCGTCCACTCCGACCCGGCGGCCCGGACGGTGGTGGCCAGCCCCTCCGGCCGGCTGACCCTCGTGGGCCGCAGCCTGGAGGTCCGGCTCGAGCGACCCCATACCTCCTCGACGGAGGCGACCGGATGACCGACGACACCACCACGACCCACGCGACGGCCATCGACCCGCAGGACCTCGCCGAGCGGCAGCGCGCCGCCCGGGCGCTGATGCTGCGTCCGCTGCTCACGGCCCACGGGCCGGACGCCGACGACCTGCGCCTGGTGCGGCGGCACCAGGGCGAGCTGACCAAGATGTTCGCCGAGGGGCTGGGCTACCGGCTGCAGGTCGACCCCACCTCCGCCCGCCTCTACAAGGCCGGGCTCGGCGCCGACCCAACCCGGCCGCTCCGCCGGCGCAGCGGCGCCCCGTTCACGCCCCGCGCCTACGCCTTCCTGTGCCTGACCGTCGCCGCGCTCACCCGCGCGCGCAGCCAGCTGCTCGTCGACGAGCTGGTCCAGCAGGTGCGCTCGGCCGCCGTCGACGCCGGCATGGAGGTCGACCTCGACGGTGTCGCCGACCGCCGGTCGCTGCACGCGGCCCTGCTCGTGCTCGTCGGTCACGGCGTGCTGCGCGAGCGGGACGGTGACCTGGAGCACTGGGTCGACCAGCGCACCCAGTCGCTGCTCGACGTCCGCCGCGACCTGCTCGGCCAGCTGGTCAGCGCACCGCTGTCCGCCGCGCGCAGCCCGGGCGAGGTGCTCGAGCAGGCGGCGCTGCCCTCGGCGGTCGGCGGTGCCCGGCGCGAGACCCGGCGCCGGCTCCTGGAGTCGCCGCTGCTGACTCTTGAGGAGCTGCCGGAGGAGCACGCGGAGTGGTGGCGGCGCAACCGCAACCGCGAGCGCGACTGGTACGACTCCCGCTTCGGGCTCCAGCTGGAGCTGCGGGCCGAGGGCGCCGTGCTCGTGGACCCGGACGACGGCTTCACCGACGAGTCCTTCCCGGGGGCCGACAAGACCCGGCAGCTCGCGCTCCTGGTCCTCGAGCGCCTCGCCGATACCGTCGCGAGCGGAGGCGGCGGGGACGACCGTGCCTGGCGCGCCATACCCTCCACCACTGCCCTCGACCAGTCGCTCGAGGTGCACCGGACCTGGATCGACCGGCTCCGGCGGGACCAGCGCGAGGACCCCGACGGGGCGGTACGGGACGCCCTGGAGGTGCTCGTGCGCTTCGGCCTGGTCCGTCGCGACGGGGCGCAGCTGCTCGTGCACGCTGCCGCCACCCGCTACGCGCCGCAGGTCACGCTGGCCGAGGCGAGCACCACCGGGGAGCGGTCCCTGTTCGACGACACCGGCGACGCCGGCGACGAGGAGTGAGGGCATGACGACGACCGCGACGAGCGGGCAGGACCGCTACCGGATGAACCGGGCGGGGGTCCTCAACGTCTGGCAGTACGACGAGCAGGTCTTCGACTTTGCCGACGGACGACTGCTGCTGCGCGGGACCAACGGCGCCGGCAAGTCCAAGACGCTGGAGATGCTGCTGCCCTTCGTCATCGACGGGGACGCCTCCCGGCTCACCGCCTCGGGCCGGCACCACACCAGCCTGGTGTGGCTGCTGCTGGACGGCTACGAGGGGCAGGCGCGCACCGGCTACGTCTGGCTGGAGTTCGCCCGGACCGGGGAGGACGGCGAGCCGCAGACGCTCACCTGCGGGGTGGGGATGCGGGCGACCGCCTCGGCCAAGCGGGCCAGCTCGTGGTTCTTCACCTCCTCCAGGCGGGTGGGTGAGGACCTGGCGCTGGACGACTCGGCAGGGCCGCTGGGCCAGTCCGCGCTGGCCGCCGCGCTCGAGGACGACGAGCTCGGGCAGGTCTTCGACAGCGCGCGGCGCTACCGCGAGCACGTCGGGCAGATCCTCTTCGGGCTGCCACCGGAGCAGTACGACTCCCTCCTGCGGCTCATCTACTGGCTGCGCCAGCCCCAGGTCGGCGAGGACATCGACCCGCGCCGGCTGGCCGAGCAGCTGGTCAACGCGCTTCCGGTGCTCGACTCCGGCACGGTCAGCGACGCCGGCGCGACCTTCGACGAGCTGGAGGCCTTCGGCGAGGACCTCGACCGGCGCGAACGCGCCGCCCTCGCGCTGACGGACTTCGTGCAGACGTATGCCGGTTATGCCCGGTCGGTCATCGCCGACCGGGGACAGGCGGCCCTCGACGCGGCGAGCGCCGTCACCGGCGCGCGGCGCCGGGTGCGCGGGAGCGAGCGCGAGCTGGAGGAGGTCGCGCAGCGGCTGACCTCGGCGACCGAGGCCATCGCCGCGGCCGAGCAGGAGCGCGCCGGGTCCCAGGCGCGCCGCGCCGCCCTGGAGTCCGGCCCCGAGGCGCGGTCCCGCGACCGCCTGGTCGAGCTTGGCCGGCGGGCCGCCGACCTCGGGTCGGCCCTGGAGCGGGCGTCCACGGACGTCGACCAGGCGGCGGGCAGGGCCGTGCGCAGCGGCGACCATGCGGACGCGGGGTGCACCGCCGTCCACCGGCGGACCCAGGCGCTGCATCGGGCGACCGGCGAGGCAGCCGGGGCGGCCTCGCGCGCCGGCGCCCGCCCGGGGCCGGCCCCAACGGCGGCGGTCCTGAGCTCCGCGCCGGTCTGGGCCGCGCCGGCGGACCTGGCGACCACGCAGGACCAGCTCGCGGCCGCCGGCGAGACGCACACCGGCTGGGCGGCGCAGGTGCGCACGCTCGTCGGCCAGGTGAAGGCCGCCGTCCAGGTCGTCGAGGAGGCCCGGCGCGCCGGCGAGGCCGCCCAGGCCGACGCGCGCCGCGCGGAGGAGTCCGCGGAGGCGGTGCAGTCGCGCACGGAGGCGGCGCGCGCGCTCGTCACGGAGGCGGAGCGCGCGGTGCGCGCGGCCGAGACCGAGCTGTCGGAGGCGCTGGGCTCGTGGCGCTCCGACCCTGTGGCCGTGCCGCTGGAGCTGCCCGAGCTGAGCCGTGACGGGCTGGCGGGCCTGGAGTCCTTCGTCGCCGCGGCCGCGGCCCCGCGGCAGGCCGAGGTCGGGCGCAGCCTGGCGGCGGCCGAGCAGCAGGAGTCAGCTGCCCGGACCCTGCTGGCGGACCTGCGGGAGCGCCGCGCCGCCGTCGACCGGGAGGTCGACCCGGCGCCCGCTCCCCCGCCCTGGCGCCGGGACGCGCGCGACGAGCTGCCCGGGGCGCCGCTGTGGCGGCTGGTCGACTTCCGCGAGGACGTGCCCGCCTCCGACCGCGCGCGTCTGGAGGCGGCACTCGAGGGCGCCGGCCTGCTCGACGCGTGGGTCACCCCGGGGGGTGCGCTGCTCGACGGTGACCGGCAGGACGTCGTGCTCACGGCCGCCGCCCGCACCGGTGCGGGCGAGGACCGGGACGGCCTGGGCGCCGTCCTCGCGCCCGACCCGGACGCGTCGGACCTGGTCGCCCCGGAGGTGGTCGTCCGGGTGCTGCGCCGCGTCGGCCTGCTCGACGACGGCGCGTCGGCGCAGGGGGTGCCGGTGGCCGTCTCGACCGTGGGCGCCTGGGTCGTCGGACCGGCGCACGGCCGCACCAGCAAGGACACCGCGCAGTTCATCGGGGCCAGCGCCCGCGCCGCTGAGCGGGCCCGGCGCGCCGCCGAGCTGGACGCGCTCATCGCCGAGCAGGAGACCGGGCGGGACGCGGCGGCGGCCGCCGCACAGGCTGCCCGCGACCTGCTGGCCGCCCTGCAGGCCTGGCTCGCGGCCCGCCCCCGCCACGACCGGGTGCTCGCCGCGTGGGCCCGCGAGGAGTCTGACCGGGAGCACCTGGAGCGCGCCGAGACCGAGCTGCGTGCCGCCCTGGACCGCGCCCGGGAGGCACGGGAGCGGGCAGCGGCACGGCATACCGAGCTGGTCGCGCTGGCGCAGCGGCACGACCTGCCCGTCACCGCGCAGGAGCTCGACGCCCGCCGCGAGCTGGCGCGGTCCGCCGAGGAGGCGCTGTCGGGCCTCGAACGGGCGGCCGCGGCGCTGACCGGCGAGCTGGCGACCTGGCGAGAGCGTGCCGAGCGGGCCCGGGAGGACGCCGAGCAGCTCGACGCGCGGCGGTCCGCGCACGAGCGGGCGGGGGCCGCCTGGCAGCCCGTGCACGCCGAGCACGAGGAGCTCGCGGCTGCGGCCGGGGCCGAGATCGCCGACCTGGAGCGCCGGATCACCGAGCTGCGCCGCGCCGAGGAGGCCGCCGCCGCGGAGCAGGCCGCGCAGGCGAGGTCACGGGACGCCCTGCTCACCGCGCAGGGCACCGTCGAGGGGCGGCTGGACGGCGAGCGGGCGGCGCTCGCCGACGCCGAGCCGCGCCGGGAGGAGGCCTTCGAGGCGCTCCGGGCGCTGCACGCCATACCCGGTCTGGTCGCGTCGGCCGACGTGGGCGCCGACCCCGACCGCCCACCGGCGGACCGGGACGAGGTCAAGGAGCTCGTCGGGCGCAGCGGCTCCGGCCACCGCACCAGCAACGAGGTGCTGCAGGCGATGACCGCGCTGCAGAGCGGGCCGGCGTCCACGCACGAGCCGCGCCTGGTGCAGACCGGTCCTGGCGACGTGTTCGCCGCGGTGGCCCGCGACGACAGCGCCGGCGACCAGCCGGTCGCCCGGCTCGCGGAGGTGCTCTCGACCCGGGTGGCCACCGACCGGGAGCTGCTCACCGAGCGCGAACGGGACCTCTTCGAGACCCATGTGCTCAGCCAGCTCGGCGACGCGCTGCGGGGCGTCCGCCGCCAGGCCGAGGAGCTGGTGGCGGCGATGAACGACCAGCTCACCACCGTCACCACCTCCCAGGGCATCCGGGTCCGGCTGCGCTGGCGGCTGCGCGAGGACATCCCCACCGATGCGCGCCGCGCCGTCGAGCTGCTCGGCCAGCCCCTCGGAGCGCTTCTCCCGGACGAGCGGACCGAGCTGCGCGAGGCTCTGCACCGGCTCATCGACCTGTCCCGCTCGGAGGCCCCCGAGGACTCCTACGCCGAGCACCTGGAGCGGGCGCTGGACTACCGGCAGTGGTTCGCCTTCACCGTCCAGTACCTCCGCCCCGAGGTGCAGCAGTGGCGCGACCTGCACCGCAAGAGCGCCCTGTCCCAGGGCGAGCAGAAGGTGCTGTGCTACCTGCCGCTGTTCGCCGCGGCCGCCGCGCACTTCACCTCGCTGGCCGGGGCCGCGCCGCACGCGCCGCGCTTCGTGCTGCTCGACGACGCCTTCCCCAAGATCGACGCCCGCACCCACCCGCGGCTGTTCGGGCTGCTCGTCGACCTCGACCTGGACTTCGTCATGACCAGCGAACGGCTGTGGGGGACGCACGCGAGCGTGCCCTCGCTGGCCATCTACGAGGCGCTGCGCAGCCCGGCGCAGCGGGGCATCGCCCAGTTCGAGCACCGCTGGGACGGGCAGCAGCTCACCGCCGTCGGAGCGCACTGAGTGAGCAGCACCTGGTGGGCCGCGCCGGCCCTGTCCCGCACCTGGGCGCTCCTCGCCGAGCGGCTGGAGCGGGAGGGCCTGGAGGCCCGCGGGCTGGTCACCGTGCCCGACCTGGATCGTGAGGAGCAGCGCGCCCTGTCCGACCTGCTGGGCCGCAGCGTGCTGACCGGGCGGGTCCGGGTGGACCTGGCGGCCGTGGACCGGCGCCTGCGCGAGCGGGCAGGCACCGACCTCGTCGCGGCGGCCAGCGCCGTGCTCGGGCGTCCGCTCGCGGACCGTCCTGCCGCCCGGGCGGCGCGGGCGGCCCGGCAGGAGGAGCCGTATGCCGTCTTCGCCGCCTGGCGCGATGCCCATCCCGGTGCCGCCGACGCCGGCCTCGACGACCGGCTCGACGACTGGCTGGCCGCGCTGCGCCGGGACGGGGTGCTCGGTCGCGACGCCGACCCGGCGGCCCTGGTCGGGGACGCGCTGGCGGTGCTGTGGCACCAGCGGGACCACCTGGGCCGTGGCGGCGCCGGTGCCATCGCCGCCCCGCCCGTCGCCCGCACCGAGCTGGCGGCCCGGCTGCTCGGGGACGCCCACGCCCTCGACGACGACCGCCGGCTGGGCGCCGTGGTGCTGCGCGCGGCCCGGCTCCTGCGCGAGGATGTCGGGACGGCCAGGGACGGGGACGGGGCCGGGGACGGGGCTGGGGCTGGGGCTGGTGAGGAGCCCCGCTCTGCGCGGGAGGAGTGGGAGTCGGTGGGTGTCCTGACCGACCGGATCTCCTCCACCTGCCTGACGCTCGGTCTGCTGCCCTCCGGCGAGGGGCCGCTGGCGCAGCGGGTCGGGGCGTATGCCGAGGCGCGTGCGGTCCTGCACCTCACCTGGCGCGACGTCGACGAGGGGTTGGCCCTCGCCCCCGGGCAGAGCGTCCTGGTCTGCGAGAACCCGCGGGTGGTCGAGTCGGCCGCCGCGTCCGGGCCGTCCGGGGTCGGGCTGGTCTGCACCAGCGGCCGCCCCGCGCTGGTGACCCTCGAGGTGCTGGCCAGGCTGCGGGACGCCGGCGCGCTGCTGCGCTACCACGGCGACTTCGACTGGGCCGGGCTCGCGATGGCGCGGGACGTGGTCCGACGCTTCGGCGCCCGGCCGTGGCGGATGTCGGCTGACGACTACCTCGCCCTGCCCGCCCGGCTGCCGCTGCACGGCACCCGCGTCGAGGCGTCCTGGGACCCCGAGCTCGCGCCCGCCATGGCCCGGCGCGGCCTCGCGGTGCACGAGGAGGCGGCGCTCCCGGCTCTGACCGAGGCACTGGTCGAGCTCACGTAGCGCCACCACGCTCGCTTGTCCTCACGCGCCCCCGGCCAGCTGAGAGATCAGGTGGTCGGGGGTGCACAGGGCGGGTCCGGTCGACAGGCCTGTGTCGGGCAGCCGTGTCAGGCAATGCCGGGGCTCCGGCCCTGCGGATGCCTGACACAGATGTCTGACATGGGCGAGGGTCAGCGCGCATGCAGCCGGAGGTCCGGGTCGAGCGCACGCAGGTCGTCGGGGTCGGTGGTGACGACGGCAGTCCCTGAGCGACGGGCACAGACCACGACGTGGGCGTCCGCTATGTCACGGGTACGGCGGTGCGCCAGGAGGCGCCCGATCCTCGTGGCCTCGACCCGGTCCAACGGGACCACCTCGGTCAGTGGCTGGCGGAGCAACCTCGCCAGCCTGGCCTGTCGGGCGGTGTCTCGGACGGCCTGCGCCAGCGCAGACGCCGGGGGATCACGACCCGCGCGCCGACGCTCTCGGCGCGCGCGAGCAGCAGGATGACCCTGCGGTCGCCCCGGTCGAGCTGGATCAGCGGCCCGGCGTCCAGCGTGATCCCGCTCATCCCTCACCCTGCGGAGGCTGCCCCGACCCGAGCACGCCGTCGGCCCACGCCTGCTCCTCGAGGACCACCTCGTCGATGTGGTTGTCGGCTGCGGCGAGCAGGAACAACCGCCCGTCCCACAGCAGCTGTCGACCGTCGACGGACGGCTCCCAATCGCACGTGGACGGCCCGCCCCGCTCTGCACCAGAGAAGGCAGCACCGCTGCCCACAGGGTGACGAGGGGGTGGTCCGTCGGGACTACGCCAGGATTCATCGGCACCTCGTGCGGATCGGTGAACAGCGGCCGGTGGGAGCGCCGGAAGGACCGCAGCCAGGCCGTCTCCTCGGGGTTGAGCGGTGGGTCGATCCGGAACGCCCCCAAGTAGTGCGTGCTGTAGCCCATCGTGGTCTCCTCGTCGGATCACGGAGGCCGGCATGACCCACATCGCGCTTGTCGGCCGCGATCCCCAGCAGGCGCGTGAGTACGCACGATCGCGACGCCTGTGCCCTACCGCGGGTCTGGCGAGACGGCCGCGGGCCACGGGATGGCCGACCTGAGCGACCAGCTGCGGGAGATCGCCTGCGACCTCGCACCAGAGCGCACGTTCGAGGGCGGACGGTGGTGCGCGATGGACGGATGTCGTGTCACGGTGGTCCGCCGCGACGGCAGAGACGTCAGCACCGCCGACGAGCACCGGTTCTTCCCTGCGTGGCGCTGCAGCGGCCACCTGACCGTGGCCCTGCACGGCGACGTCTTCGCCGTCACCCCTCATGGTTGGACCGGGACGATCGAGGAGTGGTATGGGCTGCTCCCCTCGCTCGCGCCGTCAGCCTGACTCGCGCCGTCACCCTGATCAGCCGAGCAGCGCCTCGCCGCGGATGGTCGTGCTGACCCGGCCGCCGACCCAGACGTCGTCGCCCTCCAGCTCGACGGACACCCGACCGTCGCGCCGCAGGCGCGAACCCTGTCCGGCGACGTAGCGCGCGGGGAGCCGACCAGCCCCGCCCAGCCACTGTCCGATGCCGGCGTTGAGGCTCCCTGTGACGGGGTCCTCGACGACCGCGCCCCCGTCGCGGAAGAAGGCACGCACCTCGACGTCCTTGCCGACGGCGCCAGGGTCGGGCCACCGGCCCACGATCCCGAGCGCCAGGCCGAGGACGTCACCGTCGGTGCCGGGCGCGGCGAAGTGCTCGGCGACCGGCTCGACCGCCAGCACCGCCCGGGCGTCGGCGAGCTCGACGCCGAGCCAGCCGGGGCCGTTGTCGATCCACTCCATCGCGACGATCTCCTCCTGGCCGAGGCCTAACGCGGCCCTGACGAGAGCGGCCCGGTCCCGGTCGACCGGCCCGGAGCGCAGCAGCGCCGGTGCGGCGAAGGCCAGCTGCGGCGCCAACCGCACCGGGACCAGCCCGGCGCCGCACTCCTGCACGACGCGGTCGGCGTGCCTCGGCCGGCCGCCGGCCTCGAGCCAGGCGTGCGCGGAGCCGAGCGTGGGGTGACCGGCGAAGGGCAGCTCGCCGGCGGTCGTGAAGATCCGCACCCGGTAGTCCGCGTCCGGGTGGGTCGGCGGCAGCAGGAAGGTCGTCTCGGACAGGTTGGTCCAGCGGGCGAACGCGGCGAGGGTCTCCTCGCCCAGGCCCTGCGCGTCGTGGACGACCGCCAGCGGGTTGCCCGAGAGACCGGACCCGCCCCCGAAGACGTCGACCTGGCGGAAGGCTCTGGGCGCGTGCGGATCGGTCGCGGTCATGCCCTCATTCTGCGGGGCCCTCAGTCCTTGGCGGTCCGGGTGGTCGAGGCCAGCAGACGCCGGGCCCGTCGTCCGAGGTCGCTGAGGTCCACCCGCCCGGCCTCGGCCGCGGTCGCGAGCCGCTGGGCCAGGTCCAGCGCCTCGTCCAGCTCCGGTGCGGCGACCGCGGCGCCCTGCCCCATGTCGCGCAGGATCGTGGCCTCGGTGCGGGAGGCGACCAGGGGCTCGGCCACCCCCTCGACCCACACCCTCGTGCGGCTCCGTTCGCCACGCTCGTCGCCGCTGATCCGCTCGAGGGCGTAGATCCGGTCGGCACGGGCGAACGTGCCGAAGCCCAGGGCCACCATCCGCGTCGAGGAGGTCACGGCACCATCCTGGCACCCCTCAGCCGCGGGCGCCCCCCGAGCCCAGGACCTGCAGGCCCACGTCCGGCACCCCAGGGGTGAGAACCCGCCAGCCCCGGCCCCACGTGCGCGCCTCGCCGACGACGGCCCCGGCGAGCTCGGTGGTCGTCAGGCAGAGCACGGTCGGGCCGGCGCCGGAGACGACTGCGGCGTGGCCCAGCCCGCGCAGTGTGTCGACCGCGCCCATCGTCACCGGGTAGGCGGGTCGTCGCTGCTCCTGGTGCAGCCAGTCCTGCGTGGCGTCGAGCAGGAGCGCCGGCTCGGCGGTGAGCGCGTGGACTAGGAGCGCCGCGCGGCCCGCCTGCTGCACCGCCTCGGCGCGGGCCACCTGCGGGCCGAGCACGGCGCGCGCCGTCGCGGTGTCCAGCCGCTGGTCCACCGGGACGAGCACGACGGGGACGACGTCCGGGTGCAGGACCGGCCGCGCCGTGCGCACCACCAGCAGCGAGGGCATCCACGACACGGTCAGACCGCCGAAGACGGACGCCGAGGAGTTGTCCGGGTGTCCCTCGGCGATCCCGGCGTGCGTGTTCACCAGGCCCAGGTCGGCCTCGGTCAGGTCGCCCCCTCGCGCCAGCGCGAAGCCGAGCCCGAGTCCCGCCACGATCGCGGTCGCCGACGAGCCCAGGCCCGCCGACATCGGGATCGTGTTGCGACAGGTCAGCCGCAGCCCGTAGCCCTCGAGCCAGCCGATGCCGCACGCCCCCAGCGCGTCCCGCAGACGGCGGGCCACCAGGTGCGAGCCGTCCCGCGGCAGGCGGCGGGCACCCTCCCCCTCGAGGGCCACCTCCAGGTGACCCGGCTCGGGGAGCACCTCCACGTCATACCCGTCGAGCATCCCCAGCGCGAGCCCGACGGCGTCGAACCCGGGACCGAGGTTGGCGGTGCTGGCGGGCACGGTGATCCGCACCCGCAGCCCCGGCTGCAGGGGCGGCATCACTCCAGGCCGAGCGCGGCAGCAGCGCTGACGACGTCGACGCTGACCCTCACCGGCTCCACGTCCGCCCCGGAGGCGTCGCGCAGCGCCCACTGCGGGTCCTTCAGCCCGTGACCGGTGACCGTGCAGACCACGGTCGCCCCCGCCGGCACGCGTCCCGCCGCGTGGGCCTTGAGCAGCCCGGCGACCGAGGCGGCCGAGGCCGGCTCGACGAAGATCCCCTCGCGCGCGGAGAGCAGCCGGTGCGCCACGAGGATCTCCTCGTCGGTGACCGAGTCGATGAGCCCGCCGGACTCGTCGCGCGCCGCCTCGGCCTGCGACCAGGAGGCCGGGTTGCCGATGCGGATCGCGGTCGCGATCGTCTCCGGGTCGGCGACCGGGTGGCCGAGCACGATCGGCGCCGCGCCAGCAGCCTGGAAGCCGAACATCTGCGGGCGCCGGGTGGCCGGACCGTCGGCGGCGTACTCCGTGTAGCCCTTCCAGTAGGCGGTGATGTTGCCGGCGTTGCCGACCGGCAGACAGTGGATGTCCGGCGCGTCGCCGAGCGCGTCGACGACCTCGAAGGAGGCGGTCTTCTGCCCCTCGATGCGGGCCGGGTTGACCGAGTTGACCAGCTCCACCGGGTAGGCCTCGGCCAGCTTGCGCGCCAGGTCGAGGCAGTCGTCGAAGTTGCCGTCGACCTGGATGAGGGTGGCCCCGTGCGCGACCGCCTGGGACAGCTTGCCCATCGCGATCTTGCCCTCCGGGACGAGCACCCCGCACGCCATGCCGGCCTTGGTCGCGTAGGCCGCGGCGCTCGCGGACGTGTTGCCCGTCGACGCGCAGATGACGGCCTTGGCGCCCTTGGCCGCGGCCGCGGAGATCGCCGCGGTCATCCCGCGGTCCTTGAAGGAGCCGGTCGGGTTGAGGCCCTCGTACTTGACGTGCACCTGCGCGCCGGTGAGCCCGGAGAGGTGCTCGGCGGGGATCAGCGGCGTGCCGCCCTCGCGCAGCGTGACGACGCGCTCGGTGATCGTCGCGGGCAGACGGTCGGCGTACTCCGCGATCACGCCGCGCCACTGGTGCGCCATGGTGCCTCTTCTTCTCGGGTCGGGGGTGCTCGGGACAAGGGTATGAGGTGGCGCGCGTGGGCGGGCACACGGTGCTCCCGCGGACGGCCCCAGGGAGATTTCCCGGAACTCCACCAGGCGACCACCTTCTGTGCTTGGATGACGCTGTCGACTCGTTCGCTGTGCATCTGCACTCACCAGGGGGGAACCTTGAACCGGCTCAGCCCGGGCCGCGCGCCATGGCGTCCGCGACGTCCTACGCCCGGGCGGGCGGCGTGGACCGCTACGGCGTCGTCGCCATCGAGGACGGCGCCTTCACCGCCGCCGCAGCGATCGCCGCGTACGGGCCGTACGTCTTCGGGGACGGGACCGTCACCGTGGCCCGAACGACCGCGGAGTTCACCTCGCTCGTCTCCGGGTGCCTCAGTGATCCCCTGCAGGTGGAGGCGATCGAGGTCAACCAGGCGATCCAGGACTGGGACAACAGCGTGCCGCTCGTCCAGGGGCGCACGACCCTGGTGCGGGTCTTCCTGGAGACACTGGTGTGTGCTCGTGGACGAGGACGCGGTCGCGGATCGCAGCACGATGGCGGACAGCCTCAACTTCCAGCTCCCGCTCAACTGGACCTTTCAGGACTCCCTGGAGCTCGCCGTGGAGCTGCCCGGCGGTGTCACCTGCGACCCGGAGCTGAGCGGCACCAGCGCGCAGTGCTCGGAGACCGTCGGCTTCGGGGTGACTTCGCACCGGACGTGCAGTACCGCGGGATCAGCTTCGAGGAGGACGAGTCCGTCGTCGAGCCCACGCATGCCGACCTGTGGGAGCAGAACGACCGGTTCTTCGCGCAGTTCCCGGTCGGCGGGAACTACAGCATCGGCTTCCAGAACCTCACCGTCGACGAGCGTCCGACCGACCTGGGCGACATGAACGAGACGCTCCAGACGGCGAAGGAGCTCGCCGACGCCCCGCAGGAACAACGCTGGTACGGGGTCATCCCGGACTTCGACGACGGGACCGAGGGCGGCCTGTCGTCGGGCCGGGTGGCCTCGGGGTTCGACGCCGACCTCGAGGGCGAGCGCGAGGGCGGACACGCCCGCAACCGGGTGGTGCACGAGCTCGGTCACTCCTACGGGCTGCACCACAGCGTGAACGCCGCCCAGAACGGCTGGACGAAGATCCTCTGGATCTTCGACGACATGAAGAGGGGCTGGTGCGACGAGGTGGCCGACGGCAGCGCCGCGGACTACCCGGACTGGACAAGCATGGGCGCCCGGACCGTCGCTGCCCTGGGGCCTGTGGGTGACCCGCAGACCGAGATCTGGGGCGTGGACCCGCGCTACCTCGACTCGGACGAGGACCTGCTGCTGTCCGCGCCACACACGAACACCTCGCTCATGTCCTACTGCCGGGGGACCGACCAGTCGGGGCAGGCACGGTGGATCGGCAAGCGCGACTACGTGCAGCTGCTGACCGACGACCACGAACCGATCAGCGACGACCCCGACGCCGGGGCCGGCGACATGATCCGTGGCGTCATCGCGGCGGACGGGCAGAGCGCCGAGCTCAGGCCCGCGCTCGGGGTCGACCTCGCGCCGGTCGCGGACGACCCGACGGGCACGCACGCGCTGGTCCTCCGGGACGCCGCCGGGGGCGAGCTGTGGCGGACCCGCTTCACCCCGGTGGCCTCCCACGGGGAGCCCGAGACCGGCGGCGACGTCGCAGCCTCACCCTCGATCTTCAACGTCGTGGTCCCCGAGGGGCTGGCGGGGGCCGCACGGGTCGAGCTGCTCGCGGGCGGTACGACGCTGGCCGACCGCACCGTCTCCACCAGCGCGCCGGAGGTGTCTGTCCCGGCGCCGCAGTCCGGCACCGCCGACCGGCTCACCATCACCTGGTCGTCGTCGGACGCGGACCAGGACGAGCTTCGTCACACCGTGCTCTACAGCCCGGACGACGGCCAGACGTGGAGCCCGATCGGCATCGACCTGAGGGGCACCTCGATGTCCGTCGCCAGGTGGTCCCTGCCCGGGAGCAGCGCGGCGCGGATCAGGGTCATCGCGAGCGACGGTCTGCGCAGCACGACGCACACCTCGCCGGCGTTCGCCCTGCCGAACCTCGCGCCGACGGTGGCGGTCGACAGGCCTGCCGACGGATTCGTGGCGACCGGGGCACAGATGATCCAGCTCGCCGCGACCGCGGTCGACGCCGAGGACGGTCAGCTGGGCGCCTCGGTCGTCTGGAGCTCGGACCTCGATGGCCGGCTCGGGACCGGCGCCTCGTTGGTGCAGCGCGACGACCTGCTGAGCGAGGGCACCCACACGATCACGGCGACCGTGACCGACTCCGGCGGCGCCACGGCCAGCGCCAGCGTCACGGTCACGGTGCAGCGCGTGGCGGCGGCCGAGCCGCCGTCGGACTACGTCTTCGGAGGCTTCGAGCCGCCCGTGTCCCCGGACGGCAGCGTCAACGCCGGCCGGACCATACCGATCAAGTGGACCGTCACCGGCACCGACGTGAGTGACACGACGGTGGTGTCCGGCTCCTTCACGGACGGCGGTGCCACCTACGACCTGGTGCGCAGCGGCGCCACGTGGCACGTCAACGCCGCCACGCCGAGGGAGTGGGCCGGGACCACGCGCACCTTCCGGGTGGTCCTCGACGACATGTCTGTGCACGAGTTCGACCTGGTCTTCCGATGAGCTCGTCCGCCGGCCGCCGGTGCCTGGTGACTGTCGCCCTGACTCTCGCGGCGGGTCTTCCGGCGGCCTGCGGCACGCACACGGTCGGCCCGGCCGAGCCGTCCGGTTCGACAGGCCCGGCCGAGCCGTCCGGTTCGACAGGCCCGGCCGGTCCGTCCGGTTCGACCGGACCGGTCGTGTCGGGAGGACTGGTCGGGCACATGTCCGGCACGTCCGACGTGGCGGGCCAGCCCGGCGACCCGGCCCTCGGGGGCGGCGGGCTGGCGGTGATCCCGGTCGAGGCCATGGACGACCGTTTCTGGGGCCTCACGGGGCAGGAGCGGGTCGACGACCCGAGGGGTTGGTCCTACCTGGCGTTCCCGCTGAGCGAGGCGCAGGTCGCCGAGCTGGGGGGCACGGTGGTCCCGATCGACGACGCGGGCGGCTTCCGGGTCGCGGTGCCGCCCGGGGAGTACGGCGTCTGCCGGTGGCCGGACGAGGTCGGGGGCGGCGTCACCGGGTGCGACGCCGTGGACCTGCCCGCCGAGGGCGAGCTCGAGGCGACCGACGGCGAGGCCGGGTTCCGGATCGACGTGGTCGGCTGAGCCTTCAGCCGAGCAGCGCCTCGACGTCCTGAGCCAGCGCCCGGAACGCCTCGCCCCGGTGGGAGACCGCGTTCTTCTCCTCCGCGGAGTGCTCGGCCAGCGTGCGCCCGTCCGGGCGCACTAGCAGCGGGTCGTAGCCGAAGCCGTTGGTCCCCCGGGGCTCGCGGCCCACGACGCCGCGGCACCGGCCCTCGCGCACGACCTCGGCGCCCGTCGTGCCGGGCTCGTCACCGGGCAGCACGAGCGCGGCCGCGCACACGAAGGCGGCGGCCCGGTGCTCGTCGGGCACGTCGGCGAGCTGGGCGAGCAGCAGCCGGTTGTTGGCCTCGTCCTTGTCCAGGCCGGCCGCCCCGGCGAGCGGCCCGGCCCAGCGCGCCGAGAACACGCCGGGCGCCCCGCCGAGGACGTCGACGGCCAGCCCCGAGTCGTCGGCGAGCGCCGGCAGCCCGGTGGCGGCTGCTGCATACCTCGCCTTGAGGAGGGCGTTGTCGGCGAAGGTGACGCCGGACTCGACGACGTCCTCCAGCCCCTCGAAGGCGTCGAGCCCGACGAGCCCGAGGCCCGTGCGCCCCAGGACGGAGGCGAGGACCTGGCGCAGCTCGACGACCTTGTGGTCGTTGCGGGTGGCCAGCACCAGCCGGCGACCGCTCACCGGCGCCTCACCACGTCGGCGGGCCCTGGTCCACGTCCGCGCCGGCCTCCTCCGCGTCGGAGCCGCCGATGTCGTCGCCCCCGAACGCGGCCGCCTGGCGGGCGGTGAGCTCCGCGCAGCCCTCGGCGGCGGCGTCGAGCATCGCGTCCAGCAGCTCGCGGTCGAAGGGCACCCCCTCGGCGGTCCCCTGGACCTCCACGAAGCGGCCGTCGCCGGTCATCACGACGTTCATGTCGGTCTCGGCGGTCGAGTCCTCCTCGTAGTCGAGGTCCAGCAGCGGCTCGCCGGCGACGATCCCCACGCTCACCGCGCACACGGTGCCGACGATCGGCTCGGCGTCGGCCTTGATCAGCCCCTGGGCGCGGGCGGTCTCGACCGCGTCGACGAGCGCGACGTAGGCCCCGGTGATGGCCGCGGTGCGCGTCCCGCCGTCGGCCTGGAGGACGTCGCAGTCGAGCTGGATGGTGTTCTCCCCCAGCGCGTCGAGGTCGACGACCGCGCGCAGCGACCGTCCGATGAGGCGGCTGATCTCGTGGGTGCGCCCGCCGATCCGGCCCCTGACCGACTCGCGGTCGGAGCGGGTGTGGGTGGCGCGCGGGAGCATGGCGTACTCCGCGGTCGTCCACCCCTTGCCGCTGCCCTTGCGCCAGCGCGGCACACCGGCGGTGAAGGAGGCGGCGCACAGCACGCGGGTGCGCCCGAACTCGACGAGGACGCTGCCCTCGGCGTGGTCGAGCCAGTTGCGGGTGATGCGGATCTCGCGGAGCTGGTCGGTGTCCCGACCGTCGTGACGGGTCATGGCACCAGGGTATGCGGTGGCAGCCGCCGGCCTCGTCGCCCCGCCCGGCGGGTGCCGGGCGGGGCGGGGCTCACCTCATACCGCGGTGTATCCGCCGTCGACCAGGTAGTAGCCGCCGGTGATGAAGGAGGCCCGGTCCGAGAGCAGGAAGCTGACGAGGGCGGCGACCTCCTCGGAGCGGCCCAGGCGACCGACCGGGTGCTTGGCGACCAGGGCCTCGCGCACCTCGTCGGGGATCTGCGCCAGCAGCGGGGTGTCGATGTAGGCCGGGCCGACCGCGTTGACGCGCACGCCACGCTGGCCGTAGTCGACGCCCGCCTGCTTGGTGAGGCCGACGACGCCGTGCTTGGCGGCGGTGTAGGCGGAGGCGCCCAGGCCCGTGGCCACCGTCCCGTGGATCGAGGCCATGTTGACGATCGCGCCGCCGCCGGCTTCCTCGATCGCGGGCAGCTGGTAACGCATCCCGTAGAGCACGCCGTTGAGGTTGATGTCGATGACCTGCTTCCAGTCCGCCAGGTCGAGCTCGCCGGCCGGGTCCGGACCGGCGCCGACGCCGGCGTTGTTGACCGCCAGGTGCAGGGCCCCGTAGCGCTCGACCGCGACCCGCACGGCCTCCTCGTTCTGCTCGGGGACCGAGGTGTCCTGCCGCAGCGCGGACGCGGTGCCGCCCGCCGCCACGATCTCGTCGGCGACGCGCTGCGCCGCCGCCTCGTCGATGTCGGTGACGAGCACCGAGGCGCCCAGCGCCGCCAGGTCCTTGGCGCAGGCCGCGCCGATGCCCGAACCCGCGCCGGTCACCAGGGCTGTCCTGCTGTCGAAGTCTCCCATGGTCGTGGTCCTTCCTCTTCCTCGGTGAACCACCCATTCTACTACGGAATGTAGTTACCTCTGACCGCCGTGCGCCGCGACCACGCCGCGGTAGACCTGCTCCATCGCCGCCACCGGGACCGCTGCTGCGCCGCGCGCGGCGAGCATCGCGGCGCTGGCGCGCCGGACCAGGTCCGGCTCGCGGCGCAGGCGTCCCAGCACGGCCGCGAGCCCGGCCGCGTCGGGCGTGTCCGCCGCGAACCCGCCCCCGTCGGGCACCACCTCGGCGAGGTCGGGGTCCGCATGCAGGACCGGCAGCCCCGAGGCGACCGCCTCGAGGATGACCATCGGCTGGTTGTCGAAGTCCACCGACGAGCTCACCAGGACGTGGCTCTCCCGCATCCGGGCGAGCACCTGCGACTGCGGCACCGAGCCCTCGAGGCGGACCGGGGCACCGGCCGCGGCCCGAGCCACGTCCCTGCGGGACACGCCGTCTCCGAGCACGGTCCCGAGCACCCCGTGGCCGGTCCGGCGGACCGCGTCGACGAACACCTCGGGCCGCTTCTCCGGGGAGAGCCGGCCCACCCAGAGCGCCCGCAGCTCGTCCTGCGGCCCCAGCGTGCGCAGCGTCGGCCCGTCCTCCTGCTCCATCACTCCCACGGCGACGCCGTTGGAGACGACCGTGGTGGGCGTCCGCACACCCACGCGGGCCAGCTTGGCGGCGAAGTGGGCCGAGGGGACGACGACGTGGTCGCTGGCCTTGGCCTGGGCGGCCATCAGCCGCCACATCCGCCGCGCCACCCTGCTCTGCGTCCAGGGCGTGGCGGCCACGCGCACGTCGGAGTGCGGCACCTGCCGGTGGTGCAGCCAGGCGAGCAGCGCGGTGGAGAGCGCCGGGACCGGCAGCACCTTGTCGGTGTAGACGTCGATCCGCCCGTGCATCGTGTGCACGACCGGCAGCCCGAGCTCGCGCGCGACCCGGACGCCCGAGAGGGCTGCGAACATCTCGGAGTGGGTGTGCACCACCTCGACGCGGCGGGCGGCGAGCTCCTCGCGGAGCACCCGGCGCACCCGGCGCGGCGACCACGCGAAGGGATAGCCGTCCGGGCGGAAGACCGGTGAGACGGGGAGTCCCACGACGCCGGGCTCCGGCTCGTGGTCACGGTCACGGTCACGGGGGCAGCACACGGTCACCTCGTGCCCGCCCCGCTCCAGCCCCTCGCGCAGCGCCCCGACCGCCGTCTGGACCCCGCCGAGGGTCGGCAGGTAGTAGTCGGTCACCAGGGCCACGCGCACGGACCCGAACCTACCCGTCCGTAGGATGCCCGGATGACGACGACGGCACTTGTCACCGGGGCGAGCGGCTTCCTCGGCGGGCACGTCGTCGCCGAGCTGCGAGCCCACGGCTACCGGGTGATCAGCAACGGACGCAACGCCGCCGCCCTCCCCACGGGCGGACCGACCCTCGTCGGCGACCTGGACGCGCTGGCCGGGGCCGACGCGCCGGCCGACGTCGTCGTGCACTGCGCGGCGCTGTCGACGCCGTGGGCGCGGTGGCCGGACCTGGAGCACGCCAACGTGACCGGGACCGCCCGGGTCCTCGACCACGCCCGTCGCAACGGCGTCCACCGGGTGGTGCACATCTCCTCGCCCAGCATCTATGCCGCCCCGCGCCACGCGATCGGCATCACCGAGGACCAGGTCGACCCGGAGAACCGGCTCACCGGCTACATCCGCTCCAAGATCGCCGCCGAGGCGCTGCTCCGGCGCGAGCAGGAGCGGCAGGGTGGCCCGGAGGTGGTCGTCCTGCGCCCGCGCGGCATCATCGGCGCGGGCGACCCCAGCCTCGTCCCCCGGCTGCTGGAGGTGCACGAACGCATCGGGATCCCGCTCCTCGACGGCGGGCGCGCCCTGGTCGACCTCACCTCGGTGCAGAACGTCGCGACCGCCGCCCGGCTGGCGGCCGAGACCCCCGGCGTGGCCGGCGGCGTCTACAACATCACCAACGACGACCCCCGGCCCTTCCGGAGCCTGATCGACCAGCTGTTCGCCCTCCTCGGCCGCACGCCCCGCTACCGCCGGCTGCCGACCCGACCGCTGTACGCCCTCGCCGGGCTCATGGAGGGCGTCTGCGGCGCGCTCCCCGGCCACCCCGAGCCGCCGCTCATGCGCTACACCCTCAGCACCGTCGCCTTCTCCCAGACGCTCGACATCAGCCGGGCGCGCGAGCAGCTCGGCTACCGCCCGCTGGTCAGCCTGGACGAGAGCCTGGCCTCCTATGCCCGGTGAGCTGCACGCCCACGTGTGCGGGCACACCCACCACGAGATGGCGGGCCTCGTGGCGGGCCACCCCCGCGGGCGCCGACGCTTCCCGTCCACGGTGTTCTGCTACCGCGACGGGGACCACGTGGTGCTCTTC
This sequence comes from Ornithinimicrobium avium, assembly GCF_003351765.1. Classification (NCBI taxonomy): domain Bacteria; kingdom Bacillati; phylum Actinomycetota; class Actinomycetes; order Micrococcales; family Ornithinimicrobiaceae; genus Ornithinimicrobium; species Ornithinimicrobium avium. Next base: position 1,744,094 of record NZ_CP031229.1, read on the forward strand.
GACACCGGCTACGCCCCGCAGCCGTGGGACACCGGGCTGACCGGGCGCCTCTACCGGCGGCTGCTGCCTCCCGAGCTGCCGGCAGGGCAGGACGTGGCCGAGCAGGTCGACCCCTCGAGCGTCACCCACGTGGTGCTCTCCCACCTGCACCCCGACCACGTCGGGGGTCTGCGCCACTTCCCCGACGCGACGCTGGTGCTCCACCGCGGGCAGCTGGAGACCGTGCGGTCGCCGCGGCTGCGGGACGGCCTCCTGCGCGGGCTCCTGCCGGGGTGGTTCGACGACGCGGTGCGGGACCGCGCCGTCGTCATCGACAGCTTCACGCCGGGCCCGTGGGGGCTGGCCACCCACGACCTCTTCGGCGACGGCCGCTACCTGCTCGTCGACCTCCCCGGTCACGCGCGCGGCCACCTCGGGGCGCTCGTCGAGGGCACGGCCCTGCTCGCCGGCGACGCCGCGTGGGGACGCGACCTGCTCCCCGCGGCGCAGCGGCTGCGGCGGCTGCCCCGATGGATCACCCACGACGACGCGGCCCACCTGGCCACCAGCCGCCTCCTCCTCGAGGCCGAGCGCGGCGGGCTGCGGCTGCTCTTCGCCCACGACGAGCACCCGACCGGCGTCGACCTGCTGCACTGACGCGTGGTCTCCTCGCGCCCGCCCCGGCGTATGCTGCGGCCCGGCGGGCGACACGGGTCGTCCGCGGGGACCGACCGGCAGGGGACCTGGTGCGCAACTGCGAGATCGCGGGATGGGGCAGCTACCTGGCCGAGCGGGTGGTCACCTTCGGCGACCAGACCCGCTACCGGGTGACCGACGGCGTCACCCAGCTGGACATGCTCGAGCGCGCGGCGCGCGGCGCGCTCGACCGGGCCGGGCTGGAGGCTGGCGACGTCGACTGCGTGATCGGCGCCGTCGCCGCGGACCTGCAACCCATCCCGTGCACGGCCGCCCTCCTCTGGGAGCGGCTCGCGCCCCGGTCCAGGGTCGCCGCGTTCGACGTCAACTCCACGTGCACGAGCTTCGTCACGGCGGTGGACGTCGCCTCCCGCTACCTGGCCGACGGGGAGTACGAGCGCGTCCTCGTCGTCTCCGGCGACGTCGGCTCGCGCTTCCTCAACGCCGAGCAGGCCGAGAGCCGCGAGCTCTTCTCCGACGCCGCCGCGGCCGTGGTGCTGACCCGCACCGAGGACGCGGGCCGCGGCGTGCTCACCAGCCTGCAGCGGACCTGGGCCGAGCACGCCCACGACACCGAGATCCGGGGCGGCGGCTCGCTGCTCCCGGCGCGCGACTACCCGCTGCACGCACCGGGGGACCACCTCTTCGACATGGACGGGCGCCGCGCGCTGCACAGCATGGTGGGCGTGCTGCCCGAGTTCTTCGCGGAGTTCTTCGACCGGCTGGAGCAGCACGCGGGCCTGGGCCGGGAGGACGTCGACCTCTTCGTCCCGCACCAGGCCAGCCGTGCCCTCGGCCTGATGATGCGCCGCATCGGCATCCCGACGGAGCGCTACGCGGACCGGGTGGACGAGCTCGGCAACATGGTCTCCGCCTCGGTGCCCTACGTGCTCGCGGACTGTCTCGGCTCAGGTCGCGTGGGGAGGGGCGACGTCGTCGTGCTCTGCGGCACGGCGGCCGGTCTCACCGCGAACGCGCTGGCGCTGCGGCTGTGACCCCGACCGTCGGGCGCCCCGGACCGCTGCTGCGGTCCGGGGCGCCCGGGTCCTGCCGTGCGCGACGACGGTCAGGTCGTCGGCGGGGTCGAGGACAGGTCCGTCGTCGGCCGGCTGTCGACCTTGGACTCCACCTTCTGCAGCGACCGGGCGGCCGCCTCGCGCCCGCCGAGGCCGTAGGCCAGGGCCGCGGCGAGGGCGGCGCCGACCACGACCGCGCCGAAGGCGAGGTTGATGATCGAGTCGGCGATGCCCATGTACTTCAGGCCCATCGCCACGAACAGCGCGGTGGTCGCCCAGTAGATGACGGTGCCCGCCGTGCCGGAGCCGATGGTGCGGCGCAGCAGGCCGGCGATGATGACGCCGGCCGCGATGATCGCGCCGCCGAAGAGCACACGGCCACCCAGGTGGAGGATCTCCTGCAGGATGTCGGTGATCGCCGGGAACTCCAGCATCTGGGCGGCCATCACGGCGAAGAACAGCAGGATCGCCAGCTGGGCGATCTTGGCGATGATCGCCGAGGCGCTGCGGCCCTCGGGCACGATGCCCATGCCGGCGATCGTGCGGTCGGCGCCGAGCCCGCGCAGCGTGGACTCGAGCAGCTGGCCGACGAACCGGGCGATGACGTAGCCGATGCCCAGCAGCAGGACGGCCGCGATGATCCGCGGGATCGCGTCGAGGATGACCTGCAGCATGCTCTGCGCGGGGTCGGAGATCGCCGAGATGCCCAGGATCTGCAGCGCCGCGATCGCCACGACGATGAGGATCACCGCGAAGAGCAGGTTGGCCAGGATCGTCGACAGCCGGGTGCTGGTGCTGGTCCTGGTGCTGGTGCCCGCCGCGTCGGCGGCCGCAGCCTCGTCCGCCCGGCCGGTCAGACCCTCCTGCGCGGCGCGGTCGTTGAGGCGCGCCACCGCCCGGTCCAGACCGGCCGAGTCGAGGGCCGTCTCGGTGATCTGCTTGACGATCCTGGCGATGACGAAGCCGATGAAGAAGACGAACCCGGCCCCGATGATGTTCGGGATGTAGGTGAGGACCCCGCCGAGCATCTCCTGGATCGGGGTCAGGACGCGGTCGAGGGCGAAGACCTGCAGGATCGCTATGAGACCGAACAGCCAGACGAGCAGTGAGGCGATCGTGCCGATCGCCTCGCCGAGCGACTCTCCGTCGTGCGACTCGCGCTGCAGGAAGGTCACCCTGCTCACGAGCTTGCCGATCGCCCACTTCACGATGCGGGCGATGATCCAGGTGGCGATGAGGATGACGATCGCGATGGCGACCTTCTCCAGCAGGCCGACCCAGTCGTAGTCGCGCCAGGTGTCCATGCGTTGCTCCTTGTGGAAGACAGCGTTACGGGTGTGGCCGCGGCCACGTCTGCACCGTACGCGCTCCCAGCGCGCTCTCAGGTCACTCGCGTGTCGCGAGCACCTCCACGACGGCACCTGGGGTCGCCAGCTCCACCTCTCCGCTCCACACCTGCTCAGCCTCGGCCCTGGCCTCCTCCGGCGGCGTCCACGGCGGCAGGTGGGTGAGCATCAGCCTGCGGGCCCCAGCTCGGACCGCCGCGCCCGCGGCTCGCCGGGCCGTCAGGTGCACCCCCCGTGCGGCGTCACGCCCCTCGAGGAAGGAGGCCTCGCACAGGGCCAGGTCCGCGTCGGCCAGCAACGGATCCAGCCCAGGGCAGGTGTCGGTGTCGCCGGTGAAGCCGAGCACCGCTCCCCCGGCCTCGACCCGCAGCCCGTAGGCCGGCACCGGGTGCAGCACCGCGTAGGGCGTGACGGTGAACGGCCCGACCGCGAACGGGACCGAGTCGACCAGGTCGGCGAACGCCATACCCCTCAGCTCTTGGGGTTCGACGACCCCGTAGGCGCGAGCCATCCGGTCCGCGGCGCCCGCGGGCGCGTGGACGGGCAGGTCCTCCTCGGCGGGCACCGGGCCGTGCTGGCGCATCACCTGCAGTCCGGTGAGGTCGAGGCAGTGGTCGGGGTGCAGGTGGGAGAGCACCACGGCGTCGATGGACAGGGGGTCGGTATGCCGCTGCAGCGCGCCCAGGGCGCCCGAGCCCAGGTCGAGCAGCAGCTGCCAGGTGCGGCCCTCGTGCTCGGCACGGAGGAGGTAGCAGCTGGCGGGTGAGTCGGGCCCGGGCACCGAGCCGGTGCAGCCGACGATCGTCAGGTCCATGACCCCATCGTGCCCGTTGTTGGACGCGGGGGGCCCGTGCGCCTCCGGTCAGCTCACCCGACCTGCTCGCCGACCTGCCCGGAGCGTGCAGTGAGCACCCGCCACGGGCGGGCGGTCAGCACGAAGACGACCAGCGGCAGGACGACCACCGGCCAGCCCGCGCCGGAGGCACCTGTGGTGAGCCCGCCACGTCCCTCCTCGATGCGCGCGTGGAACTCGACCCACGGCCAGGGGAAGACCCGGCCCGTGACATCCTGGCCGACCATCCCCGCCGCCTCGACGCCGGCGGTGAAGGTCGTCGCGGTGTAGACGACGGCGAAGAGCACGGCGCCGAGGGTGAGCGCGGCGTAGAAGCCTGCCCTGGACCACTGCGGCCGGCGCTGGTACTCGCCGTCGGTGGCCTCGCGTGCCAGCTCCTTCGGGGCGCCGACGTTGAGGAGCGCCTGCGTCGCGCCGACGTCTTCGGTCGCGGCGCGCAGGTTGGCGCGCAGCTCACGGCGCAGCTCCTTGCGCCGGCGCCAGCCGGTGCCGCGCATCTCCAGCCAGAAGTCGTACCTCTGGACGGTGTCTTCGATGCGGAGCGTGTCGATCAGTCCCATGGCTCATGCCCCCTGGGTCGTGGTGGTGGAGTCCTGAAGTGCGGTGACCCGGCCCACGGAGAGGACGAGGTCGTCCCAGGCCCGGCCGCGGCGCGCCAGCTCGGCACGTCCCTGGTCAGTGGTGCGGTAGTACTTCCGGGCCGGTCCTGACTCGGACCGGGAGAGGTAGGACTCGAGGAACCCTGCGGTCTCGAGCCTGGTGAGCGCCGGGTAGACCGTGCCCTCCGCGAGGCCGTCGAAGCCGGCCCCCCGCAGACGCGTGACGATCCCGTAGCCGTAGCCGTCCTCGGTGGACAGCAGGCTGAGCAGCAGAAGGGCGAGGACGCCCTTGAGCATCTGTGCATCGTGTGTGCCCATGCAGGACATACTTGACCTAGTACCAATCATTGTCAAGTACTAGGTGATGGCGAAGCGAGCCTCCCCGGTGACGGTCGGCTGTGGACACGTCGGGGAAGGCCCCTCCCGGACTCGCTAGCCTCGGCGGACGACGGAGGGGAGCAACGATGAGGGTGACCGATCCGCAGGGCCGCGTCTGGCGGGTGAGTCGCCGCTGGGTGCCGTGGCGGCGCAGGACGATGCTGCCGCGCATGTCCGATCCAGTAGGGACCTTCTGGAGGAGCAGCGGTGAGGACCTGCTGCCGACGGCGATCACGCTCGTCGTCGCGCTCCCCACGCTCGTGATGGCGGTCGTGGCGGCGGCGGAGCTCGCGCTGCTGCTGCTCCTGGTGCCGGTGCTCGCCCTGACCAGGGTCCTGCTCGGCCGGCACTGGATCGTCGAGGTCACCACGGACCTGCGCGCGGTCTGGGAGACCGAGGTCGGGACCTGGCCGCAGACCCGGCAGGCGATCACCTCGATGGCGAGCGGGCTGGAGCAGGGCATCTACCCGTGGGACGAGCAGCCCGGTCGGCCCCTGACCGACCTGGACCGCACGACCCGGGCCGGGCAGCACCGGGAGTGATCAGCGCCGCGGGGGCCCACCCCGGCCCGGGCTAGACCCGCTCCTCGGCCCTCCCCACGAACGCCCGGTGCACCTGCTCCACCTCGGGGCCGAGGAAACGCCGGGCGAGGAAGGTGAAGCCCTGCGGGTCGCCGGTGGTCAGCCACTGGTGCTCCGGGCGGTGGTCGGGCCCGGCCAGCAGCCCGCCGTCGGTGAGCACCCGGAACAGGTCGGCGGCGGTGGCGGCCGCCGAGCTGACGAGCGTGACCTCCTCGCCGAGGACGTACTGCAGGGCCGAGGTCAGCAGCGGGTAGTGCGTGCAGCCCAGGATGAGGGTGTCGATCTGCTGCTCCTGCAGCGGCGCGAGGTAGGCGCGCGCGGTCTCGATGACCTCCGGACCGCTGGTGACCCCCTCCTCCACGAGCTCGACGAAGCGCGGGCACGGCTGCGACCAGACCTGCACCCCCGGCGGTGCCGCGACGAAGCTGTCGAGGTAAGCCCGCGACTGGTGGGTGGCCTGGGTGGAGATCACGCCGATCCGCCCCGACCGGGTGACCGCCATCGAGCGACGGACCGCTGGTCGGATGACCTCGACGACGGGCACGTCATACCGCTCGCGGGCGTCGGCCAGGACCGCCGCGGAGGCGCTGTTGCACGCGATGACCAGCGCCTTGACGCCGTGGTCGACGAGCCGGTCGAGGCACTCCAGGGCGTAGCGGCGCACCTGCGCGATCGGGCGCGGCCCGTAGGGCGTACGCGCGGTGTCGCCCAGGTAGAGGACCGACTCCTGCGGGAGCTGGTCGAGGATCTCGCGGGCCACGGTGAGCCCGCCGAGCCCGGAGTCGAAGACCCCGATCGGGGAGCCGGTCATGCGCGTGGGGTCAGTCCTGCTCGCGGCCGGAGGCCGACACGAACGGGTTGCCCATCGTCCCGATCCCCTCGACCTCCACCTCGCAGCGCTGCCCGGCGGCGATCGGCCCTACGCCGGCCGGGGTGCCGGTGAGCAGGACGTCGCCGGGCAGGAGGGTGAAGGCGGCGGAGGCGTGCGCCACGATCTGCGCCACGCCGAAGGCCATGTCCTTGGTCGTGCCCTCCTGCCTGGTCTCCCCGTCGACGCGCGAGCTGATCCGCAGGTCGGACACGTCCAGCTCGGTCTCGATCCACGGCCCGAGCGGGGTGAAGGTGTCCATGCCCTTGGCGCGGGCCCACTGCCCGTCGGCGCGCTGCAGGTCACGTGCGGTGACGTCGTTGGCGACGGTGTAGCCGAAGATCACCCCCTGGGCGTCCTCGACCGCCACGTCCTTGGCGACCCGCCCGACGACGACCGCCAGCTCTGCCTCGTAGGAGATCTCGGTGGCGAAGGACGGGATCACCACGGGGTCGTCCGGGCCGCACACCGAGGTGTTGGGGATGAGGAACATCATCGGCTCGGCGGGCAGCTCGGTGCCCATCTCGCGGGCGTGGTCGGCGTAGTTGCGCCCCACCGCGACGACCTTGCTGCGCGGGATGACCGGCGCGAGGAGGCGCACCTCGTCCACGCGGAAGGTCTCCCCGGTCAGCTCGATCCGGGTGTAGAGGGGGTCGCCGCTGATCTCGGCGATCTTCTCCCCTGCCCCGTCCACGAGCCCGAAGCGTGGGTCCTCCCCGGTGGTGAATCGGCAGATGCGCATGCGACAAGGGTATGGGGTGCGCCGGCCCCTCGGGTGCGGGGCCCGCGCTCCCGGATCAGACCCCGACCCGCGAGAGCAGCACCGCGAGCGCAGCGCGCAGGCCGGTGTCCAGGGTGGGCTGGACCACGGGTGCGAAGTGGGGGCTGTGGTTGCCGTAGACCTGACCGCCGTCCAGCACCTCCTGCGGGTAACCGCCGAAGAGCCAGAAGACCGAGGGCACGCCCAGGACGGCCGCCAGGTGCCCGAAGTCCTCGCTGCCGGACAGCGGCGGGGCCAGGGTCGCCGACTCCTCACCCAGCTCGGCCTGCAGCACCGACAGGACCCGGTCGGTCTCCTCCGGGTCGTTGATGCACTGGGGGAAGCGGTAGAGCTCCTCGATCTCCGCCGGCGGGGCGCCGGAGGCCAGGACCTCGCCGTCGACGGTGCGCCTGATGCCGTCGAGCACCAGCTGGCGGACCTCGGGCTCGAAGGTCCGCACGTTGAGGGCGAGCTCGGCACTGGCGGGGATGATGTTCTCCTTGAGCCCCGCGTGGAAGGTGCCGACGGTGACGACCGCCATGTCGAGCGGGTTGACCGTGCGCGAGACCACCGACTGGAGGCGGGTCACGACGTGCGCGCCGAGCACGATCGGGTCGATCGAGCTGTGCGGCTGCGAGCCGTGCGCCTGCTGCCCGTGCAGGGTGATCCGCCAGGAGTCGGCCATCGCCATCGCGGTCCCGCGCGTCACGGAGACCGTGCCGGCGAGCCCGGGCATGACGTGCTGGCCGTAGACCACCTCGGGCCGCAGCGCCCGGTCCCACAGTCCGTCGTCGACCATCGCCGCGGCGCCGGCAGCGGTCTCCTCCCCCGGCTGGAGGATCAGCACGACGGTTCCCGCCCATAGGTCGCGCCGCCCGGTGAGCACCTGCGCGAGCGAGAGGGCCACGGACACGTGCGCGTCGTGGCCGCAGCCGTGCATGACCGGCACGTCGGTGCCGTCGTCGAGGGTGCCCCGCGCGGTGCTGGCGTAGTCCAGACCCGTGTCCTCCGCGATCGGCAGCCCGTCGGTGTCCGCGCGGAACGCCACGGTCGGGCCGCTGCCGTTGCGCACGATGCCGACGACGCCGGTCCCCCCGCAGCGGAAGTGCTCGATCTCCAGGGAGGTCAGCCGCTCCTCGATGAAGGCTGCGGTCTGGTGCTCCTGCATGCTGAGCTCGGGGTGGGCGTGCAGATGGACGTAGTCGGCCTCGAGACGTTCCCGGACGGCCTGCGTGATCAGTGCCTGCGTGCTTGTCGTGACGGTCATGCGGTGCGTTCCTTCGTCTCGTTCTCGGCGGGACGGTCGAGCCGATCCAGCTCCATGTGGTCATCCTCGCACTGCCGCGTCCTCGGCCGCAGCACTCAGGCCGCGTCGGCCTGCGCCGCCGAGCCGTACCGCTGCGCCCACCTGTCCGCCACGGACCTGGACAGGTCCTGCCACGGCGGGTTGGGGTCGGCGTAGAGCCCGAACGTGCGGCCGCTGTTGCGCCACTGGTCGACGCAGCGGCGGCTCCCCCGCCTCCTCCTCCGCGACCGCCCTGTCCTCCGGCTGCGGACCGGCGTGCCCGTCCTGCGCCTGTGCGGTCCTGTCCCTGTCCTCGTCCCCCATCGGTCCCTCTCCTCCCTGGCCCGGGCCCTCCCCCGGCTCGTGCCGACCACGCTAGGACCGCGCACCGACAGACCCGGGGTCGCCGTCCCCGGCCAGGACTGCTCCGCGGAGCACGGCTAGCGCGCGGGTCGGACTGCCACCAGGTTCATCACCTTCTGGGAGAGCACGAGCTCGTCGTCCTGGTTGAACAGCTCGGCGAGCGTGACCACCAGCCCCCGGTCGGGCTTGGAGCGGGACGGGCGCGTCCGCAGCGTCTCGACCCGCAGTCGCAGCTCGTCGCCGGGCCGGACCGGTCGCGTCCACCGCACCTCGTCCACCCCCGGGGAGGCCAGCGACCCGCAGTGGGTCAGGTAGTGGTCGGCGTAGAGCCGCATGAACACCCCGATCGTCTGGATGCCGCTGGCGATCAGTCCCTGGAAGGGGCCGGTGGCCGCCCACGCCGGGTCGGTGTGGATGCGCTGCGGGTCGTAGTCGCGGGCGAAGGCGACGATCTCCTCCTCGGAGAGGGCGATCGTGCCGTAGGTGCGCACGTCCCCCTCGGTGTAGTCCTCGAACCACCGGTCGGCGACCGGGGTGGTGAAGTCCTCGGAGAGCGGGCGGGTCGCGGCCCAGGCGTCGGTCGGCATGTGCCCCATCCTGCCAAGAGGCCCGCGCGATCTACGCTGGGTGCCCGTGGAGGTCCTCCAGGAGCAGGTATGGCGTGCCCTCGCCGCCGCGCACTCCGCCGCCGTCGAGCAGCGCTCCGCCGGCCGGCTCGCCCGTCGCGTGGAGGGACGCAGGCACCCGGTCGACGACTTCCTCTGGGAGTACTACCCGTTCCGTCCCGCCCAGCTCGCCCGCTGGCACCCCGGCCCCCGCACCGGGCTGGAGGGCGCGGAGGAGCGCGCGGGCTGGCGCTTCTACACGGTGACCGGCGGCACCGCATACCTGGACGCGGAGCGGTTCGCGCAGGAGCGCGGGCGGACGATCACCTTCGTGCGGGACCTGCTCCGCGCGACCCTGTCGCGGCCCGGGCGGTTCGGCTGCTTCGGGCTGCACGAGTGGGCGATGGTCTACCGCGCCGGCGAGGACGGGCTGCGCCACCAGGGGTGGCCGTTGCGGCTCGGGCGCGAAGGGACGGACGCGGTCGTGGAGTCGCACACGGTGGCCTGCTCGCACTTCGACGCCTTCCGCTTCTTCACCCCGGACGCTGCTGCGCGCAACACCCTGTCGCCGACGCGCGAGGGACAGGTGGCCACCGAGCAGCCCGGCTGCCTGCACGCCGCGATGGACCTCTACAAGTGGGCGTTCAAGCTCAGCCCGGCCGTGCCCGGCGATCTCACCCTGCGCGCCTTCGAGCTGGCCAGGGAGGTGCGGGAGCTGGACATGAGGGCGGCGCCCTACGACCTGCGGGAGCTGGGCTACCAGCCGGTGCGGATCGAGACGGCCGAGGGCAAGGCCGAGTACGTCGCCGCCCAGCGCGCGTTCACGGTGCGGTCCAACGCGCTGCGCCGAGAGCTGCTGGACGTGCTCGACAGGCTGACGCCGGCGCCCTGAGCGTCCCGGCGCCCTCCCTCAGACCAGCTGGTACATCCAGCCGTGCCGGTCCTCGGCGCGGCCGTACTGGATGTCGAGCAGCTCCTCGCGCAGCGACATCGTCAGCTCGTGGGTGCCGGGCATCGCCACCTCGCCGCCGTTCCAGGCCAGGCGCCCCACGGGCGTGATGACGGCCGCGGTGCCGCAGGCGAAGACCTCGCTGATCTCCCCGCTGGCCGCACCCTCGCGCCACTCGTCGATCGTGAACCGACGCTCCTCGACCTGCAGCCCCCGCTCGCGGGCGAGCTCCAGCAGCGAGGACCGGGTGACGCCCGGCAGGATGGTGCCGGTCAGCTCGGGGGTGACGATGCGACCGTCGGCGTGGACGAAGAACAGGTTCATGCCGCCGAGCTCCTCGACGTAGCGGCGCTCCACGGCGTCGAGGAAGACGACCTGGTCGCAGCCGTTCTCGATCCCCTCGGCCTGCGAGGCGAGCGAGGCGGCGTAGTTGCCGCCGCACTTGGCCTCGCCGGTCCCGCCGGCCGCGGCGCGCACGTAGAGCTCGCTGACCCACAGGCTCACCGGCTTCAGACCGCCGGTGAAGTAGGCGCCGGCCGGGGAGGCGATCACCGAGAACAGCACCCTGTTGCTGGGCCGCACGCCGAGCGCCTCCTCGGTGGCGATCATGAACGGACGGATGTAGAGCGAGGTCTCCCCCGAGTCGGCCGAGGGCACCCACGCCTGGTCGATGGCGACGAGCTCCTTGACGGCGTCGAGGAACATCGTCGGCGGCAGCTCGGGCAGCGCCAGCCGGCGGGCCGAGTTGTTGAGGCGCTCGGCGTTGCGCTCGGGACGGAAGGTCCACACCGACCCGTCCGCGTGCCGGTAGGCCTTCATGCCCTCGAAGATCTCCTGACCGTAGTGGAACACCGCGGCGGAGGGGTCGAGCTGCAGGGGGCCGTAGGGCACGACGCGCGGGTCGTGCCAGCCCTCGCCCCTGCCCCAGTCGATCATCGCCATGTGGTCGGTGAAGTGCGAGCCGAAGCCCGGGTCCTGCAGGACCGTGGTGATCTGCTCGGGCGTGGCGCGGTCAGCGTTCTCGGTGACGGCGAAGGACGTGGACGACGGCGTCATGGTCATGGGGTCAGGGTATGCCGTCACCTGATCCAGCTCATCATCGACCGGACCCGCCGCCCCACGTGCTCCAGGGGGTGCGCGGCACGCTGGGCCGCGCGCCGGCTCCGCGCCCCTTCCGCGGGCTCGGTGCCGGGCCGGGCGTCGGGACCGTACTGGGTGGCGAGGCCGGCCTGGTAGATCTGGTCGACCCGCGTCTTGAGGTCGTGCACGACCGCGAGGTAGGCGACCTCCTCCTCGACGCCGCGGTCGACGAGCGTCTCGAAGGCCTTCTCGACGCTGGTGCGGAGCGGGGCGAAGACGTGCGACTCCGCATACTGCCGCGCCTCCGCCTCGTGGTCCAGGGTGGTGACGATCGCCCCGGAGCGCAGGGACCCCATGGCTGCCGCGTATGCGGTCAGGGTCGCCCAGGCGGCGCCGCTCTCGTCGCGCGCCACCGCCACCAGCGCCGGGCTCCCGCGGCCGTCGAGATACTCCTCCCGCACGCGGTCGCCGTCCCCGACGCACCGGAGCATCGCGAGGTCGACGCCGTCCGGCACGCTCAACCGTCCGGTGCGCACGGGCTCGCCGCCGGTGACCACGACCAGGTCGCCCGGCTCGGTGTGCTCGAGCAGGAGCCGCTGCACCATCTCCAGGTCGTGCTCCCCGTGGCCGAGCGCGCCCACCGGGACCAGCACGATGTCGCACCGGGAGACGGCCTCCTCCGGGGTCGAGACAGCCAGCCCCTCCGTCTCTGCGCGGGCCGCGCCCCGGCCGTCGGGGCTGGTGCCGATCCAGACGTCGACGCCGCTGTCGCGCAGGTTGAGCGCGTGCGCGGCGGCCACGGCGTCGAACCCCAGGACCGCGACCTGGCGGTCCTGCAGCAGCGTCAGGTCGGCCGACTCCGGGTCGAGGACGGTGGTCATGGCACCAGCCTACGGCGCGGGCGGCGCGGCACCCACGGGGTCAGCGCAGGAAGAGCCTGCGCAGCCGCACGGTCGTCAGCCACAGGCCGGCCGCGGTCATGACCAGGAAGTAGCCGACGTGGACGAGCGTCATACCCGTCAGGTAGCCGACCGAGAGCTGGCGCATGAGCTCCACGGCGTGCCACAGCGGCATCGCCATGACGACCCACTGGATCGGATCGGGGTAGACCGAGATCGGGTAGAGCGTGGCCGAGAAGAGGAACATCGGCAGCAGCGCGAAGTTGATGAGGTCCATCTGCTGGAAGGAGGTCATGTAGCTGGTGATCCCCATCCCCAGGGCCGCGAAGCCGAAGGCGACCAGCACCGCCACCGGGACCATCGCCAGCGCCCACCAGGAGGTGACCAGGCCCATCACGGCGAGCACGCCCAGGAAGCCCAGGGCGTAGATGAAGCCGCGGAAGAGCGCCATCAGGATCTCCCCGAGGGCCACGTCCAGCGGGCCCAGGGAGGTCTGCAGCATGGCCTGGTAGAGCTTGGCGAAGCGCAGCTTGAAGAACACGTTCCACGTCGAGTCGTAGATCGCGCCGTTCATCGCCGAGGTGGCCAGGAGAGCCGGGGCGATGTAGGCGGCGTACGTCGTGGGCTGCCCTCCGGGGCCCTCGACCTGGCCGACCAGTCCGCCCATGCCCACGCCCATCGCGACCAGGTAGAAGACCGGCTCGAAGAAGCCGGAGACCAGGATCATCCAGTTCTGGTTCTTGATGACCGTGAAGCCGCGCTCGAGGACGGCGCGCACGTTGCCCGAGGACAGGGCCCGCAGGGACATGGGGGCGGTCACGAGTGCAGCCTCCGGGTGTAGGAGCGGACGGCGAGCAGGAGCCCGGCGACGGTGCACAGGACCAGGAACCCGAGGTGGACCGCGAGCATCGTCGGGCTCAGCGGGGCGCCGTAGCTGGCCAGGCGGGCCAGCTCGGTGCCGTGCCAGACCGGCGAGACCCAGCCGATCCAGTGCAGGTAGGTCGGCATCGCCGAGAGCGGGAAGAAGGTGCCGGCGAAGAGGAACATCGGCATCACCACGAAGCGCTGGATGAAGCTGAACTGGAAGCCCTCGTCGGTGAGCGTCGAGGCGTAGGCCTGCAGCGGCGCCCCGAACGCGGTGGCGGTCAGCACGCCGACCGGCACCACCAGCCAGGACTGCCACCACGGCGCGGTGGTCGCGCCGAAGACCAGCATCACCGCCCAGAAGATCAGCGACTGCACCACGAAGCGGATGACGACGGCGACCAGGTGGCCCAGCGCGATCTGCCCCGGCTCCAGGGCGCTGGCCGCCGGGCCGTAGTAGAGCCGCTGCCACTTGAAGCCGGACATGACCGGGTAGGTCATCTCGCCGGAGACCGACATCACCACCGTGGAGACCAGCAGCGCCGGCGCGACGAAGGTCAGGTAGTCCACCCCGCCCACCGAGCCGGCGCCGGAGTCCACGAGCGTGCCCAGGCCGATGCCCATGGCGACCATGTAGAGGACCGGCTGGCCCGCGGCATACAGCATGATCGGCCAGAAGTAGGCGCGCATGCCGCGCAGGACGGTCTCGGCGTAGTACCAGACGCCGAGTGCGCGGGCGCGCGCCGCCATCACGGTGTGCGAGGGTGCCGACCCGGAGGAGGCGAGGGCGTGGGCGTCGACGCCCTCCCGCGTGCGGTCAGTCAACGAGGGACCTCCCGGTCAGCCGGAGGAAGACGTCCTCCAGGGAGGAGCGGCGCACCAGGGAGGTGACCGGTCGCAGCCCGCGCCGGCCGACCTCCTCCAGGGCCGCCTCGCCGTCGTCGGCGTAGATGAGGATCCGGTCGGGCAGCACCTCGTTGCGGGCCCCCACGCCCTCGAGCTGGTCGACGACCTGGGCGTTGCGGTCGGAGCCGAAGCGCAGCTCGACGACCTCCCGGGTGGAGTGCTCGCGGATCAGCTCGCGCGGGGTGCCCTGCGCCATGATGGCGCCGTGGTCGACCACGATCAGCCGGTCGCACAGCTGCTCGGCCTCGTCCATGAAGTGGGTGGTGACGACCAGGGTGGTGCCGGCCTCCTTGAGCCGGAAGAGCCGGTCCCACAGGATGTGCCTGGCCTGAGGGTCAAGGCCCGTGGTGGGCTCGTCGAGGAGGAGGATCTTGGGCTCGTTGACCAGGCCGCGGGCGATGGTGAGGCGCCTTTTCATGCCGCCGGAGAGGTTGCCGACCTTCTCCCCCGCCTTGGCCTCGAGCTGGGCGAAGGCGAGCAGCTCCTCGGACCTGGGCAGCAGGTAGGAGCGCGGCAGGCCGAAGTAGCGGCCGTACATGACGATGTTCTCCCGGACCCTCAGCTCCTCGTCGAGGTTGTCCTGCTGCGGCACCACGCCCAGGTGCGCCCGGACCTCGGGGCCGCGGTCGGCCGGGTCCATGTCCAGCACGCTCAGCTCGCCGCCGGTGCGGTCCAGGGTGCCGCCGATCATCCGCATCGTCGTCGACTTGCCGGCCCCGTTGGGGCCGAGCAGCCCGAAGCTCTCCCCCGGCGCCACCTCGAAGTCGATGCCGTCCACGGCGGCGAAGTCGCCGTACATCTTGCGCAGGCCCCGTGCCCTGATCACCGGTCTCGTCACGTCGGAGCACTCTACGTCGCAGGTCCGAGGACCCCAAAGGGTCCTGCCGTCTCAGAGTCGCTCGCGCAGCCAGGCGAAGTCGGCCCGGTGCTGCTCGGCGCCGCCGGGCGTCTCGCAGATCACCGGGGCGCCGGCGTCGCGGACCACCGAGGCCAGCTCGTCGGGGTCGATCTGACCCTCGCCGAAGGTGGTGTGCCGGTCCGCGCCGGAGCCGGCGGCGTCGCGGCTGTCGTTGGCGTGCACCAGGTCGATCCTCCCGGTGATGGCGTGGATCCGCTCCACCGCCTCGGCCAACGGGATGCCGCCGGCCCACGCGTGGCAGGTGTCGAGGCAGAAGCCGACCATCTGCGCGCCGTCGGCCGCCTGGATCGCCGCCCAGGTGGCCGCGATCCGGTCCAGGTGGCGGGCCATCGCGTTGTCGCCGCCGGCGGTGTTCTCCAGCAGCAGCGGCACCTTGAGGTCGGTGGCCTCGACCGCCTTGCGCCAGTTGTCGGCGCCCTTGTCGGGGTCGTCGCCGGCGTTGACGTGGCCGCCGTGCACGATGAGCCCCCTGGCGCCGATCTCGGCGGCGGCGTCCACGTGCTGCTGGAGCAGCTTGCGGCTGGGGATCCGGATCCGGTTGTTGGTGGTGGCGACGTTGACGATGTAGGGCGCGTGGACGTAGAGGTCCACGCCCGCCTCCTCGGCCGCTGCCCGTAGCGCGGGGGCCCCGCCCGGGTAGTGCACCTCCGGGCCCTTGTAGCCCTGCGGGTCGCCGAGGAAGTGCTGCACGAGGGTGGTCCCCCTCGCCAGCGCCTCCGCCACCGGGTCGGCCTGGTCGACGTGCGCACCGATCCTGATCGTCATACCGGCCACTGTAGGCGGGCGGTCCGTCAGGCCCGTGCGGTGTGGAAGGCCACGAGGCTGCCCAGGCCGGACTGGAGCAGATCCCAGGCGACCTCGGTCCGCAGCACCGCGGCGCTCGCGGTCGGGAACCCGTCCTCGAGGATGCTCAGCGCCGCCCGGTCCGAGGTCCGCCGGTCGGTCAGCGCGAGCGCGAGGGTGCCCATGGTCGGCTGGTGGCCGACGACCCACACGGTCGCCGCGTCCTCGGGCGCCTCGCGCACGGCACCCAGCGCTCCCCTGACCCCGCGGTCGTAGAGGTCGCGGCCCGGCCACCTCTGGGCGTCGGCGGCCCCGGCCCCCTCGAGCACGTGCTCGGCCGTCTGCCGGGCACGCGCCGCGGTGGAGACCAGCACCAGGTCGGGCAGCAGCTCCTGCTCGGCCAGCCAGCGGCCGAGCACCGTGGCGTCCGCGACGCCCCGCAGCACCAGCTCACGCTCGTGGTCGCCGTCGCGGTGCTCCCGCTCAGTCTTGGCGTGGCGGACGATGACGAGCGTGCGGGTCATGGGGCCACGGTAGTGCCCGGGTCCCTGCCCCGTCCTCAGCGATGGTGGTCGAGGAAGAACCGCACCATCTCCCCCGAGGCGTCCGGGCCGGAGGGGTCGGTGTAGGAATGCCCGGCTGCCCCGCCGGACCAGGCGTGCGCCATGCCGTGGACCACCCACTGCTCGAGCATCGTGCCGTTGCCGTCGTCGTGGCGGCTCACCGTGTAGCTCCGGCCGCCAGCGACCGTGCCGCGCTGGATCTCAGGTCTGGTGCCGGGTCCGAACTGGTCGGTCAGCCTGCCGGAGTTCGCGATGCTGACCGTCGGGTCGGAGTCGCCGTGGAAGGTGATCGCCGGGACGGGCCGGGCCAGGCGCCGGGCCGGGCCGGGGGAACGCATCGCGGCGAAGGCCGAGGACACGTCGTCGGCTGCTCCGGCCGCCAGGCCGGAGTGGATGCCCACGGCAGCGACCACGTCGGGGTGCGTGCCGGCCAGCACTGCCGCCATCGCCGCACCGGCGGAGAAGCCTGCCACGTAGACCCGGGATGGATCGGCATCCTCGGTCGCCACCATCTCCGAGATGATGCCGGCGATGATCGCCGGCTCTCCGCTGGTCCGCTGCTGGTCGGAGAACCAGTTCCAGTAGCGCATCGGGTTCGCCGAGGTCACCTGCTCGGGATAGACCACGAGCAGTCCGTGCTCCTGCGCGACCGCGTCCATGCCGGTCGAGCCGGCGAAGGTGGCGCCGTCCTGGGTCCCGCCGTGCAGCATCACGAGCAGGGGCCGGGGGGAAGTGGCACCGGTGCTCGGGACATACAGCCGGTAGGGACGCTTGCCGGCGGCGCTGCGGTGCACCCCGGTCCGCACGCTCCCGGGCAGCGTGGTCGGGACCTCAGCGCGAGACGTCGCTCCCGTCATGTGTGCGCGCACATCGGGGAGCTGGCGCAGCACTCTGTCTAGGCGGCCTGTCCGGCCGCCGGCAGGCCCCTGAGCCACAGTCAGGTTCGGCGCGCCGGCTGCTGTCGAGGGCTGGCCGTCCAGCGTGCGCCGGATCAGGGCGGTGGCGTCGGAGAGTCGCCCGGTGCGGACGAGTCGGGTGGCCTCGGTCATCGCCGGGTCCGGCGAGCCGGGCAGGGAGGAAACGGGCAGGGAGGAGCGAAGGTTCTGGAGCATGGTGCGGGCGTCCGTTCGATCGGGAGGGTGGGGGGTGCTTACGCGGTGCGTGGTCGCAGGGCTGCCTTGACGGCCGCGCTCGCCCGGAACGCGCCGAGCACCTCGACATGACTGATGGTGGCCAGAGCGAGCTCGGGAGTGACGTCGCTGGCGATGGTCGCCAGGCCCAGCACGCGGAGCTCGAGCTGCTCACCCCGGTCCTGCAGGGCTTCGAGCTCGGTCCTGGTCAGGTGGCGCGTGCCGAGCACCAGTGTCTTGCGCGCGACGGTCTGGTTCACCGCGTGCGCCCGGTTGGCGAGCTCGGTGCGGATCGCCGTGCGGATGAAGTCCGTGCGGTTGCTGAAGAAGCCCTCGGTGACCAGCAGGTCGATCTGGCCGAGGTCGATCAGCCCGAGATTGATGGTGATCTTCTCGGTCTTGTCAGCTTCCCCCGGAAGGGCCATCGGGAACTCCTGTCGTGGTGCGGTCGCCCCACCATACTCCAACAGACTCCATACGCCATCCATGTGGATGGCGCCGGGGCTGCTCCTAGGATATCGCGGGCGGCAGCGGGGGCAGCCGTCGGACGGGTACTTCGCCGGGTCGACCTCGACCTCCCGGCGGATCCTTCACGCCATACATCTGCGCGACCTGCCGGAGGTAGTAGGCCTCACCCGCCGAAGCCACGGCGACGTGCCTGTCGTCGAAGAGGGGCGACCATCACACCAGGGCTCCTTCCCTCGGCGGCACCACCGTGTGCCGACCGGGCACGACGCTACCCCCAGCCGCCCTCAGCCGGTCGCGACGACGTTCTCCAGGTGGCCCGTGTCCCGGTATGTGGCGAGCTGGCGACCCAGGTAGGTCCCCATCCGCGGGTAGGACGCGGGCGTGCCCCCGCCGACGTGGGGGGTGATCAGCACGCCAGGCGTGGACCACAGCGGGTGGTCGTCGGGCAGCGGCTCGGGGTCGGTGACGTCCAGCGCGGCGCGCAGGCGACCGGCCGCGCACTCGACGCGCAGGGCCTCGTTGTCCATGACTCCCCCGCGGGCGACGTTGACGACGAGCGCGTCGTCGGGCAGCAGCGCCAGCTCCTGCGCGCCGACCAGCCCGCGGGTGGCGTCGGTCAGCGGCACGGCCAGGACGACGACGTCCGCGCCGGGCAGGAGGGTCGGCAGCGCGTCGATGCCGTGGACCCGCTCGACGAGCTCGTCGCCCTCGCGCTCCCGGCTGGCGACCGCCACGACCTGGCACTCGCTGGCGACCAGGCGCCGGGCGACGGCACGCCCCACGCCGCCGTAACCGACGACGAGCACGTGGGAGTCGGCGAGCGAGCGCCGCTGGCCCGCCCCGGAGCGGTCCCAGCGGCCCGCCGCCTGGGTGTGCGCGTAGGTCGGCAGCGCCCGCTGCGCGGCGAGCATGATCGCCACCGCCAGCTCGGCGGTGGCGGTGTCGTGCACGCCGACCGCGTTGGCCAGGTCGACCCCGGACGGCAGGTGCGGCAGCGCGTGCTCGTAGCCGGCGCTGGCCAGGACGACGGCACGCAGCCCGGGCACCTCGTCCATCCGCGTCATCCAGCGGCCGGCGACGAACGGCAGCGACAGGACGTCGACCTCCCGCCCGTCGCCGGGCAGGGTGTCCATGTCCGTCGGGTCGTAGGGCAGCACCTCGACGCCCTCGACGACGGGCAGGTGCGGCAGGAAGGGCAGCGGCACCGCGGCGACGGGCGAGGTCATCCGACTTCACCCTCGACGCCGAGCGTGGCGAGGATGAGCTCGCGCGCCCTGGCCGCGTCGGCCTGGCCGCGCATCTCCTTCATGACCTGGCCGATGAGCGCGCCGACCGCCTGGACCTTGCCGCCCCGGATCTTCTCCACGACGCCGGCGTTGGAGGCGATGACCGCCTCGACGGCGGCCTGCAGCGCACCGTCGTCCTGGACCAGCTCCAGGCCGTGCGCGTCGGCGACCTGCGTCGGGCCGCCCTCGCCGGCGACGACGCCGTCGAGGACCAGGCGCGCCATCGAGTCGTTGAGCCGGCCCCCGGTGACGAGGCCGTCGAGCTCGGCGATGTGCGCCGGGGTGACGCCCAGGTCGGTGACCGCGACGCCGTCGGCGTTGGCGCGGCGGGCCAGGTCTCCGGTCCACCACTTGCGGGCCGCGGCCGGCGAGGCACCGGCGGCGACCGTCTCCTCGATGACCTCGACCGCGCCGGCGTTGACGACGTCGCGCATCTCCAGGTCTGAGTAGCCCCAGTCCGACTGCAGCCGGCGGCGGCGCTGCGCCGGGTCCTCCGGCAGCGTCGCCCGCAGCCGCTCGACCTCCTCGCGGCTCGGGGCCACGGGGACGAGGTCGGGCTCGGGGAAGTAGCGGTAGTCGTCGGCGTCGGACTTGGGCCGCCCCGAGGTGGTGATGCCGGTGTCCTCGTGCCAGTGCCGCGTCTCCTGCAGGATCGACCGCCCTGCGTCCAGGACCGCGGCGTGCCGGGTGATCTCGTAGCGGACGGCACGCTCGATCGAGCGCAGGCTGTTGACGTTCTTGGTCTCGGTGCGGGTGCCGAGGACCTCGGACCCGATCGGCATCAGCGAGACGTTGGCGTCGCAGCGGATGTTGCCCTGCTCCATGCGGCCGTGCGTCACGTCGAGGGCCCGCAGCAGGTCGCGCAGCACCGAGACGTAGGCCCGCGCCACCTCCGGCGCCCGCTCCCCCGCGCCGAGGAGCGGCTTGGTGACGATCTCGATGAGCGGGATACCGGCGCGGTTGTAGTCGACGACGGAGTACTCGGCGCCGTGGATGCGCCCGGTGGCCCCGCCCATGTGGGTGGACTTGCCGGTGTCCTCCTCCATGTGGGCGCGCTCGATCTCGACCCGGAAGGTGAAGGCCGGCTCGCCGGCCTCGTTGGCCGGCACCTCGACGTCCAGCCAGCCGTCGAAGGCGATCGGCTCGTCGTACTGGGAGGTCTGGAAGTTCTTCGGCATGTCCGGGTAGAAGTAGTTCTTCCGGGCGAAGCGGCACCACTGCGCGATCTGGCAGTTGAGCGCCAGGCCGATGCGGATCGCCGACTCGACGGCCGCGCCGTTGACGACCGGCAGCGCGCCGGGCAGGCCGAGGCAGACCGGGCAGGTCTGGGTGTTGGGCTCGGCCCCGAACTCCGTGGCGCAGCCGCAGAACATCTTGGTCGCGGTGGACAGCTCGACGTGGACCTCCAGGCCCATCGCTGGCTCGTAGCGGGTCAGCGCCTCCTCGTAGGGCACCGTCGTGTCGTTCATGCGCGCACCTCCTCGATCTGCGGGGCGTTGTCGAGGACGTAGCCGCCCTGCGCCTCGCGGAGCCGTTCCTCCAGCGCCGCGCCCACCGCATACAGGCGCTGGTCCTCCATCGCCGGGGCGAGGAGCTGGACGCCGACGGGCAGCCCGTCCTCCTCCGCCAGCCCGGAGGGGATCGACATGCCCGGGATGCCGGCCAGGTTGGCGGGGATGGTGGCGATGTCGTTGAGGTACATCGCCATCGGGTCGTCGAGCTTGTCGCCGATCTTGAAGGCGGTGGTCGGCGCGGTCGGGCTGACCAGCACGTCGACCTGCCCGAAGGCCGCCTCGAAGTCGCCGGCGATGAGCGTGCGGACCTTCTGCGCCTGGCCGTAGTAGGCGTCGTAGTAGCCGCTGGACAGGGCGTAGGTGCCCAGGACGATGCGGCGCTTGACCTCCTCGCCGAAGGCCGCCTCACGGCTGGCGGCCATCACCTGCTCGGCGCTCGGGTCGCCGTCCGGGGTGGTGCGGGCGCCGTAGCGCATCGCGTCGTAGCGGGCCAGGTTGCTGGAGGCCTCGGAGGGCTGGATGAGGTAGTAGGCCGCCATCGCGTAGACGAAGTGCGGGCAGGAGACCTCGACGACCTGCGCACCGAGGGCGCGCAGGTGGTCCAGCGCCTCCTCGAACCGGGCGAGGACGCCGTCCTGGTAGCCCTCGCCGCCGATCTCCGTGACGACGCCGACCTTCATGCCGGTCAGGTCGCGGGTGCCGGACGCCGCGGCGAGGACCGGCGGCACGGGGGCGTCGATCGAGGTGGAGTCCATCGGGTCGTGGCCGCCGAGCACCTCGTGCAGCAGCGCCGCGTCGGTGACTGTCCGGGCGCACGGGCCGATCTGGTCCAGGCTGGAGGCGAGCGCGATGACGCCGTAGCGGCTCACCCCGCCGTAGGTGGGCTTGACGCCCACCGAGCCGGTCACGGCGGCCGGCTGGCGGATCGAGCCGCCGGTGTCGGAGCCGATCGCGAGCGGGGCCAGGTATGCCGCGACCGCCGCGGAGGAGCCGCCGCCGGACCCGCCGGGGATGCGGTCGAGGTCCCAGGGGTTGCGGGTGGGGCCGAAGGCGGCGTGCTCGGTGGAGGACCCCATCGCGAACTCGTCCATGTTGGTCTTGCCGAGGATGGGCATCCGGGCGTCCTTGAGCCGCGTCACGATCGTCGCGTCGTAGGGCGGGACGAAGTGCTCGAGCATCCGGCTGCCGGCCGTCGTGGTCAGGCCCTGCGTGCAGGCGATGTCCTTGACGGCGACCGGGACGCCGGCCAGGCGGGGCAGGTCCTCACCGGCGGCCCTGGCCTCGTCGACGTTCGCCGCGGTCGCGAGCGCGCCCTCGGCGTCGACGAGCAGGAAGGCGTTGAGCGCCGGGTTGAGCCGCTCGATCCGGTCCAGGTGGGCCTGCGTCAGCTCGACGGCGGTGAAGTCGCCGGCAGCCAGGCCGTCGGCCATCTGGACGGCGGTGAGGCGGGTCAGGTCGCTGGTCGTCATCCGCCTCACTCCTCGTCCAGGATCCGCGGCACGCCGAAGCGGCCGTCCTCGGCGTCGGGCGCGTTGGACAGCGCCTGCTCCTGGCTCAGGCTGGGCCGCACCTCGTCGGGGCGGACGACGTTGACCAGGGGCAGGGGGTGCGACATCGGGGGCACGTCGTCGGCGGCGACCTCGTTGACCTGACCGACCCAGCCGACGATCTGGTCGAGCTGACCGGCGAGGCGGTCGAGCTCGTGGTCATCGAGCTGGATGCGCGCCAGCATGGCGACGTGCGCGACCTCGTCGCGCGAGAGGTTGGACATGAGGGCAAGTCTAAGGTTGCCCACCGGCGCTACCTGAGCCGGTCGAGGCGCGGCCGGCCGCGCCCCCTTCCCTCCCCCTCCCCTCCCCCTTCCCCCCGGTCGAGGTAAAGCGCCACCGCCCGACGGCAGCGGCATACCTCGAACCGCGGCCGGCTGCCACGGGTCGCGGTATGCAGCACCCGCCCGGCGGCCCTCCATTACCTCGACCCGGCGCGGCACCTCGACCGCGGGCGGGCAGGCGCCCCCGCACCGCCCTTCCCTCCTACCGGAGCCGGCTGCGCAGCCGCTGCGCCAGGATCTTGGCGTGGTTGTGCTCGACGTCCCTGAGCCCGAAGAGCAGCGTGACGGTGTCCTTGCCGCGCAGCTGCTCGACCAGCTCGTCGAGGGCGTCGGCGGACTCCCCGGACAGCTCGGCGCGGTAGCGCTCCACGAACTGGTCGAACCGCTCGGCCTGTTCCGCGGCGGACAACCCGTGGAACCACTGCCGCAGCTCGTTGCTCGGGGCGACCTCCTTGGCCCACAGGTCGTGGGGCAGCGCCTCCTTCTTCACGCCGCGCGGCCAGAGCCGGTCGACCAGGACGACGTAGCCCTCGGCCTCCCCGGGGCCGTGGAGGTGGTCGTGGACGCGGCGGGTGTGCACGCTCGTCACGACGCCAGCCTCTCCTTGACCAGGCCGGGGCGCGGGTTGGTGTGCGGGGTGCCGTCGATCACCACGGTGGGCACGGTCTCGTTGCCGTCGTTGACGCTGCGCACGTAGGCGGCGGCGTCGTCGTCCTGCCAGATGTTGACCCACGTCGCCCTCTGGCCGTCCTTGCCGAGGGCGCCCTTGAGGCGCTGGCAGTAGCCGCAGCCGGGCCGCCAGTAGATGACGACCTGGCGCTCGGTGTCGGACATGGCGAGGACCTCCTGGTGGGTGGTGGTGCGCCCGCCGCGCCAGGGGGCGGTCCACCAGACGAGCAGCAGGCCGCCGACGGCGTAGCCGAGGGCGAAGACGTAGTCGCGCTGGGCCACCGAGGTCGCCACCACGAGCACCACGAGGGCGAGCAGGACGATCCAGAGGCGACGCATGGCCCCAGTATGCCCACGGCCGGCTGTGCGTCCTCGAGCCGTCCCCCCGCTCAGCGGGACCGCAGCACGTCGGCGGTGACCTCGAGCTGGCCGCGGTGCTGGACCACCTCCTCCAGGACGTGGACCAACGCGCCGCCCTGGGTGCGACCCGCGGGTCGGGCGTGCGTCTCGGGACGGTCCTGGCCGACGCACGGGGCGGACCAGTCGGCGCCCGCGACCGTCTCCGCCAGCCGGGCCCGGCCCTGGCGCACCAGCGCCTCCAGCTGGTCGAGCGTCCCGCTGGCGCGGAACTCCGCGTCCCGGTCGCGGTGGTTGGGCCGGCCGGCCACCTTGTGGCCGCCCCAGAAGTCCATCACCCCGACGCAGTGCACGACGATCGCGTATGGCGTGTTGCTGCCCGGCGGCGACAGCCTCTCGTTGGCCAGCCGGTCACCGAGCTCGCGGCAGGTCTGCAGCATCCCGTCCAGGGCGGTGTCGACGAAGGACAGGTAGTCCTCGTCGGTGAGCTGGCGCGTCATGAGTCCTCCTCGTCCGGACCGCCGCGGTGGCGACCACCGCCGGCAGTCTCGCAGGGAGCGCGCAGCGGTGCTCCGCGGAGCAGCGGCGGTGGTGCTCCGCGGAGCAGTCCTGCACGCCGGTCGGGCCGCGCCGGTCAGTGCACGTCGGAGGTGACGGCGGCGGGCATGCCGCGCACCGCGGCGACGAAGTTGGCGGGACCGACGGCGACGAGCACCTCGGCGACCTCGTCGCCGGGGTTGGCCAGCCCGACACCTTCCTCCTTGCCGACCAGGACGGCGTCGCCGGGGCCGATCTCTGCGACCTCCTCGCCCTTGATGATCTGGGCGCGGCCGGTCAGACCGGTGAGGATGACGTCGGAGCCGGCGTGCACGTGCTCGCCCATCCGGGCACCGACCGGCACGCTGACCTTGAGCAGGCCGACGTCGGGGCCGCCCTCCTCGCCGCCGAAGTAGACGGTGATCGTCGGGCTGTTGGGCGCCGGCGGGCGGCGGACCTCGGCATCCTCGACCTTGAGCAGCTCCATCGCGGGTCCTCCCGTTCATCCGTGAACGCGGCGGGACGCGCCCCGCCACCTGACGGACCGAGTTTAAACCTATTTGGATGAGGCGCCGCGCGCGGGCGCCAGCGGATTGATCCACCTCACCTCGTCGAAGCGCGCGAAGTCCGAGTCCGCGGACACGACGGGCACCCCGAGCTCGAGCGCCAGTGCGGCAAGCTGGGCATCCGGCACCAGGTTGGCAGTGACATGGTGCCTCCGCGCCAGCCGGGCATAGACCTCCGCGGTGCGCTCGGTCGCCGGCGGCACCCAGGCCGGCCCGGCGGCGAGCCAGGAGTCGACATGGTCCTGCGCGGCGGCCGCCGTCAGAGGACGGGCGCTGACCCGCGGATGCGTGGCGATCCGGACGAAGGCACCGAGAGACTGCCACGGCAGCCCGACACGCACGTCGCCGTTGAGCGCCTCCACGAGCCAGGCCGCGGCCGGGGCGTGGTGGACCGAGGCCGAGTCGACCGCGTAGAGCAGGACGTTGGCGTCGATGATCACCTCAGCCCTCCTGGTCGAGCAGGTCCAGCACCTCGGCCACGTTGCTGACGTCGACGGAGATCCCGAGGTCGGCGCTGGCGTGCACATAGTCCGGCCGTGACCGCCGGGTCGACATCCCACGTCGTGCCAGCGCGTTCAGCGCCTCGCTCGGCCCCAGGCCCTCCTCACGCCGTAGGCGCTCCATCTCGGCGTAGACGTCTTCGGCGATCGTGATCGTCGTCCTCATGCATGAACCCTAGCATCATGATGCGATAGCACTCGCATCATCTCGCTCAGTCTGCGGGCCCGGTCTCCAGCAGCCGCACGAAGCCGGCCTCGTCGAGGATCGTCAGCCCCAGCTCCTCGGCCTTGGCGGCCTTGGACCCGGCATTGGCGCCGACGACGACGTAGTCGGTCTTCCTGCTCACCGACCCGGCCGCCTTCCCTCCGCGGGTGACTATGGCCTCCTTGGACTCGTCCCGGCTGAAGCCCTCCAGCGAGCCGGTCACGACCACGGTGAGACCCTCGAGCGTCCGCTCGACCGTCGCGTCGCGCTCGTCGGCCATCCGCACCCCGTCCGCC
Source organism: Ornithinimicrobium avium (assembly GCF_003351765.1). Classification (NCBI taxonomy): domain Bacteria; kingdom Bacillati; phylum Actinomycetota; class Actinomycetes; order Micrococcales; family Ornithinimicrobiaceae; genus Ornithinimicrobium; species Ornithinimicrobium avium. The sequence goes on from NZ_CP031229.1 coordinate 1,769,745, forward strand.
GCCCAGCGCTCGACGATCTCACGGTGCCAGTCGACGTCGAACCACGCCGTCACCGACTCGGCGATGACCGGCCCCACCCCCTCGGTCGCCGCCAGCTCCTCCAACGAGGCTGCCCGGATCGCGTCCATCGACCCGAACTCGGTGGCCAGCGCCCGCGCGGCCGTCGGACCGACGTGCCGGATCGACAGCGCGACCAGCACCCGCCACAGCGGCTGCTTCCTGGCCTCCTGCAGGTTGTCGGCGAGCTTGACGCCGTTCGCGGACAGCACGCGGCCCTCGACGACGCTCTCCGGCGGGTCGTTCTTCCTCGCCGCGCGCGTGTAGAGCGGCACGGTCGCGATGTCCTGCGCGGTCAGCGAGAACAGCGTGGCCTCGTTGGTCAGCACGCCGGCGTCGAGCAACGCACCCACCCCCTCGCCGCCGAGCGCCTCGATGTCGAAGGCGCCCCGGCCGGCCAGGGAGTAGAGCCGCTCGCGCAGCTGGGCGGGGCACTCCTTGCTGTTGGGGCAGCGGATGTCCTTGTCGCCCTCCTTCTCGGGGCGCAGCGGGGTGCCGCACGAGGGACAGTGCGTGGGCATGACGAACGCGACCTCGCTGCCGTCGCGCTTGTCCACCACCGGCCCGAGGATCTCGGGGATGACGTCACCCGCCTTGCGCAGCACCACGGTGTCGCCGATGAGCACACCCTTGCGCTCGACCTCGTGCTGGTTGTGCAGGGTGGCCCGCTCGACCGTCGACCCGGCCACCTGCACCGGCTCCATCAGGCCCCACGGCGTCACCCGCCCGGTCCGGCCGACGTCCACCCGGATGTCCAGGAGCTTGGTGGTGACCTCCTCGGGCGGGTACTTGAAGGCGATCGCCCACCGCGGCGCCCGCGAGGTCGTCCCGAGCCGGCGCTGCACCGCCACCTCGTCGACCTTGACCACGACCCCGTCGAGCTCGTGCTCCACGTCGTGGCGGTGCTCGCCGTAGTAGGCGACGAACTCGCGCACCTCCTCCATCGTCCCGACCACCTTGGCCCGGTCCGAGACCGGCAGCCCCCAGGCCGCGAGCGCCTCGTAGGCGCCGGACTGCCGGGCGACCTCGAAGCCCTCGCGGGCCCCGATGCCGTGCACGAGCATCCGCAGCCCACGCGAGGCGGTGACGCGCGGGTCCTTCTGCCGCAGCGAGCCGGCCGCGGTGTTGCGCGGGTTGGCGAACGGCGGCTTGCCGGCCTCGACCAGCGCGGCGTTGAGCTCCTCGAACGCCTCCACGGGGAAGAACACCTCTCCGCGCACCTCGACCAGCCGCGGCACCGGGACCGGCTCCTCGGCGTCCGCACCGTCCTGCACCACGGCGCCCTCCTCGACGACGCCGGACGCCTCCTGGTGCTCGGGCGCGCGGAGCTGGTGCGGGACGCCCTCGATCGTGCGCACGTTGAGGGTCACGTCCTCGCCGGTGCGCCCGTCGCCGCGGGTGAGCGCGCGGACCAGACGCCCCTCCTCGTACAGGAGGTTGACGGCGAGCCCGTCGATCTTGAGCTCGCACAGGTAGCTGACCTGCGAGCCCCCCGCCTCGCGCTCGATCCGCGCGGCCCACTCGTCGAGCTCCTCGAGGGAGAAGGCGTTGTCCAGGCTGAGCATCCGCTCGAGGTGGTCCACGGCGGTGAAGTCGGTGGAGAAGGTCCCGCCCACCTGCTGCGTGGGGCTCTCGGGCACGCGCAGCGCGGGGTGCTCGTCCTCCATCGCCTCCAGCCGGCGCAGCAGCGCGTCGAACTCCCCGTCGCTGACGAGCGGCGCGTCCTTGACGTAGTAGGCGAACTGGTGCTCGCGGATCTCCTCGGCCAGCTCGGTCCACGCGTGGCGGGCCTCGTCGGGGACGTCGTCGGTGGGTGGCTGGGGGGTGCTCTGGCTCACCCGCCCATCTTCGCAGGGTCCGCCGACAGGCCAGGGGTATGGCGCTTCCTCCCGCTCCCCCGTCGTCGCCGCGGGCGGGCCCCGGTGATGAGGACCGAGCCGACCAGCACCACGCCCGCCCCCAGCAGGACGGCCGGGCCCACGTGCTCGTCGAGCAGCAGCACGCCCAGGACCACCGAGACGACGACGATCGGGTAGGTCACGCTCGTGGCGACCGTCGGGCCGGCGGCGCGGACGACGGCATACTGCATCGCCTGGGCCAGACCGGTGCCGACCACGCCGAGGACCACCACGGCCAGCACCGGGCCCCAGCGCTCCCAGCCCGCGGCGTCCGCCGCGCCGGGCGGCACGGCACCGGCGTCCGCGCCGCGCCGCCAGCCGTCGAGGAGGAGCAGCAGCGGCACCTGCACGGCGGCGACGAGGACCTGCGCGGTCGGCATCGACAGACCGCCGGGGTCGACGCCGTGGAGGAAGCGGCGCACGTAGGTCCAGCCCACGCCGTAGCTCGCCGACGCGGCCAGCACCATGAGGAAGCCGACGAGGTCGGGGCCGTGCTTCAGCGACCACGGCTGGGCGATGAGCAGCACGCCGAGGAAGCCGACCGCGACGCCGACCTGCCGGCGCCGGCCGACCGGCTCGCCGGGAAGCATGAGCGCGGTCGTGATCACGGCAGCGAGGGGTGTCGTCGCGTTGGCGATGCCCGCGACGGCCGAGCTGACGCGCTCCTCACCGACCGCGAAGAGCGTCCACGGCAGCGTGCACAGCAGCGTGCCGGTGACCAGGAGGTGTCCCCAGGTGCGGCGCCCGCGCGGCAGCCGGGTGCGGGTGAGCGCGAGGAGCAGCAGCAGCACGGCCGCCCCGCAGACGATGCGCAGCGAGGCGACCTGGACGCCGGTGAGCACGCCGAGGCCGAGCTTCATCAGCAGGTAGCTCGAGCCCCAGACGAGGGCGAGCGCGACGTACCAGACCTGCCACGGGGTGGCGGTCCGGCTCACGGGACCGTTGGGCACGGGGACATCCTCCCACCGGCCCACGACAGGCCTCAGTCCGCGGCCACCTCGGCCAGCCGGGCGGCGGTGGTCACCGTCGCGCCGGTCAGCGCCCGGGCCTGGTCCGGCGTGGCCCCGGCCAGGCCGCAGGCGGGCGTGACCGCCACCCGGGCCAGGTCGCGGGGTTCGAGACCGAGCTCGTGCCAGCCCCGCAGCAGCGGTGCGAGCGCGGCGTCCGGGGCAGGCGCCTCGCCGGACGTCGGCAGGAGCCCGGCCCACAGCGCCGTGCCCGCCTCGAGGGTGGGGGCCAGCTCCTCCCAGCGACGGCGGTCCAGCTGCGCGACGTCGAGCGCGAGGGCCCCCGCGCCGGCCTGGACGAGCACGTCGACGGGCGGGTCGGAGGCGCAGGTGTGCAGGACGGCGAGGTCGGCTCCGCCGCCCTCCAGCACGGTCCGCAGCGCCGCGACGACCTCGCCGCGCCCGGGCGTGCGCAGCACCCGGAAGCCGCTGTCCGAGCGGACCCGACCCAGCAGCACCGTGGGCAGCGTCGGCTCGTCGACCTGCAGGACGACCTGCGCGCCCGGCACCAGCCGGCGCACGTCCGCGACGTGGGCAGCGACGCCCTCGGCCAGCGACCCGACGAGGTCGCGGGTCGCGCCCCGGTCGGAGAGCACGCGGTCGCCGAGCGGCAGCCAGAGCCCCGCTGCGAGGGTCCACGGCCCGGCGACCTGGACCTTGAGCGGTCCGGCCCAGCCGTCGAACGCCTCCGCGAGCTCGTCGAGGTCCTGGCGCCACCACGAGCCCGCCCGCTCGTGGTCCCGGCCTGGTCGGGCGACCAGCCGCCAGCCCTGCGGCTGCAGGTCGACGGGCAGGTCGACGAGCAGGTGGGCGGTGCGGCCGAGCAGGTCCGCGCCGGGGCCGCGGGCGGGCAGCTCGGACAGGTACGGCATACCCGTGACCCCCTCGGGCGCCGACGCGGCGAGCTCGCCGCGGACGACCCGCAGCGCCTCGCGGACGTCGGTACCGGGCCACGAGCCGATGCCGGTGGCGACGACGGTGGGCTCGTGGGCAGCGGGGTCGGGCACCGCCCCAGCCTACGGTCGGCGGGCGGCCGTGCCGTCGGGGTGTGTCTGAGACGATCGCCCGGTGCTCGACATCCTCGGGGTGACCTCCCCCTTCTTCGCGCTGGTGGGGATCGGCTACCTCGCGGCCCGGACCGGTGCGCTGCCGATGGCCTCGGTGCCGGGGCTGAACATCTTCGTCCTCTACTTCGCGCTCACCGCGATGCTCTTCAAGCTCGCCTCGGAGACGCCGATCCAGCAGCTGGTCGACCCCGTGGTGCTCGCGGTGTGGCTGGGCGCGTCGTTCGTCTGCCTGGCGCTGGCCACCGCGACCGCCAGGCGCGGCGGCCGGAGCTGGCTGGACTCCTCCTTCGGCGGCATGGTGTCGGTGATGTCCAACTCGGGCTTCATGGGGGTGCCGCTCCTCATCGCGCTCCTCGGCGCGGCCGCCACCGGGCCGATCGGCGCGACCCTGCTGGCCGACGGGATCGTCGTCCAGTCCGCGGCGATCGCCCTGTCCCACCGCGGCGCCGCGCGCAGCGGCGGCGTTCTCGCCGAGCTGGGCGGGGCCATGGGGCGGGTGGCCCGCAACCCGCTGCCGTGGGCACTGGTCCTGGGCGCGCTGTTCGGGATGACCGGGCTGCACCTCCCGGGGCCGGTCGACGACGTCGTCACGATGCTGTCGACCGCCGCCTCCCCGGTGGCGCTGTTCACGATCGGCGCCGTCCTGGCGCGGGCAGCCGCGGACTCTCCGCCCGGACGGGTGCGGACCGGCGTGGTGGCCTGGGGCGACGTCTACTGGCTGGCGACCGTCAAGCTGCTCGCCCACCCGCTGGCCGTCTGGCTCCTGGGGCTCGCGGCGGTGGCGGCCGGCCTGCCGCTGGACCCGTTCGCGCTCACCGTGCTCGTGCTGGTCGCCGCGCTCCCGGCGGCGGCCAACGTCAGCCTGCTCGCCGAGCGCTTCGGCGCCGACAACGGGCGCGTCGCCCGGGTCATCCTCGTCTCGACGGTGCTCAGCTTCGTGAGCTTCACCGTGGCCGTGGCGCTGCTCACCTGAGGACGCGGCGCCCCGGGCCCTGGCTCAGCGCTGCTTGTGCGCCGCGAAGAACCGGCCCGCGTCGGGGCGCCAGAGGAGGATCACCACGGCCAGCGCGATGAGGCCGGTGAGGACCGAGAGCGCCATGGTGAGCGCGCCTCCGGCGGCACCGCCGGGCAGGATCGCCGAGCCGGCCAGGCCGACCACCGTCGACAGCACGCCCAGGATGCCCAGGACCGTGGCCACGATGCGGGCCCAGCCCACGCCCCGGCCGTTCAGCCAGCCCAGCAGCAGCCAGAGCACGACGCTGACCACCATGACCCCGACGCCGGTCACCAGCCCGATCTGCAGGGCAGAGTCGAGCGTGGCGTCGTCGACGGCCTGGCCGGCCGCCTCGAGCTGCTTCCGGGTCTGCTCGCGCAGCGCGTCCTTGTCGCCGAACAGGCCCAGCACGCCGCTCACGAGCGTGACGGCGGCACCGCCGTACATCAGCTTCTGCGCCAGCGAGACGCTCTGCGGTCTTTCCACCACCTGCCCGGTGACGTGCTGGCCGTGCTCCGGCATGCCCGGTGCGGATTCGTAGGTCATGAGCCCTCCCTCGTCGTCATGGCGGCGAGCGTAGTCGACACCCTCAACCGAGCAGCAGCGTGACCGCGGTGACGATGATCACGGTGTTGAAGAAGAAGGCCAGGACCGCGTGGACCGTGACGGTGCGGCGCATGGCCGCAGCAACGACCGTGACGTCCGTCGTGCCGAAGGTCGTCGACACCCCGACGGCGGCATAGAGGTAGTCGCCCCACACCGGCTCCGCCCCGCCAGGGAACTCCAGCTCCCGACGTCCGGAGCGGGCGTCCTGGCACAGGTAGGCCACGGCATACGTCAGGAGCACGGCGCACCACGCGGCGGCGAGGAGCGCGACCGAGACGACGGCGCGCCACCCGGGGGCCAGCCAGCCGTGCTGCGGCTCGGCGGTGTGCCAGGCCAGGACGGAGACCAGCGCCACCAGGCTGAGCATCGCGGCCTGCCCGGGGCCCGGCCGGTTGCCGCGGAGGACGTGGTCGACCCAGGTGCCGGGCGTCGTGCGGGCCGCCCAGGCGCTGACGCGTCGCTGCGGCACCAACGTGAAGGCGGCGGCGGTGAGCACCACGTAGAGCACCAGGTAGGTCGCGAAGAAGACGAAGACGTGGTCGGTCGCCCAGGCCCACACGCCGGTCTCCGGGCGGGTCAGGATGGCCGACGGCAGCAGCGGTGCGGCGGCGAGGAGCAGAGCGAGGTAGCCGCGGCGGCTCTCCGCGAGCAGCCGCTCGAGGACCCGCCTCAGCTCGTCGGCACGCGCGGCGCGGCCCGGCCGGCGCGGGCGATCGTGGCCGACCCGACGACTCGGGTGCCGTCGTAGAGCACGACCGACTGGCCCGGCGCGACGCCGCGGACCCGCTCGTCCAGGTGCACGGTCAGCTGCTGGCCCTCGACCCGCGCGGTCGCGGGGTACTCCTGGCCGTGCGCCCGGATCTGGGCGCCGAGCCGCAGCTCACCCTCGGGGGCCGGGCCGCACCAGCGCACGTGGTCGGCCGTGACCAGGTCCACCCCGAGCAGCTCCTCGGGACCGACCACCACGGTGTTGGTGCTGATGTCGGTGGACACCACATACCTCTTGGAGCCGTCCGGGGGCGGGACCTTCAGGCCCAGGCCGCGCCGCTGGCCGACGGTGTAGCCGTGCGCGCCGCCGTGCTCCCCCAGCACGGTGCCCTCGTCATCGACGATCGGGCCGGGCCGCTCGCCGAGCCGCCGGGCGAGCCAGCCGCGAGTGTCGCCGTCCGCGATGAAGCAGATGTCGTGGCTGTCGGGCTTCTTGGCGACGCTGAACCCCCGGGCGGCGGCCTCCTCGCGGATCTGCGGCTTGGTCGTGTCGCCGAGCGGGAAGAAGGCCCGCGCGAGCTGGGCGGCGTCGAGCACACCGAGGACGTAGGACTGGTCCTTGGCCGCGTCGACCGCGCGGTGCAGCTCGCGCCGCACGCCGCCCGGCGCCGCGGCGTCCACGACCTCGACGACCTGGGCGTAGTGCCCGGTCGCGACGGCGTCGAAGCCCAGCGCGAGGGCCTTGTCGAGGAGCGCGGCGAACTTGATCTTCTCGTTGCAGCGCAGGCAGGGGTTGGGGGTGCGGCCGGCGGCGTACTCGGCGACGAAGTCCTCGACGACGTCCTCGCGGAAGCGCTCGGCCATGTCCCACACGTAGAACGGGATGCCGAGCCGGTCGGCGACGCGGCGCGCGTCGCCGGCGTCCTCGATCGTGCAGCACCCGCGCGCGCTCTCGCGCAGCGTGGCGGCGGACTGGGCCAGCGCGAGGTGGACCCCGACGACCTCGTGCCCGGCGTCGAGCATCCGGGCCGCGGCGATGGCCGAGTCCACCCCCCCGCTCATCGCGGCGACCACTCTCATGGCTGCCCCCTCACGCCCGCACCCTCGAGGACGCCGCGTGCGCCCGGCGGGCCCGCTCCAGGGCCTGGGGCAGCGCGGCGAGGAAGGCGTCGACGTCGGCCGTGGTCGAACCGTGGCCCAGGGTCAGCCGCAGCGCGCCGCGGGCCTCCTCCTCGGGCACGCCCATCGCCAGCAGCACGTGGCTCGCGCGCGGCACGCCGGCCTGGCACGCCGAGCCGGTGGAGCAGGCGATGCCGGCGGCGTCGAGAAGGTAGAGCAGGGAGTCGCCCTCGGCGTCGGGCACCCGCAGGTGGGCGTTGCCGGCGAGCCGGCGCGTGGTGTCGCCCGGCGACCACGGGCCGCTGACGCGGATGCCGTCGTCCAGGGCCAGCGCCCCCTCGATCAGGGCGTCGCGCAGGACCGCCAGGTGCCGCGCGTGGCTGGCCTGGTGCTCGGCGGCGTGCACGACCGCCTCGGCCAGCCCGGCGATGCCCGGGGTGTCGAGGGTGCCAGAGCGCAGTCGCCGCTCCTGCCCGCCGCCGTGGGTCAGCGGCACGGGCGACTGGTCGCGGCCGGCGGTGAGCACGCCGACGCCCAGCGGACCGCCGATCTTGTGCCCGGTGACGACGCCGAGGTCGACGACCGACAGGTCCAGCGGCACCTGCCCGAGGGCCTGCACCGCGTCGGAGTGGAAGGGTATGCCGTGCTCGTGCGCCACGGCCGCGAGCCCGGGGACCGGCTGGACGGTGCCGACCTCGTTGTTGGCCCACATCACGCTGGCCAGGGCGACGGTGCCCGGGCCGCCGTCGGCGGCCAGCGCCGCGGCGAGCGCGGCCGGCGCGACCAGGCCGTCGCCGTCCGGCTCGACGAAGGTGACGCGGGCGCCCTCGTGGGCCACGAGGTGCTCGACCGGGTCGAGGACGGCGTGGTGCTCGATCCCGCTGACCACGAGCCGGTCGCGGGCGGGGTCGGCGGCGCGGCGGGCGGCATACGTGCCCTTGACGGCAAGGTTGTCCGACTCGGTGCCCCCGGAGGTGAAGACCACCTCGGAGGGGCGGACCCGCAGCGCCTCGGCGACCCGCTCGCGCGACTCCTCCACGACGCGGCGCGCCTCGCGGCCGGGCGTGTGCAGCGAGCTGGCGTTGCCGGTGCGGCGCATCGCCGCGGTCACGACGTCGACGACCTCGTCCAGCACCGGCGTGGTCGCGGTGTGGTCGAGGTAGTGGGTGGCAGAGGGCACCGGACGAGTCTACGTCCGGGGCGGGCGTGACCCGGGCGGCGGTGAGGAGCGTTGGTGTCGTCCTGGCGACACCAACGCTCCACGGTCGGCCGGTTCTGTCGTCGGGGGCCGGAGGTCAGCCCTTGCGCGCCTGGATCTCCTGCGTCGCCTGGGGCAGGACGGCGAACAGGTCGCCGACCACGCCGTAGTCGACGAGCTCGAAGATCGGGGCCTCGGCGTCCTTGTTGACCGCGACGATCGTCTTGGAGGTCTGCATCCCGGCCCGGTGCTGGATCGCCCCGGAGATGCCGGCCGCGACGTAGAGCTGCGGGCTGACCGAGACACCGGTCTGACCGACCTGCGCCGAGTGCGGGTACCAGCCGGCGTCGACCGCCGCGCGCGAGGCACCGACGGCGGCGCCGAGGGAGTCGGCGAACGCCTCGACCGGGCTGAAGTCGCCCGCGGTCCCGCGGCCGCCGGAGACCACGATCGCGGCCTCGGTCAGCGAGGGGCGCCCGGAGGCGGCCTTCTCCTTGCGCTCGGTGATCCGTGCGGACTTGGCCGCGTCGGAGACCTGGGCCTCGAGGGCCTCCACGGTCGCGGCGCCCTGCGCCTCGGCCACCGGCACCGAGTTGGGCTTCAGGGTGATGACCGGGCTGCCCTGGGTCACCACCGAGGTGACCGTGTAGGAGCCGGCGAAGACGGACTGCACGGTCTGCACGCCGCCGTCCGCGGGCGTCACGTCCACCGCGTCGGTGATCAGGCCCGAGGAGGTCTTGAGCGCCAGCCGGGCGCCGATCTCCCGACCGTCGTTGCTGGCGGGCAGCAGCACCGCCGCCGGAGAGGTCTTCTCCACGAGGGAGGCGAGGACCTCGGCGACCGGGGCCACCAGGTGGTCGGTCACCTCGGCGGACTCCACGGCATACACCTTGGCGGCGCCGTAGCGCCCCAGGAACTCGGCGGCCTCCTGGGCGCCGGCGCCGACGAAGACCGCGGACGGCTCGCCCAGGCGGGCGGCCGCGGTCAGCAGCTCGGCGGTGGACTTGCGGACGTCGCCGTCGACGTGGTCGACCAGGACGAGAACTTCAGCCATTGTCGGTGTCTCCTTGTGCTAGCCGGTCGGGGTCAGACGAACTTGCGGGAGGCGAGGAACTCGGCCAGGGCCTTGCCGCCCTCGCCCTCGTCGGTGACGACCTCGCCCTGCGAGCGCGGCGGCCGGGCCTCGACCGCGGTCACCGGGGACCAGGAGGCGTCCAGGCCGACCTGCGCGACGTCGACGCCGAGGTCGGCCAGCGACCAGGTCTCCACCGGCTTCTTCTTGGCGGCCATGATCCCCTTGAAGCTGGGGTAGCGCGGCTCGTTGATCTGGTCGGTCACGGACACGACCGCCGGCAGGCTCGCCTCCACGGTCAGCGAGGCCGACTCGTCGTCGCGGCGCGCGGTGAGGGTCGAGCCGTCGACGGACAGCTCGGAGGCGAAGGTCACCTGCGGCAGACCGAGCCGCTCGGCCAGCATCGCCGGCACCACCGACATCGACCCGTCGGTCGAGGCCAGCCCGGTGAGCACCAGGTCGACCTGGCCGAGCTTCCTGATCGCCTCGGCCAGCACGAGCGAGGTCGCCACCGCGTCGGAGCCGGCGAGCGCGTCGTCGCACACGTGCACTCCCTTGTGAGCGCCCATCTGCAGGCCCTTCTTGACCGCGGCGGCGGCGTCGTCGGGGCCCATGGTGAGCACCGTCACCTCACCGTCGCCGGACTCGACGAGCGTGAGCGCCTCCTCCACGGCGTACTCGTCCAGCTCGGAGAGCAGGCCGTCCACCCCCTCGCGGTCGGTGGTGTTGTCAGCCTCGAAGCTCCGGTCACCCTGGGCGTCAGGCACGTACTTGACCAAGACGACGATGTTCACGCGTCACGTCCTCGCAGTTGTGGGGTCGGTTGCCGCCATCTTGTCACCCGTCCACGCACGGCGACAAACCCGGTACCGTCCGTCCCGGTAACAGCGCGGGACGGACGGACTCGGGTATGGCGTCGCTCACGCGAGCGCCGTGACGGCCCAGTCGAGGGTGACCAGCAGGACGGTCAGGAGCGGCATGAGGCACGCGGTGAGCACGCCGGAGCCGGTGACCCTGCGCAGCGGCGCCGTCTCGCCCGGTCCGAGGATCGGGTCCTCGACCTCCCCCCGGAGGACCTCGCGCAGCTCCAGCGCAGTGCTGAGCGCCAGCATCGCCGCCCCGACGACGACGACGGCGACCACCGGGACGTCGGCCACCGGCTGCCGCAGGGCCACCGCCAGCACGACGGTCACCACGAAGAAGGCCGCGACGATCCCGGCGCCGGCCCAGGGCCGGTCGACGGCGAGGCGCAGGACGGTCTCGGTGGCCAGGACGAGGGCCCCGGCCCCGGCCAGCGTCAGCACCAGCGTCGCGACCCATCCGAGGGTGATCTCCAGCCTGGCCTCCCCCGCCAGCCACGGGCTGACGCCGGCCAGCGTGACGAGCATGCCGAGCAGGCCCAGGACGACACCGGCGACCCAGGCGGGCGCGAGGTCGTCGACCTTGCGGCCGTCGGCCGTCTGACGGGCGTAGGCCCTGGCCTCCCCGAAGGCCTCCTGCGCCCCCTCCCCCGACTCGGCGACATGGCTCTCGACCACGGCGAGCGCGTCACCGATCCGGTCGCCGGGCACACCGAGCAGCCGCTGCTCGAGGACGAACGCCTCGACCCAGTCCTTCTCCGCGCTGGGCGCCAGTCGGTGGTAGTCGGTCGTCTGCTTCATCTCAGTTCCTCCCGCTCGTGCCCGCGAGCGCTGCGTCGGTGAGCGTCCGCGTGGTCGTGGTGAAGGCCGCCCATCGGGCAGCCTGGTCGTGCGCGCGCTCGCGACCTGCGGCGGTGAGCGCGAAGTACTTGCGGCCCGGCCCGCCCTCACCGGGGCGCCACTCCACCTCGACGTCGCCGGACTCCTCCAGCCGGCCCAGGAGCGGGTAGAGCGTGCCGCCCTTGATGTCGCCCAGGCCGGCCGCCGCCAGGCGCTGGATGATCGCGTAGCCGTAGCTGGGGCCGTCGAGCAGCACGCGCAGGACGCATACGCCCAGCACGCCCCGCAGCCACTCGCTCGGCCAGTGATCCTCGTCCATGAGTAGACAGTAAAGCTGACTAGTCAGAGATGTCAACTAGTTGGCCACACAAGGCTCCGGTCCGACGGAGGGGATGCGGGCAGGCCGGAGGCCGGGTGCTCCGCGGAGCACCCGGCCTCGTGGGTCGGGGTGGGCGCCGGTCGGCGCCCTGCCGGTCAGCGGCCCTCGAACTCCGCCTTGCCCGGACCGTCCTTGACGAAGGAGGTCATGCCGATCTGCCGGTCCTTGGTGGCGAAGACGCCGGCGAACTGCATCGCCTCGATCGCCAGGCCGGTCTCCAGGTCGTTGTCCAGGCCGCGGTCGATGGCCTCCTTGGCGGCGCGGAGGGCGAAGGCGGGACCGTGCACGTAGCGCTGCACCCGCTCCACGGCCGCGGCGTGGGCGCCGCCGGGCTCGCTGACCTCGTCGACCAGACCGATCCGCTCGGCCTCCTCGGCGTCGACCATCCGGCCGGTGAAGACCAGGTCCTTGGCGCGCGAGGCGCCGACGAGACGGGCCAGGCGCTGCGTGCCGCCGGCACCGGGGATCACGCCGAGCAGGATCTCGGGCTGGCCGAGCCTGGCGTCGCTGGCCGCGACCCTGAAGTCGCAGCACATCGCCAGCTCGCAGCCCGCGCCGAGGGCGTAGCCCTCGATCGCCGCGACCGTCGGCTTGGGGATCCGGGCGACGCGGGAGAAGGCGGCCTGGATGAGTGGGGCGCGCTGGACCATGTCCGTGTAGGACATGGTCTCCATCTCCTTGATGTCCGCGCCGGCGGCGAAGACCTTCTCCCCGCCGTAGAGCACGACGGCGGCGACCTCGTCGTCGGCGGAGACGATGCCGGCCGCCTCGCCCAGGGCGTCCTGGATCTGGGTGGACAGCGGGTTCATCTTCGGGCGGTCGACCCGGATGGTGGCGATGCTCGAGTCGATCTCGACCCGGACGAACTCGCTCGCGGTGGCGACGGTCCTGCTCACCGCTCATCCTCCTGCGTGCCGCCCTGGGTGCCCGGCCGCTGACCCTGGCCCACGGACAGCCAGGGCCCGACCTCGGTGCCCTCGGGGGCGTCGGCGGGCAGCTCGGGCTCCAGGCCGGCCTCGACCTTGGACTTGGCCACGACGTTGCGGTGCCACAGGGACAGCGCCTGGAGGACGAGGCCGGTCGCGATCTGGACCTTGGCCTTCGGGTCCTCCTGGCGGGCGATGATCTGCTCGACCGCCAGCACCAGGTTGCCGTTGGCGATGCCGGCCTTGACGAGGTTGACGCCGAGGGTCACGTCGTTGCAGCCGTTGAGGCGGGTCAGCAGGTCCTCGGGGACGCTCTGGGCGATCTGCCACTGGCCGAAGACGCGCATGATGTCGAACTGCTCGCCGGTGACGACCTTGACGAACAGCCGCTGGTCACGCACCTCGAAGGCGACGTCGCCCTCCTTGTCCAGGTTCGGGCTCATCTGCAGGTCCTGCAGGGCGTCGAGCACGCGACCGGTCAGCGGGCGGTCCTGCGGCGGTGGCGGGAAGTTGGGGAAGGAGGTGGGATCCGTCATACCCCCAACGTACCTGCCGCCCCGCGCCCGGTCCCAGCCCGCCCGGGGAGCTGCGCCACCGGCCACCTCGGGAGCACGAGGGCGAGCGCCAGCGCGCTCAGCGGGAGCATGAAGAGGTTCAGCTCGCCCCAGATCCAGCCGGGGTCCGCCGGCTGCACGACGCCCACGACCAGGACGCCGACGCCCGCCGCGGCTGCGCAGAACAGGAGCATCACCAGCACCAGGCCCAGGCGGGCGATCCAGGTCCGCCCCCGACAGGCGACCAGACCGGTCAGCACCAGGGAGACCAGCGCGAGGACGAAGGCGATGTAGAAGGGTGGGTTCTCCCACCAGGTGCGACCCACGCCGCCGGCGGCGGCCATGACGAGGTCCTTGACCCCGAAGAAGACGAAGGAGACGAGTGCGGCGGCGACGGCGGCCCGGCGGATGCGTGTGCTGTCCATGCCTCCACGGTCGTCCGCCACGACCGCGACCGCGTCACTCCGAGGAGTGATCTGCGACGACGTCTGCGACCCTGCGCCGGCGTGCAGACCCTCGCGGATATCCAGCACGCCGGGCCGGGTGCGCACGGCGGTGCGCGGCACGGCATACCCTGCTGGGCGTGCACGTCGCCGCCCGTCCCCGTCGCAGCAGCCAGACCCCGCCTCCGCCGGGCGTGAGCAGGTCCGCGCTCGGCACCGAGGCGGCGGTCCTGGCCCGGCACGCGACGGCCGTGGACCTGTGCGTCTTCGACGGCGACGCGGAGGAGCGCGTGCCGCTGCGCCGCTCGGCGCACGGGGTCTGGTGGGACCTGGTGCCGGACCTGAGCCCGGGGACCCGCTACGGCTTCCGGGTGGACGGCCCCTGGTCGCCGGCGCAGGGGCACCGGCACAACCCGCACAAGCTGCTGCTCGACCCTTACGGCCACGCGGTCGACGGCTGGGTGCGCTGGGCGCCGGCGGTCTACGGCCACGCCGTCGACGAGGGCGGGCACGCGCGGCCGGACGTGCGCGACGAGCGCGACTCGGCGCCGTTCGTGCCCCGCTCGGTGGTGGTCGACCACGGCTTCGACTGGCAGGGCGACGTGGCGCCCGCGGTCCCCTGGACCGACACGGTGGTCTACGAGGCGCACGTGCGCGGGCTGACCATGCGCCACCCCGACGTCCCGCCGCAGCTGCAGGGGACGTATGCCGCGCTCGGACACCCGGCGGTCCTGCAGCACCTCGTCTCCCTCGGCGTGACCACGCTGGAGCTGCTGCCGGTGCACGCCTACGCCTCGGAGCCGGACCTGGTGAGGCGCGGCCGCTACAACTACTGGGGCTACAACACCCTCGGCTTCTTCGCCCCGCACCCGGGCTACGCCGCCGCCGACCACCCGCAGGGCGTGGTCGACGAGCTCAAGGGGGCGGTCCGGGCGCTGCACGCCGCCGGCATCGAGGTGGTGCTCGACGTCGTCTACAACCACACCGCCGAGCAGGCCTCCGACCGCGGCCCGACGCTGTCGTGGCGCGGCCTGGACAACCGCACCTACTACCGGCTGGACGCGCAGGGACGCGACGTCGACGTGACCGGCACCGGCAACACCGTCGACCTGCGCGACCCCCTCGTCACCCGGATGGTGCTGGACTCCCTGCGCCACTGGGTGCAGGAGTACCACGTCGACGGTTTCCGCTTCGACCTGGCGCCCGCCCTGGTCCGCGGGGACGACGACGCCTACCAGCGCGACCACCCCTTCCACGTGGCGCTGCGCACCGACCCCGTCCTGTCCGGCGTCAAGCTGATCGCCGAGCCGTGGGACGTCGGCGTGCACGGGTGGCGCACCGGGCAGTTCCCGCCGCCGCTGGCCGAGTGGAACGACCGGTTCCGAGACTCGGTGCGCTCCTTCTGGCTCGCCGACGCCGCGGGTGCCCAGCGCGGCGCCCCCGGCGCCGGGCTGCGCGAGCTGGCCTCCCGGCTCGCGGGGTCGGCCGACCTCTTCGGGCACGAGCACCGCGCTCCGCTGGCCTCGGTCAACTTCGTCGCCGCCCACGACGGCTTCACGCTGGCCGACCTGACGGCGTACGAGCAGAAGAACAACCTGCCCAACGGGGAGGACAACCGGGACGGCCACGGCGACAACCGCTCGTGGAACCACGGGGTCGAGGGCGCCACCACCGACGCCGCGGTGCTGGCCGAGCGCGAACGCTCGGTGCGCAACCTGCTCGCGACCGTGCTGCTCTCCCCCGGCGTGCCGATGCTGGCCGCCGGCGACGAGGCGGGGCGGACCCAGGGCGGCAACAACAACGCCTACAACCAGGACAACTCCACCTCGTGGCTCTCGTGGCGGCGCAGCCCCGCGCAGGAGGCGCTGCTGGAGCAGACGCGGGAGCTGCTCGCACTGCGGCGCGAGCTGGCGCTGCTGCGCCCGGCCGCGGCACCGACGCCCGGCCCGGTCGCCGGCCGGACCCGGCTGCGCTGGTTCGAGGAGCAGGGCCTGGAGCTGCCCGCCGCCGCCTGGGGCGACCCGTGGCGGCGCACCCTGGTGGTGCTGCACGACACGCTGCACCAGCCGGAGGGGGCAGCGGTCGCGCTGGTCATGCACGCCGGGGCGGACCCCCTCGACGTCGTGGCACCCAAGGTCGAGGGGGTGACCGGCTGGCGGCTGCGCTGGAGCAGCGACGGCGCGCCGGCCGGGTCGCCGGTGGCGCCCGGCCAGCCGATCCAGGTCGTGGCCCGCAGCCTGACCGTGCTCGTCGGCTCTCCCGCCTAGCAGGTCAGGGCAGGGTGACCAGGCCCAGCTCCGCAGCGCCCGAGAGATGCTCGTGCGCGGGCAGGACGCGCACCGTCCAGCCGAGGGCACCGGTCCGCGCGAGCCGCACCCGGCCGTCGAAGCGGTGGCGTCCCTCGCCGTAGGACTGCGTCGGCGAGAGGTCGACGAACTCGACGTCGGTGAGCGTGTCCTCGGCGTTGGCGCGCCCGTAGGCCATCTGCACGCGGACCTGGCGCGGGTCGAGGTCGCCGAGCGTGACGAAGGCGTGCACCTCGACGTCCTCGCCGATCTGCGGCGCGTCGGTCAGACCCTGCGCGTCGACGTGGTCGATGTGCAGGTCGGGCCAGCAGCGCTGGACGTCGGCGACGTAGCCGGCCAGGGAGCGCGCCCCGGCGTGGTCGTCCGCCTCGACCGCCCAGGCGGCGTGCGCAGCCGGCCAGTAGTACGTCTCGGTGTACTCGCGCACCATGCGGTCCGCCAGCACCTTGGGCCCGAGCGTGGACAGCGTGTGGCTGACCATGTCGAGCCAGCGCTCCGGCAGGCCGCTGCCGTCGCGCTCGTAGAAGGTCGGCACGACCGTCTTCTCGAGCAGCTCGTAGAGGGCCGAGGCCTCCAGGTCGTCGCGGCGGTCGGGGTCGTCCACCCCGTCGGCGGTCGGGATCGCCCAGCCGTTCTGGCCGTCGTACCACTCGTCCCACCAGCCGTCGAGGATGGAGAGGTTGAGGGCGCCGTTGAGCGCGGCCTTCATGCCGGAGGTGCCGCACGCCTCGAACGGGCGCAGCGGGTTGTTGAGCCACACGTCGCAGCCGGGGTAGAGCCTCTGCGCCATCGCGATGTCGTAGTTGGGCAGGTAGATGAGCTTGCCCCGGATCTCCGGGTCGTCGGTGAAGCGCACCATCTCCTGGATGAGCGACTTGCCGGTGTCGTCGGCCGGGTGCGCCTTGCCCGCGATGATCACCTGGACCGGACGCTCGGGGTCGGTGAGCAGCTTCTTCAGGCGCTCGGGGTCGCGCAGCATCAGGGTGAGGCGCTTGTACGTCGCGCCGCGCCGGGCGAAGCCGATCGTCAGGGCGTCGGGGTCGAGGACGTCATCGGTCCAGCCCAGCTCGGCCTCGGTCGCGCCACGGTCCAGCTGCGAGCGGCGCAGGCGCCGGCGCGCGTCGGAGATGAGCTGCTCGCGCAGCTCGCGCTTGGTCGACCAGAAGTCCTCGATCGGCACCTCGTGGATCCGGTTGAACACCCGGCGCCCGGACACCTCCGGCCCGAGGTGGTCGCGCGCGAGGTCGTAGAGACGGCGGTCGACCCAGGTGCCGGCGTGCACGCCGTTGGTGATCGAGCCGATCGGCACCTCCTCGACGTCGAAGTCGGGCCACAGGCCCTGGAACATCTCCCGGCTCACGGCACCGTGCAGCTTGGAGACGCCGTTGACCCGCTGGGCCAGGCGCATCCCCATGACGGCCATGTTGAACACGCCGGCGGAGCCGCCCTCGTAGTCCTCGGCACCGAGCTGGAGCAGCTCGTCGAGCGGGATGCCGGGCAGCGCGCAGGACTCGTCGCCGAAGTGGGAGCGGATGGCCCCGACGTCGAAGCGGTCGATGCCGGCCGGCACCGGGGTGTGCGTGGTGAACACGGTCCCGGCGCGCACCGCGCGGACGGCCTCGCCGAAGGCCAGGCCGGACCCGGTGACCAGCTCGCTGATCCGCTCCACGCCCTGGAAGCCGGCGTGGCCCTCGTTGGTGTGGTAGACGGTCGGCTCCGGGGCTCCGGTGATCCGGGAGAACGCGCGCAGGGCGCGCACGCCGCCGATGCCCAGCAGCATCTCCTGCTCGAGGCGCTGGTCGCCGCCGCCGCCGTAGAGCCGGTTGGTGACCTCGCGACGGGCGGAGTCGTTGGACTCGACGTCGGAGTCGAGCAGCAGCAGCGGGACGCGGCCCACCTGCGCCCGCCACACGTGCGCGTCGAGGTGGCCGCCGTGCGGCATGTCCAGCCGGATGACGACCGGCGAGCCGTCCTCCTCGCGCAGCAGCGACAGCGGCAGGTCGTCAGGGTCGAGGACCGGGTAGGACTCCAGCTGCCAGCCCTCGGCGTTGAACCGCTGCGCGAAGTAGCCGGAGGTGTAGAACAGGCCGACGCCCACGATCGGGATGCCCTGGTCCGAGGCGGCCTTGAGGTGGTCGCCGGCGAGGATGCCCAGGCCGCCGGAGTACTGCGGCAGCACGGAGGTGATGCCGAACTCCGGGGAGAAGTAGGCGATGGACTCCAGGGTCCGTCCGTCCTGGCCGCCTGCCCCCTGCTCGTGGTACCAGCGCGGACGGGTCAGGTAGCGCTGCAGGTCCTCGTGCGCGTCGCGCACCCGCGCCGCGAACTCCTCGTCCTGGGCGAGCCGCTCCATGTCGTCCGAGCGCAGCGAGGAGAGCACCGCGCGGGGGTCCTGACCGGTCGAGTCCCACAGCTCGGGGTCGATGCTGGCGAACAGGTCGCGGGTCGGGGGGTGCCAGGACCACCGCAGGTTGAGCGCGAGCTCGTGCAGCGGGGCAAGGGTCTCTGGGAGGACGGTGCGTACGTGCAGCCGACGGATAGCCTTCACGAGTCGAGAGGATAGGCGACCGGTGTGCAAGATCTTGCACCCGGTGCTGCACGTCGGCCGGGGACCGGCCCCGCCCGGCCCTGAGGATGACCCACGGTCACGTTCACAGGTAGCGTGAGCCGCGTGACCGAGCACCCGCCCGCGCCCGCCGCCCCCTCCGCACCGCACCCGAGCACCATCGACCGTTCCGTCCTGGCGCTCTTCGGCCAGGACCCGCTGGGGCGGATCCCGGTCCTGGACGTGCAGCCGGTCGTCGACGGCGGCCGTCGCCCGACGAGGTCGGTGACCGGCGAGCTGTTCACGCTCAGCGCCACCGTCTTCCGCGAGGGGCACGACGCGGTCAGCGCCACCGCGGTGCTCGTCGACCCCGACGAGGTGGAGCACCACGTCCCGATGACCCAGGTCAATCCCGGCCTGTCGCACTGGCGGACCGAGGTCTACGCCGACCGGGAGGGGGTGTGGAGCTTTCGCGTCGAGGGCTGGAGCGATCCCTACGCGACCTGGTTCCACGACGGCCCGATCAAGGTGCACGCGGGGGTCGACGTCGAGCTGATGCTCGAGGAGGGCGCGCGCGTCCTGGAACGGGCGATCGACGAGGTCGAGCGCCCCGCGGAGCACCGCGAGGTCCTCGACGGGGCGATCGTCGCCCTCCGCTCCAGCGCCCTGGACATCGAGGAGCGTCTCTCCGCCGGCGTCAGCCCGCAGGTGCGGCAGGTCCTCGCCGCGGCGCCGCTGCGCGACATGGTCACCGCCAGCCCGAGCTACACCTGGTGGGTCGAGCGGCCGCTGGCCCTCACCGGCGCCTGGTACGAGATCTTCCCCCGCTCGGAAGGGGCGCGGCAGGACCCGGACACCGGGCTGTGGACCACCGGCACCTTCGCCACCGCCGCCGAGCGGCTGCCCGCCATCGCCGGGATGGGCTTCGACGTCGTCTACCTGACCCCGGTGCACCCGATCGGCTCGACCAACCGCAAGGGCCGCAACAACTCGCTGACCGCGACGGAGCACGACCCCGGCTCCCCGTACGCGATCGGCGCGGCGCAGGGCGGGCACGACGCCCTGCACCCCGACCTGGGCGGGTGGGACGACTTCGACGCCTTCGTGGCCAGGTCCGAGGAGCTCGGCCTGCAGGTGGCGCTCGACCTCGCGCTGCAGGCCTCCCCCGACCACCCGTGGGCCACCGAGCACCCCGACTTCTTCACCACCCGCGCGGACGGCACGATCGCCTACGCGGAGAACCCCCCGAAGAAGTACCAGGACATCTACCCGCTCAACTTCGACGTCTCCCCCGACAAGATCTACGCCGAGGTCCGGCGGGTGGTCCAGGTCTGGATCGACCACGGCGTCAAGATCTTCCGGGTCGACAACCCGCACACCAAGCCGGTCGAGTTCTGGCAGTGGCTCATCGCCGACGTCGCGGTCGACCACCCCGAGGTCATCTGGCTGGCCGAGGCGTTCACCAAGCCGATGATGATGCGCACCCTGGCCAAGGTCGGCTTCCAGCAGTCCTACACCTACTACGCCTGGCGCAACACCGCCGCCGAGCTGCGCGAGTACGTGACCGAGCTGGCGACCGAGACCGCGCCCTACATGCGCCCCAGCTTCTGGCCCACGACGCACGACATCCTCACGCCGTACATGCAGCACGGCGGGGTGACCGCCCACCTGGTCCGTTCCGCCCTGGCCGCCACGCTCGTGCCGACCTACGGCATCTACGCCGGTTTCGAGCACGTCGAGAACCGGCCGCGCCCCGGCGCCGAGGAGCACCTCGACAACGAGAAGTACGAGTTCAAGGACCGCAGGTGGGGCCAGCACGTGCCCGGCCGGGCCGACCTGGCGGGCTGGCTGACGATGCTCAACCGGATCCGGACCCAGCACCCGAGCCTGCACTGGCTGCGCAACGTCACCTTCCACGACGCCGAGGACACGAACGTCCTGGTCTTCTCCAAGCACGGCGGCGGCGCCCACGACGGGTCCGACCAGGACACGGTGCTGGTCGTGGCCAACCTCGACCCGCACTCCGTCCGCCAGACCCGGCTGCACCTGGACCTGCCGGCGCTCGGCCTCGGGATCGGCTGGGGGCAGACCTTCGCCGCGCACGACCTGATCACCGGTGGCCGCTGGCGCTGGGACGAGTCGCCGTACGTGCGGCTCGGGCCTGGCTACGGCGAGGAGCCTGTGCACATCGTCCACGTCACGCGGAACTGAAGGAAGGCGGCCTCATGCGGGGACTGAACCTCTACCAGCCCGGCCTGAAGAACGACCCCGACTGGTTCCGCAAGGCGGTCTTCTACGAGGTGCTGGTGCGCGCCTTCGACGACTCCACCGGCTCCGGCTCCGGGGACTTCAGCGGGCTGGTCGGCCAACTGGACTACCTGCAGTGGCTGGGCGTGGACTGCCTGTGGCTGCCTCCCTTCTACGCCTCCCCGCTGCGGGACGGCGGCTACGACGTGGCCGACTACACCGCCGTGCTGCCCGAGTTCGGGACGCTGCCGGAGTTCCGCGAGCTCATCAGCCAGGCGCACGCCCGCGGCATCCGGATCATCACCGACCTGGTGATGAACCACACCAGCGACCAGCACCCGTGGTTCCAGGCCAGCCGCAGCGACCCCGAAGGTCCCTACGGCGACTTCTACGTGTGGTCCGACACCGACGAGAAGTACACCGACGCGCGGATCATCTTCGTCGACACCGAGACCTCCAACTGGACCTTCGACGCCGTGCGCCGCCAGTTCTTCTGGCACCGCTTCTTCTCCCACCAGCCCGACCTCAACTTCGAGAACCCGGCGGTCGCAGAGGCGATGTTCGACGTCGTGCGCTTCTGGATGGACATGGGCATCGACGGCTTCCGGCTGGACGCGGTCCCCTACCTGTTCGAGGAGGAGGGCACCAGCTGCGAGAACCTGCCGCGCACCCATGAGTTCCTCGCCTCGCTGCGCGCCATGGTCGACGAGGAGTTCCCCGGACGGGTGCTGCTGGCCGAGGCCAACCAGATGCCCGCCGAGGTCGTCGACTACTTCGGCACCGCCGAGGCGCCCGAGTGCCACATGTGCTTCCACTTCCCGGTCATGCCGCGCCTCTACTACGCCCTGCGCGAGGAGAAGGCCGAGCCCGTCGTGCGCGTGATGCAGGAGACCCCTGCCATCCCGGAGGGCACTCAGTGGGGCACCTTCCTGCGCAACCACGACGAGCTCACCCTGGAGATGGTCACCGCCGAGGAGCGCTCGGCGATGTACGGCTGGTACGCCCCCGACCCGAGGATGCGGGCCAACGTCGGGATCCGCCGTCGCCTCGCGCCCCTGCTGGACAACGCCCGCAAGGAGCTCGAGCTGATCAACGCGCTGCTGCTCTCGCTGCCCGGCAGCCCCTGCCTCTACTACGGCGACGAGATCGGGATGGGCGACAACATCTGGCTCGACGACCGGGACGCGGTGCGCACCCCGATGCAGTGGACGCCGGACCGCAACGCCGGCTTCTCCACCGCCGACCCGGGCAAGCTCTACCTGCCGGTGGTCAGCTCGCTCGTCTACCACTACAACAGCGTCAACGTCGAGGCTCAGATGGCCAGCGGCGGCTCCCTGCTGCACTGGACCCGCGGCATGCTGCAGGTCCGCTCGGCGCACGAGGTGTTCGGCCTGGGCGAGTTCCATCTCTGCGAGGCGGACAACGAGGCGGTCCTCGCCTTCGCCCGCGTGCTGCCCCACGAGGACGAGGGCCCGCGCGACGGCCACCCCGCCGTGCTGTGCGTCAACAACCTGTCCTCACGGCCGCAGGCGGTCACCGTCACGCTGCCGGAGCGGCTGGCCGGCGCGGAGGTCGTCGACCTCTTCGGCGGCGACGGTTTCCAGCCGGTCCAGCCGGACGGCACCTGCCGGCTCACGCTCGGCTCCCGAGACTTCTTCTGGCTCGGTCTCAACCCTCTCGAGGAGGACTCCTGATGGCATCCCTCACCCCCACCTTCGGTGACTTTCTGCCGCCGTGGATCGCCGGTCAGCGCTGGTACCGCGGCACCGGCCGCGACCCGCAGCTGCACCTGCTGGCCGCGATCCGGTGGGAGGACCCGCTCGGCGAGGTGGGTCTGGAGGACCACCTCCTCGTGGACTCCTCGGGCCCCGAGGACGTCGTCTACCAGGTCCCCCTGTCCTACCGCGCCGAGCCGGTGGACTTCATGGCCGACGCGCTCGTCGCCGTCGCCGAGCACGACGAGCTGGGCACCCGTTACATCTACGACGCGACCCACGACCCGGTCTTCGCCCAGGTCCTGCTCCAGCACATGTATGCCGAGCACGACGTCCCCTCCGCGCTCGCCCGGCGGGTGGTCGCCGGGGGCGCGGCCCCGGCCCTGAAGGCCTCCCGGGTCCTCTCCGGCGAGCAGTCGAACACCTCCATCGTGGTGGAGGCCCACGGCGAGACCCGCCCGGTCATCGTGAAGGTCTTCCGGGTCCTGCAGGCCGGGGCCAACCCCGACGTCACCGTGCCCAGCGCGGTCGCCCCGCTGGGCAACCGCATGGTCGCCGGGCCGATCGGGTACGTGGAGGGTCGTTGGCCGCTGCCGGACGGCACCGAGGCGCGGGGTCACCTCGCGTTCGCCCAGGAGTTCCTCGCCGGCACCCAGGACGCGTGGCGGACCGCCCTGGAGGCGGCGCGCTCGCACGACAGCTTCGGCGGGCGCGCCCGCGCGCTGGGCGGGGCCACCGCCCAGGTGCACGCCGCGCTCCGCCAGGCGCTGCCCACGGACGCCGTCGGCGGTGCCGCGGTCCGCGGGACGCTGCTGGACCAGATGCGCAGCCGCGCCGAGGCGGCCTTCGCCGCGGTGCCCGAGCTGGCCGCCTACCGCGCGGACGTGGACGCCGTCTACGCCCGCCTCGAGGACCTCGACCTGCCGCCGCTGCAGCGGATCCACGGGGACCTGCACCTCGGCCAGGTGCTCGACGTGCCCGACCGCGGCTGGGTCCTGGTCGACTTCGAGGGTGAGCCGCTGCGGCCGCTGGCGGAGCGCAGCGCTCCCGACCTGGCCCTGCGCGACGTCGCCGGCATGCTGCGCTCCTTCGACTACGCCGCCGCCTCCGCCGACCTGGAGGAGGGGACCACCCAGACCTCGGAGCGCACCAGCTGGGCGCAGGACGCCCGCGCCGAGTTCCTGCAGGGCTACGCCGAGGCCAGCGGTGAGGACCTCGATGCCCGCGAGCTGCACGACGTGCTCGACGCGCTGGAGCTGGACAAGGCGCTCTACGAGGTGGTCTACGAGGCACGTAACCGTCCGGACTGGATGCCGATCCCCGTCGGGGCCGTCCAGCGCCTGGCCTCCGGCGGCCGGGCCGGCCGCCACCATGCGGCGGACGAGGCCGGGCGCACCGGCGCGGGCGGGGACGGGCAGGACGACGGGTCCGTCGGCCGGCACCGGGCCCCGGAGGACATCCCCGCAGGGGCGGGCACGGCGGCCGGCTCCGAAGGGCCCGTCGCCGGCGACTTCGGCGTCGCCCCCGACCTGCCGGGGCACGGTGCCTCCTCGTTGACCGACGAGTCCGGGCGGCTGCGCACGGCCGCGCTGCCCGAGGACTACGCCGCCACACCCGCACCGCAGAGCACCCTGCCCCACCTGGACCCGGCGGCCGAGGGCCCCTCGCCACGTGACGCCGAGGACGAGGAGGGCGCGACCGAGACCTCGCCCGAGGCGGCCGGCCCGGACGAGACCACCGCCACGGCTGAGATGACCAGCACGGACGAGTCGCACCAGGCCGCTACGCACGGGGCGCCCGCCCCGGTCCCACCGACCTCACCCCTCCCGCCCGCGAGCGGAGGCCCGCGCGGCGCCAGCGGCGGCTACCCGCACGCACCCGTCCCGGCGCCGGCGCAGATGCTGGCCGCCGCAGGGCTCGCGCCCGCGGGCGGCGCCCCCGGCTCAGAGGGCGAGCAGGTCGTGGTCAGCCACGAGCCTGGCCCATCGGTGGACCGCAGCGCGGCGGCCGGGACGGCCGACCGGCCGTCCGCCAGTGGCAGCGTCCCGGCCCTGGGCCCCGACGGGCTGCCCGTCGACCCCGAGGCGATGCGGGAGCAGGCCTGGGCCGACGCGCTCTCCTCCCCCGCGGTGGTCACCGGACGGGTGGCCGGCGGGGGCTCCGCGGCCGACGAGCACGGCGTGCCCGGCACCCGCAGCACGGTCGTGCGCCGGGTCCAGCTGGCGCCGCCCACGGCACCGTCGGCACCGCATACCCGTCCTCTCGACCTCGACGAGGCGACCGACGTCGTGCACGGGCTGCACCGCAGCCCGCACACCGTCCTGGGCCCGCACGCCCACGAGGGGCACGTCACCATCCGCACCGTGCAGCCCAGCGCGGACGCGGTCAGCGTGCGGCTGGCCGACGGCAGCGAGCTGGCGATGACCGCCGAGACCGGCGGCATCTGGGTCGCGGTCGTGCAGCAGGAGCAGGTCCCTGACTACCGGCTCTCGGTCACCCGGGATGGGCGGCAGCGCGTCGTCGACGAGGCCTACCGGCACGAGCCGGTCCTCGGCGAGGCCGACCTGCACCTGATCGGCGAGGGCCGCCACGAGGAGCTGTGGCGGGTGCTCGGCGCGCACGTGCGCACCGTGCGCGACAGCATCGGCGAGGTGAGCGGCACGCACTTCGCCGTGTGGGCGCCGAACGCGCTGGCCGTGCACGTCATCGGCGACTTCAACGACTGGGACGGCACGACCCACGCGCTGCGGGTGCACGAGACCGTCGGCGTGTGGGAGCTCTTCGTCCCCGGCGTCGGCGCGGGCGCGCACTACAAGTTCGACATCACCGGCCCGGACGGCACGCGCCGGGCCAAGTCCGACCCGATGGCCCGCGCCAGCGAGGTGCCGCCGTTCAACAACTCGGTGGTCACCGCCTCCACGCACCGGTGGAGCGACGGGGACGCGGCGTGGATGGCGCGCCGTGCCCAGACCGACCCGCACCACGGGCCGATGAGCATCTACGAGGTGCACCTGGGCTCCTGGCGCCAGGGGCTGGGCTACGAGGAGCTGGCCGACCAGCTCGTCGACTACGTCAGCCGGATGGGTTTCACGCACGTCGAGCTGATGCCGGTCATGCAGCACCCCTACGGCCCGTCCTGGGGATACCACGTCACCGGCTACTACGCCGCGGACAGCCGGTTCGGCCACGAGGACGGCCTGCGCCTGCTCATCGACCGGCTCCACCAGGCCGGCGTCGGCGTCATCCTGGACTGGGTGCCGGGACACTTCGCCACGGACCCGTGGGCGCTGGCCCGCTTCGACGGGACCCCGATCTACGAGCACCCGGACCCCCGCAAGGGCTGGCACCCGGAGTGGGGCTCCTACATCTTCGACTACGGCCGGCCGCAGGTGCGCAACTTCCTCGTCGCCAACGCGACCTACTGGCTGGAGGAGTTCCACGCCGACGGGCTGCGCGTGGACGGCGTGGCCTCGATGCTCTACCTGGACTACTCCCGCCAGCCGGGCCAGTGGATCCCCAACGCCAACGGCGGCCGCGAGAACCTCGAGGCGGTCACGCTGCTGCAGGAGACGAACGCCACGGCCTACCGCCGCAACCCCGGCGTGATGATGATCGCCGAGGAGTCGACCTCCTGGCCGGGCGTCACCGCGCCGACCGACAAGGGCGGCCTGGGCTTCGGCTTCAAGTGGAACATGGGGTGGATGCACGACACCCTCGACTACCTGGCGCAGCGTCCCTACTCGCGGGCGCACCACCACCACACGCTGACCTTCTCGCTGGTCTACGCCTTCAGCGAGAAGTACATCCTGCCGATCAGCCACGACGAGGTCGTGCACGGCAAGGGCTCGCTGTTGCGCAAGATGTCCGGCGACCCGTGGCAGAGGTTCGCGACCACGCGCGCCTTCCTGGCCTACCAGTGGTCGCACCCGGGCAAGCAGCTGCTGTTCATGGGGAGCGAGTTCGCCCAGTCGCGCGAGTGGGCCGACGGCAGCACGCTGTCGTGGGAGCTCACCGAGCAGCCGGCCCACGCCGGGGTCCAGCACCTGGTGCGCGACCTCAACCGGCTCTACGACGAGCTCCCCGCGCTGTGGCAGATCGACCACCACGAGGACGGCTTCGCCTGGCTCGACGCCAACGCCGCCGGTCGCAACCTCTACACCTACCTGCGGTGGGGCAACGAGGGTGCTGACGGACTGCGCCCGGTGGTCGCGGTCCTGGTCAACTTCTCCGGGATCGCGCAGGAGAACGTGCACGTCGGACTGCCCTACGGCGGTCGCTGGCGCGAGGCGCTCAACACCGACGCCCAGGTCTACGGCGGCTCCGGCCAGGGCAACCTGGGCTTCGTCCAGGCCTACGACGTGGAGCACCAGCGTCAGCCCTTCTCCGCGCTGGTCACCGTGCCGCCGCTGGGCGCCGTGTGGCTCGTGCCCGATCCCGAGCCGGTCGTCGAGGCACCTGTGGTCGAGGCACCTGTGGTCGAGGCACCGGAGGTCGAGGACCCCGCCGTCGACGAGGCCGCCGTGGAGGAGGTCACCGACCCCGCCGAAGCCGACAGCCCCGAGCCCGTCGAGGCGAGCCCGGACGTGGACGTCGAGGACGGCACCCAGGAGGCAGCTGCGTCCGACGCCGCGGATGCCCCGGAGGAGGCGGCCACCGAGGACATGACCGCCGAGGAGACGGACGGGGAGCGCCGGCCCACGGCATACCCCGAGGACGACGAGCGCTGAGGAGGACGCACGATGGCACGCCACGAGCGCGCAGGACAGCCCGCGCAGGAACAGGACCTGGTCGACGTGGAGGCTCTTGTCCGGGCCTACACGCAGATCGTCCCCGACCCCGACGACGTCGACCAGCAGGTCGCCTTCGGCACCTCCGGCCACCGCGGCAGCGCGCTGGACGCGGCCTTCAACGAGCACCACATCCTGGCCACGACGCAGGCGATCTGCGAGTACCGCCTGGAGCAGGGCACCGAGGGGCCGTTGTTCATCGGCAAGGACACCCACGCGCTGTCCGCCCCGGCCTGGCGCAGCGCGCTGGAGGTGCTCGTGGCCAACGGCGTCGACGTGCGCGTCGACCGGGAGGGCGAGGCGGCCTACACCCCGACGCCGGCGGTGTCCCGGGCGATCCTGGCGCACAACCGAGAGAGGCCGGGTGCCACCGGCACGGCGGACGGCATCGTGGTCACGCCGTCGCACAACCCGCCGCGCGACGGCGGCTTCAAGTACAACCCGCCGCACGGCGGGCCGGCCGACACCGACGCCACCGGGTGGATCGCCGACCGCGCCAACGAGCTGCTGCGCTTGGGGCTCGAGGGTGTGCGCCGGGTCCCGCTCGAGGAGGCGCTGGGGGCGGTGGAGCCCTACGACTTCATGGGCGAGTACGTCCGCGCCCTGCCCCGCGTCGTCGACCTCGACGCCATCCGCGAGGCGGGCGTGCGGATCGGGGCCGACCCGCTGGGCGGCGCGTCCGTGCACTACTGGCAGGCGATCGCCGACGAGCACGGCCTGGACCTCACGGTCGTCAACCCCGACGTCGATCCCACCTGGCGCTTCATGACGCTGGACTGGGACGGCAAGATCCGGATGGACTGCTCCTCCCCCGACGCGATGGCCTCGCTCATCGGGGCGATGGAGGACGGCGCCACCTACGACGTCGCCACCGGCAACGACGCGGACGCCGACCGGCACGGGATCGTCACGCCGGACGGCGGACTGATGAACCCCAACCACTACCTGGCCGTCGCGATCGACTATCTCTACGGCGGGGCCAGGCCGGAGTGGCCGCAGGACGTCGCGGTCGGCAAGACCCTGGTGTCCTCCTCGATGATCGACCGGGTCGTCGAGGCGCTCGGCCGTAGGCTGCTGGAGGTGCCGGTGGGCTTCAAGTGGTTCGTGCCCGGGCTGCTCGAGGGCTCGATCGGCTTCGGCGGCGAGGAGTCGGCGGGCGCCTCGTTCCTGTGCCGGGACGGGTCGGTGTGGTCCACGGACAAGGACGGGATCATCCTGGCCCTGCTGGCCGCCGAGATCATCGCGCGCACCGGCCGGACCCCCTCCCAGCGGTATGCCGAGCTGGTCACCGAGCACGGCGACCCCGCCTACGCGCGGGTGGACGCCCCCGCGGACCGCGAGGCCAAGGCCAAGCTCAAGAAGCTCTCCGCCGAGGACGTCGCCGCCGACGCGCTGGGGGGCGAGCCGATCACGGCCGTGCTCACGCAGGCGCCGGGCAACGGTGCCGCCATCGGCGGGCTCAAGGTGACGACCGCGTCGGCATGGTTCGCCGCCCGCCCGTCCGGGACCGAGGATGTCTACAAGATCTATGCCGAGTCGTTCCAGGGACCCCAGCACCTCGCCCAGGTGCAGCGCGAGGCGCAGGAGGTCGTGGACGCCGCCCTGCGCGGCTGAGGCGCGTCCGCTCGCAACGGCCCGGGTCCGGGCCCGGTGAACAGGCTGCGCCGCGGCCTGATCGACCTGCGCCCGCTCGGCGCCAGCCCGGACTTCCGGCGGCTGTGGGCCGGCGGACTGGTCTCCGGGCTGGCGATGCAGATGTCGGTCGTGGCCGTGCTCTACCAGGTCTGGGAGATGACCCGCAGCCCGGTCTGGGTCGGCACGATCGGACTGGTGCAAGCGGTCCCGATGATCGTCCTGGGGCTGGTCGGCGGCGCGGTCGCCGACGCCCTGGACCGCCGCGCCGTGGTGGTCCGCACGACCGCGCTCCAGTCGCTCGTGGCCCTCGCGCTGGCTCTGCAGGCCGTCCTCGACGTCGGCTCGCTGGCCCTCGTCCTGGGGCTGGTCGCGCTACAGTCGGGAGCCGGCGCCCTGGGTGCACCGGCCCGCAGGACGTTCGTCAGCAGGCTGCTGCCGCCGCGGCTCCTGGCTGCCGGGATCGCGCTGCACATGATCGGCTTCCAGGCCGCCATGATGGTCGGGCCGGCGCTCGGCGGGCTGGCGATCGGGGCCCTCGGCGTCGGTGCCTGCTACGCCCTGAACGCGGTCGGCTTCCTCGTCTCGCTCTGGGCGGTCCACCGGCTCCCGCCGATGCCGCCCGGGTTCTCCGCCACGCGTGAGGGGGAGCGCAGGTCCCCACGGCTGCGTCTGCGCCCCGTGCTCTCCTCCCTCGTCGAGGGCGTGCGCACGACGGTGCGCCGTCCGGTGCTGCGCGGGAGCTTCCTGACCGACCTCGCCGCGACCCTGCTGGCCTTCCCGGTCGCGCTGTTCCCGATGGTCAACGAGCTCAGGTTCGGCGGCGACCCGACCACGCTCGGCCTGTTTCTCTCCGCGCTGGCGGTCGGCGGCCTGCTGGCGGGCGTCTGGTCCGGGTCGGTCACCCGCGCGGCCCGCCTGGGGTGGATCCAGCTCCTCGCCGCCTCGGTATGGGGTCTGGCGCTGGCCGGCTTCGGGCTCGCCGGACCGCTGTGGCTGGCCCTGGCGATGCTGGCCCTGGCCGGCGCGGCCGACACCACGTCGGTGACCACGCGGGCGGCGATGGTGCAGCTGGACACCGACGACCGGGTGCTGGGCCGGGTGGCCTCGGTGGAGCACGTCATCGCCGTCGCCGGTCCGGACCTGGGCAACTTCCGGGCCGGGGTGGTGGCCGGCTGGACCTCACCGGCGGTGGCGGCGACGAGCGGCGGGGTGCTCTGCGTGCTCGCGGTCCTGGTGGTGGCGCTCAGCCACCCGCAGGTGGCGCGGTTCCGCGTCGGCGACGAGCACCGCGACGCTCGGGCCGGCTGACCCTCAGAACAGGGCGCTCATGAGCGCGGAGCGGGCCTTCTGCACCCGGGGGTCGTGCGCTCCGACGACCTCGAAGAGCTCGATCAGGTGCTTGCGGGCGGCGTCCCGGTCCTCCTCGGAGGTGCGCCGGACGAGGTCGATCAGACGCAGGAAGCCGTCCTCCACGTGCCCACCGACGAGGTCCACGTCAGCGGCCTGGATCTGCGCCTGGACGTCCTCGGGGCGGTCGGCGGCGGCCTGCCGGACGGCAGTGAGGTCGAGGCCGCTGGTGCGCTCCAGGAGCCGCACCTGGCCCAGGCCGAGCCTGGCCATCTCGTCGCTCGGGTCCTGCTCCAGCGCCTGCTCGTAGGAGGTCACGGCGGCGGCCCAGTCGCCGCGGTCGATCGCCTCGTAGGCGGCCTGGTGCAGGGGCGGCAGCGCGGGCCCCTCGCCGTCCTCGGCTGCTCCGTCCTCCTGGGCGCCGTCGTCGTCGGGGCCGATCTCGACGCGACCGGTGACCGCGTTGGTGACCGCAGCCTCGAGGAACTTCTCGACCAGCTGGTCCACCTGCTCCATCGGCTGGACGCCGACGTAGAAGGGCATCGGCTGGCCCGAGAGGAGGCCCACGACCACGGGGAGCGCGGAGACCTGCCCGAAGGCCTGCTGGAGCACGGGGGTGAGGGCCTGCATGATCCCTGGGCTGGTCGCCAGGTCGACGGCGACGACCTGGAAGCGGCCGTCCGCCGCCCGGGCGGCCCCGGCCAGCTCGCGCAGGTGCTGCAGCGACTCGGGCACCTGCGGCGTCCACAGGACCAGGACGAGCGGGGTGGTCAGGCTGGCGTTGACGACGCTCTCGAAGGTCTCGTCCGTCGCGTGCACCAGCGCCCCGCTGCGCCCGGGGACCCCGCTGCTGCCGTCCGGCCCGGTGGCTCCCGGCGCACCGGCCGACACGCCGGGCGCGGCCCCGGGAGGCTGGGTCCCTCGGGCCTTGAGCCCGGACAGGTCGACGGCACCGCGGAGCGCGGCGGGGCTGAACGGCTGCTGGGACATGGTGCTCCTCCTGGAGGGGGACGGGTCCGGGGTGCGTGCGGGGACGCACCCTGCCCAAGGGTAGGCGGTGCGCCCGGGCTCAGGACCCCCAGGCGTCGACGAGCTGCTCGGTCACCGCGATGACCTCGGGCTTGAAGCTCTGGTCCTCGGCGGGCACCCGCAGCCCGACCATGACCGAGGTGCGCAGCACCGCCTCGTCGGTCAGCTCGCCGTCGTCGACGAAGACCCTGAAGGAGTCCGGCGGGTTG
The DNA here is from genome assembly GCF_003351765.1 of Ornithinimicrobium avium. NCBI lineage: Bacteria > Bacillati > Actinomycetota > Actinomycetes > Micrococcales > Ornithinimicrobiaceae > Ornithinimicrobium > Ornithinimicrobium avium. The sequence goes on from NZ_CP031229.1 coordinate 1,801,293, forward strand.
AGGATGCTGTTGTTCTTGACCCGGAAGGTGGTGTCGCGCCGGATCGTTCCGGTGACGAACGCCGAGCCGTCCTCGAAGACGAGCGTGGTCGTACCGTCCTTGCGCACACGGTTCTTCTCGCGCATGGTGGCCTGCCGGGCCACCGCGTTGGCCTGCTCGTTGTTGGCGCGGCGCACCGCCGGCCCGTAGCCGTTGGTGCGGAAGTCGGCAAGGTCCTCCTGCCGGGGCCAGGTCAGCGAGGCGGCCAGCCGGCTCAGGGACTTGCGCGGCGAGGCCTGCAGGTCGCCGGCACCCTTGCGCAGCACGGGCGAGCCCACGGAGCGGCGGTCGAAGACGGGCAGCTCGGTGCCGGGCAGCATCCTGGCCTCCCAGGTGATCCGGAAGTCCTCGGCCTTGCCCGTGGAGCTGGTCATCAGGTGCAGGACGGGCGCCGTCTTCTTGCCGCGCACGGTCTGCACGAGCAGGACGACGGGCAGCTCGCCGTCGGCGCGGCTGATCGCCAGCACGTTGGGGGTGGCGGCCTGGTCGTCCTTGGCCTCGGCCGGTCGCCCGAAGACCTTCTCGGTCTTGTCGGCCCCCGCGGCTGCGATGCGGGCGGCGAGGCCGAAGGCGTCGCGCCGGGCCTCGCGGGCCTTCTTGCCGTTGGTCTGCAGAGCTTTGAGCCGGGCGTCCAGGACGGTGCTGGCGACCGCCTCGGCGTCCTCCACGCTCATCGCGGCGCGGGCGGGGTCGGTGGTCATCTCGGCGGTGGAGCTGGCGGCGTCATCGGTCGGGCCGGCGGTGGAACCGGCGGCCTCCGGTGCGGCGGACGTCGTCGCGGCGTCCTCGTCCGGACCGGCCGTCGCGGCCTGGTCCTCGGTCGTCGTGCTGGCTGCGGAGGGGCTGGTGGTGTCCTGGGGGGTGGCACCATCACCCGTGCAGGCGGTCAGCACGAGGGCCGAGGCCAGGACGGCCGCGGCGGTCTGTCGGGAGAGCTTCATAACAAAACGGTAACAACGCCGGGACACCGGCCCCAAATCAGCGATCTCCCAGGGTCGGTCCCGGACCCCCTCTCAGGCCCCCGCGTAGGCCTCGGTGGCGCGCACCAGCTGGTCGAGCGTGCCGGGCTCGGAGAAGGCGTGGCCGGCGTCGGGCACGACCACGAGACGGGCGTCCGGCAGCCTGCCTGCCAGGTCGAAGGCCGTGCGTGCCGGGGTGCACATGTCCAGCCGTCCCTGCACGATCGTCGTCGGGATGTGGGCGATGCCGGGGGCGTCGGCGATGAGCTGTCCTTCCCGCATCCACCCGCCGTGCACGAAGAAGTGGTTCTCGATCCGGGCGAAGGCGACCGCCTGGGCGTCCTGCGTCGCCCTGCGGTAGCCCGCCTCGTCGGGCAGCACCGAGATGACGCGTGCCTCCCAGCCGCTCCACGCCTTGCCCGCCGGCACGTGCACGGCAGGGTCGGGGTCGAAGAGGAGCTCGTGGTAGGCGACCTGCATCTCGTGGCGGCGCTCTGGCGCGACGGGCGCCACGAACCCCGCCCAGAGGTCGGGGTAGACGTGCTCGAGGTGGCCGCGCTCGTACATCCAGGCCAGCTCCTCGGAGCGCAGCGTGAAGATGCCGCGCAGCACCAGCTCGGTCACCCGCTCCGGGTGCGTCTGGGCGTAGGCGAGCGCCAGGCACGAGCCCCACGAGCCGCCGAAGACCTGCCACCGCTCGATCCCCAGGTGCTCGCGGACGCGCTCCAGGTCGGCGACGAGGTGCCAGGTGGTGTTCGTGGCCCAGGCCTGCGGGTCCAGCGTGGTCGACGCGTGCGGGGTGGAGCGGCCGGCCATCCGCTGGTCGACCAGGACGATGCGGTAGCGGCCGGGGTCGAAGACGCGGCGCTGGGTAGGGCTGGTGCCGCTGCCGGGCCCCCCGTGCAGGAACACCACCGGCTTGCCGTGGGGGTTGCCCGACTGCTCGACGTAGATCTCGTGCCCGTCGCCGACCGGCAGCATGAGGGTCTCGTAGGGCTCGATCTCGGGATAGAAGGTCCGCAGCTGGCTCACGTTCCTTCTCTATCACGGCGCACAGGGGCGCCGACGGCCGCCGAGGCCACACCGGGCACGAGGTGACGCCGCGTCAAGCCCCGCTGGTAGCGTCCGCGTCCATGGCCCTCCCCAGCTCCCCCCTCGTCCAGGCCGAGCCCGTCAGCACCTGGCGCACCCGGATCGGCGCCCTCGGCCCCGGCCTGCTCGCCGCGTCCGCGGCCATCGGCGCCTCCCACCTGGTGTCCTCGACGCAGGCCGGCGCGCTCTTCGGCTGGCAGCTGGCGCTGGTGATCGTGCTGGCCAACGTGCTGAAGTACCCGTTCTTCCGGTTCGGGCCCCAGTTCGCCGGCGAGACCGGGCTGAGCCTGGTCGAGGGCTACGCGCAGAAGGGCAAGCCCTACCTGTGGGTCTTCCTGCTCCTGAGCATCTTCGCCGGCATCGTCTCCACCGCCGGCGTGGTGCTGCTGTGCGTCGTCATCCTCTCCTTCCTGCTCCCCGCGAGCTGGGCGACCGGGGTACCCGTGCTGGCGGTGATCATCATGGCCGCCACCCTCGTGCTGCTGCTGGCCGGCCACTACAAGGCCCTGGACGGTCTGACCAAGCTCATCGTCGTCTCGCTGGCGGTGAGCACCGTGGTCGCCGTCGGGATGGCCGCAGCCCACCCCTCGGTGCGCCAGGCCGGCTTCGTGGACCCCTCGCCGTGGAACCTGGCGACGCTGCCCTTCCTCGTCGCCCTCGTCGGCTGGATGCCCGCGCCGATCGAGGTCAGCGCGATGAACTCGATGTGGGTCAAGGCCAAGCAGCAGGACCGGCGCCTGGCCACCCGGGACATCCTGTTCGACTTCAACGTCGGCTTCCTCACCTCCGCCGTGCTCGCGCTCTTCTTCCTCGGTCTGGGCGTGCTCGTCCAGTACGGCAGCGGCGAGGAGCTGCAGCGCTCCGGCGGGGCCTACATCCCCCAGCTGATGGAGATGTACGCCGACGCGATCGGCCGGTGGGCGGTACCGCTCATGGCCTTCATCGGCTTCGCCGCGATGTTCGGCACCGTCATCACGGTGGTCGACGGCTACGCGCGCCTGGTCGGCGAGTCGATCCGGCTGCTGCGCGGCCGTCCCGAGCTGGAGCGTCGCGCCAAGGACACCTGGATCGTGGTCATCGGGCTCGTCGGGCTGGCGATCGTGCTGTGGATGGGGGCCGAGCTGGCGACCATGCTCAACTTCGCCATGATCAGCGCCTTCATCACCGCCCCCGTCTTCGCCTGGCTGAACTTCAGCCTGATCCGCCGCACGCGGACCATCTCCCCCGTTCTGCGGTCGCTCGCCTGGACCGGACTGTTCTTCCTGACCGGTTTCGCCGTGCTCTTCGTGCTCACCCTGGCCGGGCTGGTCGGCTAGCGCGGACCGGTAGGCGGGTCTGCTCAGTCCGGGCGCACCATCCGCAGCTCGGTGACGCCGTCGTGCCGGTCCTGCGCCTGCGTCCCGTCGAGCGCGAAGCCGTTGCGCTCGTAGAAGCGGATCGCGCGGGAGTTGCGCTGCGCCACCCACAGGTAACCAGGTCCGTCGCCGAAGGCCTCGTCGAGCAGCCGCTGGGCCACCCCGCTGCCCTGGTGCTCCGGGGCGACGTTGAGCGACCACACCTGGCGCGGCGCGGGCGCGTCCTCGTCCCGCGCCGGGCCGACCATGACGAACCCCACCGGCTCCTCCCCCAGCACCGCGACCAGCATCGCGCGCCCGTCGTCGACGACCGCGCCCTCGGCGTGCGCCCTGGCGATCGAGGACCAGATCGGCCGGAAGGTCTCGACCGACAGCGCGTCGACGACCTCGTCGGCCATCAGGCCGCGGTAGGCCTCCCGCCACACCCGCACGTGCAGCTCGGCGAAGCCCTCGACGTCCCCGGCGGCCGGCTCCCTGAGGAGGTATGCGGTCGCGCCGGTCTCCCGTCCGCTCACCCCTCGTCCTGGCTCAGCCGGGTGCTGACGCGCTCGACCTTGGCGGTGAGCTGCTCGGTGCGACCGGGACGGATGTCGGCCTTGAGCACCAGCGAGACGCGCGGCCCGTGCTCGCCGACCGCGGCGCAGGCGGCCTTGATGACGGGCATGACCTCGTCCCAGTCTCCCTCGATCGTGGTGAACATCGAGGTCAGCTCGTACGGAAGGCCGGAGTCCCGGACCACCCGGACGGCGTCGGCGACGGCGGCGCTGACCGAGCCGGTCCCGTCGGCGGCAGAGGGTGCGACGGAGAACGCGAAGAGAGCCATGCCGCCAGCGTAACGACCAGGAGAGCGGCCGGACGGCTGCGGGTCAGCCGCGGCCGCTGAGCTCGGCGACCACCCGGTCCGCCGCGGCGTAGGGGTCCAGGCGCCCGGCGAGCACCTCCTCGGCCGCCTCGCCGAGCACGCCGTCGCCGTCCGCGGACAGCCCACCCATCCGGCCGCGCAGCTCGTGCAGAGCCAGCGCCTCGACCTCGCGCGCGGCCCGTACCCGGCGCCGCTGCTCCAGCTCGCCGTGCTGCTGCAGCCAGACCAGGTGCTTGTCGAGCGCCTCGACCACCTCGGTGCCGCCCTCGCCGTCGGCGGCCACGGTCATCAGCACCGGCGGGCGCCAGTCCTGCGGGCCGAGCCTCTCCCCCAGGGAGATCATGTGGCGCAGCTCGCGCGCGGTGGCCGGCGCCCCGTCGCGGTCGGCCTTGTTGACCACGAACACGTCGCCGATCTCGAGGATCCCGGCCTTGGCCGCCTGCACGCCGTCGCCCATCCCCGGGGCCAGCAGCACCACCGTGGTGTCGGCCAGCCCGGCGACCTCCACCTCGCTCTGTCCCACGCCGACGGTCTCGACCAGGATGACCTCGCACCCGGCCGCGTCCATGACGCGCAGCGCCTGCGGGGTGGCGCGGGAGAGCCCGCCGAGATGACCGCGGGAGGCCATCGAGCGGATGAAGACCTCAGGGTCCAGCGCGTGCTCGGTCAGCCTGATCCGGTCGCCCAGCAGCGCCCCGCCGGAGAACGGGCTGGAGGGGTCGACCGCGAGCACCCCCACCCGCAGCCCCTTCGCGCGCAGCTCGCCGACGAGCATCGAGGTGCTGGTCGACTTGCCGACGCCGGGGCTGCCGGTGAGCCCGACGACCCGCGCCCGCCCGGTGTGCGGGGCCAGCGCGGCCATGACCTCGCGCAGGGCCGGGTCGGCGTTCTCCACGAGCGTGATCAGCCGGCCGAGGGCACGCGGGCTGCCCGCCCTGGCCGCCTCGACCAGCGCGGGCACGTCGACCTCCCGGCGGGAGCGCACGCTCAGCTCCCCCGTCGCGGCCCGCAGGGCGGTGCGGCGACCGGGAGGCCCGGTCGACCGCACCGCACACCCGCGCGGTGGGCGGTCAGGCCGGCTGCCCGGCCGGGACGCGCACGACGAGCGCGTCGCCCTGCCCGCCGCCGCCGCACAGCGAGGCGGCACCGACGCCACCGCCGCGCCGCTGCAGCTCCAGGGCCAGGTGCAGGACGAGCCGCGCCCCGGACATCCCGATCGGGTGGCCCAGCGCGATGGCGCCCCCGTTGACGTTGACCCGCTCCGGGTCCACGCCCAGCTCCTTGGTCGAGGCGAGCCCGACCGCGGCGAAGGCCTCGTTGATCTCCAGCAGGTCGAGGTCGGTGGGCTCGATGCCCTCCTTCTTGCAGGCCGCCACGATGGCGTTGGCCGGCTGGCTCTGCAGCGTGGAGTCGGGACCGGCGACGATCCCGTGGGCGCCGATCTCGGCGAGCCAGGTCAGCCCGAGCTCCTCCGCCTTGGCCCTGCTCATGACCACGACCGCGGCGGCGCCGTCGGAGATCTGCGAGGCGGACCCGGCGGTGATGGTGCCGTCCTTGGAGAAGGCCGGACGCAGCTTGCCGAGGGACTCGGTCGTGGTCTCGGCGCGGATCCCCTCGTCGGTCTTGAAGGACACCGGGTCGCCCTTGCGCTGGGGGATGTCCACGGCGACGACCTCCTCGTCGAACAGGCCGGCCTCCCACGCCGCGGCCGCGCGCTGGTGGCTGCGGGCGGAGAAGGCGTCCTGCTCCTCGCGGGTGAACTCGCGGTCCGCGGTGTTGGCGTCCTCGGTGAGGCCGCCCATCGCCTGGTCGGTGAAGGCGTCCCACAGGCCGTCGTAGGCCATGTGGTCGCGCACGGTGACGTCGCCGTACTTGTAGCCGCTGCGGGACTTCTCCAGCAGGTGAGGGGCCTGGGACATCGACTCCTGGCCGCCGGCGACGACGATCTCGACCTCGCCGGCGCGGATGAGCTGGTCGGCCAGCGCGATCGCGTCGAGGCCGGAGAGGCAGACCTTGTTGATGGTCAGCGCGGGCACGTCCATCGGGATGCCGCCCTTGACCGCGGCCTGGCGGGCCGGGATCTGCCCGGCGCCGGCGGTGAGGACCTGGCCCATGATCACGTAGTCGACCTGGTCACCGGTGATACCGGCCTTCTCCAGGGCGCCCTCGATGGCGAACCCGCCCAGCTCGGCGGCGCTGAAGCCGGACAGCGAGCCGAGCAGCCGGCCCATCGGGGTGCGTGCCCCGGCGACGAGGACGGACGTGGTGGTCGGGGTGCTCATGATGTGCCTCCAGCGGCAGTCGTGGGGAGGGGTGCTCCTGGCCCATCGTAGTGCGGACGGGGGGCGCCAGGGAGCCGGGTCCCCGGGTCAGCGGCCGTGCACGAGCTGGCCGGCGAGCACGGTCGCGGAGACCGATGCCGAACGCAGTGCGCGCGCCTGCTCGCGCGACGGCATACCTGCAGGTGCGAGCGGGTCGGCGTCGAGGAGGACGACGTCGCCGGGCGCCCCGGGGCACAGCCTTCGACCGTCGACGGAGGCGGCGAGCGCCTCGCGCGGCGTGAGCGCCTGCTCGGGGTGCCAGCTGTCCTCCTCGACCGGCCCCCGGTGGACCGCGGCCGCCATCGCCAGCCACGGGTCGAGCGGCGCGACGGGGGCGTCGGAGCCGAGGACCAGCTCGATCCCGTGGTCGAGGAAGCTGCGCAGGGTGAAGGTGCGGTCGGCCCGGTCCGGCCAGCACTGCTCGGTCACGGCACGGTCGTCCAGCAGGTGCGCCGGCTGCACGCTCGCGCGCACCGGCAGACCGGCCCACAGGGGCAGGTCGGCGGGGTCGACGAGCTGGGCGTGCTCGATCCCCCCGCGCGCCCCGGTCTGCGCGAAGGCGACGAGCGCCTGGTGGACCGCGGCGTCACCGATCGCGTGCAGCGCGACCTCGAGCCCTGCGCCCGTTGCGGTGGCGAGCAGGTCGCGCACCTGGGCGGCGTCGTGGTTGGCGGCCCCGCGGGGGTGGGCCAGCAGGTGCCCGTCGGCGTAGGGCTGGTGGCACCAGGCCGTGCGGGTGTTCAACGAGCCGTCGCTGATGATCTTCAGCGGCCCCATGGTGACCAGCCCTCCGGTGCCGGCGACCGGCCCGCCGGTCCGCGCGCCGGCGTCGAGGACGTGCTGGAGGTGCTCGGGATAGACGCCGACCCGGGCGCGCAGCACCTGCCCCCCCGCCTCGTGCCGGTCGCGCCACAGCTCCCACGGACGCCCGAACTCCAGGTCGGTCACACCCACCACCCCGCGCGCGAGCGCGTCGCGGACCGCGGCGGACACGGCGGCCGCGGTCTGGGTGCCCGAGCCCGGCAGGTCGGTCAGCAGGTCGTAGGCCCGGAACCACTCCGCCTCACAGACCACGCCGTCGCCCGGCGGCAGGCCCAGCCTGTGCAGCGCCGCACCGTTGAGCCAGCCGTGGTGGCAGTCCGCGCTGATCAGCACGACGGGGACCTCCCCGGTCACCCCGTCCAGCGCCGCGCGGGTCGGCTGCTCGGCCCAGGTCGCCGAGCGGTGCCCGAACCCGGTGAGCACACCGGTCGGCGGCAGGGACCCGCTCGCGAGCGCCCCGCGGACCGTCTCGAGCGCGTCCTCGACCGAGCCCGCGGCGGACAGGTCCAGCCGTGCTCTGGTCAGGCCCCACTGCTGCAGGTGCACGTGGTGGTCCCACAGGCCCGGCACCGCCCAGCGGCCGGCTCCCTCGAGCACGGGTATGGCGTGCTCCGGCACGTCGTTCCCGCCCCTCCCCTCCCGCGTCGCCGGGCGGGGTCCGACCTGCGCGACGACGCCGTCGAGGACGAGGACGTCGACCGGCTCGGCCTGGGTCCCGGCGCCGTCGAGATCGACCAGGCGCACGTCGCGCAGCAGGAGGTCGTGCATGGGGGGCAACGCTAACCGCACGTCCCCACCGTCCGCGTCGGTGGTCGGGCCTAGGCTTGCGGCCATGAGCTCCACACCTGCCGCCCCGGACGAGACGCCCCGCGGCGGGAGCCTGACCGAGGGACTCGGCCAGCTGCTCCTCGCCGTCGACCACGTGGGGCTGGCCGTGCCCGACCTGGACGAGGCCATCGCCTTCCACGAGCAGGTGCTGGGCAACCGTCTGGTGCACCAGGAGACGAACACCGAGCAGGGTGTGCGCGAGGCGATGGTGGCCGTCGGGCCGGCCGACACCGGCGGCGGACAGCCGGGCACGATGATCCAGCTGCTGGCACCCACGGGGCCGGAGTCCACGATCGCCAGGTTCATCGACCGCAACGGACCCGGCCTGCAGCAGCTGGCCTACCGGGTCGCCGACGTCGAGGCCGCCGCCGAGGTCCTGCGCGGGCGCGGGGTGCGGATGCTCTACGACGAGCCGCGGCGCGGGACGGCCGGCTCGCGGATCAACTTCGTGCATCCCAAGGACGCCGGGGGCGTCCTGGTCGAGCTCGTGGAGCCCGCCGGGTGAGCCAGCCGCGACCACCGGAGCCCGTCGAGGCCCCGCCGCCCAGGCGGCGCAGGAGCCTGCTCACCCGGCTCCGCCCGCAGCACGTCCCACGGGCGGGCCGGCACGCCGTGCGGCGCTGGCAGGACTACCGGGAGCGGCAGCTGGCGCTGCTCGCCGAGAGCAACCGGCTGCAGCGCGAGCTGCACGACCACGTCGTGCATCCTCGTACGGGCACGGGCACGGGCACGGCCCGGACGGGCGGCACCACCCAGGGTCGCGCCGCCGCCCACGGGGGCGACGCCACCGACGTGGGCGTGGCCGTGCCCACGGGTGCCGACCCTGGGGCCGCAGGTCCCGGTCCCGGCGCCGACGATCCGCGGGGCGTGCGGGCGACGTCGCTGGCCTCCCCCTTCTACGTCGGCTTCACCTTCGCCCTCGGGGCGCTCGTCGCCTGGCTGCTGGTCGAGAACCTCACGCGGCTGACCTCGGTGCTCACCTTCCTGCTGGTCGCGGTCTTCCTCACCCTCGCGCTGGAGCCGATCGTGCAGTGGCTGACCCGCCACGGCGTACCCCGGTTCGGCGCCGTCTTCGTCGTCTTCCTCGGGCTCGTGGGCGCGGTGGCCCTCGTCGCCTCCCTCGTCGTGCCGCCGATCGCCTCGCAGGCCGCGATGCTGGTGGACAAGACCCCCGATTACGTGCAGCGCATCACGACCACCCCGTGGATCGCCGAGCTGGACGCCCAGCACGACGTCTTCGGGCGGATCACCGAGGAGATCGAGAGCTTCGCGGTGGACCGCGCCACCATCTCCACGGTCTTCGGCGGCGTCCTGGGCGCCGCCGGCTGGGTGGCGGGCAGCCTCGTGGGTGTCCTGACCTCGGGGATCCTCACGCTCTACATGCTGGCGACCCTGCCCTCGGTCAAGGACGCGGCCTTCCGGATGGTCCCGCGCAGCCGTCGTCGCGGCGTGCGGGTCATCGCCGAGGAGATCATGCGCCGCGTCGGCAGCTACGCCCTCGGGCAGGGTGCCGTCGCCACGATCAACGGCGTCTGCTCGTGGATCATGATGAAGATCCTCGACGTCCCCTACCCGGAGATGCTCGCGGTCCTCGTCGGGCTGCTCGGCCTCATCCCGCTCGTCGGCGCGACTCTCGGGGCGGTCGTGGTCGCCCTGGCCGCGCTGACCGTCAGCCCCACGACCGCGTTGATCGTCGTCGTCTACTACATCATCTACCAGCAGTTCGAGAACTACGTCATCGTGCCCAACATCATGCGGCGCACCGTGTCGGTCCCGGGCGCGGTGACCGTGGTGGCGGTCCTCGTCGGCGGAACGCTGCTCGGCGTGCTCGGCGCCCTCATCGCGATCCCGGTCGCGGCCGGACTCCTGCTCATCTACCACGAGGTGCTCGTCCCGCGGCAGGAGCGCGCCTGAGCTCCTGGCTGCACGGGTCCAGGAGGCCCCGCCGGTGCGAGCAGCTCCGTCAGGCCCAGGAGCCGCCGGGCCGACGACGGTCGCGAGCGGCCCAGCACACGCTGTGCCAGTGCCGGCGGTTGTCCACCTGGTTCATCGTCTCCACCGGCCAGGCGACGGTGTGCGCAGTGTCCGCACCCACCTCGCTCTGACACCCGGGGCACCGGTAGACCCGGCCGGTCGTGCTGGCCCGCACCTGCCGGGCCGCCCAGACCTGCCCGGCCCAGCGCACCTCGGTGACGGTCGGCTCCCGCAACGGCGGGGGCGTACCGCCGCCCCCCACCCTGCGCACGGGTCGCCCCGAGCGGCGCCGGCGGTTGGAGCGGGGCACGGACGACCCGCCCTCAGGAGATGAAGGGGCGGTCCAGGATGACGTGCTCGACGAGCAGCGGGGATGCCTCGACGGAGTCCCGCGGGAGGCCCGAGCTGCCGGAGGCCAGCTCCTCGCACACGGCGAGCACCTCGTCGGCGCCGATCTGGTCGATCATCGCGAACGGACCCGTCGGGTAGCCGAGCCCGTGCTGCAGGGCGGTGTCGATGTCGGCCACCGAGGCATAGCCCTCGTCGAGCATCCGGACCGCGTCGTTGAGGTGCGGCACGAGCAGGGCGTCGACCACGAGGCCGGCGCGGTCGCGGCACACCACGGGCTCGGCGCCCAGCCGCGCGACGAGCTCGCGCATGGACTGCACGGCGTCGTCCTCGGTGGCGCTGGTGCGGCCGATCTCGACGACCTGGCCGTTGCCGGTCGGGGCGTGCACGCGCAGCACGAGGCTGCGGCCGGGGCGGCCGCTCACCGCCCCGAGCGCGACGGCGGCCGCGCTGTTGACGGTGGCCAGCACCGTGTCCGGTCCGGTGATCTCGCCGAGCTCGGCGAAGAGGTCGTCCAGGTCGCGCCCCGGCAGCAGGTCGTCCAGGTCCTCGTCCGCCTCGAGGTCGAGCTCGAGCTCCTCGAGGTCGTCGACGTCGGTGTCCAGGTCCTGGGCCTCGATGACGACGTCCGCCCCGGCGAGCGAGGCGAGCTCCTCGGAGTCCTCGGCGTCGGAGACGTGCACCACGGCATACCCGCCCTCCTCGAGGCGGTCCACCAGCTCGCTGGCCAGGTCCCCGGTGCCGACCACTCCGACCGACCCGGCCTCGGCCGGCTCGGTGGCGACCGGCGTCAGGTCGTCCTCGACCACCTGACCGCTGCCGGGCCTTGCGTAGGTGTAGAAGCCGCGGCCGCTCTTGCGTCCGAGCAGCCCGGAGGTGACCATCCGGCCGAGCATCGGGCTGGGCGCGTGCATCTGCGAGCGGGTGTGGGCGTAGATCACCTCGCCGATGTGGTCGCAGACGTCCAGGCCGACGAGGTCCATGAGCGTGCACGGACCCATCGGCAGGCCGGCACCCACGCGCATCGCGGTGTCCAGGTCCTCGCGGGAGACGTGGCCGTGCTCGAGCATCCGCAGCGCGGAGGTGAAGTAGCCGAACAGCAGGTAGTTGGCCACGAACCCGGCGCGGTCGCCGACCACGACCGGCTTCTTGCCGAGCTTGTCCGCGACGGCCACGACGGCGTCGCGCACGGCGGCGTCGGTGCGCAGGGTGGTGATGACCTCGACGAGCTTGAGCACCGGGGCGGGGTTGAAGAAGTGCAGGCCCAGCACCCGCTCCGGGTGCCGCGTGGGCGCGGCGATCTCGGTGATCGACAGGCTCGAGGTGTTGCTGGCGAGCACGGCGCCGGCGTCGACGATGTCGTCGAGCTTGCCGAAGACCTCGTGCTTGAGGCTGAGCACCTCCGGCACCGCCTCGACCACCAGGTCGCAGTCCTTGAGGTCCCCCAGCTCGGTGCTGATCGTGATCCGGCCCAGGATCTCCGCCTGCCCGGCCTCGTCGAGCCGCCCCTTGGCCACCGCGCGGTCGGTGGAGCCCTGCAGGATCGCGCGGCCGTGCTCGGCGTACTCCTGCGTCGTCTCCACGCCGACGACCTGCAACCCACCCCTCGCGAACACCTCGACGATGCCGGCACCCATGGTGCCCAGTCCGATGACCCCGACGGTGCTGATCTCACGCATGCCCCGATCCTCTCAGACGCCCAGGCCGGCGCAGACGCGCAGGTCCCCGCCCCTGCGGGTACGCGGTGCGCCCGGGTTAGGGTGACCGGCGTGCGTGTCGTGATCGCCCGGTGCTCCGTCGACTACCAGGGTGCCCTGGTGGCGCACCTGCCCCTGGCCACCCGGCTGCTGATGGTCAAGGCGGACGGCTCGGTGCTCATCCACTCCGACGGCGGTTCCTACAAGCCGCTGAACTGGATGGCGCCGCCCTGCTCGATGACCGAGCAGGAGCCGGACGAGCTGGAGCGCGAGGAGGGCGTGCGGTCGGTCTGGCTGGTCCAGCACGGCAAGCGCGAGGACTTCCTGCGCATCCGGCTGCACGAGGTCCTCTCGGACAGCTCGCACGACCTCGGGATCGACCCGGGGCTGGTCAAGGACGGCGTCGAGGCTCAGCTCCAGGCGCTGCTGGCCGAGCACATCGTGACTCTCGGGGAGGGCTGGACGCTGCTGCGCCGGGAGTACATGACCGCCATCGGGCCGGTCGACATCCTGTGCAAGGACGGCGCCGGTGCCACGGTCGCCGTGGAGATCAAGCGGCGCGGCGACATCGACGGCGTCGAGCAGCTGACCCGCTACCTCGAGCTGCTCAACCGCGACCCGCACCTGGCGCCGGTGCAGGGCGTCTTCGCCGCCCAGGTGATCAAGCCGCAGGCCAGGGTCCTGGCGACCGACCGCGGCATCCGGTGCGTGACGCTGGACTACGAGGCGCTCCGGGGCCGGGACGACGCGGAGTCGCGGCTGTTCTGAGCGGCGACCTCCGGACGACGACGCCTGCGAGCGGGGCGGGCGGTTTCGTGCGGCGTGCACGATCCGAGCGACCAGGGACGATGCGCCCTGTTCCGCCATCGTGCACGCCGGGAAGACCACGGCGTGGCTTCGAACCTGGTCACGCACGCCCGCACCGGGCTCGACCGCACGCCCCTTTGACTGGGACTGCGTCCGACCTCACCGGCCGAGGATGTCGAGCTTGGCCTCGACCAGGCTTCTGACCAGCTCGTCCGGCAGCGGAGCGTCGGCCGGGAAGTGCAGCGAGCTCTTGGTGCGCTCGTAGGAGGTGAGGCGGTCGGCGAGCGTCGGGAGCACCTCTCCGCTGTGCGGCAGGTAGGCCAGGTGGTGCGTGAACGCCGCGAAGCCTGCGACCACCTTCCCCTCGACCCGGAAGGCCGGCACGCCGTAGGAGATGCCCTCCTCGGCGTGCGGGAGCACGGCCCGGATCGACCGGCGCAGCGCTTCCAGCGTGGTCCGTCCTGGCTCCTCGAGCGCTGCCAGGTAGGCATCGACCTCATCGACCGTCATGGCAGAAGTCTGCTCCTGACTACCCGAGATGTCGCGCTGCGGCAGGATGGTCCCCATGGTCCGTCGAGCCGCGATCGCCGCCCCCAACGCGCACGCCACGAGCGCCGCCGAGCACGCGCTCTCCGAGGGGGGCACGGCGGTCGACGCCGCGATCGCGGCGATGATCGTCTCCACCGTCACCGAGCCGGGGGTGGTGGCGCCGCTGGGAGGGTGCTACCTCAACGTGTGGCCGGTCGACGGCGAGCCGGTGGTCATCGACGCCAACGTGGAGATGCCCGGGCGCGGACAGCCGGAGGAACGCTTCGGCGCCGGCCTGATCGAGGCGGCCTCGGAGTACGGCGGCGGGATGGTCACCTACGTGGGGCCAGGCTCCGTGGCGACGCCGGGCATGCTCGCCGGGATGGGCTGCGCGCACGAGCGCTTCGGCGCGGCGCCGTGGGCGGCACTGGTCCAGCCCGCGGCCGACGTGACCCGCAACGGGTTCGCGCTGAGCCGGACCGCGCAGTCCTACCTCGTGCTGGTCGCCGGCACCATCATGGCCTGGGACCCCGCGACCCGTGAGCTGCTCACCGTCGACGGCACCTCCCCGCAGGTGGGCCACCTGCTCGCCGACCCGCTGCTGGCCGAGACGCTGGAGCAGATCGGCGCCGAGGGTTGGCGGACCCTCTACACGGGGGACCTCGCGGCCACCATCGACACGGACATGCGCGAGCGCGGCGGTCTGCTCTCCGCGACCGACCTGGCGGCCTACACCCCCGTCGTGCGGCCGGCGCTGCGCAGCCGCCTGGGAGCCTGGGACCTCGCCTGCAACCCGCCGCCCGCGATCGGCGGGCCCGTGCTCACCGCGATCCTGCGGCTGCTCCACGCGAACGAGGAGGAGATCACCCCCGCCCGCGCGGCCCAGGTGATGAAGGACGTCCTCGACATCCGCTTGGACCGGATCGACACGGCCGAGGACCTGGCCGCCGCCGGGGCCGAGCTGCTCGACACCCTGCACAGCATCGGCTCCACCGGGCTGCCCACGTCGGCCTCCACGGCGCACGTCTCGGTCGTCGACGCCGAGGGTATGGCGTGCGCCCTCACCGCCTCCGCCGGCTACGGCTCGGGCATGACGATCGCCGGGACCGGCCTGATGGCCAACAACGCCCTCGGGGAGCTCGAGCTCAACCGGCTGGGGCTGCACGCCCTGGCGCCGGGCACCCGGCTCGCCTCGAACATGTCGCCCACCACCGCCCGCCTCGCCGACGGGACGGTCATGGCGCTGGGCACGCCCGGCGCGGACCGGATCACCACGGCGCTGGCGCAGGTCATCCTGCACCTGGCGCGGCACGGCGAGAGCCTGCAGACCGCCATCGACCGGCCACGGATGCATCCACGGCGGCTGCCGGACGGGACCTCGCAGATCGAGCACGAGCAGGACGCCACGATCGCGGCCAGCCTGGACGCCGCTGGGATGGCCCGGTTCGAGCACCCGCCCCAGGTCATGTACTTCGGCGGCGTCGGCGGCGCGGTCCTGCGCCCGAACGGGGTCCTCGAGGCAGGCGCCGACCCGCGCCGCGCGGCCGCGACGCTGGTGACCTGAGCGTCGACCAGGGGCACGGCGGACCTCGTCGCGTTCTCGCCGGTGTCCGGATGGTCCGGAGCCGCCCCTGGGCATGACTGTGACTCGGCCCGCGCGGGGCCGGCCGGGGCGTGGTGGTCACAGGTGCCAGGTGACGACGTCGCCGACGACGGTGGCCATCAGGTCCTCGGTGTGGACCACGGTGTGGTGCCTCGGGCAGAGCAGGACGAGGAGAACGATGTCGGTGTCTCCGTGACGGCACCACCAGATCAGGTGGTGGACCTCGCACCAGGTCCCGGGGATCGTGCACCCGGGATACGTGCAGTGCTTGTCCCTGACCAGGAGCGCCTTGAACTGGCCCGGGGACGCCAACCTCTGTGTCCGGCCGAGGTCGAGGGGTTCACCCATCTCGCCCAGGACGACGGGGGTCAGGTCCCCCATGCAGGCGTACCTGCCCGCGGCGGTGGAGGTGAACCACGTGCCACCGGTCGCGGACTCCGCGGTCCCCGTCGGCCGGCCCGTCCGCGGATCGGCCTTCACGGTGAGGATCACCGACGCCCGCGCCGACGAGGCGGGGGCCCCGGGGTTGGCCAGGCCACGGGAGACGACGGTCTTGACCGCGTCGTACTGGCGCTGCCCGGCGTCACGGGAGTCCTTCTCCCCCTCCGGCCGGGGCACCGGTGTCGCCAGCGGCCCGAAGAGGATGCCGTCGAACATCGGTGCGTCCTCGACGGGTGCGTCGACGGTGTAGCGGACCATGCCCTCGCCCAGCGGGGTGCGGGTCACGCACCGCAACGCCTGGCGTGCCGGCTCGGGGCCGGTCCTGTCGTCGGGGTCCTCGCCCCTGTCCGGGTCCTCGTCGAGCAGGTCGGTCAGCAGCCGGGTGCAGACCTTGCCCAGGTCCGCATCACTGATCTTCGTGCTGCAGGCGGCGCCGGTGGCGATCTGGGCGTAGGCCTCGGCCTGGTCGGGGTCCAGCGCCCGGCGCAGGCGAAGCATGACCCGGGCGACCCTGCCCGCCCTCGCCAGCGACGTGCGTCCCTCCCGCACCGCCCGGTCCAGCGGTGCACCCCAGTGGTGGGTGCCGGCCTCCACGACCTGCTTCAGGGCCGACCCCTGCTGCAGGGACATGAAGGGGCAGCGGGCCCGCACCCAGTCCACCAACGACAGGCCGACCCCGGTGTGCAGGCCCCGGGCGTGCACCTGCACCGCGAGGGCGTACGTGAGGCGCTCGGTGCGGGTCGACAGGCGCCCGGCCTCCTGGACCGCGTCCCGGACCGCCTCGTCCATCAACCGCGTCAGGTCCCCGTCCTCCAGCCCGGTCGCGACGTCCAACGCGGTCCCCGCCTGCGACAGGCACGAGGACAGGACCTCCGGGGCCCAGCCCAGCCGGCCCGGGTCGAGCAGGTCCGCCTCCAACGTCGCGACGATGTCGGCCCACGCAGCCTCCGCAGCGGGACTGCCCGGCACGTCCACCCCGTCGACGCCGTCAGCGGCGGCGGCGTTGAGGAGAGCCAGCTGCTCCGCCGCCACCGCCTCGGCAGCAGCAGCTTGTGCCACGGTGACCGGGTCCGCTGCGGGCAGCCGGTCGCCGGGGTCGAAGAACTCCTCCTCGACACCCGCCCGACTGCTCCTGATCGACATGCTCACACTCGACCACCGACCACTGACAGACCCACTGACCTGCGACGTCCACCACTGCGCGGGCCTTCGACCGAACCCCTGTCGCCGTGCCTGCCCACCCGTGGGACGATGCCAGCATGGTCAACGTGACGCGTGTCTACACCCGGACCGGCGACGACGGCACGACGGCGCTGGGGGATCTCGGTCGCACCTCGAAGAACGACCCGCGGCTCGCCGCCTACGCGGACACCGACGAGACCAACTCCTTCCTCGGCGTCGCGCTGGCGTGCGGCAACCTGCCCAGGGACGTGCAGGAGGTGCTCACCCGGATCCAGAACGACCTCTTCGACGTGGGCGCCGACCTGGCGATGCCGCTGCGGGCGAGCTACGAGTGGGAGCCGCTGCGGACGCAGCCCGGGTGGGTGGAGGAGCTGGAGGCCGACTGCGACCGGTTCAACGCCGGCCTGGACAAGCTGCGCTCGTTCATCCTGCCGGGCGGGACGCCGGGCTCGGCGCACCTGCACGTCGCGCGCACGGTGTCCCGACGTGCCGAGCGGGCCGCGTGGGCGGCGCTGGACGCGCACGGCGACCAGCCGGCGGCCGACGGCGACCCCAAGGGGGTCGGGGGGGTCAACCCGCTGGCCGCGAAGTACCTCAACCGCCTCTCCGACCTGCTCTTCATCCTGGCCCGGGTGGCCAACCGCTCCGGCGAGGGCGACGTGCTCTGGCGACCCGGCGGCAACCGTCCCGAGCTGACGCCACCGCCCTCGCGGGCGCAGCGAGCTGCTGCGCGGGCGGGCGCGAGGCAGACCGACGACCCGATCGACGACGACGCCTGAGCACGACCGAGGTCCGCGGCGCACCCCGAGACCGGCAGGCGCTGTCCTCAGCGCTCCCCCGTGTAGAGCCCCGTGAGGCGGAACCGCATCCCCGGCTCGGCCAGCTCCTCGACCGCGTGCGCGACCCACCCGGCCGTCCGCGCGAGCGCGAAGACCGCCGAGCCGGTCTCCCGCGGCAGTCCGTCGACCAGCGCCCACAGCGCGAGGGGCAGATCCACCGTCATCGGCCACCCGCGCCGCTCCAGCAGCTCCCCGGCCAGCAGGTCGACCGCCTCGACGACCTCGCCCGGGCACCGCTCCCGCAGTCGCCGGTAGAGCTCGTCCGCACGCGGGTCAGCCTCCCGGTAGACGACGTGCCCGAAGCCGGCCGGCGGCCGCTCGGCGGCCAGCGCGGCACCGAGCGCCGCGCGCGGGTCCTCCAGCGCCGCCCGCAGCCAGCCGTGGGCCACCGACGGGGCACCCACGTGCAGCGGGCTGTCGGCGGCGGCGAGCGCCGCGAGCAGCGCGGTGGACAGGTCGGCCCCGCCCGAGACCGCGACCCGCAGCGCCGTCGTCGAGACGGCCATGTCGTGGTCGGCCAGCAGCACCAGCGTCGCGTCGACGTCCTCGACCCGGTCGGTCCCGAGCGCTGCCGCCACCCGCGCCGCCACGGTGCCGCGCTCAGCAGCCGGAGCCGCCGCGCCGGTCCCCTCCGCCAGCGCGCGCACCAGCAGACCCATGATCCGCGCGCCCGCGGCCACGAACGCCCCGGGCCGCCGGTCGTGCCGGCCGTGGTCGGTGCCGCCCTCGAGCAGCACCGCGTGCTTGAAGCGGTCGAGCGCGGAGGTCTGCGGCGGCAGCGCCGCGAGCAGCCGCGCCAGCTCCTCGCTCTCCTGCGCCGTCGGCACGGGCACCGGCTCCTCCTGCTGCCACAGCAGGGTGCAGACCTCCTCGAAGGTCGCGGTCCGCGACAGCTGCACGACGTCCCTGCCCCGGTACGCGAGCCGGTCAGGGCCGGTCATCACCTGGGTCAGCCGTGTGCGCACCTCCACCGAAGCCCCGGCGGCCGCGCGGGCGGCGGGCCGCCGGACCCCGTCGCGCAGGTCCGCCACCTCCTCGGCGTCGAAGAGGCTGCCTCCCGGCCCGCCGCGTCGCACCGGCGTGAGCACGCCGCGGCTCACGTAGGCGTAGACCGTCTCGACCTTCACCCCCAGGTAGGCCGCGACCTGGACCGTGCTCAGCGTGCCGTCCGGGGTCATCGCTGCGCTCCCACCTTGACCCGATCAACGTTGACAGACACTCAATACTAGCGCGAACCTCGACCCATGGACACGATCATCGCCCCGGCCGGACTCAAGGGCGTCGTCGTCGCGGACACCGCGACCGGCGACGTGCGAGGGCAGCAGGGTTTCTACCACTTCCGGCAGTACTCCGCCGTCGAGCTCGCGCGGCAGCGCTCCTTCGAGGACGTCTGCCACCTCATGCTCGAGGGGCACCTGCCGACGCCGCAGGAGTCGGCCGCCTTCCGCGAGCGCCTGTCCGGCCTCTCCTGGCTCCCGCCGGAGCTGGACGAGCTGCTGCCGGCCGTCGCCCGCACCGGGGCCGGCCGCGCCTCCCTCGCCCGGCTGCGCACCGTCGTCTCCCACCTCGGCGCCCTGGAGCAGTTCCCGCCCACCTGGGGCTCCGACGCCGAGCGCGTGCGTGCTGACGTGCTGCGCCTGGTGGCGGCGGTGCCGACGATCCAGGCCGCGCTCTTCCGGCTCCGCCGCGGCGAGGAGCCGCTCGCCCCGCGCCCCGAGCTCGGCGCCGCCGGCAGCTGGCTGTGGATGCTCACCGGCCGCCTGCCGGCGCCGGAGCACCGGGCGGCGATCACGGCATACCTGACCAGCACGATCGACCACGGCTTCAGCGCCTCGACGTTCGCCGCCCGCGTGGTGACCTCCGCCGGCAGCGACGTCGCCTCGGCGGTCTGCGCCGCGATCGGCACCTTCGCCGGGCCGTTGCACGGCGGCGCCCCCGACCGGGCGCTGGACGCGCTCGACGAGATCGGCGCCCCTGGGAGAGCCAGGGGGTGGGTGCGCGGGCGGGTCGCCGCCGGGGAGCGCATCATGGGCTTCGGGCACGCCGTCTACCGCACCACGGACCCACGGGCGGCGCTGCTGCGCGGGATCGCCCTGGAGCTCGGCGGCCCGCTCGCCGACCTCGCGGTCCGGGTCGAGGAGGAGGTCGTCGCCGCGCTCGCCGAGCTCAAGCCCGGCCGCGAGCTGCACACCAACGTCGAGTACTACGCCGGGGTCGTCATGGAGCAGTGCGGCATCCCGCGCGAAATGTTCACGCCGACCTTCGCCACCGCACGCGTGGTCGGCTGGGGCGCGCACATCCTCGAGCAGACGGCCAGCCCGCGCATCTTCCGTCCCTCGGCCCGCTACAGCGGCCCGGAGGCCCCGGCTCCCCTGCCGCAGGACTGATCAGGGGGTATGGCGTGCGCGCCCGGTCCACCTTCAGGCGACGCGGGCGCCGCGCCATCCGGGCGGCACGGCCTCGACCCACGCGCGCAGAGCGGTGTAGTGCCCCTCACCCAGGGCCAGGTCGAAGGAGGACGTGCCGTAGCTCACCGGCACCTGGATGAGGTCGGCCCGGCCCAGCTCGTCGGCCTCCGGCCCCGTCACCGCGCTGGCGATGCCCAGGTCGAGGTGGGCGCGCAGCCAGGGGCCGACGGAAAGACCGCCCGACCCGCGCAGGGTCAGACGGTCCTCGGTGAAGCGCAGGGTGCCACGGCGCCACGTGTCTCCGCTGCTCTCGCCGCGGTAGGCCGCCGGCATCGGCGGACAGATCAGACCCTGGTCGCCGAACAGCCGGAACAGGATCAGCCCGAGAGCCACGATCATCAGCGCGCCCAGCGCGGCGAGGATCACCAGGAAGAGGCTCTCCGACATGCTCTGCTCAGGCGGTCTGCGAGGAGGTCAGAGAGGCGGCGTCGACGTTGTCGGCGACGATGACCACGCGGTCGTGGTCGACGGACAGGAAGCCGCTGTCGATGGTGACGGTCTCGTCGCCGCCGCCGGTGTGGATGCGGACATCACCGGTCACCAGGACCCCCAGCAGGGGCGTGTGCCCCGGCAGGATCCCGAGCTCCCCGTCGATGCTCCGGGCGCTGACGCTCGCGGCCTCGCCCTCCCAGACCTTGCGGTCGGCGGCGACGAGCTCGACCCTCAGTGCACTCACAGCGGTTGTGTCCTCTCAGCGGAGACGTCAGACAGGTGGATCCAGTCTACCGGTCCTCGCGGGCGCCCACGCGCGCCCGTCGTCGGCCACTCCCGGCCCCGCCCACCGCTCTACGCCAGGCCGAGGTGGTGAGCCTCCTCCCACAGCTCCTCGCGCACGCGCGGGTGGGCCGCCTGCTCGATGAGATGAGCGGCCTGCTCCTTCTCGGAGTGTCCCAGCAGCGGCGCGGTCCCCTGCTCGGTGATGATCGCCGAGGACTGGAAGGAGGTCACCGGCTCCTCGACCATCGGCACGATCGTCGACACGTCCGCCCTGGGGTGCCAGGAGCGCAGCGCCATGATCGCCTGCCCGCCCTGGGAGTGCAGCGCCCCGACGATGAAGTCCGTCTGCCCGCCGAAGCCGCTGTGGATCCGCGCGCCGATGCGCGAGGCGTTGGCCTGGCCGAAGAGGTCGACCTCCAGCGCCGTGTTGATCGAGGTCATCTGGCGCTGGCGGGCGATGAGCGCCGGGTCGTTCGTGCGCTCGGTGCGCAGCAGGTGGACCCGCCGGTTGCGGTCCAGCCAGTCGTACAGGTCCTGGGTGCCGAAGAGGAAGGACGTCGTCAGCGGGTGGTCGGGGTCGAGCGCGCCGGCGGCCTCGAGCGCCAGCAGTCCGTCGGAGAACATCTCGGTCCACAGCCGCAGACCCCGGTGCCCGGTGAGGGCGGCGAGCACCGCGTCCGGGACCGCGCCGATCCCCATCTGCAGGGTGGCGCCGTCCGGCACCACCGCCGCCACCCGTGCACCGATGGTCCGGGCGTCGTCGCCGAGCGGCCCCGGCGGCGGCGGCGTCGGCAGCAGGCTGCTCACCTCGAGCGCCACGTCGATGTGCTCGACCGGCACCAGCGCGTCGCCGTAGGTGTAGGGCATCCGGTCGTTGACCTGGGCCACGACGAGCCCGCCACGCTCCCGGCACGCCTCGATCGCGGCCGGCAGCACATTGACCTCGATCCCGAGCGAGACCACGCCGTCGCGGGGCGGCGAGCAGTGCAGCAGGACCGCGTCCACCGGCAGCGAGCGCCGCAGGAGCACCGGCACCAGCGACAGCCGGGAGGGTATGTAGCGCAGCCCCGGGTGCCGGCGCTGGCCCGCCCCGACGAAGCTCGTCTCCATGACCACGCCCTCCCGCTCCGGCAGCCCGGGCGGTCCGTTGAGCGTGTTGAGCACGTAGCGCTCCACGTGCTCGTCCAGCAGCCGCACCAGCTCCCAGGGGATGCTGTGGTTGCCGGACGCGACGACGCGCGGGCTCTCGGGCAGGGCGCGCAGCTCGGCCCCCAGGGTCGCGGTGTCGACGGTGATCACGGGCCCATTATCCTCCTACGTCACGTAGGAACCCCTCGTGGGCGGGGGTATGACGAAGGGCCGGTGAGTCTTTGCGACTCACCGGCCCCGCGTCAGCGACGAAAGGGTTCAGGCGCTCAGCTGTTCTTCTCCAGCTCGGCGGCCTGGCGCTCGACGTCGTCGAGGCCACCGCACATGAAGAAGGCCTGCTCCGGCACGTGGTCGTACTCGCCGTCCGCGACCTTGGTGAAGGCCTCGATGGTGTCGGAGAGCGGGACCGTCGAACCCTCGATGCCGGTGAACTGCTTGGCGACGTAGGTGTTCTGCGACAGGAAGCGCTGGATGCGGCGCGCGCGGCCGACGAGGATCTTGTCCTCCTCGGACAGCTCGTCGATACCGAGGATCGCGATGATGTCCTGCAGCTCCTTGTAGCGCTGCAGGATCGACTTGACCCGGACCGCCGTGTCGTAGTGCTCGCGGGTGATGTAGCGCGGGTCCAGGATCCGGCTGGTCGAGGTCAGCGGGTCCACGGCCGGGTAGATCCCCATCGAGGCGATCGGGCGGGAGAGCTCGGTCGTCGCGTCGAGGTGGGCGAAGGTCGTGGCCGGGGCCGGGTCGGTGTAGTCGTCCGCCGGCACGTAGATCGCCTGCATCGAGGTGATCGAGTGACCACGGGTGGAGGTGATCCGCTCCTGCAGGGTGCCCATCTCGTCGGCCAGGTTGGGCTGGTAGCCCACCGCGGACGGCATGCGTCCCAGCAGCGTGGAGACCTCCGAGCCGGCCTGGGTGAACCGGAAGATGTTGTCGATGAAGAGCAGCACGTCCTGCTTCTGCACGTCGCGGAAGTACTCCGCCATCGTCAGTGCGGACAGCGCCACCCGCAGGCGGGTGCCCGGCGGCTCGTCCATCTGGCCGAAGACCAGGGCGGTCTGGCCGAGGACCCCGGCCTCCTCCATCTCGACGATGAGGTCGTTGCCCTCGCGGGTGCGCTCGCCGACGCCGGCGAACACCGAGACACCACCGTGGTCGCGGGCGACACGGGCGATCATCTCCTGGATGAGCACCGTCTTGCCCACGCCGGCGCCGCCGAACAGGCCGATCTTGCCGCCCAGCACGTAGGGGGTGAGCAGGTCGATGACCTTGATGCCGGTCTCGAACATCTGGGTCTTGGGCTCCAGCTGGTCGAAGGCCGGCGCCGAGCGGTGGATGCCCCAGCGCTCGGTGATCTCGAGGGTCTCCCCCTCCGGCAGGTCGAGCACGTCACCGGTGGCGTTGAACACGTGGCCGAGGGTCACGTCACCCACCGGGACGGTGATCGGGCCGCCGGTGTCCTGCACCGCGGCGCCGCGGACGAGGCCGTCGGTGGGCTGCAGGGAGATCGCGCGGACCATGTTGTCGCCGATGCCCTGGGCGACCTCGAGGTTGATCGTCTTGGGCCCGTCGCCCAGGTCGACCTCGGTCTTGAGCAGGTTGTAGAGCGCAGGCATCTGGCCGGGGGGGAACTCGACGTCGACGACCGGCCCGATGATCCGGGACAGGCGACCCACGCCGCCCTGCGTCTGCCCGGCGTCGCTGGCCGGAGCGTCAGTGGTAGCAGTCATGACTGTTGCTTCCTTCTCACTTGGCGTCCGCGAGGGCGCTCGCGCCGCCCACGATTTCGCTGATCTCTTGGGTGATCTCGGCCTGGCGGGCCTGGTTCGCCAGCCGGGTGTAGGTCTTGATGAGCTCCTCGGCGTTGTCCGTCGCCGACTTCATCGCCCGCTGTCGGGCAGCCAGCTCGGAGGCGGACGCCTGCAGCAGCGCGTTCCAGATCCGGGAGGTGACGTACTTCGGCAGCAGCGCGTCGAGCACCTGCGGACCGTCCGGCTCGAACTCGTAGAGCGGGTAGATGTCCTCGGCCTGCTCCGGAGCCTCGTCCTCGACGACCTCCAGCGGCAGCAGGCGGACGACCTGCACCTCCTGGGTCACCATCGTGATGAACCGGGTGGAGACGACGTGGATCTCGTCCACGCCGCCGTTCTCGGACCCGGCGACGAAGTCCGCCGTCAGCCGCTGGGCGATCTCGCGCGCCAGCTCGAAGGTCGGGGCGTCGGAGAAGCCCGACCAGCTCTGCTCGAAGGAGCGGCCGCGGAACTTGAAGTAGCCCTCGGCCTTGCGCCCGGTCAGGTAGGGCACCATCTCCTTGCCCTCGTCCTCCACCAGCAGCTCGCGCAGCTGCTCGCTGCGCTTGAGCACGTTGCCCGAGTAGGCGCCGGCGAGGCCGCGGTCGCTGGTGATGATGAGCACACCGGCGCGCCGGACGGTCTCCCGCTCGGTCGTCAGCGGGTGCTCGACGTCGGCATAGCTGGCGACGGCGGACACCGCACGGGTGATCGCGTTGGCGTAGGGCGTCGTCTGCGCCACGCGCTGGCGGGCCTTGACCACGCGTGAGGCGGCGATGAGCTCCATCGCCCGCGTGATCTTCTTGGTCGACTGGACGGACCGGCTGCGCTGGCGGTACTCCCGCTGCTGCGCTCCCATATCTCGCCTCTCTCGTTGGACTCGTGCGTCGAGGGTGGTGGTCGGTGCTGGTGGGGTATGACGTGGAGCCGGCGGGCGGGACCGGCCGGCCCCGCGTCATACCTCCTGGTGCCTCAGCGCCGGCGGACCTTGATCTGCTCCTGGTCGACGTCCTCGGACTCCAGGCCGTCGATGTTGTCGAAGTCCTCGTCCGATCCGGTGCGGACCTCACGGCTGCTGTCCGGGTCGAACTCCTGCTTGAAGGACTCCATCGACTCCACCAGGGTGGCCTCGGTGTCGTCGCCCAGCTTGCCGGACTCGCGGATGCCGTCCAGCAGACCCTGCTGCTCGCGGCGCAGGTAGTCCACCCAGTCGGCCTCGAAGCGGCGCACGTCGGAGACCGGCACGCTGTCGATGTGGCCGTTGGTGCCGGCCCAGATGATCGCGACCTGCTCCTCGACCGGGACCGGCGAGGACTGCGGCTGCTTGA
The DNA here is from genome assembly GCF_003351765.1 of Ornithinimicrobium avium. Classification (NCBI taxonomy): domain Bacteria; kingdom Bacillati; phylum Actinomycetota; class Actinomycetes; order Micrococcales; family Ornithinimicrobiaceae; genus Ornithinimicrobium; species Ornithinimicrobium avium. The sequence goes on from NZ_CP031229.1 coordinate 1,826,442, forward strand.
GGATCTCGACCATCCGCGCACCGCGCTCGAGCTGCGCCTTGGACGCGGCGTCGAGGTCGGAGGCGAACATCGCGAAGGCCTCCATCTCCCGGAACTGGGCGAGGTCGACCTTGAGGCGGCCCGAGACCGACTTCATCGCCTTGATCTGCGCGGCGCCACCGACGCGGGAGACCGAGACACCCACGTCGATCGCCGGGCGGACGTTGGAGTTGAACAGGTCCGACTGCAGGTAGATCTGGCCGTCGGTGATCGAGATGACGTTGGTCGGGATGTAGGCCGACACGTCACCGGCCTTGGTCTCGATGATCGGCAGGCCGGTCATCGAGCCCGCGCCCATCTCGTCGGAGAGCTTGGCGCAGCGCTCCAGCAGCCGGCTGTGCAGGTAGAACACGTCGCCGGGGTAGGCCTCGCGGCCCGGGGGGCGACGCAGCAGCAACGACACGGCGCGGTAGGCCTCGGCCTGCTTGGACAGGTCGTCGAAGACGATGAGGACGTGCTTGCCCTGGTACATCCAGTGCTGGCCGATGGCCGAGCCGGTGTAGGGAGCGAGGTACTTGAAGCCCGCGGAGTCCGAGGCGGGCGCCGCCACGATCGTGGTGTACTCCAGCGCGCCGTTCTCCTCCAGGGTGCTGCGCACCGAGGCGATGGTCGAGCCCTTCTGGCCGATCGCCACGTAGATGCAGCGCACCTGCTTGTCCGGGTCGCCGGACTCCCAGTTGGACTTCTGGTTCAGGATCGTGTCGACGGCGACCGTGGTCTTGCCGGTCTGCCGGTCGCCGATGATCAGCTGGCGCTGGCCACGGCCGATCGGGATCATCGAGTCGATCGCCTTGATACCGGTCTGCAGCGGCTCGTGCACCGACTTGCGCGCCATCACGCCGGGAGCCTGCAGCTCCAGCGCGCGGCGGTCCTCGGTCTCGATCTCGCCGAGCCCGTCGATCGGGTTGCCCAGCGGGTCCACGACCCGACCGAGGAAGCCGTCGCCGACGGAGACCGACAGGACCTCGCCCGTGCGGCGGACCGGCTGGCCCTCGCCGAGGCCGGAGAAGTCACCCAGGACGATGACACCGACCTCGTGCACGTCGAGGTTCAGCGCCAGGCCGAGCGTGCCGTCCTCGAACTCGAGCAGCTCGTTGGTCATGACCGAGGGCAGACCCTCGACGTGGGCGATGCCGTCGCCGGCGTCCACCACGCGCCCGACCTCCTCGCGGGAGGCGGCGCTCGGCTCGTAGGACTGGACGAACTGGTCCAGTGCGTCGCGGATCTCTTCCGGACGGATCGAAAGCTCCGTCATCATCTTCTCCTCGTCGTAGGTCCGTGCTCGTCTGTGGCGGACCGGATGGGTCGTGCTCGGGGGTATGCGGTGTGGTCAGCTGGTCAGCAGCCGGTGCGCCTCGGCCAGCCGGTGGCTGACCGTGCCGTCGATGACCTCGTCGCCGATCTCCACCCGGATGCCACCGACGACGTCCTCGTCGATGACCACCTGGGTGTGGACCTGGCGGCCGTACTGCGTGCTCAGGGCGCGCGCCAGGCGGTCGTGCTGCTCCTGGCTCAGCTGCACCGCGCTGGTGACGGTCGCGGTGACCTGGTCCTGGTGGGCCGCGGCCTGCTCGAGGAAGGCCTCGAGCGCGTGGTCGAAGCGGCGCCCGCGGGTGCCGGAGACCGCCTGCTTGGCCAGCCGCACCGACTCCGGCGCGGCCTTGACCGACAGCAGCCGGTCCACCAGCGTGCTCCTCGCGGCCGCGTCGGCCCGCCGGTCGCCCAGCGCGCCCTGCAGCTCGGAGCTGGAGGCGACGACCCGGCCGAAGCGGAACAGCTCGTCCTCGACCTGGGCCAGACGCCCGTTGCGCTGGGCGTGGGTCAGGACGGCCTCGACACCCAGGCGCTCCAGCGCGCCGATCACGTCACCGGGCTGCGCCCAGCGCTGCCCGACCGTGACACCGACGACGCCCAGCACGTCGTCGCCGACCTTGCCGGAGAGCAGTCGCTGGGCCAGCCCCGCCTTGTCGGCCGCCTCACGCGAGGGGTCCGCCAGGTTGCGCCGCAGCGACGGGCTGGCGTCGACCGCCCGGGCCACGGCCCAGAGGTCCTCGCCCAGCCGGGCCGCGTCCGCGCCGCGCTCGGGGGCCAGCGCCTGCGCGAGAGCCTGCTCGGCCTCGTGGTAGGCCCTGCGGAAGGTGGCGTCCATCAGGAACCCTGCTCGCTGCCCGCGCCGAGCTTCTCGGGCTGGACGTCGCCAGCCTCAAGGTCGGCCAGGAACCGGTCGACGATCCCGCGCTGACGCGTCTCGTCCTCCAGCGACTCGCCGACGATCTTGCTCGCCAGGGCGGTGGAGATGGTGCCCACCTCGCCGCGCAGCTGGACCATCGCCTGCTGCCGCTCGGCCTCCACCTGCTTGTGCGCGGTCTGGGTGATCCGGTTGGCCTCGGCCTGGGCCTGCTCGCGCATCTCGGCGACGATCTGGGCGCCCTGCTCCTTGGCATGCTCGCGGATGCGGGCCGCCTCGGCACGGGCGTCCCCGAGCTGGTCCTCGTACTGCTTCTTGGCCGCGGCAGCCTCGGCCTGGGCCTTCTCGGCAGCCTGCATCCCGCCCTCGATAGCGGCCGTACGCTCGGCGTAGGCCTTCTCCAGGCTCGGGACGATCTTCTTGGCGGTGAACCACCAGAAGAGCGCGAAGACGATGGTGCCGAAGATGAGCTCGGGGAGGTAGGGATAGATCGGGACAGCGTCGACCCCGGCTCCCATCGGCTCGGACTCCGCGGCAGCCTTCAGGACGCCCGACGCGATCGTGGTGAACTCCACGCGCGACTCCTCACGTGTACGTGTCCGTCATGCTGCCGGCCGGGTGGGCCGGGAGGCGCTGAGGGACTGGTCTGGATGGGCGAAGGTTTTCGTCAGCCGACGAAGAAGGCGATGAAGAAGAGCACCAGGCCGAAGATGGCCAGCGCCTCCGCGAGCGCGAAGCCCAGGATGGCGATCGGCTGCAGCTTGCCCTGCGCCTCGGGCTGGCGGGCCACACCGTTGATGTAGGCCGCGAAGATGAGGCCGATGGCGATGGCCGGCCCGATCGCGGACACGCCGTAGCCGAGCAGGGTGATGTCACCAGTCACGTCGAATCTCTTTCTGTGTGATGTCCCGGCGGAGCGGCGCCCAGCCGGAGGCTTCGTTGCGTATTCAGTTGTGGGTCGTGCCCTGAGCCGTGGCTCAGTGCTCGTCGGCCAGCGCGCCGCCGAGGTAGGAGGCGGCCAGCAGGGCGAAGACGTAGGCCTGCAGGAACTGCACCAGGGCCTCGAAGGCGGTCAGCGCCGCGCCCAGGATCCAGGCGGGGATCGCGACGGCCATGAGGGCCGGGTCCCAGGTCTTGAACAGGTACCAGCCGCCGACGATGAAGACGACGAGGAGCATGTGACCGGCGAACATGTTGCCGAAGAGTCGCAGGGCCAGCGTGAGCGGCCGGGTGATGAAGAAGGTGATGAGCTCCAGGAACATGATCATCGGCTTGATCCAGCCGGGCAGCCCGCTGGGCAGCAGCCCGCCGAGGTACGCACCGATGCTGCCGGCCTTGCGCAGGCCGACCCAGTGGTACATCACGTAGACGATGAGGGTCAGCCCGATCGGGAAGCCGATGCGGGCCATGGTCGGGTTCTGGAAGCCCGGGATGACGCCGAAGAGGTTGTTGAGCAGGATGAAGACGAACAGCGAGAACAGGAACGGCACGAACCGCATGAAGTCCTTGCTGCCGATCATGTCGCGCGCGATGCCGTTGCGGGCGAAGTTGTAGACCTGCTCGGTGTACCACTGGCCGCGGCCCGGGACGACGGCGGCGTGGCGGGTGGTCAACCACAGCCAGACCGCCAGGACGACGCCGGAGATGGCGATCAGCAGCATCGGACGGGTGAAGGCGTAGTCCGTGCCCGGGATCGCGAACAGGGGCTGCCAGAAACTGCCGGGCGTGGGCGGGAAGTGCTCGCCCTCCGCCATCGGCAGGATGAGGCCTACGGCCGCCATGGTCGCACTCACGCGTTCTCCTCCACAGGGTGTTCTTGGGACGGTGGGCCAGGATCACGGTCACGGGCACGGTGCGGCATGCCTCCGGGCCGCACGCGACCCATCAGGGGCGCCGACGTCATGACCTACCGTACCTGAGCCAGATGGTGTACAAGGACAGACCCATGCCCAGCACCGCCCCGACGGGCAGCAGGAACCAGGTGTCGAGCAGCCGGTCGCCCAGCAGGCCGAGGCCGCCGAACGCCAGCGGGCCGCCGAGCAGGTAGCCGATGACCTTGTTGGCCATGTCGGTCTGCCGTGCCATGCCCTCGACCTCGGGCTCGGGGTAGCTCAACGGCCCTCCCCCGGCAGCTCGACGTCCAGCACCGCGCGGGTGCGGAGGTAGCCGACGACCAGGCCGGCCTGGAAGACGAGCCCGGCGACCAGGAAACCGACCGCCAGGGGCACGATCTGCAGCCAGGTGGTCTGGCCCAGGGACCAGATGACGGCGCCGAGCAACGCGAGCTGGACGACGAAGACGCCGAACGCCCCGGCCATGGTGGTGGCCGTCGGGCCGGCGAGGACGCCGCGGATGCCGAGGACGCCCAGAGCGAAGACGACCACCGAGACGACCGCGCCCAGCAGCGCGGAGACGGCCGCGAAGCCACCGGCCGCGGCCCAGGTCAGGAGGGGCAGCAGCACCACGACGGGCAGCGAGGGCGCCAGCCCGCCCACGAGCATCGGACGCACCGCGGGGAGCGCGGGCTCACGCACGGCGCGTGGCATCGCTGTCGCGGTCATGGGGGATGCTCCTGCCAGGGGGTCGGGGGGCGCTTGTGAAAGTTATCACAAGGTGGGTCCGTGGGACGAAACCGCAGGTCTGGAGGCCGTCCCGGGGCCGGACGGGCGCCGCGTGAGGACGGTCGCGACGACGAGCAGCAGCAGGATGCCGACCACAGAGGCCCACGGCGGCAGGTAGGCGAAGGAGACCACGCCCACCGCGATCAGCGCCGACCACAGGTAGAGCAGCACCACCGCCCGCCGGTGGCTGTGCCCGATGTCCAGCAGCCGGTGGTGCAGGTGGCCGCGGTCCGGCTTCCACGGCATCTGACCGGCCCTGGTGCGGCGCAGGACGGCGAGCACGATGTCGAGGAAGGGAAGCGCCATGATCGCCACCGGGATGGCCAGCGGGAGCAGGATCGCCGCGGCCGCGGACGCGCTGGCCAGCGAGGAGCTGGGGTCGACCGAGCCGGTCATCGAGATGGTGGCCGCGGCGAGCAGCAGCCCGAGCAGCAGCGCCCCCGCGTCGCCCATGAAGAGCCGCGCCGGGTGGAAGTTGTGCGGCAGGAAGCCGGCGCACACCCCGATCAGCGCGGCGCTGATGAAGGTCGCCATCGAGAAGACGTTGGGCGGGTCGAAGTCGGTGCTGACCAGGTAGGACCAGCCGAAGAAGGCCGAGGCGGAGATGAGCACGACCCCGGCCGCCAGCCCGTCCAGCCCGTCGATGAAGTTGACCGCGTTGGTCGAGACGACCACGACCAGGATCGTCAGCGTGACCATGACCGGCTCCGGCAGCACCGTCACCCCGCCGATCGGCAGGGACAGCAGCTGGACACCGAAGAAGGCCATCACTCCCCCGGCGATCACCTGACCGGCGAGCTTGGTCATCCAGTCCAGCTCGCGCACGTCGTCCACCGCCCCGAGCAGGGTGATGATCGCGGCGGCGACGAGCACGCCGTAGAGCTGGGGGGAGGTGTCGAAGAGCTGCCCGAGATAGGGCAGCTGCGAGCCGAGCAGCACCGCCGCGGCGAAGCCCACGAGCATCGCCACCCCGCCCAGCCGCGGGATCGGGACGGTGTGCACGTCGCGGTCGCGCACCGCGGTCATCGCCCCCACCGCGAGCGCGAGCCTGCGGACCAGCGGGGTCGCGACATAGGTCACCACCGCTGCTGTCAGCAGCACCATGAGGAACTCGCGCACGTGGGGTCTCCCTGCTCCACCGCATACCCGGGGTGTGCGGCGGAGCCGCCGGTCAGCCGGCCGCCGGCTCCGGGTAGGCCGGGTAGCTGGTGAGCAGCTCGGCGACCTGGGCGTGGACCTCCTGGGAGACCGCGTGCTCCGGGTCGGCGTCGCCCTCGGTCACCGCGCGGTGGATGAGGTCGGCGACGACCTTCATCTGCTCGGGTCCCATCCCCTGGGTGGTGAGCGACGGGCTGCCCACCCGGACGCCGGAGGCCACGTTGGGCTTCTCCGGGTCGAACGGGATCGCGTTCTTGTTGAGCACGATCCCGGCAGCGTCGCAGCGCGCCTCCGCGTCGACGCCGGTGACCCCGACCCCGCGCAGGTCGTGCAGCGAGAGGTGGGTGTCGGTGCCGCCGGTGATCGGGCGGATCCCCTTCTCCCCGAGCGACTCGGCAAGCACGCGGGCGTTGTCGACGACCTGCTGGGCGTAGGCCTGGTAGGCCGGGGTCATGCACTCGGCGAAGTTGACCGCCTTGCCGGCCACGCCGTGCATGAGCGGGCCGCCCTGCATCATCGGGAAGACCGCACGGTCGATCTTCTTGCCGTGCTCCTCCTTGCACACGATGGCGCCGCCGCGGGGGCCGCGCAGCACCTTGTGCGTGGTGAAGGAGACGACGTCGGCGTAGGGCACCGGCGAGGGGATGACCTTGCCGGCGACCAGACCGATGAAGTGGGCCGCGTCGATCCACATGATCGCCCCGACCTCGTCGCAGATCGCCCGGATGCGCTCGAAGTCGATGAGCCGCGGGATGGCCGAGCCGCCGGCGCAGATCATCGTGGGCCGGTGCTCCTTGGCCAGCGCCTCCATCTGGTCGTAGTCGATGTCCTCGGTGTCCTTGTCCACGCCGTAGTGGACGGCGTTGAACCACTTGCCGGAGAAGCTGACCTTGAAGCCGTGGGTGAGGTGGCCGCCGTGGTCCAGGGACATCGCCAGGACGGTGTCGCCGGGGGCGGTGAACGCCCCGTAGACGGCGATGTTGGCGCTCGCGCCGGAGTGCGGCTGGACGTTGGCGTGGTCGGCGCCGAACAGCTTCTTCGCGCGCTCGATCGCCAGGTCCTCGACCTTGTCGACCTCCGAGCATCCCCCGTAGTAGCGGGCGTGGGGGTAGCCCTCGGCGTACTTGTTGGACAGTGTGGAACCGACCGCCGCGAGCACCGCGGGACTGGTCTGGTTCTCACTGGCGATGAGCTGCAGGCCGGTACGCTGACGGTCGAGCTCGGAGACCAGGAGCCCGGCGATCTCGGGGTCCTGGTCCAGCAGCGCGGCGAAGCTCGGGCCGTAGTAGGTGTCGGGGTTCACGGCGGTGGTCATGGAGCAACTCTAGGGCGTGCGTGCAGCTCCTGCTCGGTCCGTCAGGGTGCGCACCGCCGAGCGGGGCGCGGTGACGCCGCTGGGCACGACGCTGCCGACCAGCCGAGCACCGACGACCTCCTCGCCGTGGCCGTCGACCTGGCCGTCGGCGTGGTCTCCCGCCCGGTCCCCGGGCTCGTCGTCCACGGGCCCCTCCGGCGACGGGGGCGCGTCGTGCAGCACGGTGCTCCCCAGCACGCCGCGGAGCTCGTCGGCGGACAGGGCGCCGTGGCGCAGCACGACGGGCTCCTCGCGGGTGCAGTCGACGATCGTCGAGGCAAGGCCCCCGGTGCGGGGCCCGTCCTCGAGGTAGACCGCCACCGCGCCGCCGAGCTGCTCCAGGGCCTCCTGCCCGGTGGTCGCCGCCGGGCTGCCCGTGAGGTTGGCGCTGGTCACCGCCATCGGACCGACCTCCGAGAGCAGGGCCAGGGCGACCTCGTCGTCGGGCATCCGCAGGGCGACGGTGCCGTTGGTCTCGCCCAGGTCCCACTGCAGCGAGGGCTGGGCCCGCACGACGAGGGTCAGCGGGCCGGGCCAGAACTGGCGCATCAGGATGCGGGCGTACATCGGCACGTCGACGGCCAGACCCTCGACCGTGCTCGGCGCGGGCACCAGCACAGGTGGGGGCATGTCCCGTCCGCGGTGCTTGGCCGCGAGCACCATCGCGACGGCCACGACGTCGAAGGCGTCGGCGCCCACCCCGTAGACGGTGTCCGTCGGCAGCACCACGACCTTGCCGGCGCGGACCGCCGCCGCGGCCCGCTCCAGCGCCCCCTCACGCGCGTCCGGCCCGGTGCAGTCCAGCAGCCGGTCCTGCAGCGGGTGCGCCCCCTGGGCCATGGATCCTCCTGTAGGTCTGGTGTGGGACGGCCGCGCGCCGACGCCGACGCCAAGTCTGTCACTTCTCACCTCCTGCCCCGGACACCCGAGAGTCACCGCGTGGGGTGGTGGCGGTTAGAGTTGCGCACACCTGGACGGTCGCACAGAGTGTCCAGGTGATGCCGTCGGCGCAGAGCGTGCCGACGTCAACCCCCGAGGAGAGTGAGACTCATGCGTGGAAGCGGACTGATCTGGACGATCGTGGGCATCCTGCTCATCATCGCCCTGCTGATCTGGATCTTCTAGTAGGTCAACCTCACCCACAGCGCTGCCCCGGTCGCCGCCCAGCGCGGCACCGGGGCAGCGCGCTTCCCTGACAGGGATGTCCTGACCGGGACGGCTGGCGGGTCAGCCGCGCACGGCCCGCGCGACCCGCGGGCGGCCGTTGAGGTCGGCGTGGTCCTCGACCTGGCTCCAGGTCCCCTGTGCGGCCAGCGCGGCGCTCAGGCTCTCCCCCTGCACGTCGGCGTGCTCCATCAGCAGCACCCCGCCGGGACGCAGCAGCAGCGCGGCCCGCGCGGCCACCTGCAGCGGGACCTCCAGCCCGTCCTCGCCGCCGCCGTAGAGCGCCAGCTCCGGGTCGTGCTCGCGCACCTCGACGTCGACGGGGACCGCGTCGGGCGGGATGTACGGCGGGTTGGCGGTCACCACGTCGACCGCCCCCACCAGCTCGGGGAACGCCTCCTGCGCCCGCCCGAGCCGCAGGTCGACCGGCAGTGCGGTCCGCCGGACGTTGGTGACGGCATACCCGTGGGCCTTCGCGGACAGCTCCACAGCCCCCACGCGCGCGTCCGACCGCGCGCGTGCGACCGCGAGCGCCACCGCGCCGCTGCCGGTGCACAGGTCGACGACGGTGGGTCGCTCGACGCCCTCGAGCGCCTCCAGGGCCAGCCCGACCAGCACCTCGGTCTCCGGCCGCGGCACGAAGACTCCAGGGCCGACCGCCAGCTCCAGGCCGGCGAAGTGGGCGGTGCCGGTCAGGTGCTGCAGCGGCACCCGGGAGGCCCTGCGGCCCACCAGCTCCAGGTATGCCGTCCGCGCGCCGTCCTGGACGTCCTCACCCAGGACGCGGGCCCGGCGCACGTCGCCGAGGTCCCGGTCCAGGACGTGAGCGAGCAGGAGCTCGGCGTCGACCGCCGGACTGGGGACGCCGGCCTGAGCGAGGCTCGCGGTGGCCGTGCGCAGGAGCCGGTCGAGGGTCACGACCACCGGTCTGTCCTCACCCGTCGGCCACGTGGGCCAGCCGCTCGGCCTCGTCGGCGTCGACGGCCGACTGCACGACCGGGTCGAGGTCGCCGTCGAGGACGTGGTCGAGGTTGTAGGCCTTGTAGCCGGTGCGGTGGTCGGCGATCCGGTTCTCCGGGAAGTTGTAGGTGCGGATCCGCTCGCTGCGGTCGACCGTGCGCACCTGGCTGCGGCGCTGCTCGCTCGCGGCGGCCTGGGCCTCCTCGACGGCGATCTGGTGCAGCCGGGCACGCAGGACGCGCAGCGCGGACTCCTTGTTCTGCAGCTGGGACTTCTCGTTCTGGCAGGACACGACCAGCCCGGTAGGCAGGTGCGTGAGGCGCACCGCGGAGTCGGTGGTGTTGACCGACTGGCCGCCGGGGCCGGAGGAGCGGAAGACGTCGACCTTGAGGTCGTGCGGGTCGAGCTCAACCTCGCCCGGGTCGTCCAGGTCGGGCATCACCAGGACGCCCGCGGCCGAGGTGTGGATGCGGCCCTGGCTCTCGGTGACGGGGACGCGCTGGACGCGGTGCACCCCGCCCTCGTACTTCAGCCGCGCCCACGGCGCCTCGCCCGGGATCGGCGTGCCGGTCGCCTGGATCGCCACCCGCGCGTCCTTGTAGCCGCCCAGGTCGGAGGCTGTGGTGTCGAGGATCTCGGTACGCCAGCCGCGGCGCTCGGCGTAGCGCAGGTACATCCGCACCAGGTCGCCGGCGAACAGCGCCGACTCCTCGCCGCCCTCCCCCGCCTTCACCTCGAGGATCACGTCGCGGTCGTCGTCGGGGTCGCGCGGCACCAGCTGGCGGCGCAGGTGCTCGGCGGTCTGCGCCTCGGCCGCCTCCAGCCCGGGGACCTCCTCGGCGAAGGAGGCGTCCTCGGCGGCGAGCTCGCGGGCGGTGTCCAGGTCGTCGGAGACGCGCTCCCAGGCCCGGTAGGCGGCCACCGTCGGTCCGAGCGCGGCATACCGCTTGTTGAGACGCTTGAGCGCACTCGGGTCACCGTGCACCGCAGGGTCGGCCAGCTGCCGCTCGATGTCCGCGTGCTCGGCGAGCAGCGGGAGCGCTGAGGCGAAGTCCGAGGAGGACACGCCATACCCCTCTCGTGGTGGTCGGAAAAGGCGAACGCCGGTCCCGCGACCGTGAGTCGCGGGACCGGCGTGCCCAAGACTTACTTGGCGTCGGCCTTCTTGCCGTAGCGCTGCTGGAAGCGGGCGACCCGACCACCGGTGTCCATGAGCTTCTGCTTGCCCGTGTAGAACGGGTGGCAGTTGGAGCAGACGTCGGCGTTGATCTTGCCCGACGGGGCGGTGCTGCGGGTCGTGAACGACGCGCCACAGGTGCAGGTCACCTGGGTCTCGACGTACTCCGGGTGGATGTCCTTCTTCATGTCACTCCTGTAGGTGGTGTGTCCCCCGGGTCGGCATCGCCTGGTGCGCGCCGTGAACCGGTGGGCCGAGGGGAGATTCTGCCAGATGTGTGCGGCACGGACGAAAACGTCGTGCCGGAGGCTGGCATTCCCGGGGGACTCAGTCCTCGTCGTCCAGCCTGATCGAGGAGGTCTGCTGGACCTGGGTGAGGAACTCGTAGTTGTGCTTGGTCTTGCGCAGCCGGTCCAGGAGCAGCTCGAGTGCCTGCTGCTGGTCGAGCGCGGCGAGCACCCGGCGCAGCTTCCACATGACCTTGAGCTCCTCGGAGCCCATCAGGATCTCCTCGCGGCGGGTGCCGGAGGCGTTGACGTCCACGGCCGGGAAGATGCGGCGGTTGGCCAGCTGGCGGTCCAGCTTGAGCTCCATGTTGCCGGTGCCCTTGAACTCCTCGAAGATGACCTCGTCCATCTTGGAGCCGGTCTCCACCAGAGCGGTCGCCAGGATGGTCAGCGAGCCGCCGTTCTCGATGTTGCGGGCTGCGCCGAAGAACCGCTTGGGCGGGTAGAGCGCCGCGGAGTCGACACCACCGGAGAGGATCCGGCCGGAGGCCGGGGCCGCCAGGTTGTAGGCGCGGCCCAGGCGGGTGATCGAGTCGAGGAGCACGACGACGTCGCCGCCGAGCTCGACGAGGCGCTTGGCGCGCTCGATCGCCAGCTCGGCGACCGTGGTGTGGTCCTCGGCCGGGCGGTCGAAGGTGGAGGAGATGACCTCGCCCTTGACCGCTCGCTCCATGTCGGTGACCTCCTCGGGACGCTCGTCGACGAGGACGACCATGAGGTGGCACTCCGGGTTGTTGGCCGTGATCGCGTTGGCGATCGCCTGCAGGATCAGCGTCTTGCCGGCCTTGGCCGGGGCGACGAGCAGGCCGCGCTGGCCCTTGCCGATCGGGGCGACCAGGTCGATGACCCGCGTGGTGAGGTTCTTCTGGTCGGTCTCCAGGCGCAGGCGGTCCTGCGGGTAGAGCGGCGTGAGCTTGCCGAACTCGGGACGCGTGCGGGACTCCTCGGGCGTGCGGCCGTTGATGGCGTCCAGCCGGACGAGGGCGCTGAACTTGCCCCGGTCGCGCTTGTGCCCGGTCGAGGAGATGGTGTGCTGGTTGTCCTGCCCCTCGGCCGGCGCCTTGATGGCGCCCTGGACCGCGTCGCCCTTGCGCAGGCCGTAGCGGCGCACGATGTTGAGCGGCACGTAGATGTCCGTCGGCCCCGGCAGGTAGCCGGTGGTGCGGATGAAGGCGTAGTTGTCGAGGACGTCGAGGACGCCGCCGACGGGGACGAGCACGTCCTCGTCGGTGTAGGTCTCCTCGTCCTCACGCTGCTGCCCGCCCTGCTGGCCCTGGACGCCCGGACCGGTGCGGCCGCGCTTGCGGTCCCGGCCCCGCTGACGGCTGCGGCGACGGCGGCCGCCGCCCTCCTCGTCGTCGTAGCCACCCTGCTGCTGGCCGTCCTGGCCCTGCTGACGGTCCTGCTGCTGGCCGCCGCCCTGGTTCTGCTGACGGTCCTGCTGCTGGCCGCCGCCCTGGTTCTGCTGACGGTCCTGCTGCTGGCCGCCGCCCTGGTTCTGCTGACGCTCCTGCTGACGGTCGCCCTGCTGGCGGTCGCCCTGGTTCTGCTGACGGTCCTGCTGACGGTCGCCCTGCTGACGGCGCTGCTGGTCACCGTGCTGGCCCTGCTGGTCGCCACGGCCCTGCTGCTGGCCACCCTGCTCGGAGCGGCCCTCCACCGCACGCGGAGCACCGGCACCGGAGCCGGCGCGGCGCGAGCGCCGGGTGCGACCCGACTCCCGCTCGGCCTGGGCGCGGTCCAGCGCCGCCTCGAGGGCGGCGGCGCCGCCCTCGCCACCGGTCTGACCAGTCTCCTCGCGAGTCTCGCCTGCGGACTCCGCACGAGTCTGCTGGCGGGACTGCTCGTCGGCGGGCTTCTCAGCGGCCGGCTTGTCGGCGGGCTTCTCAGCGGCCGGCTTGTCGGCCGGCTTCTCAGCGGCCGGCTTGTCGGCCGGCTTGTCGGCCGGCTTCTCAGCGGCCGGCTTCTCAGCCGTCGCCGCGGCAGCGGGCCGGCTGGCGGCCTGCGCGCCGTTCTTGCCGGCCACGCTGGCGGCTCCGCGGCCCCCGCGCTGCTGCTCACGGATGGCCGAGACTAGGTCGGCCTTGCGCATCTTGGCGTTGACGCTGATGCCCATGCTGGAGGCGAGCTGCTGGAGCTCGGCCAGACGAAGTGTGCTGAGCGCGCCGGTCTTGGTCGCTGCAGCCTCGGTGATGTCGGTCACGTACTGTCCTTCCCCCTCCGCCGGACGCTCGTCCGGTGCACGGGGTTCTCGGGTGGTGGTCCAGCGCACTTCGACGTCGGCTGGACGGGAGACGTGCCACGGACCGGATGACGGGCGCGCCGGCCACGTCGACAACGATGCGAAGACGTCGACACGACGGCCCAGGTCCGTGGATGGTGATGCTCCGGAGCCGGCCAACGAAGGACCGCCCGCGCTCACGGGGCACCCTCAAGATAACACGACCACGCCCTGGCACCACACCCCGCCGTGATCCTCGGCCGGGCGTGTCTCAGGGCAGGCTGCGCACGGCGCGGACCAGGTCGCCGAGCACGGCCGAGGCCGTCTCGTCGCCGCCGGCGCCTGCTCCCTGCAGCCGCAGCGTGCCGGCCGAGCGCGCCTCGATCACCACGACGTTGACGCTCTCGCGCACCTGCGCCAGCGGGTCGTCCTGGGGCAGCGCGACCGGACGGACCGCCACCTCGACCCGGTCGAGGCCGCCGGCGCGCGAGCGCCAGGCGGAGGCGACCAGCTTGACCACGGTGCCGTGGGCCGCCGCCTGCCGGAAGTCGGCGTCGGTCAGCCTGCTGATCCCCTGGCGCTGCACGTCCTCGAGCGCGACGGGAAGGTCCCACGCGGTCCGGGCCAGGATGACGATCTTGGCGGCCGCGTCGAGCCCCTCCAGGTCCTCGGTCGGGTCCGCCTCCAGGTAGCCCAGCTCCCCCGCCTGCCGCACCGCGTCCTGGAACGGCACGCCCTTGCGCGCCACGAGGTCGAGCACGTAGTTGGTCGAGCCGTTGACCACCCCGGAGATCGAGGTGATCTCGTCACCGGCCAGGCTCTCGCGGACGACCGCCATGACGGGGACCGCCGCCATCACCGCCCCCTCGTAGTGCAGCCCCGCCCCCGCACCGTCGGCGACGGCGTGCAGCTCGGGGCCGCGCTGGGCGATGAGCTGCTTGTTGGCGGTGACGACCGGCACCCCGCGCCGCAGCGCGCGCTCGATCAGGGTGCGGGCCGGCTCGATCCCGCCCATCACCTCCACGACGACGTCGGCACCGTCGACGAGTGCCTCGACGTCGGTCGTCAGCAGCTGGGGGTCGACGCCGTCGCGCGGGCGGGAGGCGTCGCGCACGGCGACCCCGGCCAGCTCCAGGGGGCGGCCGCAGCGCGCGGCCAGCAGATCGGCGCGCCCCTGCAGGAGGCGGGCGGTGGCGGCGCCGACGGTGCCGGCTCCGAGCAGGGCGACGCGCAGGGGCTGGGGGCTCATGGGGTCTCCTGGGTGGGTATGCGGCTCACATGCGCTCGGGCGCCGAGACGCCGAGCAGCGTGAGCCCGTTGGCGAGAACCTGTCGGGTGGCGTCGTTGAGCCACAGCCTCGAACGGTGCAGGTCGGTGATCTCCTCGTCCGCGGAGAGCGGCCGGACGCGGCACTCGTCGTACCACTTGTGGAAGTCGCTCGCGAGCTCCTCGAGGTAGCGGGCGACCCGGTGCGGCTCGCGCAGCTGCGCCGCCTGGGACACCACGCGGGGGAAGTCGCCGAGCGTGGCCAGCAGCGTCGCCTCGGTCTCGTGCTGCAGCAGGGAGGGGTCGAAGCCGTCCTCGCGCAGCACGCCGTCCTCGCCGGCGAGCCGGGCGACGTTGCAGGTGCGCGCATGGGCGTACTGCACGTAGTAGACCGGGTTGTCGTTGGACCGCTTGCGCAGCTCCTCGCCGTCCAGGTCCAGCGGGGTGTCCGCAGGGAACCTCGCCAGGGAGTAGCGGACCGGGTCGGTGCCGATCCACTCCAGGAGGTCGGAGAGGAACACCGCGTTGCCGCGGCGCTTGCCCATCCGCTCGCCGCTGATGTTGATCAGCTGGCCGATGAGCACCTCGATGTTGGCCTCGGGGTCGTCGCCGGCGCAGGCCGCGATCGCCTTGAGCCGCCCGACGTAGCCGTGGTGGTCCGCGCCGAGCATGTAGACCTTCTGGGGGAACCCGCGATCCTTCTTGGACAGGTAGTACGCGCAGTCCGCGGCGAAGTAGGTGGGCTCGCCGTTGGCGCGGATCAGCACCCGGTCCTTGTCGTCGCCGAACTCGGTGGTGCGCAGCCACACCGCGCCGTCCTGGTCGAAGACGTGGCCCTGCTCGCGCAGCCGCGCGACCGCCTCCTCGACCTTGCCTGTGTCGTGCAGCCACTTCTCGCTGAACCACACGTCGAAGTGGACGTTGAAGTCCTCGAGCGTCTGCTGGATCTGCGCCAGCTGCAGCTCGTAGCCACGGGTCCGGGCGAGCGCGCTGGCCTGCGCCTCGGGCAGCTCGAGCAGGTCGGGGCGCTCGGCGAGCATCTGCCGGGCGAGGTCGTCGATCCACGGGCCTGAGTAACCACCCTCGGGCACGGCGGTGCCGCGCGCCGTCGCCACGATCGAGGCGCCGAACTTGTCCATCTGGGAGCCGGCGTCGTTGATGTAGTGCTCGGCGGTCACGTCCGCGCCGCTGGCCGTCAGGAGCCGGTTCAGGGCGTCGCCGAGCGCCGCCCACCGGGTGTGGCCGATGTGGAGGGGCCCGGTCGGGTTCGCCGAGACGAACTCGAGGTTGACCACGTGCCCGGCCAGGGTGTCGTTGGTGCCGTAGCGCTCACCCTGCTCGACCACCGACCGCGCCAGCTCGCCCGCGGACGCCGCGTCGAGGGTGATGTTGAGGAAGCCGGGGCCGGCGACGTCGACCCGGGCCACCCCCGGGACCGCGCCCAGACGCTCGGCCAGCTGCTGGGCGAGCTGGCGCGGCGGCATACCCGCCCCCTTGGCCAGCTGGAGCGCGACGTTGGTCGACCAGTCGCCGTGCTCCCGGCTGCGGGGACGCTCCACACGCACCCGCCCGCGGTCGGGCACCTGCATCGCCACACCGTCGGCGGCGGCCGCGGTCAGGGCGGCGTGAATGGCATCGGCGAGCTGCTCGGGGGTCACCCCCGCGAGTCTAGTGGCGTGCGCGCCCTGCCCCCGACGGGCGGCGTTACGGCGCCTGCCCTCCTGGCTGGTATCGTTTCACGCCGTTGCCCCCGTAGCTCAGGGGATAGAGCACCGCCCTCCGGAGGCGGGAGCGCAGGTTCGAATCCTGCCGGGGGCGCAACAGGACAGGGCCGGTGCTCCGCGGAGCACCGGCCCTGCCCGTCGGAGGGCGGGGTACGTTCGCACCATGACTCCCGGCCCCCCGACCGTGACCCACTCCTTCGTCGCGGGTGCCGACCTGCCCGCCGACGACACGTTCGACAACGTCGACCCGGCCGACGGCTCGGTCATCGGCGGGGTCGGCCGGGGCGGCGTGCGCGAGGTCGACGCGGCCGTCGGGGCCGCCGCAGCGGCGCAGAGGGCGTGGGCGCGGACCACGCCGGAGCAGCGCAGCACCGTCCTCACCAGGCTCGCCGACCTCGTCGACCGGGACCGCGAGCGCCTCGCCCGCCTGGAGTCGCAGGACACCGGCAAGCCGCTGGGCCAGGCCCGGACCGACGCGACGGTGTGCGCGCGCTACTTCCGCTTCTACGGCCACGCGATCGACGCCTACTACGGCACGACGATCCCGCTCGGGCCGGACCTGCACGTCTACACCCGCCGCGAGCCCTACGGCGTCGTCGGCAGCGTCGTCGCGTGGAACTACCCCATGCAACTGCTCTCGCGGGCGGTCGCCGCGTCGACCGCCACCGGCAACGCGGTGGTGGTCAAGCCCGCCGACGAGACCCCGCGCACCGCCGTCGAGGTCGCCCGGCTGGCGATCGAGGCGGGGATGCCTGCCGGCCTGTTCAACGTGGTCACCGGCCTGGGCGCCGAGGCGGGGGCGGCGCTCGCGCAGCACCCGGGCGTGGCCCACCTGGGATTCGTCGGCTCGACCGTGACCGGCTCCTCGATCGCGCACGCGGCGGCCGACCGGGTCGTGCCGACCATCCTCGAGCTGGGTGGCAAGTCCGCCCACGTCGTCTTCGCCGACGCCGACCTGGACCTGACAGCCGGCTTCGTCGCCAGGGCGATCCTGCAGAACGCCGGCCAGACCTGCTCGGCCGGCTCCCGCCTCGTCGTCCACGAGAGCGTGCGGGCCGAGCTCGTCGAGAAGGTGGCCGCCCGGCTGCGCGCCACCACCATCGGCCCCGGCCTGGAGGACCCGGACCTCGGCCCCCTCGTGTCCGCCCAGCAGCAGGAGCGGGTCCGGGGGTATGTGGAGGGCGCCCGCTCGGGGGAGGTCGTCACCGGAGGCTCCGCGCCCGAGGACGAGCGTCTCGCGGGCGGCTCGTACTGGCTGCCGACCCTCATCGACGGGGTCGACCCGGGCTCCGCCATCGCCCAGGAGGAGGTCTTCGGACCGGTTCTGGTCACGATGCCCTTCGCCGACGAGGACGAGGCGATCAGCCTCGCCAACGCGACCGACTACGGCCTGCTCGCAGCGGTGTGGACCCGTGACCTGTCCCGGGCGCACCGGGCGGCGGCCGAGCTGGAGGCGGGGCAGGTCTTCGTCAACACCTACGGCGCCGGGGGCGGCGTCGAGCTGCCCTTCGGCGGCGTCAAGAAGTCGGGCTACGGCCGGGAGAAGGGCGTCGAGGCGCTGGACCACTTCACCCAGACCAAGACCGTGGTGATGAGGCTGGGCTGACCGGGCGCACCGCATACCCGTCCGAGGGAGGAGGCGCATCTCCGTCGGAGGTTGGATGTGCGCGCCGGGTGAGCCTGGTTGACTGTGACCATGACCGACGTCGCCCTGCACGAGGGCACGGGGATCAGCATCCGGGGGCTCACCAAGACCTTCGGAACGCTCCGTGCCGTCGACGACCTGACCTTCGACATCCGCCCCGGCCGCGTGACCGGCTTCCTCGGCCCCAACGGGGCCGGCAAGACCACCACGCTGCGCATGCTCCTCGGCCTGGTGCGGCCCACCTCCGGCGAGGCCCTGATCGGAGGGCTGCGCTACGCCGACCTGCCCCGGCCGATGAACGTCGTCGGCTCCGCGCTGGAGGCCACCGGCTTCCACCCCGGCCGTTCGGGGCGCGACCACCTGCGCGTGCTCGCGGCCACCCACGGCATCCCGGACAGCCGGGTCGACCAGCTGCTCGAGCTGGTCGGGATCCCCGCCGCCGCGCGCAAGCGGGCGGGCGCCTACTCGATGGGTATGCGGCAGCGCCTCGGTCTGGCGGCCGGCCTCCTCGGCGACCCCGGCGTGCTGCTGCTCGACGAGCCGGCCAACGGACTGGACCCGGAGGGCATCCGGTGGATGCGCGGGTTCCTTCGGCACCTGGCCGAGAACGAGGGCCGCACGATCGTGGTCAGCAGCCACATGCTCTCCGAGGTCGAGCAGACCGTCGACGACGTGGTCATCATCGCCAACGGCCAGGTCGTCAGCCAGGGCACGATCGAGGAGCTGCACGGGGAGCAGACCGCGCTGGTGCGCACGGACGACGCCGCGGCGCTCGCGGCGGAGCTCGGCCGGGCCGGCCTGACCGCGCACCCCTCACCCGAGCACGGTCCCGACGCCCTGCAGGTCGAGGGTGCAGGCGGCGACCTGGCCCGCGTCGGCGACGTGGCGCTGGCGGCAGGCCAGCCGGTGCACGAGCTGCGCGCGCTGCGCACCGACCTGGAACGGCTGTTCCTGGAGCTGACCGAGTCGCCCGAGCACCGCAACCGCAACCTGCAGGAGAAGACCCGATGACCGGCCTGATCCGATCCGAGCTGCGCAAGGCCTTCACCACCCGCACGGGGTGGGGCATGCCGCTGGCCCAGTTCCTGCTCGCCGCGGTCTTCGTCGGGATCACGGCCACGTTCATGCTCTTCGTCTCGGTGCCCGGGCCGACGGGCGAGGGGGGCGGCGCGCCGCTGGCCGACTCCCTGGACCCGGCGGTGCTCGCGCGGACCATTTATACCGGCGGTCTTCAGGTGGGTTACCTGCTCAGCCTGGTGCTGGGCATCCTGTCGATGGGCACCGAGTACCGCCACAAGACCCTGACCGCCACCTTCCTGGCCTCCCCACGCCGGGGCCGGGTGATCACCTCCAAGGTCGTGGCGCTGACCCTCGTGGTCGTGATCAACGGCCTGGCGCACCTGGCCGGGGCTCTGATCACCGGCGGCGCGATGCTCATGGCGGCCGACAGGGCGGTCTTCCCCGACGCGGGCGACCTGATCGGCGTGCTGGCCCGACTGCTGCTCGTGCTCGTCCTCTGGGGCCTGATGGGACTGGGGCTCGGGGTGCTGATCCCCAACCAGGTGGCGGCGCTCTTCGTGGGGGTGGCCTTCGCCTTCCTCATCGAGCCCCTGCTGGGCGTCTTCATCGGCATGGTCGACTCGTTGGCCGACGTGGCCCGGTTCTTCCCGAGCCAGGCCAGCTCGGCCGCCCTGAGCCTCTTCCAGGGGATGGACGCCACCACGATCGAGCAGGCCGGCGGCAATCCCGACCAGCTCAGCTGGTGGGTCGCGGCCCTGGTGCTGCTCGGTTATGCCGCCGTGATGACGCTCATCGGCTGGGTGCTCACCCAGCGCCGCGACGTGGGCTGACAGACCCGAAAAGACCCGCGCGAGGGCCGCCGCGGCTCCGGTCGACACGCCGACCGGAGCCGCCAACCCGGGTCCGCGACCTCCTTCTCCTTGCAGCTAGGCTGTGACCGAGGTGCATTCTGCGTGCATCGTCAGGCAGCCCGACGGATCGAGAAGAGGCGCAATTCCGTGGCCAACCCCCCGAGCAGCGACAAGACCCTCGAGGACTTCGGAGCCAACGAGTGGCTCGTCGAGGAGATGCGCGAGCGATTCGACCAGGACCCAGGGTCCGTAGACCCCTCCTGGCGTAGCTATTTCGAGGGAGGTGCCAGCAGCTCCAACGGAGCGTCAGCCTCACCCGGCACAGCCTCACCCAGCACAGCCTCACCCAGCACCACGGCCCCGGCCGCCCAGCGGTCCGAGGATGCACCACGGCCGGCCGCGCCCCAGCGGCCCGCCCCGGGCCCCCGGGTCGCCCCGGCTCCGCCCCGCAGCAGCCAGGTCCCTGCCCAGGCGCGGCCCGAGCAGAAGCAGGCGCAGTCGACGCCCGCCGCGTCCCAGCCGGCGAAGGCTGCGACGTCCACCACCTCCCAGCCCTCCGAGGCCGATCCCGCGAAGCAGGCCCCAACCAAGGAGAGCCCCACTCCGCGCGACTCGCCGGCCCCGAAGAAGGCCGGTCCGCAGACCGACGGCACCATGACCCCGCTGCGCGGCGCCGTGGCCCGCGTGGTCACCAACATGGAGAGCAGCCTGGAGGTGCCGACCGCCACCAGCGCGCGCAACCTGCCGGCCAAGCTCCTCATCGACAACCGCATCGTCATCAACAACCACCTGGCCCGCTCCCGCGGCGGCAAGGTGTCCTTCACCCACCTCATCGGCTACGCCATGGTCAAGGCCATCAAGGCGATGCCGGAGATGAACAACGGCTTCACCACCGCCGACGGCAAGCCCGTCCTCGTCGAGCCGGCGCACATCAACCTCGGCCTGGCGATCGACGTGCCCAAGCCGGACGGCAGCCGCCAGCTCCTGGTGCCCAACATCAAGAGCGCCGAGAACATGACGTTCTTCGAGTTCTGGTCCGCCTACGAGAAGGTCGTCCGCAAGGCGCGTGACGGCAAGCTCACCGTCGAGGACTTCCAGGGCACCACGATCTCGCTGACCAACCCCGGCGGCATCGGCACGCTGCACTCGGTCCCCCGGCTGATGAAGGGCCAGGGCGCGATCGTCGGCGTCGGTGCCCTCGACTACCCGGCCGAGTGGCAGGGCGCCGCGCTGGAGCGGATCACCGCCGCGGCGGTGAGCAAGATCCTGACGCTGACCTCGACCTATGACCACCGCATCATCCAGGGCGCCCAGTCCGGGGAGTTCCTCCGCCGGATCCACCACCTGCTGCTGGGCCAGGACGGCTTCTACGACGAGATCTTCACCTCGCTGCGGATCCCCTACATGCCGATCCGGTGGGCCCCGGACATCGCGGCGACCCACGACGACGACATCTCCAAGGCGAGCCGCATCCAGCAGCTCATCCACGCCTACCGCACGCGCGGCCACCTGATGGCCGACATCGACCCGCTCGAGTACGTCCAGCGCACCCACCCCGACCTGGAGATCGAGAACCACGGCCTGACCCTGTGGGACCTCGACCGGGAGGTGCCCACGGGCGGCTTCGGGGGCAAGCCCCGGATGACCCTGCGCAGCATCCTGGGCGTGCTGCGCGACTCCTACTGCCGGACCACCGGTGTGGAGTACATGCACATCCAGGACCCCGAGGAGCGGGCCTGGTTCCAGGAGAAGCTCGAGGTCAAGTACGACAAGCCGGCCCCGGCCGAGCAGCTGCGCATCCTGCGCAGGCTCAACGCGGCGGAGGCTTTCGAGACCTTCCTGCAGACCAAGTTCGTCGGGCAGAAGCGCTTCTCCCTCGAGGGCGGGGAGGCGGTCATCGCCCTGCTCGACAAGGTGCTGTCCAACGCCGCCGAGGACGACCTGTCGGAGGTGACCATCGGGATGCCGCACCGCGGCCGTCTCAACGTGCTGGCGAACCTGGCCGGCAAGTCCTACGGGCAGATCTTCCGCGAGTTCGAGGGTCGCTCGACCCCCGGTTCGGTGCAGGGCTCGGGCGACGTGAAGTACCACCTGGGCACCGAGGGCGAGTTCCGCAGCGAGGAGGGCAAGAGCACGCGGGTCTACCTGGCGGCCAACCCCTCGCACCTGGAGGCCGTCGACCCGGTCCTGGAGGGCATCACCCGTGCCAAGCACGACCGCCTCAAGCTCGAGCACGACGGCGGCGACAAGGACTACAGCGTCCTGCCCGTGCTCATGCACGGCGACGCCGCCTTCGCCGGCCAGGGCGTGGTGCTGGAGACGCTGCAGATGTCGCAGCTGCCCGGTTACCGCACCGGCGGCACGATCCACGTCGTCATCAACAACCAGGTCGGCTTCACCACCGCCCCGTACCACTCCCGCTCCTCGGTCTACTGCACCGACGTGGCACGCACCATCCAGGCGCCGATCTTCCACGTCAACGGCGACGACCCCGAGGCGGTGGTGCGGGTCGCCGAGCTGGCCTACGAGTACCGCCAGAAGTTCCACAAGGACGTCGCTATCGACATGGTCTGCTACCGGCGCCGGGGGCACAACGAGGGCGACGACCCGTCGATGACCCAGCCACTGATGTACGACCTCATCGAGGCCAAGCGCTCGGTCCGCAAGCTCTACACCGAGTCCCTCATCGGCCGTGGCGACATCACGGTGGAGGAGGCCGAGGAGGCGCTGCGCGACTACCAGAAGCAGCTGGAGCAGGTCTTCACCGAGACCAAGGCCGCTCTCAAGGGCGAGGGTGACGGCACCCGCGGCCTGGAGCGCCCGCAAGCCCAGGACGAGGGTGACATGGGCACCCATCAGCGGCCCACCGCGATCAGCGAGGAGCTGCTGCACACCATCGGCGACTCCTTCGCCTCGGTGCCCGACGGGTTCACCATCCACCCCAAGCTGGCCAAGCTGATGACCCACCGGCAGCAGATGAGCCGCGAGGGCGGCATCGACTGGGCCATGGGCGAGCTGCTGGCCCTGGGGTCCCTGGTGGTCGAGGGCACGCCGGTCCGGCTCTCCGGGCAGGACTCGCGCCGGGGGACCTTCGTGCAGCGGCACGCGGTGCTCACCGACCACAAGACGGCCGCGACCTGGACCCCGCTGCACCACCTGAGCCAGGACCAGGCCCGTTTCGAGGTCTTCGACTCCCTGCTCTCGGAGTACGCCGCGATGGGCTTCGAGTACGGCTACTCGGTGGAGCGGACCGACGCACTCGTGCTGTGGGAGGCACAGTTCGGCGACTTCGCCAACGGCGCCCAGACGATCATCGACGAGTTCGTCTCCTCCTCCGAGCAGAAGTGGGACCAGCGCTCCAGCGTCGTCCTGCTCCTTCCGCACGGCTACGAGGGTCAGGGCCCGGACCACTCCTCGGCACGGATCGAGCGCTACCTGCAGCTGTGCGCCGAGGACAACATGACGGTGGCCTACCCCTCGACGCCGGCCAGCTACTTCCACCTGCTGCGCAGGCATGCCACGGCGCGCCCGCGCAAGCCGTTGGTCGTGTTCACGCCCAAGGCCATGCTGCGGCTGAAGTCCGCAGCCAGCAGCCCGGAGGACTTCACCAGCGGCACCTTCGAGCCGGTCCTCCCGGACAGCGCACAGCTGGACGCGGAGTCGGTGGACCGGGTGCTCCTCGCCTCCAGCAAGCTGGTGTGGGACCTGGAGGACGACCGTCACCAGCGCGAGGACACCAGCACCGCGATCCTGCGCGTGGAGCAGCTCTACCCGGTCCCCGGGGCCCAGCTGGCGGCACTGACCAAGAAGTACCCGAACGCCGAGCTGGTCTGGGTCCAGAACGAGCCGGAGAACCAGGGCGCCTGGCCGTTCATGGCGCTCAACCTGCCCAGGGCGCTGGCCCAGCACGGGGAGGAGCGCCCGCTGCGGCTCGTCTCGCGGTCAGCCTCAGCCTCGCCGTCGACCGGGTCGACCAAGGTGCACGCCCTCGAGCAGGACGCCCTGCAGGACGGCGCCTTCAGCCGGCGCGGCTGACGCTCGCCGGGGCCCGGCGCAGGCCGAGCCGGCTCAGCCCATCGTGACGATCGCGCGACCCTGGATCGATCCGGCGTCGAGCAGCTCGTAGGCCAGCGGCGCCTCCTCCAGACTGAACCGGCGGCTCACCGCCCGGCGGACGTCGTAGGCCCCCTCGGCGGCGAGGCGGACCACCTCGGGAAGGTCACGCCGGGTGCGGGCACCGTAGGAACCGGCGACGGACATACCCCGCCGCACGAGGGCGGTGATCGGGATCGCTGCGGTGGCGCTCCCGGGGGCGATGCCGACGACCACCATGCGTCCGCCGTCGCGCAGCAGCGAGAAGCCCAGCTCGACCGTCTCGGGCCGACCCAGCACCTCGATGACCACCTCGGCCCCGGCCCCACCGGTGGCCTCGTCCACCGCCGCCCGCGCGTCGTCGCTGCGCGAGTTGACGGTCACGGTCGCCCCCAGCTCGTGCGCCCGGGCGAGCTTGGCGTCGTCGACGTCGACGGCGACGAGCGGCTCAGCGCCGAGGTGCGCGGCGAGCTGGAGCACGCTGGAGCCGACACCGCCGACCGCCACCACGGCCACGGACCGGCCGCGCAGGTCGGTCTCCGTGCGGGCGACGGCACCGTACGCCGTGAACGCCGCGCAGCCCAGCACCGCCGACTCCTCCAGCGGCAGTCCCTCCGGGAGGCGCGCGAGTGCGGTGGCGGGCACCACGGCATACTCGGCCAGCGCCGCCATGGAGTACATCGACAGGCGGGAGCCGTCCGCCCGGGTGAGCCGTGAGGTGCCGTCGAGCAGGTTGCCGCGCAGCCGGTTCTGCTCGAAGAACGGCACGCACATGTCGTCGCGACCGGCCTCGCACTGGCGGCAGGTGCCGCACGGCATGATGAACGCGGCGACGACCCGGTCGCCCACCGACAGGTCGGTGACGTCGGCACCGAGCTGCTCGACCGTGCCAGAGGTCTCGTGACCCAGGACCCCGGGGGCCGGGAAGGCCACCTCTCCCTTGATGACGTGCAGGTCGGTGTGGCACACGCCTGTCGCGGCCACCCTGATCAGCACCTCACCCGGACCCGGGCGCGGGACGGGCACCTCCTCGACACGCATCGGCTGACCCGGCCCGTCCCACACCACTGCTCTCATGCGGACATGGTGGCACGGTGCGGGTCCCGCCCTGCGCGCCCTCGTGCCAGGGTAGGACAATGGACGCCTCGACGACCCGGAGCGAGGAGCAGCTGCTCGCCTGGACCAGCGAGCACCGCCTGCTCTTCGCCGACAGCGCCGACGCCCTGGGCGAGGCGCACGCCGGCGACCCGACGCTGTGCGAGGGCTGGGACGTGCGCACCCTGACGGGCCACCTGCTCCAGCCGATCAGGGTGCCCTCCTGGCGCTTCCTGCTCACGGCTGCGCGGGTGCGCTCGATGGCCCGGGCCTGCGACGTGATCGCGGCCAGGCTCTCCGACCGGCCGCTGGCCGCGGTGGCCGGCGAGCTGCGGCGGCGGGCGGGCGAGAGGTCGAGGCCCTGGTACATCGGCGCGGCGGGCCCCTTTGCCGACAGCTGCATCCACCTGCGCGACCTCACCCAGCCCCGGGGGATGGACGTCACCGTGCCGGTCGAACGGCGGGAGGCCGTCGTGGACGTCGTCACCTCTCCCCGCGGCCAGGAGTCCTTCCTTCCCGCGCGGGGCTTCCTCGACGGGGTGAGCTGGGCGGCGACCGACGCCGACCGGGTATGGGGTGAAGGTCCCGTCGTCGCGGGGACGACCGAGGCGCTGGCCATGACGATGACCGGACGCACCGCCTACCTGGACCAGCTCGGCGGGGACGGTGTCCACGTGGTCCGGGAGCGGCTGGCCGGGCCCCGGTCCTAGAGCGCATCCCCGCGACGACTCCTCACAGGACGGTGATCACGCCCGTGTGGTCGAGGTCGCCGCCCCCGCGCTCGACCACCTCCGCGTAGAGGTCCCGGGTGACCTCGGAGACCGGCTGCCGGACGCCGTACCTGCGTCCTGCCTCGAGGATGATCGAGTGGTCCTTGAGCTGGTTGCGGCAGTTGCCCCCACCGCTGAAGTCCCCGGTGAGGTAGCGCTCGCCCTTCTGCCGCAGCACGGCCGAGCCGGCGAGGCCTCCGCCGAGCACCTCCAGCACGGTCGCGACGTCGAGTCCTCCTGCCTGCGCCAGGCGGACCGCCTCGCCGAGGGCGACCAGCGTGGCGCCGACGACCGCCTGGTTGCAGGCCTTGGTCAGCGAGCCAGCCCCGAGCGGACCGAGGTGTCGCACCGTGCTGCCCATCGCGGCAAGCACCGGCGCCAGCCGCTCCACGTCATCCGGGTCGCCGCCGACCATGACGGACAGCCCCCGGCTCTCCGCGCCACCCGGCCCGCCGCTCACCGGCGCATCGACGAGACGGACCCCTCGGCTCCGTAGCTCGCTGCCCAGCTCCGCGACGCGCACCGGGCTCACCGTGCTGGTGACGACGAGGAGCGGTGGCTCCTGGGACCCGGTGGCCTCGCCTCCGCCGCTCCCGCCGTCTCCCCCGCGCCCGCCGTCGCCCTCCCACCCCACCAGCAGCCCGTCCGGGCCGTCGAGCAGTGCCTCCAGCTGGGGAAGGTCGGGCAGCATCGCCACCACGGTGCGCGCCCCCCGCGCCACCTCCCGCGGAGTGTGCGCCGCGGTTACCGACGGTGCGCGTTCCTGCAGCTGGCCGACCTTGCTGGCGGTCCGGTTCCATGCCACGACGCGAAAGCCGCCGTCCGCCAGGGCCTGGGCCATCGGCATCCCCATGGGGCCGAGACCGAGGAAACCGATTGTCTGCCGCTCCGAGGTGTCCATGCACCCATCATCGGCCTGCGGCCGCCGCCTCGTCGCCGCCGCCCCGCGACGAGCGGTTGTCAAGACCCTGCTTTCCGTGAGTCACTGGACAGGTGCCCACCGCCGACCACCCGATCAGGGTCGGGATCTCCGGGTGGCGCTACCCGCGGTGGCGCGGCGTCTTCTACCCACCCGGTCTCCCCCAGCGCAGCGAGCTGGAGCACGCTGCCTCCCGGCTGTCGACCGTGGAGATCAACGGGTCGTTCTACTCGCTCCAGCGGCCCAGCAGCTATGCGACCTGGGCGGCGCAGACCCCGGAGGACTTCGTCTTCGCCGTGAAGGGCAGCCGCTTCATCACGCACCTGAAGAAGCTGCGGGACGTCGACACAGCGCTCGCCAACTTCCTCGCCTCCGGCGTGCTCGCCCTGGGCGCGAAGCTCGGCCCGGTGCTCTGGCAGCTGGGTCCCGCCCACCGGTATGACGCGGAGCAGCTGGGCCACTTCCTCACCCTGCTGCCCCGCACCCACGGCGAGGCGGCCGCCCTGGCACGCGGCCACGACGACCGGTTGCGGGAGACGGCATACCTGAAGGTCGCCGACCCCGGACGAGCGCTGGAGCACGTGCTCGAGGTGCGGCACCCGAGCTTCGCGCAGGACCCCGGTTTCCTCGACCTGATGAGGCGCCAGGGCGTCGGGGTGGTGGTCGCGGACTCGGCGGGCCGCTTCCCGGTCCTGGACGCCGTGACCAGCGACGTCGTCTACGTGCGGCTGCACGGCGACACCGAGCTCTACGTCAGCGGCTACTCCGAGGAGGCGCTGCGGCGGTGGGCCGGCCGGATCCGCGGGTGGGCGCGGGAGGCGGACGTCTACGTCTACCTCGACAACGACGCCAAGGTGCACGCCCCGCACGACGCGATGCGGCTGGCGCAGATCCTGGGCTGACCACAGTCAGTCCAGGCCCGCGGCGGTCGCCACCCGTCGCAGCATCTCCTCGTAGACGGTCGGGTCGTCGGAGTCGACCACGAGGTAGCCGGTCTCCCCGACCTCGTGCATCGCGATGCCGGGGTTGTGGACGTCGCTGCCGTCCGGCAGGAAGAAGTGCGCACTGCCCCGGACCCGCTCGCTGCGGGTGCGGTAGGCCCGCATCATCGCCCCGCGGGCGCGGCCGTCGTCGAGCGCCTCGCCCAGCCGGTCGACGTCCACCGCGTCGCAGCCGGCAGCCACGTCGAGGATCTCGTGCCCCATGCTGATGCACCGGCCGTCCCGCCAGAAGGCCATCCGCAGCGCCATGTCGAGCTGCTCGGCGGCCGTGGGCGACTGCTCCTTGGCGGCGTGCACCGCCTCGTTCGCCGGCAGGCTGGTCACGGGGAACTCCGAGGGATCACGCTGCCAGGGCCGGAGCTCCAGCCCCTCCTCCAGCGCCACGAGCACCGGCTTCTCCCCCTCGGTCACCGCGCTGTTCCACGCGGTCGCGTTGACGTCCTCGAGCAGGAACAGCTGGGGGTCCAGGAAGACCCGCCCGTCGAGCCCCGCGGCGCTGCGCGCCCGGTAGAAGCGGTGGAAGGCCAGCGTCGACCATCCGCACATGATGTCGGTGAACGCGGTGACGGTGGCGGTAGGCGTGTTCCGGTCCATGGCCGGACCCTACGCGCGTCCTAGGCTGAGGGGGTGCTGGACGACTTCCTCATCGCCCGGAACCCGGAGGAGGGCACGACGCTGCCCTTCCTGCTGCGCATCCCGCTGGGCCCCGACGGGATCGTGCTCAAGGCGAAGGAGACGTGGCCACGGACCGGCAAGGTCTACTGCCACCGCGCGGTGGGGTGGCCGCGCGAGCCGGAGATCCTCGAGCGGGTGCCGGTGCGCTCGTGCGTGCGCCGCGGGGCGGCGATCGACCTGGTCCTGGACCGCGGGCGCGAGAACCGCTCCCAGTTCGTCCTCACCCGCGTGCGCGGCGGGCGGGAGGCGATCTTCTGGCAGACGGCGCGGACCTCCAAGCAGGCCCGGCCGTCCGTGTCCCTGCCGACCGCGCGCGGCTGGGGCGTCGCCGGGCTGGAGATCGTCGTCGACAGCCACGAGCGCTACGCCTGGAAGTTCGAGCACCAGCAGGCCACGACCGTCCGGCGGGCGCTGCGGTCCGGCGACTACGCCGTCCTCGCGGGGGACCAGGTCGTGGCCTCGGTGGAGCGCAAGTCGCTGCAGGACCTGGTGGCCACGCTGACCAGCGGGAAGATGCGCTACCTGCTCGCCGACCTGGCGACCCTGCCCTCGGCCGCGGTGGTCGTGGAGGACCGCTACTCGGCCGTCTTCAAGCTCGACCGGGTCCGTCCCGCCACGGTCGCCGATGCCCTCGGCGAGTGCCAGGCACGCTTCCCCGGCGTGCCGGTCGTCTTCTGCGAGACGCGGGCCCTGGCGCAGGAGTGGACCTATCGGTTCCTGGCGGCGGCGCTGGTCCACGCCGGCGAGACCGTGCACGCGCAGACCGAGGCCTCCCCGCTGCCGTCGGCGGCCGCCCCGAGCCCCGCAGAGGTCCGGGTGTGGGCCCGCCAGCAGGGGTATGCCGTCTCCGACCGCGGGCGGATCCCGGGGGAGGTCCTCGACGCCTTCGCCCGGCGCAACGGCTGAGCCGGGGCGGCTCAGCGCACCGGCACCCGGCGGGCGACCAGCCAGTAGACGACGAGCGTCCCCACGGCAAGCACCAGGTTCGAGCCCCACCAGCCCGCCGCCGCCTCGAGCCACGCCCACACCGGCGGGAGGACGATCGCCAGCAGCGCCGGCGCCACCCAGAAGAAGACCGCGAGCACGACCGCTCCCACCCACCACTGCCAGCGCTGGAAGAGCGCCACGACGAGCATGGCGCCGGTCATGCCCAGCACCAGCGCGCCCGTGAGACGGACCATGAGGAGCAGCAGCCCGGAGCCGCTGCTCGCGCCGGCCGCAGCGACACCAGGCCCGTGGCCCGCGCCGACGACGAGCAGCACCACGCCCGCGTACACGAGCACCAGCGCCGTCATGGCCAGCATCGAGGACACCAGCCCGGTCGCGACCGAGCGACGCGTGGCACCGGCACCGACCAGGACGCGTGTCCTGCTGGCGAGCACGGCCTGGTTGACGATCGCCGCGATGGCGGCGCCGACCACGAAGACGACCCAGGAGGCGACGATCCGCACACCGCTCGTGTCCGCCGTGACCTGGACGAACAGCTCGGCCGGCCCCACGTCGGCCGGCACGATCTCCCAGCCCTGCCACCACGCGACCAGGCTGCCCACGACGACGATGGCGACCAGGACACCGATCGCCCAGAACAGGTGCCGCAGCGCCTCGGTCGTGAGCAGCCGGGCCACCCGGACCCACTGGACTGCGTGGTCCTGGCGGGCTGCCTCCGCGTGCGTGGTGGTCATCGTGCGGTCCTTCCTGGGGTGCTGGGACTGCTGGAGCTGCTGACCTGCACCAGCACGTCGGTGAGCGAGGCGAGGTGGTCCCCCGTGGAGTGCTGCTGGCGCACGGTGTCGGCGTCGCCGGCGGCCACGACACGTCCGCGGTCCAGCACGACGACGTCCTCGAAGAGGTCCTCGACCTCGTCGAGCAGGTGCGAGGACAGCACGATCGTGCGGGGGTGCGCGGCGTAGTCGGCCATCAGCTCCTCGTAGAACATCCGGCGGGCGACGGCGTCCATGCCGAGGTAGACCTCGTCGAGCAGCGTCACCTCGGCCCGCGAGGCGAGCGCCAGCACGGCGCTCAGGCTCGAGCGCTGACCGGTGGACAGCTGCTCGGGCCTCCTGCGCGACGGGACCCCGAAGCGCTCGAGCAGGTGCACCGCATACTCCTCGTCCCAGTGCGGGCGCAGCGCCCGGTGGATCGTGAGGGTATGCCGTATCCGCTGGTCCTCGAGCACCCCGCCGCGGTCGCGCACCAGGGCGACCCGCGAGGTGACCGCCGGGTCCTCCCAGACGTCGCGGCCCCCCACCCTGACGGAGCCGTGCTGCGCCGGGCGCAGGCCGGCGACGAGCGAGAGGAGCGTGGTCTTGCCTGCTCCGTTGCGCCCGACCAGGCCGGTGACGACCCCGGGGCGCAGCGTGAGGCTGACGTCGGTGAGCGCCTCGGTCCTACCGAAGCGGTGGGTGACGGCGTCGAGCTCGACGCCCAGCGGCGCGTTCATGACTGCTCCTTGATGTGGTCGACGATCTGCTCGGTGGTGATCCCCAGCGCTCGCGCCTCCGCAAGGACCGGGCCCAGCGCGTCCTGCCAGAAGGTGGCTCGCCGCTGCGTCCGCAGCCGTTCGCGCGCCCCTGGCGAGACGAACATCCCCAGCCCGCGGCGCTTGTGCAGCAGCCCCTCGTCGACGAGCGCGCTCATCGCCCTGGCCGCGGTCGCCGGGTTGATCCGGTAGGTGGTGGCGTACTGCGTGGTCGACATGACCTGGTCCTCCTCCTGCAGGTCGCCGGCGAGGATGGCGTCGCGCAGCCGTTCGGCGATCTGCTGGTAGATCGGCGTCCGGTCGTCGAACGGCTCGGTCACCGGGTCGGTCCCCATCGCTGTACCTTCGTCATCTTCATCTGTTCATTACATGACTAATGAACCATAGAACCGGCATCCCGTCAAGACGCGCCGGCGCGTCAGCGGGGCTGAGTACGCTGGGCGGATGCCGCTCGACCTCACCGCCGTCAAGCCGGACCCGGCCCTGCTCGACCTGCCCTGGTCGCTGCCGCTGGAGGACTGGCCCGAGGAGCACCTGGCCGCCCTCCCCCGCGGGATCTCCCGGCACGTCGTGCGCTTCGCCCGGCTCTCCGGCCAGGTGGTGGCGGTCAAGGAGATCAGCGAGCCGCTGGCCCGGCGCGAGTTCCACACCCTGCGCAACCTGCGCCGGCTGGACCTGCCCGCGGTCGAGCCGCTCGCCGTGGTCTCGGGGCGCACGGACGGGGCCGACGAGCCGCTGGACGCCTGCCTGGTCACTCGCCACCTGCGCTTCTCGCTGCCCTACCGGGCCGTGTTCTCCCAGCGGCTGCGTCCCGACACCGCCCGGCGCACCCTCGACGCCCTGGCGGTGCTGCTGGTCCGGCTGCACCTGGCCGGCTGCTTCTGGGGCGACGTGTCGCTGTCCAACACGCTCTTCCGCCGGGACGCGGGCGAGTTCGCGGCCTACCTGGTGGACGCCGAGACGGCCGAGATCCACCCCGCCCTCTCCCCCGGGCAGCGCGAGCACGACCTGGTCATCGCGCACGGCAACATCGCCGGCGAGCTGATGGACCTCGAGGCCGGAGGACAGCTGGACGAGGGCGAGGACCCCGTCGAGATCGCCGACCTGATCATGCACCGCTACGACCTGCTGTGGAACGAGCTCACCGGCGAGGAGCGCTTCGAGCAGGGCGACCGGTGGCGCGTGGACGAGCGGATCCGCCGGCTCAACAACCTCGGCTTCGACATCGACGAGCTGGAGATGAGCACCGACGTCGACGGCACCCACATCCGGATCGAGCCCAAGGTGGTCGACGCCGGCCACCACTCCCGCCGGCTCATGCACCTCACCGGGCTCGACGTCGAGGAGAACCAGGCCCGGCGCCTGCTCAACGACCTCGACTCCTACCGTGCCGCCACGGACCGCCAGGGCGAGGACGAGGAGCTGGTGGCCCACGACTGGCTGGCCCGGGTCTACCAGCCGGTCACCCGGTCGGTACCCCGCGAGCTGCGCGCCAAGCTGGAGCCGGCCGAGCTCTTCCACGAGCTGCTCGAGCACCGCTGGTACCTCTCCGAGCGGGCCGGCCACGACACCTCCCTGGAGGACACCGTCGCCGACTACGTGGGCACGGTCCTGCCCGGCCGTCCCGACGAGGTCGCGGTCGTCGGCGTCGACACGCAGGAGATCCCGATCCAGGCGCACCTGGAGGGCTGACCCCGCCGGATCAGTTGACGTCGCCGAGCCAGACCGGCCTGGTCGCCGGGTCCTCGGTGAGCCAGCTGGCCAGCCGGCGCGGGTAGAGCGGCGAGCCGACGAGCTCCCCGAGCGGCACCCAGCGCACCGCGGTCTGGGCGGCGTCGGGCAGCACCGCTGCCTTCAGCGGCAGCTCCTCGTGGGGCACCCCACCCTCGTGCCCGAGCAGCTCGCACCAGAACCACAGCTCGGTCTGCTGGAAGCCGGTGTCCCACTCCGGGAAGTGGTGCGCACCGATGTAGTCGCGCCCGCAGGCCAGCGCTCCCACCCGCACCCGGTAGCCGGTCTCCTCGAGCACCTCGCGCGCCACGTTGTCGACCTTGGACTCCCCGAAGTCCTGGCCGCCGCCGGGCGTCAGCCAGAACTCCCCGGTGCGTCCGCGCATCACCGTGACCAGGAGCCGGTCCTGCGCCACGACGAGGCCGCGCGTGGCGGGCCGGACGAGGGGCACCGGATCAGCCCTGCCGGGTGCGCGCGATCTCGTAGAGCGCGACGGCGGTGGCGATCCCTGCGTTGAGCGACTCCGTCGCGGCGGCCATCGGGATGGAGACGACCTGGTCGCAGGTCTCGCGCACCAGCCTCGACAGGCCCTTGCCCTCCGAGCCGACCACCACGACGAGCGGCTGGTCGGCCAGCTCCAGGCCGGGCAGCGCGACGTCGCCGTCGGCGTCGAGCCCGATCACGAAGAAGCCGGCCTTGCGGTAGGACTCCAGCGCCCGGGTCAGGTTGGTCGCCTGGGCCACCGGCACCCGCGCGGCGGCGCCCGCCGCGGTCTTCCAGGCCGAGGCGGTCATCCCCGCCGAGCGCCGGGTCGGCACGACCACGCCGTGCCCGCCGAAGGCGCCGACGGAACGGATGATCGCCCCGAGGTTCCTCGGGTCGGTGATGCCGTCGAGCGCCACGATCAGCGGCGTGCCGGGCAGCTCGACGTCGAGGAGGTCGTCGGGGTGGGCGTACTCGTAGGCCGGGACCTGCAGCGCGAGCCCCTGGTGCACGGCGCCGTCGGTGATCCGGTCCAGCTCGGTGCGGGGGGCCTCGAGCACGGCGATGTCCTGCTCGGTGGCGAGGGTGACGGCCTCGCGCACCCGGTCGTCGGACTCCAGCCGGGAGGCGACGTAGAGCGTCGAGGCCGGGATCTGCGTGCGCAGCGCCTCGAGCACCGAGTTGCGCCCGGCGACGACCTCGCTGGCGCCGCGGGTGCTGCCGCGACGCTGGTGGCCGCGTCCGCCGCGGGGGCCGCCCTGCCCCGCCCGTGCGTCGCGGGAGGCCCGCCGGGCGGCCGGATGACCGACCCGCTCCTCGGCGCGGGGCGTGGGGCCCTTGCCCTTGAGCTGCTTGCGCCGCTGTCCGCCGGAGCCGACGAGGGCGCCCTTCTTGTTGGTGGTGCGCGCGTTGCGCCGCTGCTGGTTGCCTGCCACGTCTCTCCCTGTTCAGCCCAGCGCCCAGCGGGCGCCGGCGGGGGTGTCCTCGACGACGACGCCGAGCGCCGCGAGCTGGTCACGCACGGCGTCGGCCGTCGCGAAGTCCTTGTCGGCGCGAGCCTTCGCCCGCGCGTCCAGCCGGTCCTGCACGAGCGCGGCGAGCACCTCGCCGGCGCGGTCCTCCCCGGCCGCCCCGCCGCCCCACGAGGGGTCCAGCGGGTTGACGCCGAGCACGTCGAGCATCGCGACGAGCTGAAGGAGGGTATGCCGTGTGCCCTGCTGGTCGACCCCGTCGGGCGCCGCGTCGAGCGCCCTGTTGCCCTCGCGCACCGTGCCGAAGACGACGGCCAGCGCCTCGGGCACGTTGACGTCGTCGTCCAGCGCGGCGCGGAAGGCCTGCGGGAAGGCCTCGTCGACGGGCATCGCCCGCGACTCCGCCAGGAGCGGGTCGGAGGCTTCCCCGACCACCTCGAGGGCGCGTGCGACATACCCCTCGATCCGCTCGACGGCGGCCAGCGCCTCCTCCAGGCTGCCGTCGCCGTACTCCACGGTGGAGCGGTAGTGCGCGGCGCCGAGGTAGTAGCGCAGCACGAGCGGACGCACGGTCCGGGTCAGCTCGGTCACCGCGAGCGCGTTGCCCAGCGACTTGCCCATCTTGGAGCCCTTGACCGTCACCCAGGCGTTGTGCATCCACAGCCGGGCGAAGCCGAGCCCGGCCGCGCGCGACTGGGCCTGCTCGTTCTCGTGGTGCGGGAAGCGCAGGTCGACGCCGCCGCCGTGGATGTCGAAGGTGTCGCCGAGGTACTTGCGGGCCATCGCCGAGCACTCCAGGTGCCAGCCGGGCCGGCCGCGGCCCCACGGCGTCGGCCAGGAGGCGGTGTCCGGCTCGCCGGGCTTGTGCCCCTTCCACAGCGCGAAGTCCCGCGGGTCGCGCTTGCCGCGCGGGTCGGCGTCGGTGGCGGCCTCCATGTCCTCGATCCTCTGCCGGGTCAGCTCGCCGTAGGAGGGCCAGGAGCGCACGTCGAAGTAGACGTCGCCGCTGCCGTCCTCCGCCGCGTAGGCGTGGCCCTTGTCCACGAGCGTGCCGATCATCTCGACCATCTCGGTGATGTGCCCGGTCGCGCGCGGCTCGTAGGTCGGCGGCCGCACCCCGAGCAGCTCCAGCGCGTGGCTGGTCTCCCGCTCGTGCTGGTAGGACCACGCCCACCACGGTTCGTCGGCCTCGGCCGACTTCGCCAGGATCTTGTCGTCGATGTCGGTGACGTTGCGCACCAGCGTGACGTCGTAGCCGTGCCCGCGCTCCAGCCAGCGGCGCAGGATGTCGAAGGCGACCGCGAAGCGGACGTGGCCGATGTGCGGGCTGCCCTGGGTGGTGAGGCCGCAGATGTACATGCCGACCCTGCCCGGCTCGAGCGGCTCGAAGCGCCGCAGCTCTCGGGTGGCGGTGTCGTACAGGTGCAGGCTCACCCGGTCAAGGTTACCGGGGGCATGGGGTTCCGCCCGACGCGCACGGGCCGCGCCCTTCCCTGCCGACCTCGCCCTTGCCGCGGGCACGGACAACTTTGCGGGACGCAGACCACGTCGCCTACGTTGTCTCCAGGTGCCGCACGTTGTCCATCGCCCGGCGCACCCAGGTCGGGGGCCTGTGGACAGACTCGGGTGCCGGGCCCTGCGAGGGGACACACTGGGCCGATGTCGGTGGAGGGGATCATCAAGGTGTTCGAGGCCCAGGGCGGTGCGGCGAGCCGCCGCCAGCTCAAGGAGGCCGGTTATCCACGAAGGAGCATCGAGGCGATGATCCGTCGGCGCGTGCTGGTGGCCGTGCGCAAGGACGCCCTGGTCCTGGGAACGGCCCTCGCCGGCGCCACACCCTGGGCCCGGCGAGCGCTGGAGGCCCGAGCAGTGGGACTCAGTCTGGCGCCCACGGTGCCGCCGGCACGTGCGGGAACACCCTCCACCCCAGGCTCCGGCCAGGACGCGGCCGGTCCGGCCTATGCGCTCAGCCACGAGAGCTCACTGATGATCCTGGACCTCCCCTACTTCGGCGAGGACGGTCTGATCCACCTCGTCCGGACCGACGGGCGTCGCGGACGCCGCGACGGCACCATCTGGGTGCACAGACCGCAGGACCCCGACTGGGTGGTGGACGTCGACGGCCTCCGGGTGATCAGGCCCGTGCTGGCCGCGCTGCAGGTCGCGGCGACCCATGGGCCAGAGGCGGGCCTGGTCGCCCTCGACGGCGTGCTGCACCAGGCACAGGTGCGCGACCTGGAGAGCACGGGTCGCCGCGACGGGCCGGAGAGCGCGGAGGCCCGCCGACAGGTCACGGCTGCCCTCGCTCTGGGCTGGGGACCGGCTCGTCCGACGGTCACGCTGGTCGTCGACCTGGCCGACGGCCGCTCCGAGTCGGCAGGTGAGAGCCGCACCCGCTGGCTGCTGCGGACGCTCGGGTTCGGGCCGATGACGCCCCAGTTCCCCGTGCAGGAGGGTCGCGACCTGGTCGGCCGGGCCGACCTCAAGCTGGACCGCTGGGCCGTGCTGGTGGAGTTCGACGGCACGGGGAAGTACGACGAGGACGGCGCGCTCGTCGCCGAGAAGGACCGCGAGGACAGGCTGCGGAGGTTGGGCTACGAGGTGGTCAGGGTGCGCTGGGCCGACCTGGCCCGGCCGCACCTGGTCCGCCGGCGCATCCTCGGTGCGATCGGCCGCGCCGAGGCACGCGCCGCCGCCATGGCATGAGCTGCCGGTCGATGCCGCGCCTGGGCCCACCGGGATGGACAACGTGCAGCACCTCAGACAGCGTTGGCAACGTTGCACACGTCCCCGAACGTTGCACAAGGGGGTGCCCGGCGCCACGAAGCACGCCCGATGCGATGAAGCCACGCCCGATGCGACGAAAGCCTGGCCGGCGCGAGCAGCAGGGCGTCAGGCGGGCTGGCTCCGACCCGCCGCGGGAGCCGCCGCGTGACGCACCCGGCGCAGGCTGGCACGCTCCAGCAGGCCCCAGGTCGAGCTGGTCACCAGGTAGAGCCCCGCCGCCAGCGGCACCGAGGCCACCGCCATCACCGTCATGAAGGACATCAGGGGCATCACCTTGGTGGCCCGCTCCATCGTGTCGGCCATCTGCTGCTGCTGGGCGCTGAGCTTGGTGGCGGACTGCGCCGCGTGCTGGGCGGCCCGGTCCTCGGCCATGTGCCGGCGCATCTGCCAGGCGGCGAAGGCGGCGACCGCGACGGTGAGGCCGATGAGGGCGAAGAAGACCCAGCGCTGTCCGGGCGTGGCAGCCCCCATCCGCTCCGAGAGGGGCACGCCGAGGAAGGCGTGGTCGAGCAGCTGGTTGTGGTGGCCGGCCAGCTCGGGAGCCGTGAAGAGCCGGTAGACCATGCCGAAGACCGGCAGCTGGATGAGCATCGACAGGCAGCCGGGAGCCATCGGCACCTGCTCCTCCTTGTGCAGGGCCATCACCTCCCGCTGGAGCGCCTGGGCGTCGTCCTTGTGCTTCTTGCGCAGCTCGGCGATCTGCGGCTGGAGATCGCGGCGGCGGACCGCCAGGCGCTGGTTGCGACGGTTGGTGGGGTGCAGGGCGGCACGCACGGCCAGCGTGATGAGCACGATCATGAGCGCGGCCGGCAGGACCGGGGAGAGGAGGGCGAGCAGGTCGTGGACGGGGACGAGCAGCGGGTCGAGGAAGGCGAACACGGCGGACTCCTGGGGTAAGGCGTGCGGGAGGGCAGGCGTCTGCGGCGCCGCCCGTCCGGGCACGCCGCTAGGAGTCCAGCCCCGGTGCTCGAGGGCGCGGGAGACCGGGCCGGTCCGGGTCGCTGGAGCGCACGCCGGCGCTGCGGCACACCTCGCTGCGGCGCCGGACCGAGACCACCTGGCCAGTCACCGGCAGCGCGCCGGTGGAGACGGCGAGCGCCGCCAGTCCGGCCAGGGCCAGGGTGATCAGGAGGTGGTCCGGGGCGGTGGCCGACAGGAGGACCACCGCGGTGAGCAGCGGCAGCAGCAGGCCCGGGAGGGGCAGGTGCTCGGACCGGGTGCTCACGGTCGCACCCTACCGCCCGCGGCCGGGTGCGGTCTGCATCCTGCGACGGACGGCGGCCCTCCTCCCGTGGTCCGATGTGCGCAGGGTCTCGGTGCGGCTAGCGTCGTGCCCATGACGACGATCGCCGAGGACCTGCTCCTGCTGCTCACCCGCGACAACGGCAGCAACGGCCTTACCGTGGCCGACACAGCCGTGGGCGGCGCCCTGCTCGCCGAGCTCGCCGGGACCGAGCGCGTGGACCTCGACGAGCGGGGGCGGATCCGGACGCTGGACAGCACCGGCACCGGGGACGCGCTCCTCGACGAGGCGATGGTCCGCCTGGGCGATCAGGTCGGCCGCAAGCCGGAGCCGGCCGTCCAGAAGGTCGGCAAGGGGATGGCCAAGCGCGCCTACGAGCAGCTGGCCCGGGCCGAGCTGGTCGAGCCGCGGGAGCACGGCGCGCTCGGCGTGACGCTGTGGACCAGCTGGCGACCGCTCGACGAGGAGCCCGCCGAGCGTCTCCGCTCGGAGCTGGTCGACGTGCTCGCCGGGCGCCGCGGGGCCGACCTGCGCACCGGGACGCTGCTCTCCCTGCTGCTCGCGACCGACCAGCTCGGCCGGGGTCTGCCCAAGGAGGCACGCGGCGGTCTGACGATGCGTGAGATCAAGCGGTCCGCCAAGGAGGTCTCGCGCGGACGGTGGGCGGGCGAGGCGGTGCACAAGGCGATGCAGGACGTCAACGCCGCGGTGATGACCGCGGTGTTCGCCGGCGGCGCGACCGCAAGCACCTGACCGGCCGGGGGCGGGCGGCGCGGCGGGGAGCGAGAGCCGCCACGGATCTGCCCCCCGCGGAGGGCAGATCCGTGGCGCGCCGATACCTCGCCGACGGTCCTGGCTCAGCGACTCCCCGCCTCAGTGCCCGCGGTCGATCCACTCCTGACGGTGGGGCTTCTCCGCGCCGACCGTCGTGCTGTCGCCGTGGCCGGTGTGTACCACCGTGTCCTCCGGCAGGGTGAGGATCTTGTCGGTGATGGAGGCGACGATCGTCGGGAAGTCGCTGAACGAGCGGCCCGTCGCACCGGGCCCGCCCTGGAAGAGGGTGTCGCCGCTGAAGAGCACGCCCAGCTCCGGCGCGTAGAGGCTGCACGCGCCCGGGCTGTGCCCCGGCGTGTGCAGCACCTGCAGCGTGGTCCCCGCGACCTCGAAGGTCTGCCCGTGGGCGAGCTCGGCGCCGGGCGCCTCCTGGTGGACGCGGTCCCACAGCATCCGGTCCTCCGGGTGCAGGTAGGTCGTGGCGCCGGTGCGCCCGGCCACCTCCACTGCGGCGTCGATGTGATCGTCGTGGCCGTGCGTGAGGATCAACGCGCGCACGGTGCGGTCCCCGACGAGCGCCAGGATCGCCTCGGCGTCGTGCGGGGCGTCGATGACGACGCACTCGGTGTCGTCGCCGACCACCCACACGTTGTTGTCCACCTCCCAGGTCCCGCCGTCGAGGCTGAAGGTACCGCTGGTCACGGTGTGGTCGATGCGGGCGTTCATGCAGGCTCCTCCTTGGTGAGCTGGGACTGGTCCAGGACGACGACCGAGCGGAGCACCTCGCCGGCGTTCATCCGGTCGAAGGCCTGCTCGACGTCGCCCAGCTCGACCGTCTCGGTGACGAAGGCGTCGAGGTCGAAGCGGCCCTGGCGGTAGAGGTCGATGAGCATCGGGAAGTCGCGGGAGGGTAGGCAGTCGCCGTACCAGCTGGACTTCAGCGAGCCGCCGCGGCCGAACACGTCGAGCAGCGGCAGGGTGATCTCCATGTCCGGGGTGGGGACGCCGACGAGCACCACGGTGCCGGCCAGGTCGCGGGCGTAGAACGCCTGGCGGTAGGTCTCCGGCCGGCCCACGGCGTCGATGACGACGTCCGCGCCGACGCCGTCGGTGAGCTGCTGGACCGCCTCGACCGGGTCGACGCCGGAGGAGTTGACCACGTGCGTGGCGCCGAACCGGCGGGCTCCCTCGAGCTTGCGCTCGTCGACGTCGATCGCGATGACCTTGGTGGCCCCGGCGAGCGAGGCCCCGGCGATGGCCGCGCTGCCCACGCCGCCGCAGCCGATGACCGCCACCGAGTCCCCGCGGGTGACCCCGCCGGTGTTGACGGCGGCGCCGAAGCCGGCCATCACGCCGCAGCCGAGCAGGCCCGCCGCGACGGCCGAGGCCTCACGGTCGACCTTGGTGCACTGGCCTGCGTGGACGAGGGTCTTCTCGATGAACGCGCCGATGCCCAGGGCCGGGCTCAGCTCGGTCCCGGCCATCGGGTCGCCCTCGGCGAGGGTCATCTTCTGGGTGGCGTTGTGGGTGTTGAAGCAGTACCACGGCTCGCCCTTGGCGCAGGCCCGGCACTGGCCGCAGACGGCGCGCCAGTTGAGGATGACGAAGTCACCGGGCTGGACCTCGGTGACCCCCTCCCCGACCGCCTCGACGACGCCGGCGGCCTCGTGCCCGAGCAGGAAGGGGAACTCGTCGTTGATCCCGCCCTCACGGTAGTGGAGGTCGGTGTGGCAGACCCCGCAGGCCTCGACCTTGACGACTGCCTCCCCCGGTCCAGGGTCGGGGACGACGATGTCGACGACCTCGACGTCGGCTCCCTCACTGCGGGCGATGACGCCCTTGACGATCTGCGACATGACACTCCTTGGTCGGGATGGGCTGCTGGCGCCCACCGTAGCCCGACGCCTCAGCGGCGGGCGACGAGGGCGGTCGCGATCCCGACCAGTCCCTCACCCCGCCCGACGAGGCCGAGGCCGTCGGTCGTGGCGGCGCTCACCGACACCGACGCCCCGCCGAGCGCCGCCGACATGGCCGCCTCCATCTCGGCGCGGCGCGGGCCGACCTTCGGGCGCGGGGCCACCACCTGGACGGCGACGTTGCCGACCCGCCAGCCGTCGGCCTCCAGCAGCCCGCGCACGTGGGCCAGCATCTGCGCCCCGGAGGCGCCGGCCGTCTCCGGCCGGTCGGTGCCGAATACCGAGCCCAGGTCACCCAGCCCCGCGGCGGAGAGCAGCGCGTTGCAGGCGGCGTGGGCGGCGACGTCACCGTCGGAGTGCCCCACGATGCCGCGCTCCCCGGGCCACTCGACGCAGCCCAGCCACAGGGGACGCTCCTCCCCCTCGGACGCCCAGGCGTGGACGTCGGTCCCGACCCCCGTGCGGGGCAGCGGGTATGGGGTGCTGCTCGTCATCTCTCCTCCTCCACCAGCGCGACGATCCGGTCGACGACCTCCGCGGCCGTCAGGCTCGCGGTGTCCAGGCTCAGGTCGGCCTCCGGCCAGGGCTCGAGCTCCCGGTCCCGCACGTCGGCCCAGCCCGGCAGGCGGTGGCCCTCGATGTCGGCGGAGCGCCCCTCGACCCGTCGTCGGTGCATCCCGGCGTCGGAACACTCGAGAAGCACCCGGACCACCCGCGCGCCGGCCGCCGCGCCCACCTCGTCCCAGGCCGCGCGCACCACGGGGAGGCCGTTGACCATGTCGGCCACCACCGACAGACCCACGGCGAGCTGGTCTGCGGCCACCCCGTACGTCGCGGTGTAGCCGTACGGGGCCGTGGCACCCTCGGCCAGCCCGGCACGGAGCAGGCCCTGCTCGACCGTGTCGACCCGCAGGTGCGCCGCGCGGAGGCGCCGGCACAGGGCCCGTGCGACCGTGGTCTTGCCGACGCCGGGCAGTCCGGAGAGGACGACGAGGGCGGGCGGGCGCGGCACCTGCTCCGTGTCCGCCGGCTCCCCGTCCACCAGCCAGCAGGCCGCGACCTCCAGGTCGTGCGGCGTGGTGATCTTCAGCGCGCGGGGCGACCCTTCGACGACGGTGACCCAACCCCCGTGCGCCTCGACGAGGCCGCAGTCGTCCGTCGCGGGCCGGGCACCGGCGCGCGCAGCCTCGGCGTGGGCACGCTCCAGGGTCTCGCGCAGGAACCCCTGCGGCGTCTGCACCGCGCGCAGGACGGACCGGTCGAGAGTGGCCACGACGTGCTCGACACCGCGCGCGTCGGCGGCCACCTGCTTGACGGTGTCGGTCACCGGCAGGGCCGGGGTGACGGCGGGATGCCCGGCGTGGACAGCGTGGACGACGCGGTCGAAGACCGCCACCGGCGTGAGCGCGCGGGCGGCGTCGTGGACGAGGACCACTCCGACCTCGGGCGACAGCGCATGCAACCCGTGGAGGACGGAGTCGGTGCGCTCGGCGCCACCGGCGACGACCGACACCCCCACCCCCGCGGGGACCGCGACGGAGCGGACTGCGTCAGCCAGCTGCCCCATACCCTCGTGGTCCGCGGGAGCGACGACGACCACGTGGGAGAGGGCTGCGCAGCGCAGGGCACCGCGCAGCGCGTGGACGACGACGGGAGCCGCATGGGCGCCGTGGCCCAGCGGCACCAGTGCCTTGGGACGGCCGGCACCGAGGCGGGTGCCGGCACCGGCGGCGACCAGGACGAGCCCGACGCCACCGGGCGTCACGGCCGGCGGCGTCCCCTCTGCCGTCAGGAGGCGAGGACCTCGTCGAGCGTGGCCTCGGCGGCGACCTCGTTGGTCTTCTCGGCGAGCGCGAGCTCGGAGACCAGGATCTGGCGGGCCTTGCTCAGCAGGCGCTTCTCGCCGGTGGACAGGCCCCGGTCCTTGTCCCGGCGCCACAGGTCGCGGACGACCTCGGCCACCTTGATCACGTCGCCGGAGGCGAGCTTCTCGAGGTTGGCCTTGTAGCGGCGCGACCAGTTGGTGGGCTCCTCGGTGTGCTCGGCGCGCAGCACGGCGAAGACCTTGTCCAGGCCCTCCTTGCCGACGACGTCACGCACGCCGACCAGGTCGCAGTTCTCCGCCGGGACCTCGATGGTGAGGTCACCCTGGGCCACCTTCAGCTTGAGGTAGATCTTCTCCTCGCCCTTGATGGTGCGTGTCTTCATCTCTTCGATGAGAGCGGCGCCGTGATGCGGGTACACGACAGTCTCGCCGACCTTGAACGTCATCTTGAGTTAGCCCCTTTCGCGGACCCCAAGGATAGCATGAGTGAGCCACGTCACGGAATCAGATCCCTCGCATCGTCGCAGGTCAGGGACTTGCAAATGGGCCCGAAGTGTGCTGCGACCCCCTTGCCGGGTGTCTCCGGGACGGGCGCAGGCAGGACACGTCCCCGCAGGTCACGACGGGCTGCGGGCCTCCCGGCGCACCCTCCGATAGGCTGTGCCCGTGATCACCGCACGTGCCTCCCGCCAGCGCCGTTCCGCCGCCCTGCTCGTCGCCGTCGCGACGGGCTCCCTGGCCCTCGCCGGCTGCGAGGTGGCCAGCCCGGTGTCGACCATGATCGACTACGCCCCCGCGGACGGGATCCAGCTGGACGGCCCCTCGCTGGACGTGCGAGACCTGCTGGTGGTCTCCCACGGCAACGGCTCCCCCGCCGTCGTCTCGGGCTCGCTGATCAACAGCGGCACCGAGCCGCTGACGGTCACGGTCTCCGTGGCCGGCCAGCAGCTCGACGCAGAGGTCACGGTCGACCCCGGTGCCTCCGTCCGCCTGGACGGCGTCCAGCCCGACGGCAGCGAGGTCGACCCTGTCACCGTCCCGGCGCTGGAGGCGCCGGCCGGGCAGAGCGTCGAGGTGCGCCTGACCACCGGCGAGGAGACGCTGGCCGGCAACGCACCCGTCCTGCTGCCCCACGGCCCCTACGAGCAGTTCGCCGACCAGGCGGGCGGCACGGTCGCGCCGCACCCGGCCGACGAGGGCGCCGCCGACCACTGAGCCTCCGCGGGCCGACGCCGAGCACGGAACTGCCGTGCACGACCCACCCACATGAGTGGCTCGCCCGCGTAGGGACTCCGGAACCCCGCGACTACTTCTTGCCCTGGTTCGCGACCTGCTGGATCGCCGCGGCCGCGGCGTCGGGGTCGAGGTAGCGCCCGCCGCGGGTCACCGGCGCCAGGTCGGCGTCCAGCTCGTAGTGCAGCGGGATGCCGGTCGGGATGTTGAGGCCGACGATGTCGTCGTCGGAGATGCCGTCGAGGTGCTTGACCAGGGCCCGCAGGCTGTTGCCGTGCGCGGCGACGACGACCGTCCTGCCGGCGCGCAGGTCGGGCACGATGTCGGAGTCCCAGTAGGGCAGCATCCGGGCGATGACGTCCTTGAGACACTCCGTCCGGGGCATCTGCGCCCCCAGGTCGGCGTAGCGGG
Source organism: Ornithinimicrobium avium (assembly GCF_003351765.1). NCBI lineage: Bacteria > Bacillati > Actinomycetota > Actinomycetes > Micrococcales > Ornithinimicrobiaceae > Ornithinimicrobium > Ornithinimicrobium avium. Next base: position 1,870,522 of record NZ_CP031229.1, read on the forward strand.
GGTCGCCGGCCTGGGAGTACTCGGCGTCGTCCTCGATCGGCGGCGGCGGGGTGTCGAAGCTGCGGCGCCACAGCATGAACTGCTCCTCGCCGTACTTCTCGCGGGTCTCGGCCTTGTCGAGCCCCTGCAGCGCGCCGTAGTGCCGCTCGTTGAGCCGCCAGGAGCGGTGCACCGGGATCCAGTGCCGGTCGGCGACGTCGAGCGCGAGGTTGGCGGTGGTGATCGCCCGGCGCAGCAGCGAGGTGTGCAGCACGTCGGGCAGCAGTCCCTCGGCGACCATCAGCTCGCCGGCGCGCACCGCCTCGGCGCGGCCCTTCTCGGTGAGGTCGACGTCGACCCAGCCGGTGAAGAGGTTCTTGGCGTTCCAGTCGCTCTCGCCGTGGCGGAGCAGGATGAGCGTGTGCGCGGCGTCCGTCATGGCTCCCAGACTACTGGGACGGGGGTATGTCGTTCCCTGCGGCGTCCAGCGCCTCCAGCTCGGCGCGGAAGGCCTCGAGGTTGGCCGTCGGCTCGCCCCGGGAGAGCCGCCAGGCCCACTCGCGGCGGATCGCGGTCCAGAAGCCCAGACGCAGCAGCTCGTTGAACGGCTCGTCGGCGGCGGTGAGCACGCCGCCGAGCAGCTCGTCGAGCGCCTGCTCGTCCAGCCCGGCGAGCAGCACCCGGCCGGTGACGTAGACGTCCCCGGAGCGGTCGATCGCGTAGGCCAGCCCGGCGGTGCGCAGGTTGCGGCGCAGCAGGTGGCGGTAGAAGTCCTCGTGGTTCTCGTCGGGGTTGCGCACGACGAAGGCACGCACCTCCATGACCCGTGCGCCGACGACGAGCGAGACGACGGTGCGCAGCTTGCGCTCCCCCGGCAGGCTGACGACGAGCTCGCCCTCGTGCGCGCCCACCTCCGGCTCGAGCTCCAGCGCGTGCAGGTGCTGGCGCACCCGCGCCAGGTGGTCGGTGCCGACGGTGGTCATGCGCTCTCCCTGGTGGCGTGGTGCTGGCTGCCGCTACGGCGTGCCTCGACCGCATCGGCGTAGACGTCGACGAGGGCGTCGACGGTGTTCTCCCACGAGAACTGCGCTGCGTGCGCGGCGGCGCGGGCACCCCATACCTCGCGCTGGCCGGGGCGGGAGAGTCTCTCGAGGGCGGCCCCGAGCGCGTCGGCCCAGTCGGCCGGGTCGTGCCCGTCGACGAGCACGCCGGCGTCACCGACGGCCCACGGCAGCCCGCCCACCCGGGCGGCGACCACCGGCGTGCCGCTGGCCAGGGCCTCGACGGCGACCAGCCCGAAGGACTCGCTGTAGGAGGGGACGGCGACGAGGTCGGCGGCGCGGTACCACTGCGCCAGGTCCTCCCGGGAGACCGGCGGCCCGACGCGCAGCACGTCCGCCAGGCCCTCCTCGTCGGCGACCCGTCGCAGGGCGTCGGGGCGGGAGATGCCCGAGCCGGACAGCCCGCCGAGCACGGCCACGACCAGACGGTCGCGCAAGGAGGGGTCGCGACGGACCAGTTCACCGGCGGCGCGGACGAGGACGTCGGGCGCCTTGAGCGGCTGGATCCGGCCGACGAAGAGCAGGACGACCGCGTCCTGGGGCAGGCCCACGGCGCGGCGGGCCTCGTCCTGCGGCCCGGGGCGGAAGGTCTCCACCGCCACGCCCGGAGCGACCACGTGCACGCTCGCCGGGTCGGCGCCGTAGAGCTCGACGAGCTGGCGCGCCTCGTCCGGCGTGTTGGCCACGAGCGCGTCGGCGACCTCGACCACCTGCTCCTCGCCGATCTCGCGGCCGCGCGGCTCGGGGTCGTCACCGGCGGCGAGAGCGCGGTTCTTGACCTTGGCCATCGTGTGCATGGTCTGCACGAGCGGGACGTCGAAGCGGTCGGAGGTGACCCAGCCGACCTGCCCGGAGAGCCAGTAGTGCGCGTGGATGACGTCGAGCTGCCCGTCCGGCCTGCCGGCCAGGTGGTGGGAGAAGTCCGCGGCGAAGGCGCACAGCTGCCCCGGCAGGTCCGCCTTGCCCAGGCCCTCCAGCGGGCCTGCGGTGACGTGGTGGACCGTGACCCCGGGAGCGAGCCGAACGCGCTCGCCCTGGGAGCGAGAGGTGGCCCGGGTGAAGACCTCGACCAGCACCCCGCGGCGGGCGAGGCGGGTGGCGGTCTCCACGACGTACACGTTGAGGCCGCCGGCGTCACCGGTCCCCGGGCGCTCCAGCGGGGAGGTGTGGACCGTCACCATCGCGACGTGCCGCAGCCCCCGGGTGCGACCCGGTGCACCGTCGACGGGGAGGTCCTGGCTGGTCACCGTCCCAGTCTCGCACGCGCTGCCACGCCTACCCTGGGCACGTGACCTCCCGCCCCCGCAGCCGTCCGGTCGGCACGGTCACGCGCGGGACCACCAACCCCAACCGGCTGCGCCGCGTGGACCGGTGGATGGGCTGGGCGCTGCGGGACGTCCTGCGCGCCCCCGCCGGTCCGCCGGTGGTCGTCGACCTGGGGTATGGCGCGTCCCCCGTGACCGTGCTCGAGCTCGCCGACCGCCTGGGCCGGGTGCGGCCGGACGTGCGGGTCGTCGGGATCGAGATCGACCCCCGGCGGGTGGCACGGGGCGAGGCGGTGGCCGACCCGCCGAGGGTGGTGTTCGTGCTGGGCGGCTTCGAGCTCCCGGTGCCGGGCGGGTCGGCTCCGCACGTGGTGAGGGCGTTCAACGTGCTGCGGCAGTATGCCGAGGGCGAGGTGCCCGCCGCGTGGTCGGAGGTGGTCGGGCGGCTGGCCGCGGGCGGCGTGCTCGTCGAGGGGACCTGCGACGAGGTCGGCCGACTGGCGGCGTGGGTCGAGGTGCGGCGCGGCGGGGACGGGTCGCCGCTTCCCCGCTCGCTCACCCTCGCGTGGCGCCTCGCCGGTCTCGACCGTCCTTCCGTCGTGGCCGAGCGCCTGCCCAAGGTGCTCATCCACCGCAACGTCCCCGGCGAGGGCGTGCACGCGCTCATGGGAGCCCTCGACGCCGCCTGGGCGCGGCAGGCCCCGCTGGCCGGCTTCGGCGCCCGTCAGCGGTTCGTGGCCTGCGCCCAGGATCTGCAGGACGAGGGCTGGCCGGTGATGCACGGTCCGTCCCGGTGGCGGCTCGGTGAGCTCAGCGTCGCGTGGGAATCGGTGGCGCCGCTCTGACCCTCAGCGGGCGTAGTCGTCGTCCAGGCGGACGATGTCGGCCTCGTCGAAGTCGCCGAAGGCCAGCTCGAGGATCCGCACCCGGGTGTCTCCGGAGTTTCCCAGACGGTGCCGGGCGCCCGGCGGCACCCAGACATGGTCCCCCGGTCGGGCCACCCACGCCTCGTCGTCGACCTGAACGTCGGCGGCGCCCTCGAGCACGTGCCACATCTCGCCGCGATGGCCGTGGGTCTGCAGCGAGAGCCGGTGCCCGGGCTCCACGGTGATGGTCTTGACGGTCACCGGCTCGTTGGTGGCGAACTGCTGGAAGCGCCCCCACGGCCGCTCCGCGACGAACACGTCCTGCGTGCGGTCACGCGACGTGACGGCGAAGTTCTCGATCGGCTGCGACACTGGCCCTCCTCCGGGGCGCCCTGCACGCCCCTGCGACTCTCCCTGCGCTCCTCACGACCCTGCGAGGAAGGCACCCACGCGATCACGGGTCTGTGCGCGGTGCCCCCACATGATGCCATCCGGCCCCGACACGTGCACGGTCCCGCGGGGGAAGAGGCCGGCGAGCTCGCGGGCGACGTCGGCCGGGTGGGTGGCATCACCCTCCTGCCCGAGCACCAGCACGGGACACCTCACCCGCGCCAGCTCGGCCCGGTCGAGGACCGGCACCCGGTGCGGCAGGACCCGCAGCGCGGCCGCGACGCCGGTGGTGACCAGCGCCTCCGCCTGCTCGCGGCACCAGCGCACCACGCCGGGGTCGTCGCGGACCGCCGCGGGCTGCTCGGCGAGCAGGTGCGCCGCGACCGGGCGCACGTCGCCGGCCTCGACGCGCACCGCGAGCCGCTCCAGGCGCCGCATGGCATCGTCCTCGCGCGGCCGGTCGATCGCGGCGGGCAGCACGAGCACGATCCGGGAGAAGCGGTCCGGGTGCTGCACCAGCCCGGCCAGCAGGGCACCGGCCCCCATGCTGATCCCCAGCGCGCGGTCGGCACCGAGGCGGTCGGCGACCGACCAGACCTCGGCGGCGAGCTCGGCATACCCCCAGTCGTCGTCCGTCGGCGCGAACGAGGCGCCGTGCCCGCGCAGGTGCACGAAGGTGCGGGTGCCGGGGACCTTCGAGGCGTACGGCCGCGTGGTCGCGATCGACCCCGCGAGCCCGTGGACGAACAGCGAGCGCGGCTCGCCGCGGCCGGTGGTGAGGACCTCCAGGTCGCCGTCCGGGCCGGGGACGAGCTCGGTGCGTGGGACGCCCGGTCTCACCACGGCCCGTAGGGGCCCATGTGGTCGCCGCCGCCGCGGGACCGGCCCAGGACCGCCTTCAGCGCCGGCTTGACGTCGGCGTGGTAGACCCCGGCGGCGACGATCGCGGCCAGGTTGAACAGGTTGAACGGGTGCAGCACGAAGATGAACCCGATCACCGTCGCCACGCCGGTCAGCAGCAGCCAGAAGTTCTTGGTGCGCTTGCCGGCAGCGACGAAGGCGTCGGCCCGCGTCCGGGCGCAGTCGACCAGCGCCCACACCATCATGGCCAGGACGGCGACGCCGACGGCGGTCATCAGCAGGTTCTGGGCTCCGTAGAGGGCGGGCATGCTCCCAGGGTATGCGGTGCGCCTGGGTGCGGCGTGGACGCGCCCCGGCGCCTGGTCTCCCCTCAGGTGTCGACGATGACCGTGAACGGCCCGTCGTTGACCAGCTCTACCTGCATCATGGCGCCGAAGCGGCCGGTGGCCACCTCGATCCCGCGCGCCCGCAGCGCGTCGGCGACCGCGTCCACGAGAGGCGCGGCGACGTCGCCGGGGGCGGCCTTCGACCAGGAGGGGCGGCGACCCTTCTTGGTGTCTCCGTAGAGCGTGAACTGGCTGACGACGAGCACCGCCGCCCCGGCGTCGACGACCGAGGTCTCCTCCGGCAGGATCCGCAGCTCGGCGATCTTGCGGGCCACGGTCTCCACGTCGGCCGGGCCGTCGTCGTGGGTGGCGGCGACCAGCGCGAGCACGCCGGGGCCGACCGCGCCGACGACCTCGCCCTCCACGGTGACGCTCGCGCGGCTCACCCGCTGCAGGACCGCCCTCACGGCAGCGGCACGGCCCGCACGGCACCGACGCGCTGCCCGTGGCCGCGCACGACCGCGCGGGCGTCGAGCTCGTCGAGCACGCCGGCGACGTCCGGCCCCAGGTCCAGGACCCCCAGGCGGCGCAGCGCCGCGGTCGCGACGCCCACCCGTGCCCGGTCGTGACCGTCGGTGATCTTGACCGTCACGCCGCCACCGTCGGCCAGGCCGACGGCGTAGACGGACTCCGCGCCGTCCTTGGCGATCAGGCCGGGCACGCCCCGGATCAGGTCGGTGACGTCGCGGCCGGTGCCGCCGAGCCACCCGGGGTGGGTCCTGATCGCCTCGGCCACGCACCCCTCGGGGGTGGTGGGGTCGGCGGCGGCGATCCGGCCGAACGCGCGGGCCAGCCCGAGGGTGGTGACGCCGAGCGCGGGAGCCCCGCAGCCGTCGACGGTGACGACCTCGACGGTGTCCCCGGTCAGCTCCTCGACGACCCGGACGATGAGCTGCTGCAGCGGGTGCCCGGGGTCGCGGTAGGTGGTGGTGTCCCAGCCGGCGGCGACGCACGCGGCGAGCATCCCGGCGTGCTTGCCGGAGCAGTTCTGGCCCAGCGAGGACGGCCCGCGCCCCGCCGCGATCCAGCGCTCGCGCTCGGCCTGGTCGAGGGGGCGGTCGGGGGTGTTCTGCAGCGCGGACTCCTCCAGGCCGACCGAGGCGAGGATCCGCCGGGCGCCCTCGACGTGGAAGTCCTCGCCGGAGTGGCTGGAGCTGGCCAGTGCCAGCAGCTCGCCGGACAGGTCGGCACCGGCCCGCAGCATCGCGATCGCCTGCATCGGCTTGAGCGAGGACCGCGGCAGGATCGTGGCGCCGACCGGCCCGACGGAGACGACGGAAGCCCCGTCGGGACCGACGGCGGCGACGACGCCGTGGTGGACGGACTCCACGAAGCCGTTGCGCACCACCTCGGCGACCACCGGCGCGGAGGCCAGCGGGCTGGGGGCGGGAGACTGCATACCCGTGCTCACCGGTCCCTCCGGTCCTTGACCGCCAGCAGCTCGCGCGCCTCGTCGGTGCTCATCGGCGGTCGCTGCATGGTGGTGGCCAGGCTCGCGGCGCGCTCGACCAGCTCGGCGTTGTGCTGCACCTGCTGGCCGCGCGCCATCATCAGGTTGTCCTCCATGCCGACCCGCAGGTGCCCGCCCATCGCGAGCGCGGCGGCCGCGATGGGCAGGTGCGCGCGGCCGATGCCGGTCGCCGACCAGCTGGTGACCTCGGCGGGCAGCATCTGCGCCCCGGCGACCAGCGCCTCGACGGTGCCGGGCATGGCGCCCGGGACGTTGGTGACGAAGTCGACGTGGACCTTGCCGCCGAAGGGCAGGCCGTGCGCGTCGATCAGCCGGGAGAGCGACGCGAGGTGGCCGAGCTCGAAGATCTCGAACTCCGGCACCACCTCCTGCTCCTGGGCACGCACGTACAGGTCGCTCATGAACCCGTGCGGGTTGAGGAAGACGTCGTCGCCGAAGTTGACGGTGCCGCAGGTCAGCGAGCACGAGTCGGGCTCGGCGTCGAGCACGGTCAGTCGCTTCTCCAGCGGGTCCCTGACCGAGCCTCCGGTGGAGAGCTGGACCACCAGGTCGGTGGCCTCGCGCAGCGCCTGGACGGTGTCGCGCAGGCGCACCGGGTCCAGCGTCGGCGCGTGGCCGGCCTCGGGGTCGCGCACGTGCACGTGGATCAGCCCCGCCCCGGCGCCCTCGCAGCGCTGCGCGGTCTCGACCAGCTCCTGCAGCGTGGTCGGCAGCTGCGGGAAGTCAGCCCTGGCGGTCTCGGCGCCGGTCGGCGCCACGGTGATGAGGGTCGAAGGCATGGCCCCGATCCTGCCAGCCGTGGTGGCGCTCAGCGCAGGCGGGGACGTGTGGTCGGGCGCTCGGTGCTGGCGGGCAGGATCTCGGTCTGGGCGGCGGACACCTCGCCGGCCAGGAGGACGGCGGCGGGGTCGGTCGTGTACTTGACCACGGCCAGCGCGATCGGCCCGTCCTCGTGGTGCTGGGCCACGCTGGTGAGCCGGCCCACCGCCCGGCCGCCCTCGGCCGGGACGAGCTCGGTGCCCGGCTCGGGCGGCACGTGCCCGGAGCCGTCCAGGTGCAGGAAGACCACGCGGCGCGGCGGCCGACCGAGGTTCTTGACCCGGGCGACGGTCTCCTGGCCGCGGTAGCAGCCCTTGGACAGGTGCACGGCGGTGCGCAGCCAGTCCAGCTCGTGCGGGATGGTGCGGTGGTCGGTGTCGATCCCGGCCCGCGGACGCCAGGCGGCCACCCGCAGCGCCTCCGCGGCCCACGTGCCGGCCAGGGGACGGTCGCCGACCGCGGTGGCGAGGTCCTCGCGGGGGACGACCAGCTCGCGCCACCTCCGCCCGTGGCCGGGGTGCTCCTCGCCCTGCGGGCCGTAGGCGTGCGAGTCGCCGACCACCCCGGGCCAGGGGTCGACCCAGGCGACCGGCTCGCCCACGGCGGACTCGGCGCCCACGGGCTCGCCGAGCACGGCATACCGGTCGGAGACGTCGGCGACCTCGACCCGCAGCATGAAGCGCATCGAGTCCAGCCAGGCGACCACGGCGGGCGCGTCGCCCGGCTCCGTCGTCATCCAGGTCCTCTCCCCGTCGTCGACGAGGTGCAGCGCGTGCTCGACGTGTCCCTTGGGCGAGAGGATCAGGGTCTCCACCGAGGTGCGGGGGGCCAGCGCGGCCAGGTGCTGGCTGGTCAACGAGTGCAGCCAGGTGAGGCGGTCCGGACCGGTGACGGTGACCACGCCGCGGTGCGACAGGTCGACGACGGCCAGGCCCTCCTCGAGGAGCACCTGCTCCTTGTGCGGAGCGCCGTAGTGGGCCGCGACACCCGCGTCGACGCCCCTGCCCTCGACGGCCCCCGGACGACTCAGCAGCACGCTCATGCCGCCACGGTACGTCACGTGCGGGGGCCTCCCAGAAGGTGGCCCTAGACTGCACGCCCATGGGGTTCGACGACACTTCCACGGACAGCGGTCCGCGACGCGGCGGGCACGGCCCTCGACGCTCCGGGCGGGGCCGGCGCAGGGCGGGCCCGCTGGGCATCGCCGCCCGCTCGGTCGGCGTGCTGGTCCTGCTGGCCGTGGTCGCCGTCGGCGGCTACCTGTTCTACCTGCAGCGCACGGTCGCGGGCAACGTCGAGCACGAGGACCTCAAGGCCGACAAGCAGACCGAGATCACGATCTCGCCGGACGGCGCCCGCCAGCCGGGCCAGGACGACGCCCAGCAGACCGGCGACGGCGCCGAGGTCGACACCGACGGCGAGGACGGGACGGCCCCGATCGTCGGCGAGGACGGCAAGGCCCTCGACGTGGACGGCACCACGGTGCCGGTGACCACCCCGGACCGCGACGCGGCGGCCGGCGACGCGCTCAACTTCCTCATCATCGGCAGCGACAGCCGCGACCTGTCGGTCGAGCGCGGCCGCTCGGACGTGATCGTGCTCGCGCACGTCGACGACGCCCGCGACCGGGTCGACCTCATCCACTTCCCGCGCGACCTGTTCGTGCCGATCGCCGGGACCGGCGGCAGCTCGAAGATCAACGCCTCCTACTCCTACGGCGGCGCGCCGCTGCTGATCCAGACCCTGCAGCCGCTGATCAACGTGCCGATCGACCACGTGGCCATCGTCGACTTCGAGAGCTTCAAGGCGATGACCGACGCCATCGGCGGCGTGGACGTGACGGTGACCGAGTCCGGCGGCGGCTTCTCCGCCGGCGTGCAGCACATGGACGGCGAGCAGGGGCTGCGCTTCGTCCGCGAGCGCAAGTCGCTCTCGCAGGGCGACATCTCCCGCGGCGAGCGTCAGATGCAGTTCATCAAGGCGGTGCTGGGCAAGGCCCTGTCCCGGGACACCCTGACCAACCCGGTGCGGCTGGCCAACCTCGTCGACGCGGCCACCACCAACCTCACCGTCGACGACAGCCTCAAGGTCTCCGACATGCGCAACCTGGCCATCTCGATGCGCGACGTGCGCGGCGGCGACATCCACTTCTGGCAGGGTCCGTGGTGCGGGATCGACATGCACCCGGTGGCCGGCTCGATCGTGCTGATGGCCGACTCTCAGATGGCCAGGCTGAGCGAGCACCTGCGCAACGACACGATGGACACCTACGTCGACGACGTCTCGCCCAAGGCGGGCTTCGCCGGGAACTGCGGCTGAGGCACGGGCCAGGTCCGAGGCAGGGCGGGGAGGCCCTGCCTCAGACGCGCTTGAGCTCGGCGGAGACGTGCGACTGGAGCGGGTGGCCGGTGGCCGCCATGTCCATCACCCACATCATGTTGCCGCCGACGTAGCCGTAGAGGCGGTGGGCGGCGGAGTACTCCTTGGCGTGCGGGCTGCGCATGACGCCGTCGGTCTGCAGCTCCACCTTGGCCGGCGACATCTCCCCGACGTACATCTCCACGATGCCGGTCGGGTGGGCCAGCAGCAGCTCGACCTCCTTGCCGTCCTCCTGCGGACGCCAGAAGCCGGTCTCGACGGCGGCGGCCTTCTCCTTGTTGCCGTCGGCGTCGAGCAGCCAGGCCCGGGAGGTCCACACCAGGAAGGGACGTCCGTCGTGGGTGACGTCGACCTCCTGGCCGAAGTGGCGCGACTCGATGGAGGGGTAGCCGACGACGCCGGCGCCGGCCCAGGAGCCGAGCATCCAGGCCAGGGGGGCGCACTGCGGGTGCATGGTGGGATCGATCTCGATGGGCACGCCCCCATCGTAGGCGGACCCGGTCAGCCGGTCAGGGCCTCGCCCACGAAGACCAGGGCGACCAGGTAGGGCACGACGCCGACGACCAGCACCGAGGCGACCGCGGAGACCAGCCGGGGGCGGGTCAGCGCCATGGTCGGCAGCGGGGCCATGACCGCGCGCGTGGCCTGGCTGAGCGCGGCGGCGACCACGCCGACGAGCAGCCAGGTCGTCCAGGGCTGGTCCGTCGCGAGGGCGACGACGACCGCCACCGCGCCGCCGGCCACCATCGCCACGGCCGACAGCCACTGCTCCACGGCCGGGACGCGGCCGAGCAGGTCGGTGAGCGCCGACGCCAGGGCGGCGGCGACCGCGGCGACGACCAGGGCCCGGCCCTCCGCGCTGTGGACCGGCGGGACGAGCAGCGCGCCGCTGGCCGCGAGCCAGAGCGCGAGCACGACCGAGCTGACCGACTCGGTGAGCCGGGGCCGGCCGTCCACGCGCAGCAGCTGGTGCCCGAAGGCCACGATCATCCCGATGCTCAGCGCCGCGGGCACCCACACCAGCCACGGCTCGGAGTCCCGGGCGGCGACGGCCAGCACCAGGGCCAGCGAGCCGAGCAGGATGACGACGAAGGAACCGCGCGGTGCCGGCAGACCGAGGGCGCCGGCCCAGCCCCACGCCAGGACGACCGTGCACGCGGCGACCGCGACCGCGAGCATCACCGGGGAGGCCAGCGCGGCCACGGCCAGGACCACCGCGGTCACGACCGCGAAGGAGGCCACGTGCACAGCCGTGGAGAGCTGCGGCACCCGGGGGCGGCGGGGCGGCCGCGGAGCCCTTGCGGCCGACCCCGGGTCCGCGAGCGGCTCCGGTCGGGCCCCGGACCCCGAGGACGACGACGCTGGCGACGGCACTGACATGCACCCATTATCACCAGGGGGTACTAATCTGTGCCGGTGGCCGACCTGGTCCTGCTCACCGCGTGCGCCCCGGCCGAGGCCGCGGTGCCGCGGGTCGCGCCCGGTCTGGCCCTGCTCCCCCACAGCGTGCGCGTGCTCGGCCCGGACCTCGGCCCGCTGCTGGCCGGCCCCGAGCCGGACCTCGTCGTGGTCGACGCCGTGACCGGGCCGCTCGCGGCCCGCGGCCTGCTGCGCACCCTTGCCGCCGCGGGCACCGGGTGGCCGGTCCTGACCGTCCTCGACGCCGACGGCCTGGCGGTGCTCGACGAGCAGTGGCCCACCGACGACCTGGTCCTGACCACCGTCGGCGCCGCCGAGCTCGCCGCCCGGGTCCGCCGCCTCCTCGCCCGCACCACCCCTCGCCCGCCGAGGCCGGAGCACGGGGGCGGGCGCACCTCATACCCGCAGGAGCGCGGGGAGATCAGGGTGGCGGACGTGGTCGTCGACGAGGCGGCCTGGACCGTGCGGGCCGGGGGCGCACGGCTGGACCTGACGTTCAAGGAGTTCGAGCTGCTGCGCCACCTGGTGCAGCATCCGGGGCGCGTCTTCACCCGCGACCAGCTGCTCCAGGAGGTCTGGGGACAGGACTACTACGGGGGGACGCGGACCGTGGACGTGCACGTCAGACGGCTGCGGGCCAAGCTCGGGGCGGAGCGGGAGTCGCTGATCCACACCATCCGGGGGGTCGGCTACCGCTTCAGTGGCCCGCGCGGTGGCGAACGCTGAACGTCGTGCCAGACTAGGCCCATGCCAGGCCAGAACCCCACCGTCGAGGTGCTGCCCTCCCTGCCACCACGTCTCTCCGGGGACGTGCTCGCGCTGGCGGTGCGCGCCGCCCAGCACGACGGCGTGCGGCCGTTGTCGGAGCAGACCGTGCTCCAGGCGCGACGCCTGCCCGAGGAGAACCCGACAGCCGGCTCCACGCACCTGGTGGTCCTGGACCGGGCGGAGGAGCCCGGCGCCAAGGTCCTGGCCTACGGGCACGTCGACCACTCCGACCCGCAGGCTCCCTCCGGCGAGCTGGTGGTCGACCCCGCCCACCGGCGCGAGGGCCTCGGCGGGATGCTGCTCGACCACGTCCTCGAGGACTGGCCGCAGGTGCGCCTGTGGTCGCACGGGGACCTGCAGGACGCGCGGCGTCTCTACACCTCCCGTCGCCTGTCGGTGGTCCGCGAGCTGTGGCAGATGGGGCGTCCCCTGGACGGGGAGTGGGCCGAGCTGCCCGACCACGTCGAGCTGCCCGAGGGCTTCGCGGTGCGCCCCTTCCGCGTCGGGGAGGACGGGGCCCCCTGGCTCGCGGTCAACGCGCGCGCCTTCGCCCACCACGCCGAGCAGGGACGCATGACCCTGACGGACCTGCGCGAGCGTCAGCAGGAGCCGTGGTTCGACCCGCAGGGGTTCCTGCTGATCGAGGACCTCACCCGGACCGACCCCGACGGCCGGCCGCGGCTGGCCGCGTTCCACTGGACCAAGGTGGAGCCGCCGCAGGCGGGCGGCCCGGTGACCGGCGAGGTCTACGTCGTGGGCGTCGACCCGGACTACCAGGGCCGCGGCCTCGGCCGCGCCGCCACGCTCCTGGGGCTGCAGCACCTGCGCGCGGTCGGGGCCGACGCCGCCACCCTCTACGTCGACGGCGACAACGCGGCCGCGATCGCGACCTACTCCCACCTCGGCTTCGAGCGCTCCGCCGTCGACGTCATGTATGCCGCCGGAGCCGCCGGCTCGTGAGCCGCCGCCTCGTCCGGGCCGCCGGCGTCGTGCCCTACCGGGTGCGGAAGGGGAGGCTGCGCGTCGGGCTGGTCCACCGGCCGCACTACGACGACTGGTCCTGGCCCAAGGGCAAGCTGGACCCCGGCGAGGACTGGGCGCCGGCCGCGGTCCGCGAGACGCTCGAGGAGACCGGGCTGCTCGTGCGGCTCGGCGCGCCGTTGCCGGAGTCGCGCTACCTCAACCACGGCAACGGCGGCGCGGACAAGCAGGTGCGCTACTGGGTCGGGCAGGTGCTCGGCGGCGACGGTGCCCTGGAGCACGAGGTCGACGAGGTGGCCTGGCTCGCCCCGCGGGCCGCGGCGCAGCGGCTCAGCTACCCCGCGACCGGGAGCAGCTCGCGGCGCTCGTGGAGCTGCACGACTCCGACCGGCTGCACACCTGGCCCTTCCTCCTCGTGCGGCACGCGCACGCCGTGCCCCGCGGCTCCTGGGACGGGCCCGACCCCGCCCGCCCGCTGTCGAAGGCGGGGCAGGCCCAGCTGCGCCGGCTGGGCGGGGTGCTGGGTGCCTACGCCCCGGAGCGGGTGCTGTCCAGCCCGTCGGTCCGCTGCGCCTCCACGGTGCGGCCCTGGGCGGAGGCTAGCGGCGTGCCCCTCGTGACCAGGAAAGGCCTGTCGGAGGAGGGCTTCGAGGTCGACCCGACCAAGGCGGCGCGCACGCTGCGCTCCCTGATGGACGACGCCGCCCCCGTCGCCCTGTGCACGCACCGTCCCCTGCTGCCGACCGTGCTCCAGGAGGTGTGGCGCCGCGCCGGCAAGGAGGTCCCGCGCGGCACCCGCCGGATGCTCAAGCGGCTGGTCGAGACGCCGATGGACAAGGGCGAGGTGCTGGCCTGCACGATGGTCGGCGCGGGGAAGGACGCCCGCGTGGTCGCGGTCGAGCGCCACCGCCCGCCGTCCTGACCTCCTCGTGATGCGGCTCACGCCGGGTGCATGGAACAATCCTCCCGGGGTCCTCGTTGGACCTCACTGCGCGCCGGACCGCGGCAGCCCCGGGCTCCAACACATGCCGCTTCGAGCGGCCACACGCCGAGAGGCGCTCCCGGTCCGGCGCGCAACCACGATTCCTGCCCCGTGCGCGCGTGCGGCCACCGGCAGCACCACGCGTCGATGACCTGGTCGCCTCACCTGCGCCGCCACGGTCAGGACCTGCGCCGCGGGCTGCTGGCCCTCGTCGACGACACCTCGTCACCCCGATCGACCGCCACGACCTCGCTCGGGGACCGCGCCCTGCGGATGCTGAAGAAGGCTGGGCCGCCGACCGTGCCGGCCGCCGGTGTGATGGCGGCACTTCCGGCCCGGGAGCTCGGCGCAGCCTGCTGAGGAGACCGGTGGTCGCCGGGATGCCTACCGCCGCGGCCGTGGGAGGGTGCAGGCGAGCAGGCCGGTGGTCAGCGCGACGGCTGCCGCCGCCCGGAAGGCGGCCGCGAACCCCTCACCGGTCAGCGACGACGGTGCCGGGTCCGGGGCCCCGCCGGCGGCGATCGCAACGGCGGTGAGCGTGGCCAGACCCAGGCAGGACCCGACCTGCGTGGAGGAGCTCGCCAGCCCGGAGGTCAGCCCCGCGCGCGCTGCCGGCAGCGCAGCGGCGACGACCATCGTGGTCGGCGTGAAGCTGAGTGCGACGCCGACGGCCACCAGCAGCAGCCCGGGCAGTACGTCCAGTAGGTAGAGCGCCGCGGCCGGGGTGCGCGCGAGCCACAGGTGGCCCAGGGCGAGAACCACCAGACCGCCCGTCATGGTCCGCTCCGGCCCGAGCGCCCGCAGCACCCTGGGCAGCAGCACCAGGGACGCGGCGAACCCCGTCACCGAGGTGGGGAGCATCGCCAGGCCGGCGGTCTGCGGCGCAAGGTGCATGACCTGCTGCAGATAGAGCGCGACCAGCACGAAGGTGGAGGCGCGCGCCGCTCCACCCAGCACTGCAGTCAGCACCCCGGCCGTCAGCGCCCGGGAACGGAAGACCGACAACGGGACGAGCGGGTCCGGCACGATGCTCTCGACCAGCGCGAAGGCGACCAGCAACACGACGGCCAGCACCGTCCCGGCGAGCACCGACGGAGAGGTCAGACCGTGCTGCGGCAGGCTGAGGGCCGCGTGCGAGAGCGCCAGCACCCCGCCGGTGACCAGCGCGGCGCCCAGACCGTCGAACCGTCGGGCAGCGCCGGCGCCCGGTGACGGGTCGAGCACCCGGAGGGCCAGGAGCCCGGCGAACGCGGTCACCGGCACGGTCACGAAGAACGCCCACGGCCACCCGTGGGTCCCGGTCAGCACACCACCGACCACGACACCGCTCGCGCCACCCAGGGTGGAGGCGGCGCCCCAGGCGCTCATCGCGCCGGCCCGTGCCGGCCCGGGGAACATCACGAGCAGCAGCGACATCGCCGCCGTGCTCAGGCTGGCCGCACCGACGCCCTGCACGATGCGGCCGGCGACGAGGCCGACCTCGGTGGCCGACGACCCTGCCAGGAGGCTGCCGACCGTAAAGACGGCCGACCCGACCACGAACATCCGGCGCCGGCCCAGGACGTCCGCGGCCCTGCCCGCGAGCAGAAGCAGGCCGCCGAAGGCCAGGACGTAGGCGTTGACCACCCAGGCGAGCCCCGCAGGACCGAGCCCGAGATCACGCTGCACCGACGGCAGCGCGACGTTGACCACCGACGTGTCGAGCATGACGACGAACTGCGCCGAGACCAGCAGCGCCAGCGCGGCCCGGCGCCTGGTCCGCGGTGTGCCTTCCGGGACGTCCTGAGGACGCCGGACCGCCACGCGCGCGCTAGCGGTGCTCATGCCCGCCCCCCGGTGGCGTCCTGCCCCAGCAGGGGCCGGTAGGCAGCGGGCGCCCACCTCGCGAGCACTTTGGGGCGCAGGGCGGCACCGAGCCGGCGGTAGAAGCGTTGCGCACCGGTGTTGTCGGTCTCGACGCCCCAGGTGATGAGCAGGTCCCTACCGGAGGCGAGCTGCGCCATCCCGAGGAGGAGCTGCCGCCCCACTCCCCCGTCACGGGCGTCGGCACGGACGAAGACGTCGTCCACGGCCAGCAGGTCCCCGCCGCTCCACAGGTGCAGCCGGCGCACGGCGGAGGCGAAGCCCACCGCACGGCCCTCCCGCTCGGCGAGCAGGACGACCACGTCGTCCCGGTCGAGAAGCTCGCGCCACCGGGCGGCGGTCACCTGGACGTGCTCGAGGTCACCCTCGTGCGCAGCGATCTCCTCGACGAGCCTCTGGACGGTGTCGGCATCCGCCGCGCCCGCCCGTCGCAGGGTCACGGTGGCAGGTCGGGGACGCGGGGCCTGGTGGTGGGTCGCTCCGGCCCGACGGTGGTCGACGGTCATGGTTTCTTCTCCTTGGGTGGGGTTCGTCCTGTCCTGCCAGGTTGTGCCGCACGCCCGGTCGGTCGCGCCGGTGAGATCACCAGGGTCACGTCGGGGCGTGCGGCACGGCGCGCGGCTACTGGGTGGCGATCGCCTGCAGCACGTCCATGCGAGCTGCGCGCCGGGCCGGCAGCAGCCCGGCGACGAGCCCTGCGGCGACGGCGAGCATCGCGACCAGCGCGAGGCGCCCGACCGGCAGCGAGATCGCCAGCGGGGCCACCCGACCCAGCGCGGAGACCGTGACGGCTGCCAGGCCGACACCCAGGCCGAGTCCGAGGACTCCGGCCAGCGCCGCGACCAGGACGGCCTCGGCACGGATCATCCCGCCGACCTGGCGGCGGTCGGCTCCGACCGCCCGGAGCAGGCCGATCTCACGCGTCCGCTCGGAGACGGACAGGGCCAGGGTGTTCGTGATCCCCAGCAGCGCGATGATCACGGTGAGCACCAGCAGGACCGTCACCAGTCCGAGCACCTGCTCGACCGTGGCTCCGCGGGCCGCCGCGGCGGCCGCCTGGTTCCGTACGTCGGCGGTCGGGTGGTCCTCGAGCGCCGCCTCGACCTGCGCCGTCGCCCGGCCGACGTCCGCACCGTCGACCAGCCGGACCAGCACGCTGGCATCCACGTCCTCGGTGAAGTTGCGTGCGTAGGTGTCCAGCGAGACGAACCAGCTCGTCGACAGCGCCTGCGCGTCGAGCGAGTCGAGGATCCCGACCACCGGCAGCCGCTGATCACCGGTGTAGGAGAAGGTCATCGTGACCTCGTCGCCCACGGACAGGTCGCGCTCCGCGGCGACGGACTGCGCGATCACGACACCACCGTCCTCCAAGGCCTGGAGCGAGCCCTCGACGAGGTCGAGCTCCGCCACCAGCGGCAGCGTCGCCGGGTCGACGGCGGACAGGGCGCTCGTCGTGCCGTCGTCCAGCCAGTGGCCGTAGCGGACCCGGGAGAGGTGCGCGACCTCCGGCAGCGCCGCCAGCTCCTCGGCCACCTGCGGCGAGAGGCCTCCGAGCATCTCGCCACGGGCGCTCTCGACCACGAGGTCCGCCGTGACCGTCTCGCGGTAGGTGCCGGACAGACCGTCCCTGAGCGAGGTCGCGACCACCGTCATGAAGGCGATGAGCGCCAGGCTGAGGGCCAGGGCCATCGCGGTTGAGGTCGTCCGCCGCGGCGCCCGCGCCGCGGACTCCCGTGCCAGGTGACCGGGGACCCCCGTCCTGGCCAGGGGCGCACCCACGAACCGAGCGAGGACCGGCGTCACGGCCCGTCCCTGGAGGGCGGTGCCCGCGACGGTCAGCAGCGCAGCGGGCACGAGCAGGAGCACCGGGGCGCCGGCGACGACCGCCGAGACGCCCGCGAGTCCGGCCACCAGCGGCGCGAGCCGGGCCGCGAACCGCAGCCGGCGCCGCCCGCGCGCGGCGGGCTGGATCTCCGCCGAGGCCCGCAGGGCCTCCACCGGAGTGATGCGGGCGGCCCCACGCGCCGCTGCCACCGCGGACAGGACCGTGACCAGCAGACCGAGGAGGACAGAGAGCGTGATGGTGGACGCGGAGACGACGGCGCGGCCTTCGGGCAGGTTGGTGCCGAACACCCCCACCAGTTCCCGCAGGCCGTCGGCGGCCACGACGCCGAGCCCCGTGCCGATGACCGACCCGACCGCCCCGACGATCAGGGCCTCGGCAAGCACGGCGCGCGTGACCTGACCGGTGGTCGCGCCGGCCGCCCTGATCAGGGCGATCTCGCGACGCCGCTGGCTGGTGACGATGGCGAACGTGTTGGCGATGAGCAGGGAGCCGACCAGCAGCGCGGCCGCCGACATGACGGTGAGCACCATCCCGAGCGGGCCCAGCTGCTCCTGCGCCGCCTCCGCGCTGGCGGCGGCGGTGTCCCGGGAGGAGGCGACCGCATACTCCTCGCCGAGGGCGGAGCGGACGGCGTCGACGACCTCGTCGACCGACTGCGGCCCCGACGTCGTGAGGAGCACCTCGGAGAGGCCGTCGCCGAGGCCCAGCATGCGCTGGGCCTGGCCAAGGGTCACCAGGGCGACGGTCGCGCCGGTCATACCGTCCGCGTCGGCGAAGCCGACCAGGCCGACGACGCGGAGCGAGGTGCGCGAGTCAGTGGCCACGTCGACGGTGTCCCCGATGCTGATGCCGGCCGTGCGGGCGGTGGCAAGGTCGACGGCCACCTCACCGGCGGCCCCCGGCGCCCGGCCCTCGCGCAGCTCGAAGGCGCCGAACGGGGCAGGGGACCAGGAGGCGAGGACGGATGCGCCCGACGGGACGACGGGTCTGCCGTCGACGACGAGCAGACCCTGCCCGTCCACGGCGGGCAGCGCGGCCGCGACACCCGGGACGTCAAGGAGGCGGTCGGTGACGTCGCCGGGCAGCGGGTCGCGGTCGACCTCGACGCCCATCGCCGAGTCGAAGGCTGCCGCGTCGCGGACGGTGATGTCGACGCCGGCCGTGGCGGTGCGGAACTGCTCGTCGAGCAGCTTTTCGGAGGTGCCCGTCAGCATGAGGCTGCCGGCCACGAAGGTCACCGCCAGCACGACGGCGAGGAGGGTCAGGGCGAACCGGCCCCGGTGGGCCAGGACGTTGCGCAGGGTCAGGTGCCACATGGCCAGCTCAGCTCTCCGCCCGCGTAGCGGGCTGCTCGAGCCCGGCCATCGCGGCCAGGACGGTGGGGACGGTGGGGTCGGGCAGCTCGCCGGCGACGCGGCCGTCCGCGAGGAAGACGACCTGGTCTGCGTAGGAGGCGGCCGTCGGGTCGTGGGTGACCATGACGACGGTCTGGCCCAGGTCGCGGGCCGCCTTCTGCAGGAAGGCGAGCAGGACGTGGCCGTGTCGCGAGTCCAGGTTGCCGGTGGGCTCGTCGGCGAACACGATGTCTGGCCGGGTCACCAGCGCCCTGGCGACGGCCACCCGCTGCTGCTGGCCGCCGGACAGCTCACCGGGCCGGTGCGTCAGGCGGTCCCCCAGCCCCAGGGTGGAGACCAGCTCCTCCAGCCAGGCCGCGTCCGCGGTACGCCGCGCGAGGCGCAGCGGCAGGGTGATGTTCTCCTGGGCCGTCAGGGACGGGACGAGGTTGAAGCTCTGGAAGACGAACCCGATGCGCTGACGGCGCATCAGCGTGCGCTGCCGCTCGGAGAGCTGGCTCACCTCGGTCTCGCCGAGGCGGATCGAGCCCTCGTCCACGGAGTCCAGCCCGGCCATGGCGTGCATGAGGGTGGACTTGCCCGAGCCGGACGGTCCCATCACCGCGGTCAGCCGACCGGCGGGGATGACGAGGGTCGCACCGTCGAGGGCACGGACCTCCGTCGCGCCGCGACCGTAGGCCTTGACCAGGCCGGTGGCGGACGCCGCCGGGGGGCGAGTGGCGGGATGCGCCCCCGACGGACCGACGGGGGGTGCGGTGGTACGGACGGTGGGTGTGCTGAGCATGATGCCTGCTTTCGGTAGGTGTTCAGTGGGTGGGGCGGACGGTGTGGCCGGTGCTGACGACCGCCGCGTCCACGTCGGTCCGGTCGACCGGCTGGTCGGTGACGACGGTGACGGTGGCGGTGAGCTGGTCCACGGCGACCGAACGGATGCCGGGAACCTGGCGCACGGCTGCCTGGACCGCGTCCAGGCAGTGACCGCAGACCGCGTCGGCCACGCGCACGGTGGCCGTGCCGACGAAGATCCGCGGGGTGGAGGACATCACTGGCGTGCTCCTTGGTGATCGGTTGGAGTGACCCTTCGAGGCTCTCTGCGCGCAGGCGGTCCCCGCGCCGGTGAAACTGCCTGGATTTCCTCCGGTCCGGCCCGCCGGTGCGCCGCCGCGCGGGTCTACGCTGTGTCCCGTGATCGTCGGGCGGGAGCGCGAGAAGGCGGCGCTGGCAGAGGCGCTCGGGGCGACCAGGGCAGGTCGTGGGGCCGCGCTGCTGCTGCGCGGCGAGCCGGGGGCGGGCAAATCGACGCTCCTGACCGACGCCGTCGCCGCCACCCCCGACCTGCGCGTCCTGCGGATCCGTGGCGTCGAGTCCGAGTCGCCGCTGGGCTTCGCCGCGCTGCACCGGCTGCTCCGACCGCTCCTGCCCGGGCTGAAGGCGCTCCCGCCCGGACAGGCCGCCGCGCTCCGCGGTGCCCTGGGCATGGGTGAGGGGGCCGATCCCGTGGGTACCGACCGGTTCCTGGTCTACCTGGCCGTCCTGACCCTCCTGTCGGACACCTCGGCCGCCGTTCCCACCGTCGTGGTCGTGGACGACCTCCACTGGGTGGACGCCGCCTCGCGCGAGGCGCTTCTCTTCGTCGCCCGCCGGACCGAGGGAGAGCATCTGGCGGTGCTGCTGGCCGCCCGGGACGTCCTGGCCCTCGACGCCGCCGACCTGCCGGTGCTGACCGTGGGTCCGCTGCCCGAGGTCGACGCCCGCGACCTGCTGGCGGCGCGGAGCGGTGCCGAGGTGCCACGAGAGGTGGCCGAGCGGCTGCACGCGAGCACCGCAGGTAACGCGCTCGCGCTCGCCGAGCTGGCCCGTGAGCTGAGCCTCGACGTGCTCACGGGGCGTGCGCCCCTCCCGCGGACGCTGCCGGTGACCCGGGCGGTCGAGACGGCCTTCCTGGACCGCTACCGGCGGCTGGAGCCGGCTGCGAGGACGGTGCTGCTCGTCGCCGCGGCCGACGACTCGGGCGACCTCGCCGTGCTGGGCCGGGCCGTGCACGCCCTCGGCCTGGACGAGACCGCCGTCGAGGCGGCCGAGCGCTCCGGTCTGGTCCGCCGCGAGGGCTCGCAGGTCGAGCTTCACCACCCGCTGGTGCGGTCAGCCGTCTACGCGGGAGCGAGCACCGGTGAGCGGCGCAGCGCCCACGCAGCTCTCGCCGCCGCGCTCCCCGGGCCGCAGGACGCCGACCGTCGCGCCTGGCACCGTGCCGCGGCGACCGACCAGCCCGACGAGGAGGTGGTCGCCGAGCTCGAGGCCGCCGCCCGACGGTCGGCCGCCACCGGCGGGCACGAGGCTGCCTCGGCGGCCTGGGAGCGGGCGGCCGAGCTGACGCGCGACCCCGCCGCACGCGGCAATCGCCTGCACCGGGCCGCAGCGTCAGCCTGGACCGTGGGACAGCCCGACCGGGCGGCCACCCTCGCCGACGCCGCACTGTCCTCCCTCGACGATCCCCTGCTCCGGGCCGACGCGGCGCTCCTGCGGGCCAGGGTCGAGTGGAACACCGGCTCGGCCGAGGCGGCGCACCGGCGCCTGGTGTCCGAAGCCTTCACCGTCCTACCTCACGATCCCGACCGCGCGCGCGAGATGGGGATGTTCGCCGCGGCCCTGGGCGCCATGGTCGCCGTGGAGCCGACGGCCGACCTGCTCCAGCTGGTGGGAGCACCGGCCAGCCCCCGGGACCGTTGCGTGGCCCAGGTGCTGAGCGCCTTCGTCCACGTCTCGCGCCACGAGTGGCTCGAGGCCGTGCGGGCGGTCCGGTCGGCCGAGACCGAGGTCGACCACGCGCAGACGACGCTCGACGGGCTGCTGCCCAACCTGGCACTGGCCGCGATGCACCTCGCCGTCGACGACGTCGCCCTCCGCCTGCACGAGCGGCTCCTGGCCCGGGCGCGGAACGAGGGCGCTCTCATCATGGTCCTCTACGCGCTGACCCGCCGTGGCGGGCTGGATGTCGTCCTCGGCAGGTGGGACGAGCTCGCCTCCGGCGCCCGGGAGTCGCTGGACCTGGCTCACGCGACCGGCCGACCCTCGCTGGCGGCCATGCCGCAGGCCTGGCTCGCGCTGGTGAGCGCGCTGCGCGGGGGACCGGACGCAGCCGACCTGCTGGCCGACCTGGAGCAGACCATCGCCTCGGGACCGCTGGGGTCCACGGAAGCGACGGTCAAGGACCAGGTGCTGTGGATCCGCGCCGAGCTCGCCGGCTCCCCAGCCTCGGCCCTGCACCACTACGAGCAGATGACGCACGGTTTCGCGGAGCGGCTGATCGCCCTGGACCGCATCGAGACGGCCGTCCTCGCCGGACGTCGGGACCTCGCCCAGCGGTGGGTGGACCACCTGGCCGCCTTCGCCGGGGCGACGGGCTCGCCCTGGGCGGGCGCCGTCACGGAGCACGGGATGGCCCTGCTGGCCGGGTCCGGGGAGAGCGACCACCACTTCCTGAGCGCCCTGGCGCTGCACGCCGAATCGCTTCGCAGGATGGACGCCGCCCGGACCCACCTCGCCTACGGCCAGTGGCTCCGGCGAGCGCGGCGCCGGGTCGACGCCCGACCGCACCTGCGCGCGGCGCTGCAGACCTTCGAGGACGTCGGCGCGAGCCGATGGGCCGACCGCGCCGCCGACGAGTTGCGAGCGTCCGGTGAGCGCGCGAGGAGGCGGACGGCCGCGGACGCGAGCATGCCGCGCCTGACCCCCACCGAGCGCCGGGTCGCCACGCTGGTCGCGCAGGGGCTGCCCACCCGCGACGTGGCCACGGCGCTCTTCGTCAGCCCCCGCACGGTCGACTTCCACCTGCGCAACGTGTTCACCAAGCTGGGGATCACCTCCCGGGCCGAGCTGGCGCACGCAACGCTGGACTGAGCGGCGACCGCGCGAGCTGCGGCAGGCGTCCCACCACGCCGGTGCCCGCGCGGCGTGTCCGTGGGACCTGGTGGGTCGTCCTCTCGCGCAGGTCCGCCTGACGGTCCTGGTGTCGGTCGCGCAGGAGGCGTTCGTGCTCGAGGTGGTGGAGGGTGAGACGGTCCAGAACGTCCATGGGTGGCTCCTCGGTCGGTGGGGGTCCGGTTCCTCCGGACCTGCCTCCACGGTGCCGGGCCGCACCTCCCCTTCGCGCCGGTGAGATCACCGGGTCCGGGCCGGCCGGGACGGTCGCGACCGCGCCCCGCTCAGTGGAGGGCGTCCAGCCGCCACAGCCGTGCGCAGGCGGTGAGGTCGTCGGCGGTGTCGCGCATCCGCGCCGCCCGCGTCACCTGCTCGGGCGGGATGTCGTCCACGCCGGGCTCGACCAGCCCGACCGCCATGACGTGGCAGAACGCCGCGGCCCGCTCCAGGGCGACCGCGAGGTCGCCGCTGAAGACGCCGGTGAGCACCTCCCCGGTCATCGCGGCCAGCGCCATGGGGTCCGGCGGCTCGGCGACGCCGACGATCACCCGGTAGACCTCGGCGCGGCCCTCCCCCGCGGTCCACAGGCGCCGCACCTCGTCGGGCCGGCGCTGCACCCACTCGTGCAGCAGGTAGAGCCGCCACAGCGCCCCCGGCAGGGTGCGGGCGGGCCGGTCGGACCACATCTCGGCGACGGTGGCCAGCCCCAGCTCGCGCACCAGCCCGACCAGCCGCGCGGTGAGCTCGGGGTCGTCGGTGTCACGTCCGCGGCCCACGACGATCTCGGCGGTGCGGTGGGCGGCCTCGACCTGCTCCAGCGGGTCGATCCCTCCGACGACGCTCTCCAGCGACTCGGCAGGTCGGTAGACCGGCCGGTGGAAGGCCCTGCGTCCCGCGTCCTCGCTCATCCTCGTCCTTCCTGCCCGGCTGCGCCCTCGGGCTCTCCGTGGACGACCGCCACCGAGTCCGCGCCGAGCACCAGCTGCCCCTCACGGTCCTCGACGGAGCCGAACGAGGTCACGATGCCACCGCTCAGCGGCACCGTCGCGCCGGCCCGCTCCCCGAGCGTCGCGAGCACGAGGACGGACCCGCGCCGCACCGTGATCAGTTCGCCCCCGCCGGCGGGCTCGCGCAGCACCTCTCCCTGCCCGAGCGGGGTGCTCAGCCCGGGCAGCTCGCGGCGCAGCCGCAGCAGGGTGCGGTACCAGTCGAGCAGCCGCGCGTGGTCGCCGTGCCCCACCTCCTCCCAGCGCAGGGTCGAGGCCTCGACCGTCCCCTCGTCCTGGGGATCGGGCACCTCCCCGGCCCAGCCGTGCTCGGCGAACTCCCGCTCGCGCCCCTCGCGGATCGACTGCGCCAGCCAGTCCTCGGCGTGGTCGGTGAAGTACTGCCACGGCGTCGAGGCACCCCACTCCTCGCCCATGAACAGCATCGGCGTCCACGGGGAGGTCAGCAGCAGCGCGGCCCCGAGCGCGGCCCGCCCCAGGGGTATGCCGTGCACCAGCCGGTCCCCGGCGGCCCGGTTGCCGACCTGGTCGTGGGTCTGCAGGGAGGCGACGAAGCGCCAGCCGGGCGTCACCTCCGGGTCGACCGGCCGCCCGTGCCGGCGCCCGCGGAAGGTGGAGAAGGTGCCGTCGTGGAAGAACGGGGTGTCCGCCAGGACCTTGGCCAGCGCCCCCGGGTCGGCGAAGTCGGCGAAGTAGCCCTGCGTCTCCCCGGTCAGCGCGACGTGCAGCGCGTGGTGGACGTCGTCGGCCCACTGCCCGTGCAGCCCCTGCCCGCCGAGGCCCCCGGACGCGAGCGGGGCCACCGTGGCGGGGTCGTTGCGGTCCGACTCGGCGACGAGCGTGCGGGGTATGCCGCTGCGCTCCCCGATCTCGTCGGCCAGCTCGGCCAGCTCCTCCAGCAGCGGCAGTGCGCGCTCGTCGTGGAGGGCGTGCACGGCGTCGAGCCGCAGCCCGTCGAGGTGGTAGTCCTCCAGCCACATCGCGACGTTGTCGAGGACGTAGGCGCGCACCTCGTCGCTGCCCGGCCCGTCGAGGTTGAGCGCCTCGCCCCAGGGCGTGTGGTGGCGGTCGGTGAAGTAGGGGCCGGACTGCGAGAGGTAGTTGCCGCTCGGGCCGAGGTGGTTGTAGACGACGTCCAGCCAGACCGCCAGGCCGCGGGCGTGCGCGGCGTCGACGAGGCGGGCCAGGCCGACGGGCCCCCCGTAGGGCTCGTGCACCGCATACAGGCAGACGCCGTCGTAGCCCCACCCGTGCCGCCCGGGGAAGGCGGCCACCGGCATGAGCTCGACGACGGAGACCCCCAGGTCCACGAGGTGGTCGAGGTACTCGACCACGCCGTCGAAGGTGCGCTGCGGGGTGAAGGTGCCCACGTGCAGCTCGTAGACCGCGGCGCCCTCGAGCGGGACCCCGCGCCAGCCCTGGTCCGTCCAGTCGAACGTCGAGGTGTCCACGAGCGCGCTGGCGGCGTGGACGCCGTCCGGCTGTCGGCGCGAGCGCGGGTCCGGGACGGGCGGGCGCCCGTCGATCGCGAACGCGTAGCGCCCGTCGAGCGGGTCCGTGCTCGCCTGCCACCAGCCGCCGCCGACGGGTGCCATCGGCACGCCGGTCGCGCCGTCGGCGCCGAGGCGCACCTCGACGCGGTCGGCCTCCGGCGCCCAGAGCCGGTAGGGGTGGCTCATCGCGGGCCTTCCTCGAGGTCCTCCGCCCGCACCAGCAGCGCCGCCGGGGACACCGCGAAGACGTCCACCGCCGCAAGGCCCTCGTCGCCGACCCGATGGTCGGCGCCGGTGAGCGCGTCGCGCCAGTGGCCGGGCGGCAGCGGGATGCGCGTGTCCCCCAGGCCGCCGCGGGCGCCGAGCGCGCGGGGCGCCCGGATGGTCAGCGTCGCGGCCACCCCGCCGCGCACGAAGCCGAGCACGTGCTCGCCGGCGTCGAGAGCGGCATACCCGGCGCCGGGGCCGTAGGCCTGCGGCAGCCAGGTGCGCAGGCGCAGCAGGCGGGAGGTGACCCAGAGGATCTCGTCGGAGAGGTCCTGCGGACGGCCCTCGGCGTCGAGGCGGACCAGCCGCTCCACCCGCTCGCGGTAGTCGACGGGGCGGCGGTTGTCGGGGTCGACGAGGGAGAGGTCGACCAGGCCGGAGCCCTGGTAGGTGTCGGGGACGCCGGGCAGGGTGAGCTGGATGATCTTCTGCGCCAGGGTGAGCGTGCGGATGGTGAGCGCGTTGTCGCCCACGGCCGCGCCGATGGCCGCGTCGACGGGGCCGCCGTGCGAGACCATCTCGTCCGCGAGCGCGAGGACCCGACCCTCGTAGTCCTCGTCGGGCTCGACCCAGGCGGTGTGCAGCTTGGCCTCGCGCAGCGCCTTGGTCAGGTAGTCGCGCAGCCGCTGCGGCGACACCCTCCCCGCGCCGACCAGCGTCTGCCAGACGAGGTGGGCGGTCGGCGCGTCGACGCCGTGCCGCTGGGCCGCGGCGGCCCCGGCCTGCGACAGCCCGCGCCAGGCGTCGGCGTCGCCGGCGACGGCGAGGATCCGCGCGCGCACGTCCTCGCTGCGCTTGGTGTCGTGGGTGGACAGGGTGGTCATCCCGAGCGGCCAGTGCTCGGCCTGGTGGGCGGCCCAGGTGTGCAGCGCCGCCACCGCCTCCTCGGGCCGCTCGCCGACGCTGGGGTCGGCGCCGACCTCGTTGAGCGCGACCAGCCGGTGCCAGCGGTAGAAGGCGGTGTCCTCGATGCCCTTGGCCATGACCGGGCCGGTCGTCTGCTGGAAGCGGACGCACAGGTCGGTCGCGGCGCCCGGGTCGGTCGCGCAGCCGTCCGGGTGGAGCAGGACCTCGCCGAGCGCGTCGACCTCGGTGAGCAGGTCAGGACGTGCGGCGCGGGCACGCTCGAGCGCGTCGACGAGGGGGCGGTGCAGGCTCTCGTCGTCCTCGCTGCCGGGGTCTCCGGGACGGACGTAGGCGCGGTAGACGTGCACGTCGACGAGCAGCTCGACCAGCGCGGCGCGCAGCCGGTGCTCGTCAAGGTGCGGCAGCGCCTCGACGGCGCGGCGCAGGAGCCGGTTGACCTCGGGCTGCAGCAGCGCGTCCACCGCCTGGCGCTTGCAGCGCTCGACCTCGACGTCGAGGTCGGGCTCGCCGCCGGTGGCGAACCAGGCGGTGCTGACGACGTCCGCGGTGGTCGGGTCGACGAGGGCCGCGGTGAGCGCGGCGTTGGCGTCGTAGCCGGTGGTGCCCTGGCAGGCCCACGACGCCGGGAGGCGCTCGTCGCCCTCGAGGATCTTCTCCACCCAGACCGGCGTGCCGGGGCGGGTGCTCTCGGCGAGCATCTCCAGGTAGCCCTGCGGGTCGGCGAGCCCGTCGGGGTGGTCGATGCGGAAGCCGTCGATCACTCCCCGGTGGTGCAGGTCGAGCAGCTCGGCGTGGGTGGCCTCGAAGACGTCGGCCT
Organism: Ornithinimicrobium avium; assembly: GCF_003351765.1. Lineage (NCBI taxonomy): Bacteria > Bacillati > Actinomycetota > Actinomycetes > Micrococcales > Ornithinimicrobiaceae > Ornithinimicrobium > Ornithinimicrobium avium. The sequence goes on from NZ_CP031229.1 coordinate 1,897,585, forward strand.
CCTCGACGCGGACGCCGATGAGCCCGTCGACCTCGAAGAACCGGCGGTAGTTGAGGACCTCGGGCGCCTGGAGCCAGTGGGCGAGCAGCCAGTGCTGCTGGTCCAGCAGGGCGGCGAGGTCGCCGCCGTCGGCGAGGTGCTCGGTGCCGAGGGCGAGCGGCAGGACGTGCTCGTGGTAGCGCACGACCCGCTGACCGGCGGCCGGGCCTTCGTCCTCGCCCCCGGTGCCGACGGTGATCTCGCCGGCCGCGAGCACCTCCTGGAGCGGCTGGCCGAGCACCGGCAGGCCGAACCGCTGGCCCAGGTGCGCCCAGTCGACGTCGAACCAGTGGGCGCGCGGGGAGTTCGGGCCCTCACGGAGGACCTCCCACAGGGGTGCGTTGCGCCATACCTGGGGCACGAGGGCCATGTGGTTGGGGACCACGTCGACGATCACGCCCATCCCCCGCCGGTGCGCGTCCTCGGCGAGCCGCTCGAGGGCCTCCCGCCCGCCGAGCTCGGGGCTGACCTGCGTGTGGTCCAGCACGTCGTAGCCGTGCTCGCTGCCCGGCACCGCGGTCAGCACCGGCGAGAGGTAGACGTGGCTGGCGCCGAGCGCCTCGACGTAGGGCAGGACGCTCTGCGCGTCGTCGCAGGTGAAACCGGAGTTCAGCTGCATCCGGTAGGTGGCGGTCAGCGGGCGGCGCTCGGTGCGGTCGTAGGTCGTCATGGCCCGACCAGTCTGACAGGGTCGCGAGCAGCGGGCCCCACCGTGCAGCCAGTAGAGTCCGGCCGTATGCACCTCGTTGTGGGAGACGGTCTCGACGAGCGGTCCATCGCGCGGCACCTCTTCCAGCTCCGGCAGCGGCTCCACCCGGGTGAGGAGCTGACCTTCCTCGGTGGCGCGCGTCCCGACCTGGACCACGACCTCTTCGTGGTGACGACCGCGCGGCTCCTCTGCGTCGACAGCCGCGCCGGCTATGCGTTCACCGACGGCTTCGCCCTGTCGGACGTGGTGCGCGCGTCCGCGCGCGAGGACGCCGACGGGGACTGCGTGCACGTCAGCCTGCCGCACGACGGCTACTGGATCCTGCGCCCGCTCGGCACCCCGACCAACGCCACCGCCCTGGCCATGGCCATCCTGGACAGCGGACGCGCGCCGCACGACGTCCCCGGCGACGGCCCGATCCCGCACGAGCACCACGACACCCCCACCGACGTCGACCTCTCGGGCACCGACTACCTGCACGTCGTCGTCTCCGGCCACGAGGTCGAGACCATGGACCTCTCGGTCCCGCTGGGCCTGCTCACCCAGCTCCTGCACTCACGGACGACCTCACGCACGTTCCTGGAGCGGGTCTCCCTCTCCTTCCACGGCTACGGCAGGAGCGACACCGAGCTCCACGAGGTCCCGCAGGTGCGGGCCTACGCGCAGGCGCTGGACCAGCGGTTCCCCTACTGGCTGTACTACCTGGACAAGCGCACCAACTCCTTCGACCTGCTGTGGCGCTGCTGCGCGCCGCCCGTGCCGACGCCCGAGGACGAGGCCCAGACCTCCTACCCGCCGGAGCTGGAGAAGCGGCTCCAGGAGTGGTGGCTGCCGGCCCTGGACGTGGCGTGCACCTTCGCGGAGCTCGACGCCGAGGAACGCGAAGCACTGGCCGACCGCGCGGACCGGTATCTGCGGGGCGAGCGCCTCTTCACCTGATCGACCGAACCGGGGCAGTCGCCCCGGTTGCCCTCGGCCCTGGCCGCGGCGCATCGACCGGACCGGGGCGCTCGCCCCGGGCGGACCGAGCGTGTCGCCGGTCGTGGGGTGGCCGCTCTAGAGTGTGGGAGTGCCGCCCGAGACTCTCGTCACCGAAGCATCCGCCCATGCGCACCCCCTCAGGGCCGAGGCAGACCGAAGGATCCTCGTCCTCGACGGTGGTTACGGGTCGATGCTTCAACAGGTCGAGCTCGTCGAGGCAGACTTCCACGGGTCCGGCCCGGCCTGGGAGGCGCACGAGGGCACTGCACTGAAGGGCAACTTCGACCTGCTCGGGCTGACCCGCCCCGACGTGGTCGCCGACGTGCACCGCGCCTACCTGCGCGCGGGCGCCGACATCCTGACCACCAACACCTTCAGCTCCACCTCGGTCGCCCAGGCCGACTACGGCACCCAGGGGCTGGTCCGCGACGTCAACGTCGCCGCCGCGCGGCTCGCCCGGCAGGTCGCCGACGAGGTGCAGGCGCAGGACGGGCGCCCCCGCTTCGTCGCCGGGTCGGTCGGCCCGACCAACCGGACCGCCTCCCTGTCCCCCGACGTCGGGCGTCCGGAGCACCGCACGATCACCTACGACCAGCTGCGCGGGGCCTACACCGAGCAGGCCGCCGCGCTCCTCGAGGGCGGCGCCGACCTGATCCTCGTCGAGACCGTCTTCGACACCCTCAACGCCAAGGCTGCGCTGCACGCGGTCGCCGACGTGCAGGCCGACCGGGAGGCACGGGGTATGCCGCGCGTCCCGGTCATGCTCTCCGGCACCATCACCGACGCCTCCGGTCGCACGCTGTCCGGCCAGACGCCGGAGGCCTTCGCGGTCTCCACCGAGCACGCCGACCTCTTCTCCATCGGCCTCAACTGCGCGCTCGGCGCGGCGGCCATGCGCCCGCACCTGCGCGAGATCGGCCACGCCGCCCTGCCCGGCGTGCTCACCTCGGTCCACCCCAACGCAGGCCTGCCCAACGCCTTCGGCGGCTACGACGACACCCCCGAGGAGATGGCCCAGGTCCTGGGCGAGATGGCCCGCGACGGGCTGCTCAACGTCGTCGGCGGCTGCTGCGGCACCACCCCCGAGCACATCGCCGCGATCGCGGCGGCCGTGGACGGGGTGACGCCGCGACCGACCGACGCGAGCGGCACCCCATACCTGCGGGTGTCCGGGCTCGAGGCCTTCACGGTGAGCCCGGAGGTCAACTTCGTCAACGTCGGCGAGCGGACCAACATCACCGGCTCGCCCAGGTTCAAGAGGGCGGTGACCGAGGGCGACTGGGACGCCGCTGTGGCGATCGCGCGCCAGCAGGTCGAGGCGGGCGCGCAGCTGGTGGACGTCAACGTCGACGAGGGCATGCTCGACGGCCCGGCCACGATGACGCACTTCCTCAACCTGCTCGCCGGGGAGCCCGACGTCTGCCGGGTGCCGGTGATGATCGACTCCTCGCGCTGGGAGGCCCTCGAGGCCGGGCTGCGCTGCCTCCAGGGCAAGGGCGTGGTCAACTCCATCTCGCTCAAGGACGGCGAGGCCGAGCTGCTGCGGCGGGCCGCGGTGGTGCGGCGCCACGGCGCGGCGGTCGTGGTGATGGCCTTCGACGAGACCGGCCAGGCCGACTCCTTCGAGCGGCGGGTCGCGGTCTGCGCGCGTGCCTACCGGCTGCTCACCACCGGCTCGGAGGCGTTGCCGGACCCGTTCCCGGCGCACGACATCATCTTCGACCCCAACATCCTCACCGTCGCCACCGGCATGAGCGAGCACGACCGCTACGCGCTGGACTTCATCGAGGCGACCGCGTGGATCAAGGCGAACCTGCCCGGCGCACTGGTCTCCGGCGGCGTGTCCAACGTCTCCTTCAGCTTCCGGGGCAACGACGTCGTGCGCGAGGCGATGCACACCGTCTTCCTCTACCACGCGATCCGCGCCGGGCTGGACATGGGCATCGTCAACGCCGGCATGCTCGGCGTCTACGAGGAGATCGAGCCCGAGCTGCGCGAGGTGGTCGAGGACGTCGTGCTCGCCCGCCGTGAGGACGCCACCGAGCGGCTCGTCGCGCTCGCCGAGAAGATCAAGGCCGAGCAGACCGGCGAGGGCGGCGGCGGGTCGGCGGCCGCCGCGGCCAGGCTGGCCTGGCGCGACGCACCCGTCGCCGAGCGCCTCCGGCACGCCCTGGTGCACGGGATCGACACCTTCGCCGTCGAGGACGCCGAGGAGGCCTACGTCGAGCTCGGCTCGGCGCTGCAGGTCATCGAGGGCCCGCTGATGGCCGGGATGGACGTCGTCGGCGACCTGTTCGGCGCGGGCAAGATGTTCCTGCCGCAGGTGGTCAAGTCCGCCCGGGTGATGAAGAAGGCGGTCGCCCACCTCACCCCCTACCTGGAGGCCCAGAAGCTGGCCGACGGTGTGGGCGCCTCCTCGGGCAAGGGCAGGATCGTGATGGCCACGGTCAAGGGCGACGTGCACGACATCGGCAAGAACATCGTCGGCGTCGTCCTGGGCTGCAACGGCTACGAGGTCACCGACCTGGGCGTCATGGTGCCCGCCGAGCAGCTGCTCGACGCCGCCGACGAGCTCGGCGCCGACCTCGTCGGGGTCTCCGGCCTCATCACGCCCAGCCTGGACGAGATGGTCTCGCTGGCCACCGAGATGCAGCGCCGAGGGCTGACCACCCCGCTGCTCGTCGGCGGCGCCACGACCTCTGCGGCGCACACCGCGGTCAAGATCGACCCGGCCTACGAGGGCACGGTCGTGCACGTCGTCGACGCCTCGCGCGCGGTGGGCATCGCCGCCGACGCGATCAACCACGAGGACAAGCTGCGCGAGCGGGTCGGCGTGCAGTACGCGCAGCTGCGCGAGCGCCACGGCGCCAAGGACGTGCGGCTGGTCAGCCTCCAGCAGGCCCGCTCCTCCAGCCGCGCGGTGAGCGACCCGGTGCCCGTCCCTCCCACCTTCGTCGGCACCCGGGTGCTCGCGCCCTCGCTGGAGGGGCTCGTCGAGATCGTCGACTGGACGCCGTTCTTCACCGCCTGGGAGCTGCGCGGCTCCTACCCACGCATCCTCGAGGACCCCAAGGTCGGGGAGCAGGCCAGGGCCACCTGGGCCGACGGGCAGGCCTGGCTGCGCCGGCTGCTCGAGAAGGGCCTGCTCACCCCGCGCGGAGTCGTGGGGCTGTGGCCCGCGCACCGTGAGGGCGACGACATCGTGCTCGAGGTGCCCGTCGGCGAGGACGCAGGCACGGCGGAGCGGGTGGTGCTGCACACCCTTCGTCAGCAGCGGCACCGCGCCCAGGGCGGGTATGCCGCGCTCGCCGACTTCGTCGCGCCCGCCGGCGACCACGTGGGTGCCTTCGCGGTCTCGGTGCATGGCGCGGAGGAGCTCGCGGCACGGCTGCGCGAGGAGGAGCACGACGACTACGGCGCGATCATGGTCCAGGTCCTGGCGGACCGGCTCGCCGAGGCGTTCGCCGAGTGGGCCCACCGGGAGGTGCGCACCCGGCTGTGGGGCTACGCGCCGGACGAGGACCTGCCGGTCCACGACCTCATCAAGGAGCGCTACGACGGGATCCGCCCGGCGCCGGGCTACCCGGCCCAGCCGGACCACACCGAGAAGCACACCCTGTGGCGTCTGCTCGACGTGGAGCGCGCCGCCGGGATGGAGCTGACCGAGCACGGCGCGATGCGCCCGAACAGCTCGGTCTCCGGGCTGATCATCGGCCACCCGGGCTCGCGCTACTTCGCCGTCGGCCGGATCGACGCCGACCAGGTGCAGGACTACGCCGACCGCAAGGGCTGGACCCTGCAGGAGGCCGAGCGCTGGCTGGGGCCGCTGCTGCGCTGAGGCCGGTGCCGCACGCGACCCCGCGCGCGGGCGCGCGCGCCCGGGCCCGCGTGATACCGCATACCTCGATCACGACTCAGCAACGAAAGGATCACGGAAGGATCACGAAACCTTGTTTTGGGGGGCAGCGAGTGGCGCGCATCACCCGCACGGTCCTACGGTCGAGTACGGCCTGGCTCCCGGACCTTCCGTGACCGTCCGGGTGCATCGCCGCCCGGGACCCGCGTGAGGACCGGGCCCAGCCGGGCCGAGACCGCTCCCGAGGAGGGACCCAGCCCTTGCCACTGATCTCCGCACAACATCTCTACAAGGTCTTCGGCCGACGCCCGCAACGCGGCGTCGAGGCCCTCGAGCGTGGCGCCACCCGCGAGGAGCTGCGCGCCGAGGGGCTCACCCCGGCCGTCATCGACGCGAGCTTCGACGTCGCCCCGGGCGAGATCTTCGTGGTGATGGGCCTGTCCGGGTCGGGCAAGTCGACCCTCATCCGGATGATCAACGGTCTGCACCCCGCCACCGCGGGCGACGTCGTCATCGACGGGGCGAACCTCGCCCGGCTCAAGGGCGAGGCGCTGCGCCGCGTGCGCCGGGAGAAGATCTCGATGGTCTTCCAGCACTTCGCCCTCCTGCCGCACCGCACCGTCGGCGAGAACGCCGCCTACGGCCTGAAGGTGCAGGGCATCAACCGCGCCGACCGCGAGGCGCGCGCCACCAGGGCGCTGTCCATGGTGGGCCTGTCCGGCTGGGGTGGCTCGATGCCCGGGGAGCTGTCCGGAGGTATGCAGCAGCGCGTCGGCCTGGCCCGCGCGCTGGCCTCCGAGACCGACATCATGCTCATGGACGAGGCGTTCAGCGCCCTGGACCCGCTCATCCGCCGCGAGATGCAGGACCAGCTCGTCGAGCTGCAGCAGCGGCTGGACAAGACGATCCTGTTCATCACCCACGACCTCAACGAGGCGATGCGACTGGGCGACCGGATCGCGATGATGCGCGACGGGCGGATCGAGCAGATCGGCACGGCTGAGCAGATCCTCAACGACCCCAAGAACAACTACGTCGCCAAGTTCGTCCACGACGTGGACCGGGCGAAGGTCCTCACGGCCGGCTCGGTGATGGAGCCGCCCGCGGTGGTCATCGGCGCCGAGCAGGGTCCGCAGCAGGCGCACAAGCTCATCCGCGAGCACCAGCTCAACGCGCTTCCGGTGGTCAACCGCGACCGCACCCCGGTCGGCGTGGTGCTGCCGGGCGAGATCGCCCGCGCCGTGCGCGAGGGCAGCGCGGTCCTGCCCCTGACCGAGCGCAGCGCCACCACCGTGACCCTGCAGACACCGCTGGCCGACCTGCTGGCCGACGCCGCACGGCGCGAGTCGCCGTTGCTGGTCGTGGACGAGCAGGGCCGGCTGGCCGGGCTCATCCCCAGGGTGACGTTGCTCGCGGCGCTCTCCCACGAGCCCAACGGGGTGGACGCGCCTCCCTCGGGCGAGGCCCGCGATCCCCACGCCCCGACGACCGGTGAGGAGGTCCCGGCATGAGCACCGCCGAGGAGAGCCTGCTGCCCCAGGTACCGATCGGAGACTGGGCCGACCAGGCCTTCGACTGGATCGACGACAACCTCACCTTCCTGCTCGACGGGTTCAGCACGCTGGTGAGCACCGTGGTCAACGGGCTCATCGACGTGCTCACCTGGCCGCCGGCCCTGGTGATGGTCGTCATCTTCGCCCTGGTCGGCTGGCTCGTCAGCTCCTGGAAGCTGGCGCTGGGGACGGCCATCGGCTTCATGCTCATCATCTCGATGGACATGTGGCTGGCGGCCATGCAGACCCTGGCGCTGGTCATCATCGCCACCCTGATCGCCGTCATCGTCGCCGTCCCCGTAGGGGTGCTCGCCGCCCGCAACGACACGGTGAGCGCGATCGTGCGGCCGATCCTGGACTTCATGCAGACGATGCCGGCCTTCGTCTACCTGATCCCCGCCGTCATCTTCTTCTCGATCGGCCTGGTGCCCGGTGCCTTCGCCACGATCATCTTCGCGCTGCCGCCGGGCGTCCGGCTCACCGAGCTGGGCATCCGGCAGGTGGACCAGGAGACCGTCGAGGCGGGGCAGGCCTTCGGCGCCTCGCCCTGGCAGATCCTCCGTGGCATCCAGCTGCCGCTGGCGGTGCCGACGATCATGGCCGGCATCAACCAGGTCATCATGCTGGCCCTGTCGATGGCGGTCATCGCCGGCATGACCGGCGCCGACGGCCTGGGCAAGCTGATCGTCTCCTCGATCGCCCGGCTCAACACCTCGCTGGGCGTGGAGGCCGGCATCGCCGTGGTGATCCTGGCGATCTTCCTGGACCGCGTCACCGCCGCGCTGGGCACGCCCGGCAAGCACCCCGGCTCGCTGCTGGCCCTCCTCCGACGCCGGAGCGGGCGCAGGCGCCCGGTCGAGGAGGCAGAGGACGCCGCCGAGGAGGCTACGTCCACCGCCCCACCGAAGCAGCTGCCGATCTCGAACATCTGAACCCCCCTTCCGACTGAAAGGAACACACGACATGAGGACCACCACGATGAAGCGCCGCTCCGTGGCCACGCTGGCCACGCTCGCCACCGCCAGCCTCGTCCTGGCCGCCTGCGGCAGCGACGGCGGGACCGACACCGGCAGCACCGGCGCCGAGGACACCCAGAGCGCGTCCGAGGCTGACGGCGCCGCGGCCGGCGGCGACGTCTCCGGCACCATCACGATGGGCTTCCTGCCCGCCTGGACCGACGGTCTGAGCATGGCCTACCTGCTGCAGAACCAGCTGGAGGAGATGGGCTACACCGTCGAGATGCAGACCGTCTCCGAGGCTGCGCTGCTCTACGCCGGCGTGGCCGCGGGTGACGTCAACATGTACCCCTCCGCGTGGCCCGAGGTCACGCACGCCGACTACATGGAGGAGTTCGGCGACGACATCGAGGACCTCGGCACCTACTACGGCAACGCCAAGCTGACCATCGCGGTGCCCGACTACGTCGAGATCACCTCGCTGGACGAGCTGGCCGACAACGCCGACATGTTCGGCGGCAAGATCATCGGGATCGAGCCCGGCGCCGGCCTGACCCGCGTGACCTCCGAGGAGATGATGCCGGCCTACGGCCTCGAGGACAGCTACGAGCTGGTCACCTCCTCCACCACCGCGATGCTCTCCGAGCTGCAGGGCGCGGTCGACGACGAGAAGCCGATCGTCGTCACCCTGTGGCGCCCGTTCTGGGCCAACAGCTCCTTCCCCGTGCGCGACCTGGAGGACCCGAAGGGTGCCATGGGCGAGCCCGAGGGCCTGCACTTCCTGGGCAACAAGGGCTTCGCCGAGGAGTTCCCGGAGGCCGCCGACTGGATCGGCCAGCTCAAGCTGGACGACGACCAGTACGGCTCCCTGGAGGACATGGTCGTCAACGAGTACGGCGAGGGCAAGGAGGCCGAGGCGGTCGAGGCCTGGCTCGAGGCGAACCCCGACGTGCTCCCCGCGCTGCCCGGCTCCGAATGAGCCACCGACCGCGCGCCTGACGCACCTCACGACACCCCCGTCGGTCCACCCGGACCGGCGGGGGTGTCGTACGTCACGTCGCGGGTGGATTTGACGGAACCCGCTCCTTACTATTCTATGTAGTAGATTGCTCGCCGTCCGGGCGGGCCGTGCACCCCGGGGAGCAGCCGATGTCCGACTCCGTCACGATCCTCTCGCCCGACCAGATGGCCAGGGCGGCCGAGGACGCCGCCTACGCCAAGGCCACCGGCGGACCGCTGAAGTCCTTCCTGCTGGGCCTGACCGCGGGCGGCTACATCGCGCTGGGCTTCGTCTTCTTCACGACCAGCCAGGTCGGGGCGGCCGACCTCCCCTACGGGGTGGCCAAGGTGATGGGCGGGATCGTCTTCTCCACCGGCCTGGCGCTCGTCGTGCTCACCGGGGCCGAGCTGTTCACCAGCTCCACCCTGACCCTGACCGCGCGGGCCAGCGGCCGCATCACCTGGACCCAGCTGCTGGTCAACTGGGTCGTGGTCTACGTCGCCAACTTCCTCGGGGCGCTGACCATCGTGGCGCTCGTCTTCGTCGGCGGGACCTGGGAGAGCGCGGAAGGGGGCTGGGGTGCGGTCGTCCTCAGCACCGCGCTGCACAAGGTGCACCACACCTTCCTCGAGGCCTTCGTGCTCGGCGTGCTGTGCAACCTGATGGTCTGCCTGGCGGTCTGGGCCGCCTACTCCGGGCGCACGACGACCGACAAGATCCTGGCCGTCACCATGCCGATCGCGCTCTTCGTGGCGACCGGTTTCGAGCACTCGGTGGCCAACATGTTCATGATCCCGCTGGCGATCCTCGTCAAGAACGACGCGGGCGCGGGATTCTGGAGCAGCACGGGGCTGGAGCAGAGCGACTTCGCCGACCTGACCTGGTCGGCCTTCTACGTCGACAACCTGCTGCCGGTGACGCTGGGCAACATCGTCGGCGGCGGCCTGATGATCGGCGTGCTCTACTGGACGATCTTCCACTTCCTGCCCAGCCGCGCCCGGGCGGGCAAGAGCGCAGGCCGGTGACGGGCCGGGCCGGCCGTGCGCACCTCGGGGCTCGACCATCTCGACGGCCTCCTGCGATGCTGTGCCCATGAGCGCATCCATGATCACCGAGCAGGACCTCGTCCACCTGCGCCGCTGCGTCGAGCTGGCGACCCGGGCGGTCGAGGCCGGGGACGAGCCGTTCGGGTCGGTGCTGGTCGGCCAGGAGGGCGAGGTGCTGCTCGAGGACCACAACCACGTCTCCGGCGGGGACCTCACCCGGCATCCCGAGCTGGCGATCGCGCTGTGGGCGGTCGACCACCTGACACCGGTGGAGCGGGCGGGGGCGACGGTCTACACCTCCGGCGAGCACTGCCCGATGTGCGCCGCGGCGCACGGCTGGGTCGGGCTGGGCCGGATCGTCATCGCCTCCAGCTCAGAGCAGCTCACCGGCTGGCTGGGCGAGCTGGGGGCGCCGCCCGCTCCTGTCGCGCCGCTGCCGATCACGACCGTGGTGCCGTCGGCGGTCGTGGCTGGCCCGGTGCCCGAACTCGCCGAGCCCGTGCGCGCGCTGCACGCGCGCTCGCACGCCCGCGACTGAGCGCCGACCCCGAGACGGGCGGCCAGGCGCCGGCAGCGCCAGGGTGGTGAGCCCAGGTCGCCCCCGGCGCGCCTCGGCACCGGCGCGCTTGACGGCACGCCGGGGCGGGCGCACACTTAACCACATGGTTAACCACGTGGCGGTCTTCGCCGCGCTCGGCGAACGGTCGCGCAGCACGATGGTGCAGCGGCTGTCCACGACCGAGGCCTCGGTCTCCGAGCTGGCCGCCGAGGCGGCGATCAGCCTCCCGGCCACGCTCAAGCACGTGCGCGTGCTCGAGGAGGCCGGGCTCGTCTCGCGGACCAAGCGCGGGCGCACGGTCACGGTGCGTCTCCAGCCGGAGACGCTGGCCGGCTCGGAGGCCTGGCTACGGCGCACCCGCTCCCTGTGGACCGAGCGGCTCGAGGCCCTCGCCGCGAGCTTCGCGACCGACGACAGCACGCACGACGACCGTGCCGAGCCCGCCGCCGACACCGACGGCACGCACGACACCGACGCCACGGAGGACCGACGATGAGCGCACCGACCGAGGAGAGCACCACCGAGCTGGTCCTGACCCGGACCGTGGACGCCACGCCCGAGCAGGTCTGGACGGCCTGGACCACCCCCGGGGGCCTCGCCCGATGGTGGTGGCCGCACTGGCAGGACACGGCATACGAGATGGAGGCGCGTGCGGGAGGGCGGTGGTCGGCCCGCAGCGCCGAGGGCGACACCGGCGTCGAGGGCGAGGTGCTCACCGTCGAGCAGCCGCGGCTGCTCGAGCTGTCGTGGGCCTGGGCGGGTGAGGCCGCGCAGGACCGGGTGCGCGTCGAGCTGACGGAGCACGACGGTCGCACCCTCGTCACCGTGCGGCACCGGACCCGCGCGGCGGGTGTGGACGACTACCGGGCGGGGTGGGAGCTCGTGCTGGCCAACCTCGCCTCGACCCTCGCCCCGCGCGGGCCGGAGCTGAACCGGCTGGACGAGCTCCCCGGCCCGCAGCTCTTCCTCAGCCAGATGGTGGCCGCCCCGGCGGCCGACGTGTATGCCGCCTGGCTGGACCCCGACCTCCTGGCCACCTGGTGGTGGCCCGAGCACCCAGACACCCGCTTCGAGATCGACGCCCGGGAGGGGGGCCGGTTCCGGATCTGGTCCGAGCGGGCCGGACTGCGGGCCGAGGGGACCTACCTGCACCTCGGCGGCACCCAGGAGCCCGCCATCCTGATGACCTGGGCGTGGGGGGCGGGCGAGCAGGAGGACCTCGTGCACGTGGGATTCACCGACCTGGGCGGCGACAGCACCCTGGTGGAGCTGACGCACGCCATGGCGGTCGAGTCGGACGGCACGGACAGTCCGCGCCGCGGCTGGAGCGCCGTCCTCGGCTCCCTCACCGAGCGGCTCGGCGGGCCGGGAGGCGGCTCGGAGGCGCGGAGGCCGCCAGGCCGGACCGGCTGAGGGCTCAGCCGCCGAGCCGGCGCATCGCGGTCGCGAGCAGCACCGGCTCGCCGACGAGGTCGGAGGCGTCGAGGTCGCACTCGGCCTCGACCACCCAGTCCAGGTCGCCCTCGGGGTCGGTGACGGTCTGTGCGACCTGCCACACCCGGCCCGGGCGGCCGTCGGTGAGGGTCGAGCGCTCCCCCGGCAGCACCTCCACGCGCAGCCGCTGCGGTCCGCGCGCGTCGGCGTCCAGCACCACCGACCCGTGGTCGTCGTAGTAGGCCTCGAGCGCGTCGTCCCAGTCCGCCCGGGTCATCACCGGGTCCAGCGGCGGCTCCGGCAGCGCGGCGACCTGCGCCTCGAGGTCGCCCAGCGCCTCCCAGCCGTCGTCGGCCACCAGCTCGACCCGCCGCCAGAGCGCGTTGCGCACCATCACCCGGAAGGCCCGCTCGTTGCTCGTGATCGGCCGGGTCGGCACCACCGGGGCGCCGGAGGCCGCCCGCTCGGCGGCGGCCGCGACCAGCTCGGGATCGGTCAGCGCCTCCCACTCCTCCAGCAGCGAGGAGTCGGTCTGCCGGATCGTCTCCCCGAGCCAGTGGACCAGGTCCTCCAGCTCCTCGGTCATCGCCGCCTCGGGCAGGGTCTGGCGCAGCGTGCGGTAGGCCGAGGTGAGGTAGCGCAGGAGCACCCCCTCGGAGCGGGCCAGCTCGTAGTAGCCGACGAACTCGGTGAAGCTCATCGCCCGCTCCCACATGTCGCGCACCACCGACTTCGGCGACAGCGCGTCCACCGGCACCCACGGCTGGGACTGGCGGTAGATCTCCAGCGTGCCCTCGAGCAGCTCGGCCAGCGGACGCGGCCAGGTGACCTCCTCCAGCTCGGCCATCCGCTCGTCGTAGTCGAGGCCGTCGGCCTTCATCCGGGCCACCGCCTCGCCCCTGGCCCGGTAGCGCTGGGCGCGCAGCACCGGCATCGGGTCGTCGAGGACCGCCTCGACGACGGAGACCAGGTCGAGGGCGTAGGAGTCGTCGTCCTTGTCGAACAGCTCCGCGGCCGCGAGCGCGAAGGGCGCCAGGGGCTGGTTGAGGGCGAAGTTCTCCTGGACGCCGGGGGCCAGGTCGACGGTCCTGCCGTCCTCGCCCGCGGACGCCAGGCGGACCAGGATGCCACTGTCGAGCATCGAGCGGCCGAGCGCGACGGCCTTGCGGGCCAGCCCTGCCTGCCGCCTGGGGTCCTCGTGGTTGTCGCGCAGCAGCCGGGCCAGGTGGGCGACCGGGTCGCCGCGGCGGGCGACGGTGTTGATGATGACCGAGTGGTCGACCTTCATCCGGGAGACCAGCGGCTCGGGGGGCGCGCCGACCAGCTTGTCGAAGGTCTCCTTCGTCCACGAGACGAAGCCGTCCGGCGGCTTCCTGCGCTGCACCTTGCGCTGCTTCTTGGGGTCGTCCCCCGCCTTGGCGATCGCGCGCGCGTTCTCGATGGCGTGCTCGGGGGCCTGCACCACGACATACCCCACGGTGTCGTAGCCCGCCCGGCCGGCGCGCCCCGCGATCTGGTGGAACTCCCGGGCGCGCAGGATCCGCTGCCGGGTGCCGTCGAACTTGGCCAGCCCGGTGAACAGCACGGTGCGGATCGGCACGTTGATGCCCACGCCCAGGGTGTCGGTGCCGCAGATGACCTTGAGCAGACCGTCCTGGGCCAGCTGCTCGACGAGCCGCCGGTAGCGCGGCAGCATCCCGGCGTGGTGGACCCCGACACCGTGGCGCACCAGCTTGGACAGGGTGCGACCGAACCCGGCGGTGAACCGGAAGGCGCCGATCTTGTCCCGGACGGCCTCCTTCTCCTCCTTGGACAGCAGCTGCACCGACATCAGCGCCTGGGCACGGTCCAGGGCGTCCTTCTGGGTGAAGTGGACGACGTAGACCGGTGCCCTGTCCTGCTCCAGCAGCTCGGCGACGGTCTCGTTGACCGGGGTCATCACCCAGTCGAAGTGCAGCGGGACCGGGCGCTGCACGCCGGTGACCTCGGCGGTCTCGCGGCCGGTGCGGCGGGTCAGGTCCTCCACGATCGGGGTGATGTCGCCCAGCGTGGCCGACATCAGCACGAACTGCGCCTGCGGCAGGGTGAGCAGCGGCACCTGCCAGGCCCACCCGCGGTCCGCCTCGGCGTAGTAGTGGAACTCGTCCATGACGACCATGCCGATGTCGGCGCCCTCGCCCTCGCGCAGCGCGATGTTGGCCAGGACCTCGGCGGTGCACACCACGATCGGGGCGTCGGCGTTGACCGTGGCGTCGCCGGTGAGCATGCCGACGTCGTCGGCACCGAAGATCCGGCACAGCTCGAAGAACTTCTCGCTGACCAGCGCCTTGATGGGCGCGGTGTAGAAGGTCACCCGTTCCTCCGCCGTCGCGATGAAGGCGGCGGCCGTCGCCACCAGCGACTTGCCGCTGCCGGTCGGGGTGGAGAGCACCAGGTTGCTGCCGTCCAGCAGGTGCAGCAGCGACTCCTCCTGGTGCGGGTAGAGCGGCGTCCCACGGTCCGCCGCCCAGCCCGCGAAGACCTCGTAGAGGGCGTCAGGGTCTCGCGCCGCGTCCCCGGGAGGGACGAGGTCGGTCAGGGTGGGCTCGGTCGTGCTCGGGTCGGCAGGCATCCCGGCCATTCTCCGGTATGCCGGGCACCGCCGGTCGGCAGGGGCCCGTCGGACAGGTCCGACTCGCGCGAGGACTGCGCGTCAGAGGGCGCGTGGGACCCGAAGGACGTCGCCGGGATGGATCACGTCCGGGTCGGTGATGCGCGGGTTGGCGGTCACCAGCCGGTGGTACCGGGCCCCGTCGCCGTAGTAGTGCTGGGCGATCGCCCAGAGCGTCTCCCCCGCCACCACCACGTGCTCCAGGTAGGAGGTGTAGCCGGACACCACCTGGCCGCCCAGGACGACCGGCACGACCACGCGGTCGAGCTCGGAGCCGTCACGGGCCGAGCTGTGGAAGACCTCGACCTTGGCCTTGGCACGGCTGAAGCCGGCGCCCGAGACGTCCACGCGGACCTGGAACTGCCCGTGGCCGCCGACGCCGTCCCCGGCCATGAAGGCCTGGGTGACCTCGTCGTGACCGTCCGTCACCCGGACGACGTAGCTGGCCTCGAAGGCCCCGCCGGCCGTACCCGCGACCAGGACCGTCCGGCCCACGATGTCGTGGCGCCTGGGCTGCTGCACGTCGATGCTCATGTCTGTGACCTCCTGAAGGGCTGATGCCCTTCAAGGAGACCGGGACGGCCGCTCAGATACGACCCGTCGTCGGGCCGTCGGCCTCGCCGGTCCCGGGCTCGTCGTCCTCGCCGCCCTGCTCCTCGTCCGGGTCGCCCAGCGGCCAGCCGCCGGCGGCCAGTCGCGCCGAGACCCGGGCGATGTCCTTCTTCTTCGGCTGCTGCATGGCGTGGGCGAGGATGAAGTCGTGGATCTCCTCGTGGGTGATCGCCTCCGGCCGGTCCGCGGTCAGCTCCTCGACGATCGCCTCGATGTCCTCGTCGGTCAGCTTGCGGCGCAGCACCCCGAAGAGCGCCACGTAATCGCCGTCCGGCACACCCTCCGGATAGCCGGCCCGCAGCCACCCCACGATCTTGCGCAGGAACCCCGTGCGCTGCTCTTCCCGCTGCTGCTCAGTCATCTCAGTCCTCCCGCGTCAGGGTCGGCAGAATACCCCGGAACTCGACCTCGAGCCCCAGCCCGGAGGAGATGATGATCAGCAGGCCGACGACGATCCCGACGATCACCACCCCGAAGCACAGCCAGGCCAGGAACTTGCCGACCGGCCGCGGCTGCGCCCGGGACCTCTCCGCCTTGCCGCCCTCGGCCCAGGCCAGGGACCGGATCCCCAGCGCGAAGACCAGCGGCAGGCCGGCGCCGAGCAGCAGACCGGCGATCAGCAGCTGGACCGCACCCTGCGCGGTCAGCACCAGCAGCGAACCCATCAGCCGACCTCCTTGTCCGAGCGGTCGGCGTCCTTCTCGTCGGACCACTCGTCGTTGACGTTCGTGTGGTCGACCGGCTCCCTGCGCGAGTGCCGCCACATGTAGATCACCGCTGCGAGCAGGAGCACCACCATGGCCAGGGCGGCCGCCAGGCCGCCGCCGAGCAGGTGGCCGATGAACCAGGTCAGCGCGCCGGCCGCACCGGCCATCGGCAGGGTGATGAGCCAGGCGGTGACCATCCGCACCGCCACGCTCCAGCGCACCTCGGCACCCGGTCTGCCCACCCCGGACCCGAGGATCGAGCCGGTGGCCACGTGGGTGGTGGAGATCGCGAAGCCGAGGTGGCTGGCGGCCAGGATCACCGAGGCCGACGCGCTCTCGGCCGCCATGCCCTGCGGCGAGGAGATCTTCACCAGGCCCTGCCCCAGGGTGCGGATGATGCGCCAGCCGCCGAGGTAGGTGCCGATGGCGATGGCCAGCGCGCAGGCGACCTTGACCCAGAAGGGGACGCTGTGCGTGTCCTCCCAGTGACCGGTGGCCAGCAGCGCGAGCGTGATGATGCCCATGGTCTTCTGCGCGTCGTTGGTGCCGTGCGCCAGCGAGACGAGCGAGGCCGAGCCGATCTGGCCCCAGCGGAACCCCGCCTCGCGGTACTTCTTGGCCACCCCCTCGGTCACCTTGAAGACGAGCCACGTCCCGACGCCGGCCACGACGAGGGCGATGGCCGGGGAGATGAAGGCGGGGAGCACCACCTTGCCGATGACCCCGTCCAGCTTGCTGCCGTCGCCGACCCACTTCACGCCCGACCAGCCCAGCGAGGCCACCGTGGCGCCGATCATCCCCCCGAACAGCGCGTGCGAGGACGAGGACGGCAGCCCGAAGAGCCAGGTCACCACGTTCCACAGGATCGCGCCGACGAGCCCGGCCAGGAGGATGAGCAGCAGCGAGAGCCCGCCGTCCCCGATCAGCTCCGGCTTGGGCGAGCCGTCCGCGTTCTGGATGTTGATGACCGCGTTGGTCACGGTCAGCGCGACCTCGATGGACAGGAAGGCGCCCACGAGATTGAGGACGGCCGAGAGGGCGACCGCGGTCTTGGGCTGGAGGGCCTTGGTGGCGATCGAGGTCGCCATCGCGTTGGCTGTGTCGTGGAAGCCGTTGGTGAAGTCGAAGGCCAGCGCCGTGGTGATGACCAGCAACAGGATCAGGAGTTCGGGACTCACGGGCAGCCATTGTGCCCTGTCCGACCGGTGTTCATCGAACCGCGACCCTCGGCGAGGACAGCCATACTGGTCAGGTGCTCTCCACCGACCTCGCCCGGGACCTCCTCGACGCCGGCCTGAACTGGTCGCCGATGCCCGGCGACCGCTTCGTCGTCGACCGCCCCGGGGTGGCCGACGACGTCTACTACCTGGCCGACATGACGGTCGAGGTGCACGAGTTCGTCGGCGGAGCGGTCATCGGGTTCAACGGCGTCGCCGAGTGGGCTCTGGACTCGGTCGCCCTCGAGGAGACCCTGTGGCTGCCGCGGGAGGACCAGCTGCGCTCGGTCCTCGACCACGACTTCGTCGGGCTCGGCACCGACGGCTCCGGGTATGCCGTGGTCGCGCTCGTCGACGGCGCGCCGCAGACCTTCCGGCACCGGGACGCGGAGCAGGCCTACGGCCTGGCGCTGCTGGAGGTGCTGCGTCACCGCACCCCGTAGCGCGCGCTAGCCGCGGACCCTGATCTGCGGGGCGTAGAGCTTCATCGCCTCCAGCGCACGTTCGTGCGCCTCGTCGCTGGAGCCCGCGCAGGCGGCGGCGACCACCTCGACGGTGCAGCCGGCGTCGGCGGCGGCCAGCGCCGTGGAGAGCACGCAGCAGTCCGTGGCAACCCCGGCGAGCACCAGGTGGGCGTGCTCGCCGGTGACCGCGGCCAGGCCCGGCCCCCACTTGCCGAAGGTCGGCTCGGAGACGACGTGGCGGACCCCGAGGTCGGCCACCTGGGGGACGAGGTCGAAGAGGGGGTGCTCGGGCGGCTGGTCGGCGAACGGGAAGGTCTGGAAGTAGGGCACCCACGAGCCCTCCTTGGTGACCGGCGGCACCCAGCGGGTGACCACGCTGCGCTCACCGTGCTCGGCGACCAGCTCGCGGATCGGCCCGACGGTCTGCTCGAAGCGGGGCGCCACCCACTGCGAGGCGGGGTCGGCGAAGATGTTCTGCGCGTCGATGACGACGAGCCAGGGGGCGATCACCGCCGGTCACCCAGCTCGGCGGGCGCGACGTCATACGCCCCCTCCTCCTGGCGACGGACCGTGCCGCGGCGCGCGAGCAGGGTGACCACGAAGCCGAGGACGAGCGCGACGAGGACGCCGATGTTGGCGTAGGCCCACGTGCCGTCCTTGCCGCCGAGCGGGCCCAGCAGGTAGCCCTGCCAGTTGTTCCACGCGGCGTCCTCGGCGAAGAGGTTGATGACCAGACCCCACCCGATGACCGAGGCGACGACCATGGTCCCGACCGCGGTCCAGTCCCAGGCCCCGTAGCGGCCGCGCGGGTCGAACAGCGCCCGGTCGTCGTAGTCGCGTCGCCGCAGCGCGATGTCGGCGATCAGGATGCCGGCCCACGCCGCCAGCGGGACGCCGAGGGTGATGAGGAAGCTCTGGAACGGGCCGAGGAAGTCCTGGGCGAAGAAGACGACCCAGATCGTGCCGATCGTCAGGATGACCCCGTCGATGCCGGCGGCGGCCGGCCGCGGGATCTTGACGCCCAGCGACAGGAGGGTCAGGCCCGAGGAGTAGATGCCCAGGACCGCGCCGCTGACCAGCGCGAGCACCGCGGCGAGCAGGAAGGGCACGAGGAACCAGTTGGGCAGGATCGTGGCGAGCGTGCCGATGGGGTCGGCGGCGATCCCGTCCTCGAGGTCGGGCCGGGAGCCGACGAGCAGCAGGCCGTAGCCGACGAGCAGCACCACCGGCAGCGCCCCGCCGAGGGTGTTCCAGAAGACGATCGAGCCGCCGGAGGCGTCGCGGCGCTGGTAGCGCGACCAGTCGGCGGCGATGTTGATCCAGCCCAGCCCGAAGCCGGTCATCACCATGACCAGCGCCCCGATGACCGACTCCAGCGACCCACCCTCGCGGGTGGTGACGGTGGACAGGTCGACCAGGTGGAAGGTCATCGCGATGTAGACGACGGTGATCACGCCGGTGACCCAGGTCAGCACCGACTGCAGCCGCATGATCGTGTGGTAGCCGGCGACCGAGGCAAGGACGATGAGGGCGGTGACGACCAGGGTGGCGATCACCTTGGTCGCGGTGCCGCTGGCCCAGCCGAGCTCGCGGAAGACGGTCGCCGTGGCCAGCACCGCCATGATCGCCAGGAAGGTCTCCCAGCCGATCGACACCAGCCAGGACACGACGCCGGGCACCTTCTGCCCGGTGACGCCGAAGGCCGCGCGGGAGAGGATCATCGTCGGCGCCGAGCCCCGCTTGCCGGCGATGGCGATGATGCCGCAGAGCAGGAAGGACAGGACCACGCCGAGGACGGTCACGACGATCGCCTGGGGGAAGGAGATGCCGAAGCCGTAGACGAACGCGGCGTAGCTCATCCCGAACACGGACACGTTGGCCGCGAACCACGGCCAGAACAGGTCCGAGGGCTTGGCGGTGCGCTCCGACTCGTCGATGACCTCGATGCCGGTGGTCTCCACCAGGGTCCGCTCGGCGGTGGTGAGGGTCGTGCCCTCGTGCTGCTCGCTCATGACCTGCACTCTTGCACACCGTGACGCGCGCGCGGGCGCGCGCGGGGGCTCGGCGCACGTCGTACCCCTGGGTCAGACCCGAGAGGAGGTCGGCGGCCAGTAGTAGCTGTCGGGCGTGGCCCGCTGCCCGAAGACGGTCTGCCCCACCCGGACGACCGTCGCACCCTCCTCGACGGCCGCCTCGTAGTCGCCCGACATGCCCATCGACAGCTCGCCGGGGCCGATCAGGTCCGGGTCGGTCTGGCGGGCCCGGTCGCGAAGGGTGCGCAGCAGCCGGAAGCACTCGCGGACCCGTGCGGTGTCCGGGGCTATCCGCCGGGAGTCGAGCGCCTGGAACTCGGTGGCGAAGGCCGCGACGTCCCGGGCCTTGTTGCGCTGCAGGTGGCCGATGATCGACCAGGAGACGTCGAGGTCGGCGAGCTCGCGGTGCTTGCGGGCGGCCTCCTGGACCTTGTTCTCCCCCAGCTCGTGGCAGCCGGCCTGCACGGCCAGGCGGACGCGGTCCTCGGGGACCGTCTTGCTCACCGGCAGCAGGCGCACCTCGGACGCTGCGCGGCCTGCCCGTTCGGCCGCCGCGGCGACCCGGGAGCGGACGTCGGCGAGGTGGCGGGTGAAGTCCTGGACCGTCCGGGCCGTGGGGTAGGTCATCGCGAGGCTCCTTCCGGCACCTGGGTGCGGGGTCCGGTGCCCGTAGACTACGTCGGGCGCCCGCACGGCCGTACCGCTGCTCGGGCCAGGGCCTCTAGCTCAATCGGTAGAGCTCCGGACTTTTAATCCGTAGGTTGTGGGTTCGAGCCCCACGGGGCCCACCGTTGTTTCTGCAGGTCAGGGCCCTGACGCGGCCGAGAGTTCCGTCACGGGTCCCCTTTGGCATGGTGTCCTTGGCCACCATCAGGCCACCGGACCCCAGTCCGATCCGTTGCATCAGCTTCCGACGGTCAGCTGATCAGGGTTTATAGTTGAGGAAGTCTATAAGGACGTATCTTCTGAGTGAAGAGGAGCAGCTCGTGCAGCCCAGTCCCTACACGCCAGGTGAGACCGCTCGCGAGATCCCCGGGCGGGAGACCCAGCTCACCGACATCACAGGGCTGCTGGGTCGGGTCGCCCTCGAGGGGCGCTTCGCCGGCCGCGTGCGCGTGGACGTCGGTCCGCGTGGTGTGGGAAAGACCAGCCTGCTGCGGCGTGCCCAACGTACGGCGCACGACCTCGGCCTGGCGTCGGTGTTCGTCACCGCCGGCAACGGCACCCTGACAGCGGTGATCGCCGATGAGGTTCACCAGCTCACCCGCGCCTGGGGACACGGCGACGTGCTGACAGAGCGGGTCAGCCAGGTCAAGCTCTCGGCCGGTGTCCCCGGAGTCGGTCACCTCGAACTCACGGGCAGGCAACGCCCAGCTCCCGAAGCCACGCGCGCGTTCCGTGAGCTCATCGCCCACACCGCCCAGGCCGCGGCACAGGACGGCGACCACAGGGGAGTCCTCTTGCTCATCGACGAACTCCAGGCCGCCGACCCCGACTCCCTGCGCACGATCGCCTACGCCTGGCAGGAGTTGCAGGCCTCCGACAGCCCCGTCCCGGCTGCGCTCCTGGCCGCTGGACTGTCCCACACCCCTGACGTCGTCACGCGCGCAGTCACTCACGCCGAGCGCTTCCAGTACCGTCCGATGCGCGATCTCGAACCGCACGAGACCCGGGAGGCCCTGACCGCTCCCAGCGCCGCCCTAGGAGTCTCCTGGACCACCGACGCCCTGACAGCCGTCGTCGAACGCGCCCAGGGGTATCCCTACTTCGTCCAGGTCTACGGGGATGAGGCATGGCACGCCGCCGGCAACCCCGACGCCGGCGGTCAACTCACCCTCGCCGACGTCAACGCCGCCCAGGAACGTGTCGAGGTCGACTTGACCGAGCTGTACCGCACCCGATGGGCCAGAGCCACCGCACGCGAACGCGACATCCTCACGGCCATGGCCAACCACCCCGAAGGCCCTGTCCCACGCCGCGCCATCGCCGAACGGCTACGTGTAGGAACGACTGCCCTGTCCATGGCACGACAGTCACTGCTCGACAAGGGCATCCTGGACGCACCGGCCCACGGAATGCTCCAGTTCACCGTCCCAGGCTTCGGCGCCTACGTCAGGTCCCTCACGACTAACTGAGGATCCACAACGCCGAAGACGAGCACGACCGTCTCCAGCAACCGTGCCTGGGTGTCGAAGCCGAGCCGCAGCTCGCGGTGGGGCCACTCGTCGTCCTCCAGCGGCTCGACCCACAACGACAGGTCCGCAGCCTGGACCGCGTCCTCGGGAACGACCCCGTGCCTAAGCGCGCTGCGGTGGACCTTCACGCGGCGTAGCCGGCCAGCGCACGTCGGATCGCCTCGGAGCGGGACAGGTGCTCCCGGGCGGCGTACGCGTCGAGCGCCGCGATCTCCTCGGCCGTGAGCCGCACGGCGATCACCTGCGTTGGTTCGGCCCCGCGCCCGGGACGGCCCCGGCCGCGGCGTTTGAGCTCCTCGACGTCATAGCCAGACTCGGCCTCGTCAGCCCACTTCTGGATCTGCTCGTCCGTCACCTGGTCGTCATCTGACATGGCAAAATCGTATAACGAAAACCCGGCATCAGGAAGATGTCCTCCAGCACGACGGTGCAGGATGCGGCATGGTCGGACGCTACGCGTCCTCGCTGCGGCTACGTGTTTCGTTGACGTCAGGATCGGGCCCGGCCAGGCTCGGTTCTAGGTGGCCGGGGCGGTCGTTCTCTTCGCGGCTGCCCACGCTTCTGGTGTGAGGCTCACAATTGGCGTGCGTCGTCCCGGTCACCGCCAGGGCTGCGAGAGGCTCAAGAGGGGTATGCCCAGCCGTCCGTAGCGGTGCCCTCCCAGCTCGACACCACCAGTTGTCGCGAGCAAGGGAGCACGAGCAATGGACGAGCAGGAGTCCCCCGCGGGTCGTGATCGGGATGGACCCGCACAAGCGCAGCGTCACGATCGAGGTCATGACCGCCGACGAAAGCATCGTCGGCGGTGGGCGGTTCGCGGGTTCGCGATCACCGAGCAGCTCCGCGCGGCGATCAGCCTGGTCCCCGAGGACGTCTGGACGCCCGCGCTGGACGTCGACGGCAAGGTGCGGTCCGGCGGGGACGTGGCTGAGCTGAGCGACCTGCTCGCACCGCGGCTGCTGGGGAAGTGGCCAGCGGGGATGCGGGTCGTTGTCCGGCGTGAGCGGCCCCATCCCGGCGCGCAGCTGTCCCAGTTCGAGGAGGGTGACGGGTGGCGCTACCAAGCCTTCGTCACCAACACCACCACCGGGCACCTGGCGTTCCTGGAGGCCCGGCACCGAGCTCACGCCCGGGTCGAGGACCGCATCCGGCACGCCAAAGACTCGGGGCTGGGACGCTTCCCCTCCCGATAGTTCGCGATCAACGCCGCGTGGCTGCTGCTGGTCGGCATCGCCGCGGACCTGGTGGCCTGGACCCGGCTGCTGGTGCTCACCGGCGAGGCAAAGACTCTCGCCTCCTGCGAACCCAAGGCGCTGCGATACCGCTTCCTGCAGGTGCCCGCCCGACTCACCCACGGCAGTCGCCGCCGACGGTTACGGATCCCGTCCACCTGGCCGTGGGCCGCCTCGATCGTAGCCGTCTTCGCCAACATCGCCGCGATCCCACAACCTGCCTGACCAAGCCCGTCCACCCACGACATCACCACCCGGAGAATCGCAGCCCGGCAGCGCCAGCCGGTGCTACGCATGCCCGGTGCGCCCCATCACGACGCTCTCGACGATCACGCCCTCGAGAACCCCCCGCCAGCCCGAGCTCATGAATGACCGGGGTTAGTGCCGCAACAGATCCAGAGCGGACGAATACACCCCCGGACTGGGTGCCCTTGTCGGCGCGCGGGCCTACGCTGCCGGTCATGGGCGAGAACGGGGAGCAGGTCGTACCGTCGGTTGAGGAGATCGCCAGGCTCGTCGGCGAGCTGGTCGACTCGGAATGGCCGACGACGCTGAGCGAGCGGAGCGCGTGGTTCGAGCGACACGGCATTGCGACAGAGGGCGCCGAACGATTGCGGGAAGAGCACGGGAGCGAGTCTTGGCACAGCGGTGACCCGGGCGCCCCGTGGCCTGCCGTAGGCTGGCACGTCTTCGAGAACGAGTTCGTCGGCATCAGCTGGTTCCTGTGGCACGGACTACGGGAGGACGTCGTGCCCGGGCTGGCTGAGGAGCTGCGCGCCCGTTTTGTCGAAATGGCGGGTGAGCCGATGGACGAGATACGGCGCGAGGGCGAAGATTACCGCTTCACCGCTAATTGGCAGAAGGGTGGTCGCTCCATCGACATGTATCTCCACGGCGGACCGGTGTTGGAAGGTCAGTTCCACGAGCACCCGGTGGTGCAACTGCACGTCGACCACGTCGAGCGCGCCCGACGGGCAGACGAGACCGCGGCGCTGGCGCAGCCGGTGGTGAAGGGTCGGGCGCTGGGGAACGATGCTGCGCCGCATCCGGACCCCCGTAAAGGGCACCCATCACCTTGACACCGAGTCCCGTCTGCTATTGCCGCCGTCAGCATGGACCTAGGCTCAGCACAAGTTCAACAGCCTGGAGCGTTTTCGGCGATCTTCTCGCGCTGTACGACCTGGGCGCCGGCTCATGGGACGGGCTCGTGGCCGGTGCGGCGGACCTGGTGGCACAGGGAAACGAAGCTCCCGGCATGGTTTCCCCTGCTAGCCAGCCTGCAAAGGGTCTTCGAGCCTGAAGCTCTGGTTGCAGAAGCCCCAGCGCGCTCTTCTGCCGCTGCGCGCGGCATCGGTCCGGTTGACTCTCCGAAGCGGCCGCGCCACAATTGTGGCCATGAGCATCGAGTCCCTGCGCGAGGTCCGCGATCACTTCAGCGACGTTGTCGACCGAGTGCAGCGCGAGCACGAGCGGGTCACGGTGACGCGCAACGGCAAGGCAGCAGCGGTCATCCTCAGCCCGGAAGACCTGGCCGAGCTCGAAGAGACCCTGGCCGTCCTCAGTGACCCTGAGGCGCTGGCCGACATCCGCGAAGCCGACCTCGCATACCAGGCAGGAGACGTGGTCCGCGGAGCAGATGCGGTCCGGGCATTGCTCCCGTGACGCTCCCTTTCGAGCTTGTCCTGACCCCCCCGGCTACCCGGGCGATCCAGCGGGGTCTACCCGAGTCCGTGGCTGCGGCAGTCGTCGAGTTTTTCACCGGGGCCCTCATCGACAACCCCCAGCGAGTGGGCAAGCCCCTTCGCGGCGAGCTCGCCGGCATCCGTTCCGCACGCCGGGGGACCTATCGAGTCCTCTACCGGATCAACGAGCAGGCTCGCGAAGTCGTCGTGCTGCGCGTCGAGCACCGTCGCGACGTATACGGTCGCCACTGACCCGAGGCGCACGTTGCTGCGATGCGTCCACACCGACGTAGAGCCACCTGTCCGGCTGTAGCCAACCGCGCGGATCTTAAGGCCATGTGTTCGCTGGCGTAGGCCGTCAGTAGGCCGTGACAGGTTCAGAACATCGTGCTCCTGCTGCGCTAATGAGCGGCGTTTGTGCAGGTCAGCCCTGCAAATGGGGCCACCCACCCCCGTGGGGCTCGAACCCACAACCTACGGATTAAAAGGGCGTCCCGGGCGCGACCTGCTCGGTCGCCGCTTGCACCTAGATGCGAGCGGCCTCACGGTCAGCGCTGGGCGCCAGGGTCGCCGGCGGCGACGTGCGGCGGGGCCAGGTCCAGGCGGAACGCAGGATGAAGGCCAGGAGCAGCACCTCGAGTCCGATGGAGAGGCCGAAGAAGGAGGAGTAGTCCCAGGTCTGCTCCCCACTGACGTTGTAGAGCGAGAACGGGATGTAGAGCGTCGCGACGACGAGATTCAGGGTGCGGTTGACGCGAGCGGGCAGGGTCGTGGAGAGCAGGGGCATGAGGATCGGGACGGCCAGAGCGGTGAGCGCAAGGGACATGAAGGTCGGGCCGGTCTGGAACTCGTGGACGGAGCCACCCAGGATCTCCTCGAGATGGCCGGGCCTGTAGAAACCCAGGATGTCGACGTAGGCGTAGAGAAACATGAAGCTGGTCCAGGCTGCCGCGAGCTTGGCCTGCACGGGTATGCGCAGGGTCTCCAGCACGGCTGAGGGTTGACGGGTTCTCATCATGGGCTCCCTTGTTGCGGTGAGGATCGGGTGCCACGATCGCCGAGGCCGGCGGCGGGCACATCGGCCCCCGGGCCGGAGTTCCCCTGGCCGAACAGGCGGTCGCCGTCTCGTGTTTTCGGCTGATCCCTCGTCGTCGCTCCATCCCTACGCTGAGGGGGTGGACAATCCGCTGCGTTCCCTGCTGGAGGAACCCCGGTCGTCGCTCCCGCCGGTTCGGGTATGACGGGACTGGGCGCTGCTGTCGGTCGTGACGGTCTCCGGAGCGCTGGAGAGTGTCCTGCGTGAGGACCTGCCGCTACCGGGGCTGTCAGTGGTGCTGACGATCGGGCTGGCGCTGCTGCTGCCCTGGCGACGTACCCACCCGCTCGCAGTGGTCGCGACCGCCTTCGGCGTGGTCGCGGTCGTGGACTTCGTCCTCATCGCCCTCGACGCCCCGGCCCTGGACATGTACACGACGCTCTACCTCATGCTGCTGCCCTACTCACTCTTGCGGTGGGGCTCCGGTCGAGAGGCGGCTGCGGGTACGGCGATCATCCTGGTCCCGGCCACCATCTCGCTCTTCGTCGGCCGGACCGGGATGGCCGAGGCACCCTCCGCGTCGCGGACGACCGGCTGACCGTCGCAGACGACGGGGCTCCCAGTCCCGCAGGCGGCAGCGCGGGGGGCTATGGTCTGGTCGGTATGCGGGAACGCACCACGCTGCTGGGCGGCTCGTTCCACGCCGGACCGGCCGCTCGCGGTGGTTGGCGCGTCGAGGCGATGCTGCCCCAGGTGCGGGCCTCCTCATGAGCATCCGGGTGCTGGTCGCCGATGACCAGGACATCGTGCGCACCGGCCTGACGATGCTGCTGAACGCCCAGCCCGACATCGAGGTCGTGGGCGCCGCCGTCGATGGGCGAGAAGCGGTGAGCCTGGCACGTGAGCTGCGCCCTGACGTCTGCCTGTTCGACATCCGGATGCCTCTGATGGACGGCATCGAAGCCACCCGCCTGCTCGCCGGACCCGACGTCACCGACCCGCTGCCGATCGTCGTGATCACCACCTTCGACCTCGACGCGTACGTCCATGGGCGTTGAAGGCCGGTGCCCGGGGCTTCCTGCTCAAGGACGCCGGACCCGCGCTGCTGACACAGGCGATCCACGCGGCAGCCGACGGTGATGCCCTGATCGCTCCCAGCGTCACCGTCCGCCTGCTGGCCGCCGATCTCCACATCAGTGCGAGCACCGTCAAGACCCACGTGGCCAGCGTGATGCGCAAGCTCGGCGCGCGGAATCGGGTCGAGCTCGCCATGTGGGCTCATGAGACCGGCCGCACCTGATCGCACGGCCGCCCGACGGAGGCAGACCCCTCCGGCACGCCACCACCCCGGCGGCGTGACGACGGTGGTCGCCTACCCTGAGGGCCACCAGCCGCACTCGACTCCGGGAGCAGACCAGTGATGCGCGTCGCCGACACCATCCTCGACACGATCGGCAACACGCCGCTCGTCCGGCTCAACCGCGTGACGGAGGGCCTCTCCGCCACCGTCCTGGCCAAGGTCGAGTACGTCAACCCGGGCGGCTCGGTCAAGGACCGCATCGCGGTCAGGATCATCGACGCCGCCGAGGCGGAGGGCAAGCTGCGCCCGGGGGGCACGATCGTGGAGCCGACCTCGGGCAACACCGGCGTCGGCCTGGCGCTGGTCGCCCAGCAGCGCGGCTACCGGTGCATCTTCGTCTGCCCCGACAAGGTCGGCAAGGACAAGATCGACGTCCTGCGGGCCTACGGCGCCGAGATCGTCATCACCCCGACCGCGGTCCCGCCCGAGCACCCGGACTCCTACTACAGCGTCAGCGACCGGCTCGCCGCCGAGATCGAGGGCGCCTACAAGCCCAACCAGTACGAGAACCTCAACGGCCCGGCCTCCCACTACGAGTCCACCGGTCCGGAGATCTGGCGGGACACCGACGGCAGGGTCACGCACTTCGTGGCCGGCGTCGGGACCGGCGGCACCATCTCCGGCACGGGCCGCTTCCTCAAGGAGGTCGGCGGCGTCACGGTAATCGGCGCCGACCCCGAGGGGTCCGTCTACTCCGGCGGCACCGGCCGCCCCTACCTGGTCGAGGGCGTGGGCGAGGACATGTGGCCCGGCGCCTACGACACCTCGGTGCCCGAGCGGGTCATCGCGGTGAGCGACGCAGCCTCCTTCGACATGACCCTCCGGCTGGCCCGGGAGGAGGGGCTGCTCGTCGGCGGCTCGTCGGGCATGGCCGTGGTCGCGGCCCTCGAGGCGGCCAAGGACCTGGGCCCGGACGACGTCGTGGTGGTCCTGCTGCCCGACGGCGGCCGCGGCTACCTGGGCAAGATCTTCAACGAACAGTGGATGCGCCGCTACGGCTTCAGCCCGGTGCCCGAGGAGGAGCGGACCGTCCGGGAGGTGCTCTCCGTCAAGACCGGCCGGCTCCCCGACCTCGTGCACGTCCACCCCACCGACACCGTCCGCGACGCCATCGACATCATGGCGGAGTATGGCGTGTCCCAGCTGCTCGTCCTCGGCGCCGAGCCTCCCGTCACCATGGGCGAGGTCACCGGCGCGCTCACCGAGCGCGACCTGCTCGACGCCGTCTTCCACGGCACCACCAGGCTGACCGACGCGGTCGCCGACCTGACCGGGGCGCCGCTGCCGCTCATCGGCGTCAACGACTCGGTCACCGCCGCGCGCGAGGCGTTCGCCGAGGCCGACGCCCTCCTGGTCACCGAGGGCGGCAAGCCGGTCGCCGTGCTGACCCGCCCCGACCTGCTCACCTTCGTCTCCCAGTGATCGCGAGGAAAGACATGCCCGGTTTCGCCACCCGCGCCATCCATGCCGGTCAGGCGTTCGACCCCAGGACCGGCGCGGTGAACCCGCCCGTCTACCAGACCTCCACGTTCGTGCAGGAGCGCGTCGGCGGGCTGCGCGAGGGCTACGAGTACACGCGCGGCACGAACCCGACCCGGGACGTCCTGCAGGAGCTGGTGGCCGATCTCGAGGGCGGCGCGCAGGGACTGTCCTTCGCCTCCGGCCTGGCCGCCGAGGACGCGACCCTGCGGGCCCTGCTGGCCCCGGGCGACCACGTGCTCATGGGCAACGACGTCTACGGCGGCACGCACCGGCTGGTCAGGAAGATCCTCGCCCCGTGGGGGCTGCAGCTCAGCACCGTCGAGATGACCGACCTCGACGCCGTGCGCGCGGCGATCCGGCCGGAGACGAGGATGCTCTGGCTGGAGACCCCCAGCAACCCCCTGATGAAGGTCACCGACGTCGAGGCGGTCGCGGCGCTGGGTCACGAGCACGGGCTGACCGTGGTCGTCGACAACACCTTCGCCTCGCCCGCGCTGCAGACG
Organism: Ornithinimicrobium avium; assembly: GCF_003351765.1. Classification (NCBI taxonomy): domain Bacteria; kingdom Bacillati; phylum Actinomycetota; class Actinomycetes; order Micrococcales; family Ornithinimicrobiaceae; genus Ornithinimicrobium; species Ornithinimicrobium avium. Next base: position 1,926,891 of record NZ_CP031229.1, read on the forward strand.
CCGATCGCGCTCGGCGCCGACGTGGTGGTGCACTCGGCCACGAAGTACCTCGGCGGCCACTCCGACGTGCTGGGCGGCGTCGTCGTCACCGCGACCGAGGAGGCCGGCGAGAAGATCCAGTTCCTCCAGTTCGCCGCGGGCGCCGTGTCCGCACCGTGGGAGGTGTTCCTGACGATCCGGGGCATCAAGACCCTCGCGCTGCGCATGGAGCGGCACAGCTCCAACGCGGCGGCGATCGCCCGGACGCTGGTCGACCACCCGGCCGTGGAGCGGGTCTACTACCCGGGACTGCCCGACCACCCCGGTCACGAGATCGCCGCCCGGCAGATGAGCGGCTTCGGCGGCATGGTCTCCCTCGCCCTGGCCGGCGGCGCCGCGGCGGCGCGGAGGTTCGCCGAGTCGACGAGCCTGTTCCAGCTGGCCGAGTCTCTCGGCGGGGTGGAGTCCTTGGTGAACTACCCCGCCGAGATGACGCACGCCTCCGTGCGGGGCACGGAGCTGGAGGTGGCGGACAACATCATCCGGCTCTCGACCGGCATCGAGGACGAGGCGGACCTGGTCACGGACGTGCAGCAGGCGCTCGAGCGGCTGGGCTGACCCGCCGGAGCCTGCGGGCGGTCGCCGACTGCTGGCGACGCGCGACACGGACGACGAGCGGGGCCAGACGCACGGCGAGACCGGGCGCCAGGTCGAGGACCCTGGCCTCCAGGCCGCGCCACCGCGGGGCGGTGACGACCGCGCGCGGGCGCTCCACCACGCGCATGACGAGGTCGGCCACCTGCTCGGGCCGCAGCAGGACGCCGGAGAACGACATCGCGGCGCCCGGGTCGTCCAGCCGCTCCTGGAGCATCGGCGTCCACATCCCGTCCGGGCAGACGCAGCTGATGCGGACGCCCTTCTCGCCGGCGACCCGCAGGTCCGCGAGCATCGACAGGCTCAGCCCGAGGACGGCGTGCTTGGACGCCGCGTAGACCGCCTCGCCGGGCACCGGCGCGAGCGCGGCGAGGGAGGCGACGTTGACCACGTGCCCCCGGCCGGCGGGGCGCATCTGCTCCAGCGCGGCGACGGTGCCGTGCATCGTCCCGAGCGCGTTGACCTCGAGCATGAGGCGACGCTCGCCGTCCGTGTGCTCCCACGCGGGCCCGGTCGCCAGGACACCGGCGTTGTTGACCCAGAGGGCGAGCGTGCCCGACTCCTCGACCGCGCTGGCCGCCACCCGGCGGCAGGCGTCCTGGTCGCGCACGTCGAGCGCGGCGGCGAGGACCCGGGCAGGGCCAGCCGCCTGGCTCCCACCCACGTCCCCGGCGGCCTGCCTCGCGATCTCCGCGGCGATCTCCTGCGCCGCACGCGCGGCCAGGTCAGCGTCGACGTCGGTGAGGTGCACCTCGAAGCCGGCGCGCGCGAGCCGCACCGCGATCTGACGCCCCAGGCCCTGCCCGGCACCGGTCACCACGGCACCGCCGCGCGACCGCCCGCCCACCGCGATCACCGCGGCTTCCCGGCGCGGACGGCGCGGGCGGCGCGGACGCGTGACGGCATACCCCCGGCTGCCGCGGCGCGCCGCGCACCCCGGCGACGCTCCCGGCCCAGCTCCCACAGGTAGCGGTCGAAGTCGACCTCCATCGTGTGGCGCGGCGAGGCGTAGAAACGGCCCCGGCTGCGCGCGTGGTCGACCGCCGTCTCCCGGCGCACCACCTCCGGCGGGGGCGGCAGGTAGCGCCCGGTGAGCTGCTCGGCGACCCACTCCCCCTGCGCCTGGGCCAGCGGCATCCCGCGCTGACGGTTGCAGGAGTCCGACGAAGAACAGCCCCGGCAGGTCGGGGTGGACCGTGCGCCGCCACAGCGGCAGGTCGTTGCCGGGCGCCGCGACGAGCGCGGGGTCCAGGAAGGGGAAGCTCACCCGGTAGCCGGTCGCCCAGACGATGAGGTCGGCGACCGCCTCGCTGCCGTCGGTGAACACCACGCGGTCCCGGGCCAGCCGCTCGATCCCGGGCGCCGGGCGCACCGCGCCGTCGCGCAGGGTGGAGCGGATCTCCTCGCACTGGACCGGGTGGGAGCGGCCCGGGGCGTGCTGCGGCTGCGGCAGGCCGAGGTCGGCCGTGCTGCCGGCCAGGACGGCGGCGAGGCGGAGACGGAGCGCGGTCGTCCTCCAGGGCGCCCAGCCCGGCATCGTCACCTGGTCGCGGGGGCGGCCGAACGCGTACTTGGGCAGGACCCACTGCCCGCGACGCTGCGAGAGGGTCGCGCTGCGCGCCACCCGCCCGGCCTCCACGGCGATGTCCATCGCCGAGTTCCCGGCGCCCACGACGACCACGTCGCGACCGCGCAGCTGCTCCCCCGAGCGGTAGTCGTGAGCGTGGATCTGGTCCCCGTCGAAGGACCCGGGGTATGCCGGTTCCGGCCAGCTGGGGTCCCAGTGGTGGCCGTTGGCCACCAGGACGGCGTCGTAGACCTCGGTGCGCGCACCCTGCGGGCCGCGCGTCGTCACCGACCAGCGGCCGCCCTCGACCGGCTCGACCGTGGTCACGGTCGTGTCCAGCACGATGCGGTCGCGGAAGCCGAAGTGGTCGACGTAGGCCTCGAGGTAGTCCGCCACGTGGTGGTGCGCCGGGTACGGCGGGACGTCCGCAGGCATCGGGAAGTCGGAGAAGGCCATCCGCGGGCCGGAGGTGTTCATCTCCAGCGTCTCGTAGCAGCCGGAGATCCCGTTGGGGTTGTGGATCACCCAGTTGCCTCCGACGACGCTGCCGGCCTCGAAGCAGTCGACCGGGACACCGGCCCCGGCGAGCGCCTTGGTCGCGGCCAGACCGCAGGAGCCGGCCCCGATCACGGCGGCCCGCGGAAGGTCCGGGTCGGGGGCGGCGGCTCGGACGACGGCGCGCGGTCGCGCTGACGGACGTGATACGGCATACCGCAGATCATGCCTGTTCGCGGTGGTGGCCCAGCGCGCGGTCCCCCGCTCGCCGGCCACGCCCTGGGAGGATGCAGCCATGACGCAGATGGTGGTCAGGAACGAAGCCTTCGAGGACGTGGTGCGCCTCTCCTTCGCCAGGCAGGGACTGATGGGCCACCTCGGCGCCGAGCTGGCCGACGTCTCCCCGGGGCAGGTCCGGATCGAGGTGCCCTTCCGCAGCGAGCTGACCCAGCAGCACGGCCTCTTCCACGCCGGGGTGACGACCTCGGTCGTGGACAGCGCGTGCGGCTACGCCGCCCTGACGCTGATGCCGCCCGGCTCGGAGGTGCTGTCCGTCGAGTTCAAGATCAACCTGCTGGCCCCCGCCCGCGGCGAGCGGTTGGTCGCCCTCGGCCGGGTCCTGCGTTCGGGACGCACGATCACGGTCTGCCAGGGCGACGTGCACTCCGTCGGCACCGAGGGGCGGACCCACTGCGCCACCATGGTCGCCACCATGATGCGGGTCCAGGACGGGTAGGTCGGCGGGCCCGGTGGCTAGACTCCTGCGCGTACCGGACCACAGATCGGGAGGATCCGACAGTGCTACGACGAGCGGCGCAGATCGCCCTGGGCATCCCCTTCGTCTACCTCGGCTACCAGGCCGCCGCCGAGCCAGGGGCGCGGGTCGACGCCGCAGCCTCGGTCGGGCTGCCCGAGCCCGAGCTGATGGTGCGCGCCAACGGCGCCGCGATGGTCGCCGGCGGCGCGGCACTGGTCGCGAACGTCCTTCCCCGCACGGCCGCCGCGGGCCTGGTCGTCTCGCTCGTGCCGACCACCCTCGCCGGGCACCGGTTCTGGGACCACGAGGACGCGGCGGCCCGCGCCGGGCAGCGCATCCAGTTCCTCAAGAACCTCGGCCTCGCCGGAGGCCTGCTCGCGGTCGCCACCCGCCGCCGCTGACGACGCCCCCGCCGCGGCCCCGCCGTCAGCCGACGGCGACCTCGGTCTCGGTCTCGGTCTCGGTCTCTGCGACGCGCTCCAGCACCCGCTCCAGGAATCCCTCGAGCACCTCCAGCTCCCGCCCCTCCACGCCGTCGAGGAAGAGCCGCCGCACGGCGCGCACGTGCTCGGGGGCCGCCTCGTCCAGAGCCTTGCGGCCCGCGTCCGTGAGCTGGACGAACGAACCGCGTCCGTCCTCCTTGCATCCCTCCTTGCCGACCAGCCCCCGCGCGGACATCCGGCGCAGGTGGTGGGAAAGCCGGCTGCGCTCCCAGTGCATCCGTTCGGCCAGCGCCGAGATGCGCAGACGCTCGTCGGGAGCCTCGGAGAGCCACACGAGGGTCTCGAAGTCCTGGAGGGACAGTCCGCTGTCCCGGCTCAGCTCCCGCCCCAGGGCAGCCTGGAGGTCGGTCTGGACGCGCAACCAGCGCCGCCAGACCCGCATCTCCCGCTCGTCCAGCCAGGGAACGTCATGCTCGGTCATGCCCCCATCCTAGCAGTTGCTTGACATGTCATGCAGTTCCCCGTGCCTACTTGACATGTCAACCAGTTGTGCCTAATATGGGTGACACGTCATCAAGACCCCTACCCGACAAGGATCCCAGCATGTCGCTCCAGAACCTCAACGGCACCTACACCATCGACCCCTCGCACACCCGGGTCGGCTTCTCCACCCGGCACGCGATGGTCACCAAGGTGCGCGGCGCCTTCAACGACGTCGCCGGCTCCGCCACCACCGGCGAGAACCTGCAGGACGCCAAGATCGAGCTGACGATCAAGGCCGCGAGCGTGGACACCCGCAGCGCGGACCGCGACGGTCACCTGAAGTCCGCCGACTTCTTCGACGTCGAGACCTACCCCAACCTGACCTTCGTCTCCACCGACGTCAAGGCCGTGGACGCCGACACCCTGCGCGTGACCGGCGACCTGACCATCAAGGACGTCACCCGGCCGGTGACCATCGACTTCGACTACGCCGGCTCCGCCGAGGACCCCTTCGGCAACACCCGCGTCGGCTTCGAGGGCTCGACCGTGGTCAACCGCAAGGACTTCGGTCTGACCTGGAACGCCGCACTGGAGACCGGTGGCGTGCTCGTCTCCGAGAAGGCCACCCTGGAGTTCGAGGTCTCGGCGATCAAGGCCGCCTGAGGCGCATCCTTCTCCCCGGGAGCCTGTCCCCCTCACCTCCGGTGAGCCGCACCCCCCACCGCCCTGGCGGTGGGGGGTGCGGTGCTGTCCGGGGGGGGGCTCGCCGCGCTGCTCAGTCCCTGAACTGGGTGAACTGCGCGGTGCGCGGGTCGGGAAACATCCGCACGTCGGAGTCCAACCCGTCGAGCGTGGCCATCTGCGCCTCGTCGAGCTCGAAACCCAGCACGTCGAAGTTGGTCGTGATCCGCTCCGGCGTGACCGACTTGGGCAGGGCGACGCGGCCCTGCTGCAGCTGCCAGCGCAGCACCACCTGCGCGGGGGTGACGCCGAGCTCCTCGGCGACGGCGACGACGCCGGGCAGCGCCAGGTCCTCGGCCTGCCCGAGGGGCGCGTAGGCCTCCACGACCATCCCCGCGTCGGTCGCCGCCCGCTGGGCGTCGCGCTGCTGGAAGGAGGGATGCACCTCGATCTGGTCGACCGCAGGCGTGACCTCGGCGTCCCGGAGCAGGTCCTCGACGTGCTCGGGCAGGAAGTTGGAGATGCCGATCGCGCGGACGGCGCCGTCGGCGTAGAGCTTCTCCAGCGCCCGCCAGGTCTCCTTGTAGAGCCCCTTGGCGGGCACCGGCCAGTGGATCAGGTAGAGGTCGACCACGTCCACGCCCAGGGCGGCGCGGCTGTCCTCGAAGGCGCGCAGCGCGCGGTCATGTCCCTGGTCCCCGTTGCGCAGCTTGGTGGTGAGGAAGACCTCCTCGCGCGGCAGTCCGCTGGCCCTCAGGGCCGCACCGACCCCGGCCTCGTTGTAGTAGCCGGCGGCGGTGTCGACGTGGCGGTAACCCACCTCCAGGGCGGTCTCCACCACGCGCTGGGTCTGCGCCTCGTCGACGCGGAACGTGCCGAAACCCAGCTGGGGGATCCGGACACCGTTGTTGAGCTCGAGCATGGGCTGAGTGGTCATCGCCCCACCCTACGGTCAGACTGGGGGCATGCCGACCGGGGACCCGGAGGAGTGGACGGCGGCGGACCGGGCCCGGGTCGACCGCCTCCAGGTCCTGCTGCCCGGGCTGGTGAGCCGGCGCGTGCCGTTCCGCCTCGTGGAGCCCGGCCCCGTCGGCGGCGTGGCGCGCGTGCGGATGGCCGACGGCACCGCCTTCCTCGCCGTCTCCGCCTCGCCGGCCGCGCTGAGCAGGGTGCTGCGCGCGCTCGACACCAAGCATGCCGTCGTGGTGGGCTCCTGGGAGCGCTCCGCCGGGGGCCTCTCGCTCTTCCTCTCCGGCGTCCCCGGACGCCACCCGGTCACTCTGCTGCTCGTGGGCCCGGACCAGCCAGACTGAGCGCCCGCAGCACCGAGCCTGCCTTGGCCAGCATCTCCGCGTGCTCCTCCGCCGGGTCCGACAGCGCGGTGACGGCGCCGCCCACCCCGAAGGTCACCTCGCCGCCCGTGCCTCCGTCCTCCGCCGGCGACCAGGTCGCCGTCCGGATCACGATGGAGGTGTCCATCGACCCGTCCAGGCCGATCCACCCGACCGCCCCCGAGTAGATCCCCCGGGCGGCCCCCTCCAGCCGGTCCAGGATCTCCATCGTCCGCACCTTCGGCGCCCCCGTCATCGACCCGCCCGGGAAGCACGCGCGCAGGACGTCCGTGGGTCGCATGCCCGCCACCAGCTGGCCGCGCACGGTGGAGACCAGCTGGTGCACCGTCGCATAGCTCTCCACCGCGAACAGCTCCGGCACGTGGACGCTCCCCGAGCGGCACACCCGGTGCAGGTCGTTGCGCAGCAGGTCGACGATCATCAGGTTCTCCGCGCGGTCCTTCACCGCCGTGGCCAGGTCGGCCGCGAGCGCCGCGTCCTCCTGGGGCGTCGCTCCGCGCGGGCGCGTCCCCTTGATCGGCCGCGACTCCACCCGCCCTCGGGCGTCGACGGACACGAACCGCTCCGGCGAGCACCCGAGCACGCTCACGCCGGGCGTCCGCAGCCACGCCCCGTGCGGCACCGGGCTGACCTCGCGCATCGCCCGGTAGAGCTCGGCCTCCCCCACGCCGGTCCCCCGCGCCGACCAGGTGGTCGTCAGGCAGATCTCGTAGGACTCGCCCCGCGCGATCTCCTCCTGGCACGCGCGCACCTTCTCCAGGTATGACGTCTCGTCGTCGCGCGGGTGCGCCACCGCCTGACCGTGAGACATGGACCGCGCAGGGGCCGGCCTGGCCCCCGAAGCTCGATGCCCAGGTCCGGGGACACCCCGCGCGACCACCTCCGCGACGCCGTCGGCCCAGCGCCGCTGCTGCGCGAGGAGAGCCTCGTCGCCCTCCGGCTCCAGCCACAGCGCCCACACGTCACCGCTCGCGTGGTCGAGCACGACGCCGCGGTCGGCGAAGGTCAGCCAGGCGTCGGGCCAGGGCGAGCGGTGCTGCGCGGAGCCGCCGGTCTCGGCCTTGAGCTCGTAGCCCCACCAGCCCACCCAGCCCGGGCGCCAGGGGAAGGGCAGGTCCGCAGCGTCGAGCAGCTCCCAGCCGTCCAGCTCCTCGTCCAGCCGGTCCAGCAGCGGCCGCCCCTGCCCCACCCGGTGCGTCAGCTCGTGCGCCAGCGGCCCGGCCGAGTCCACGACCAGCGACCAGCCGGAGCCGTCGGAGGAGTCCAGCCACACCGAGGTGGGCGAGGCCCCGACGAGCCGCTCGCGCAGGTCCCAGGCGTCACCGGAGCAGCCGCCGACGATCCTGCGCACGCCGAGGTGGGCGCGCCGGGGACCCGGCGCCTGCCGCCGCGCCACCAGGGTGTCGCCCACCCCGACCGCGCCGCCCGCACCCTCGTCCCCCGCCGTCGGCACCCCGGCCATCCCGAAGAAGTTGGCCAGCATCCGCTCGCCGTGCTCGGAGAGCACCGACTCGGGGTGGAACTGCACGGCCCAGCGGGGTGCGGTCATGTCCTCCAGGGCCATCACACAGCCGTCGTCGAGAGCCCGCGCGGTGAGCCTCAGTCCGGCCGGGACGGGGTCGGCGACCTCGAGCGAGTGGTAGCGCACGACTCGCACCGGCGAGGGCACGCCCTCGAAGATCCCCCTGCCGTCGTGCGCGACCTCGCTGACGATGCCGTGCCTGGGCACGACCATCTGCCGCACGCCTCCCCCGTGCAGGTGCGCCAGCCCCTGGTGGCCCAGGCACACGCCCAGCACCGGCACCGCCGTCTGCCGCAGCGCCAGGTCGGACAGCCCCATGTCTGCGGCGACGCCGGGGCGTCCCGGCCCCGGCCCGACGACGATCGCCGCGAAGCGCGCGAGGTCCTCCTCGTCCGCCGGGTGGTCGTGCCGCCACACGACGGGCGCCGCACCCAGGACACGGTGGATCAGGTCGGCGACGTTGAAGGTGAAGCTGTCGAGGTTGTCGACCAGCAGCACCGGTGCCGGGAAGTCCACGGGCGCAGACTATCCGGCGCGGGCTACCGCCGCGGGCCGAGCCCGCGCGGCCGCAGCCGCACGTGCGGCATCGCCGGCGCCGGCAGCGACTCGCCGCCGGGGTAGTCGAACGCCCCGAAGCGCCCGTCCGGGTCGTGGCCGAGCTCGGCCTGCCACCTCTCGCGCGCGGCGACGACGTCCTCGTGGCTGCGGCCGACGAAGTTCCACCACATGACGATCTGCTCGCCGAAGGGTGGCCCGCCGAGCAGGATGAGGTCGGCGCCCTCCTCGCCGGCGCGCAGCGTCATCGACTCCGGTCCGGGCGCCTCGTGCAGCAGGTGGCTGCGCGCCAGGTCGCAGCCGTCGTCGAGGTTCAGCCCGCCGCGGTCCAGGAGCACGCCGTGCTCGAAGCCCCGGTCGAGCCCGAGCACCAGCTCCGCGCCCGGATCGAGCCGGATCTCCGCGCCCAGCAGCGGGGTGTAGGTCGGGACGGGCGAGGAGACCTCCCGCCCGCCAGGGAGGGTGAGGCGGCCCAGGAAGACGCTCACGCTCGCCCCGTCGACGCGCACCGGCTCCGGCTCGAAGTGGTCGAAGTGCGGCGCCACGTCGACCGACTCCGCGGGCAGGGCCGTCCACAGCTGCACGCCGTGCAGGACCTGCTCGACGCCGGGCTCGACGACCGAGACCTCGCTGTGGCACACCCCGTGCCCCGCGGTCATCAGGTTGAGCTGGCCGGGCACGACGGTCGCGACGACGCCGGTGCTGTCGCGGTGCTCGATCTGCCCGCTGAACAGCCAGCTCACCGTCTGCAGGGAGGTGTGCGGGTGCGGCGGCACGACCATACCGCCGGTCGTGGAGACGTCGTCCGGCCCGTAGTGGTCGACGAAGCAGTAGGCGCCGATCATGCTCCGCTGGCGCGCGGGCAGCGTGCGGCGGACCGTCATCGCGCGCGGGCCGCCCAGCGGCACCTCGCGCGGTTCGATGATGGTGCTGCCCGCGCGCACGGCGTCGTCGCCGCACACCCGCTCCTGCGGCTTGGGGTCGAGGTTCGTCATGCCCCAAGTCTGGCCCGTGCCGGGCCCGCGCGGGCCTGCCGCCCGCCCCGTGATCAACGTAACCTCGTCGTAGCGGAAGGAATGCGCCCGCGCGGGCGTACCCCATACATGAGCGTCGTCCCCAGCACTGACTCCAGCCGCACCCCCGCCGAGCACGCGGGCCGGCGCCACCAGGTCCTGGTGATCGGCTCCGGCTTCGGCGGGCTGTTCACCACCAAGGCCCTCGACGCCCCGGAGGTCGCGGTGACGATGGTCGCGCGCACCGGGCACCACCTCTTCCAGCCGCTCCTCTACCAGGTGGCGACCGGGATCCTGTCCGAGGGCGTCATCGCGCCGGCGACGCGGGACATCATCGCCCGGCAGCGCAACGCCCAGGTGCTGCTCGGCGAGGTCGAGGAGATCGACCTGGTGGCGCGGACCGTGACGGCCGGCTCGGTGACCGGCCGGACGACCTACGGCTACGACAGCCTCGTCGTCGCGGCAGGCTCCACCCAGTCGTGGTTCGGCAACGACCAGTTCGCCGAGTTCGCGCCCGGCATGAAGACGATCGACGACGCGCTGGAGCTGCGCGGGCGCATCTACGGCGCCTTCGAGCTGGCCGAGCTCGCCGCCGCCGCCGGGCGGGACGAGGACGCCCGGGACCTGATGACCTTCGTCGTGGTCGGCGCCGGGCCCACCGGCGTCGAGATGGCCGGCCAGCTGATCGAGCTGAGCCGCCGCACGCTGAGCAACGAGTTCCGCCACATCGACCCCTCCACCGCGCGGATCGTCCTGCTGGACGCGGCGCAGGAGGTGCTCGGCAGCTTCGGCGACGACCTGGCCCGGCGCACCCGCCGCGACCTGGAGAAGCTCGGCGTGGAGATCCACCTCGGCGCCAAGGTCGTGGACGTCGACGCGACCGGCCTGGAGGTGGAGCACCACGACGGTTCACGGGAGCGGATCGAGTGCTCGACCAAGGTCTGGGCAGCCGGAGTGAAGGCCAACCGGCTGACGCGCACGCTCTCCGAGCAGACCGGTGCCGAGCTCGACCGCGCGGGCCGCATCAGCACCAACCCCGACCTGACCCTGCCCGGCCACCCGGAGGTCTTCGTCATCGGCGACATGGTCTCCATGGAGGGGCTGCCCGGCGTCGCGCAGGGCGCCATCCAGACCGGCCGGCACGCCGCCGGGCAGATCCTGCGGCGGGTGCGCGGGGAGGAGACCGGGCAGGCGTTCGAGTACTTCGACAAGGGCTCGATGGCCACGATCTCCCGTTTCCGGGCGGTGATGAAGCGCGGCAGGATCGAGCTGACCGGTGTGCCCGCGTGGGTGGCCTGGCTGGCGGTGCACCTCTTCTACATCATCGGCTTCAAGAGCCAGCTCTCCACGCTCGCGCACTGGGCGATCAGCTTCCTGGGCCGCGACCGGGCCGAGCGGACCGTCACCGAGCAGCAGGTGCTCGCGCGCCTGGCGCTGGAGTACCTCGGCGAGGACTTCCTGCGCTCCTCGCTGCGCACCTCGCGGGGGGAGCAGGTGCGGCTGCGCGAGCAGCAGGACTGACGGCGCGCCGTCAGCCCCCCCGAGCCTCGCTGCGCATCGGCAGGTGGGGTATGCCGTCCTCGACGTAGTCGGGGCCGCTGCGGCGGAAGCCGAAGCCGGCATACCAGTCCTCCAGGTAGGTCTGCGCGCCGATCTCGACCGGCTCCCCGCCGGTCCGGCGCAGCGCCTCGGTGATCAGCGCCGCGGCATACCCCCGTCCCCGGTGGGCGGCGTCGGTGGCGACCCGGCCGAGGTGGTGCTGGCCGTCGGCGTCGACGAACGTGCGCAGGGTCGCCACCGGCGCGCCGTCGGCCTCGATCCACAGGTGCTCGGTGGTGGGCTCGGCGTCGACCCCGTCGAGCTCGGGGTAGGCGCACTCCTGCTCGACCACGAAGACGTCGACGCGCAGCCGCAGCAGCCGGTAGAGGGTGAGCGGGTCGAGGTCGACCAGGCGGGAGGCGAGCACGTGCGGCATACCCTGGAGCCTATGCACGACCCGGACGCCCCCGAGCCCGTCGACGCGCTGCGCAGGATCGCCTTCCTGCTCGAGCGGACCCGCGCGCAGACGCGGCGCGTGGAGGCCTACCGCAACGCCGCGGCGGTGATCCTGCCGCTCGGCGAGGACGAGGTGCGCCGCAGGGTGGCCGCCGGGACGCTGCAGGACCTGCCCGGGATCGGCCCGTCGACCTCGGCGGTGATCGAGCAGGCCTGCGCCGGGCGGGTGCCCGACAGGCTGGCCGAGCTCGAGGCGGACTACGCGCCGCTGGCGACCGGCGGTGAGCAGGTGCGCGCCGCCCTGCGCGGTGACCTGCACACCCACTCCGACTGGTCCGACGGTGGCTCGCCGGTCGAGGAGATGGTCGCCACCGCGATGGAGCTCGGGCACGAGTACATGGCGCTGACCGACCACTCGCCGCGGCTCAAGGTCGCCAACGGGCTGAGCCCGGCCCGGCTGCGCCGCCAGCTCGGGGTGGTCGACGCGGTCAACGCCCACCTCGGCGACGGCTTCCGTCTGCTGCGGGGGATCGAGGTGGACATCCTCGACGACGGGAGGCTGGACCAGGATCCTGACCTGCTGGCGCAGCTGGACGTCCGGGTCGCCTCCGTCCACTCCAAGCTCGCGATGGAGCGCGAGGCGATGACCCGCCGGATGGTGAGCGCCGTGCGCGACCCGCTGACCACCGTGCTCGGTCACTGCACGGGACGCATGGTCATGCCCAGGGCGGGCGACCGGGCCGGGGACGCCGCCCGGCGGCGCGGCGGGCGGCAGGGTCGTGCGCCGAGCCAGTTCGACGCCCGGGCGGTCTTCGAGGCGTGCGTCGAGTCCGGGACGGCCGTCGAGATCAACTCCCGCCCCGAGCGGCAGGACCCGCCCGGGGAGCTGCTGTCCCTGGCCGTCGAGCTCGGCTGCGTCTTCGCGCTGTCCACCGACGCGCACGCCCCGGGCCAGCTGGACTTCCTCGACCACGGCTGCGAGCGGGCCGCGAGGTATGGCGTGCCGGTCGGGCGGATCGTCAACACCTGGCCGCTGGAGGCGCTCCTCGAGTGGGCCGCGCCGAACCCCTGACCAGGGCAGACGGGCACCGCAGACCCCCGTTTTGGTGCTTGCGCCGACCTTCACGTATGCTCTCTCACTGTCCTCAGGGGATCCGAGCAGGGCTGCGAAGCGAGGGACCCAGCAGGACAGGTCCCCATCGTCTAGTGGCCTAGGACCCCGCCCTTTCACGGCGGTAACACGGGTTCGAATCCCGTTGGGGATACACCAGGTCTCGTCCTGAAGAACGAGGCCCCGTGGCGCAGTTGGTTAGCGCGCCGCCCTGTCACGGCGGAGGTCGCGGGTTCGAGTCCCGTCGGGGTCGCAGAGCGTGCGGCGTGGTCCGGTCCGAGAGGTCCGGACCGCGCCGATGCACTCCTCACGGCCAGGTAGCTCAGTTGGTACGAGCGTCCGACTGAAAATCGGAAGGTCGGCGGTTCGACCCCGCCCCTGGCCACGAGCGACAAGCCCCGGGGCCGCCCCTGATGCCCCCGGGGCTTTCGCGTGCGCGGGGGCGGATATGTTCGGAGGATGACTGCCTCCCCGACCCGACGCCTGAAGCCGCCGGTCACCCCCGACGAGCTCTTCGAGATCGACCACCTCCTCGACGAGGAGGAGCGTGCGATCCGGGCGACGGCCCGGGACGTCGTCGCCGAGCACGTCCGCCCGCACGTCGCGGGCTGGTACGAGGCCGGCGAGCTGCCGGTGCGCGAGCTGGCGCTCGAGCTCGGCAGGGCCGGCCTGCTCGGGATGCACCTCGAGGGCTACGGCTGCGCGGGGACGAGCGCCACGGCCTACGGGCTCGCCTGCCTGGAGGTGGAGGCAGCCGACTCCGGCGTCCGCTCGCTGGTCAGCGTGCAGGGATCGCTGGCGATGTTCGCGATCCACGCGTTCGGCAGCGAGGAGCACAAGGACGAGTGGCTGCCCCGGATGGCGACCGGCGAGGCGATCGGCTGCTTCGGGCTCACCGAGCCCGACTTCGGGTCCAACCCCGGAGGCATGCGCACGCGCGCCCGCCGTGACGGCGCGGACTGGGTGCTCGACGGCACCAAGACCTGGATCACGAACGGCTCGGTGGCGCAGGTCGCGGTCGTCTGGGCGCAGACCGACGACGGCGTGCGCGGTTTCGTCGTGCCCACGTCCACACCCGGTTTCACCGCGACCACGATCCATCACAAGATGTCGCTGCGCGCCTCGGTCACCAGCGAGCTCGTCCTCGACGGTGTGCGGCTGCCGGCGTCGGCCGAGCTGCCGGGCGTCCAGGGTCTGAAGGGCCCGCTGAGCTGCCTCAACGAGGCGCGCTTCGGCATCGTCTTCGGCGCCGTCGGCGCGGCTCGGGACTGCCTGCTGACCGCGCTCGACTACGCGGGCACGCGCGTGCAGTTCGACCGGCCGATCGGCGCCTTCCAGCTCACCCAGGCCAAGCTGGCCGATATGACGCTCGAGTACGGCAAGGCCCTGCTCCTGGCGCTCCACCTGGGCCGCATCAAGGACGAGCACGGCGCGGCGCCGGCGCAGATCAGCCTGGGCAAGCTCAACAACGTGCGCGAGGCCATCCAGATCGCGCGCACCAGCCGGACGATCCTCGGCGCCAACGGGATCAGCGCGGAGTATCCGGTGATGCGGCACGCCAACAACCTCGAGTCCGTCCTCACCTACGAAGGGACCAGCGAGATGCACGCCCTGACCATCGGCCAGGTCCTGACCGGGGAGCAGGCGTTCCGGTGAGCGGCCTGAAGATCGGTTACAAGGCCTCGGCGGAGCAGTTCGCGCCGCGCGAGCTCGTCGAGCTCGGCGTCGCGGCCGAGGAGGCGGGTATGCAGTCCGCCTTCGTCTCCGACCACTTCCAGCCCTGGCGGCACGAGGGCGGGCACGCGCCGTTCGCCCTGGCGTGGCTGGGCGCGGTCGGCGAGCGCACGACCGGGATCACGCTCGGCACGTCGGTGATGACACCGACCTTCCGCTACAACCCGGCCGTCGTGGCGCAGGCGTTCGCGACGCTGGGCTGCCTCTACCCGGGGCGGATCATCCTCGGCGTCGGCTCCGGCGAGGCGCTCAACGAGATCGCCACCGGGTCCCTGCCGGGCGGCTGGCCCGACTTCAAGGAGCGCTTCGCCCGGCTTCGCGAGTCGGTGCGCCTGGTGCGCGAGCTGTGGGGCGGGGAGCGGACGAGCTTCGAGGGGGAGTTCTACTCCACCGGCGGCGCGACGCTCTACGACGTGCCCGACCGGCCGGTGCCCGTCTTCGTCGCCGCGGGCGGGCCGACCATGGCGAAGTACGCCGGGCGCGCCGGCGACGGCTTCATCTGCACCAGCGGCAAGGGGATGGAGCTCTACACCGACACGCTCCTGCCCGCGGTCGCCGAGGGCCGGTCGGCGTCCAAGGACCCCGACCGGCCGATCGAGAAGATGATCGAGATCAAGATCTCCTACGACCGCGACCACGACGTGGCCCTGGAGAACACCCGCTTCTGGGCCCCGTTGTCGCTGACGCCGGAGCAGAAGCACAGCATCGAGGACCCGGTCGAGATGGAACGCTTCGCCGACCAGCTGCCGATCGAGCAGGTGGCCCGACGGTGGATCGTGGCCAGCGACCCCGCCGAGGCCGTCGAGCAGATGCGCCCCTACGTCGCCGCGGGCTTCGACCACCTGGTGCTCCACGCACCCGGGCACGACCAGCGGCGCTTCCTGGAGCAGTACGCCGAGGACCTGGCCGACCCGCTGCACGCGCTCGCGACGGAGCTGCCCTCGTGACGGGTCCCACCACGACGGCCAGACCCGATCAGCAGATCAGCCGGCTGAAGGCCCTGGCGACGTCGGGGCGCGGCCTGCGCCACGGCATGAACCTCTGGCCGCCGTTCCTGTTCACCGGCATCCGGGTGCAGCACCTGTCCGACGACTTCCGCTCCACCCGGGTCGTGCTCAGGCACACGCCCCTCACCAGCAACTACGTGGGCACCGCCTTCGGCGGGTCGGTCTTCGCGATGACCGACCCGTTCTGGATGATCATGGTCCTGCGCAACCTGGGCCCGGACTACGTGGTGTGGGACAGGGCGGCGCAGATCGAGTTCGTCGCCCCCGGGCGCGGGAGGCTCACCGCGACGTTCGGGCTCACCGAGGACGTGCTCGACGAGCTGCGCGAGGCCGCGGCCGGCGGCGCCAAGGTGCTGCGCTGGTTCAGCACCGACGTGGTCGCCGACGACGGCACGGTCGTGGCCCGCGTGCGCAAGCAGCTCTACGTGCGGGAGAAGCGGCCCTCCCAGGCCTGATCCCCGCGACGGGGCGCCCGGGCCGGGCTGGCGGGGCCACCGCATGGCACGTGCTGCCGGCGGGCAGGCTCAGGCCAGCGCGTGCCGCAGCAGCCCATGCAGGGTGACGAGCCCGTCCCTGGACAGCACCGACTCGGCGTGCCCCTGGATGGTGGCGACGCCGGGGCCGCGCAGCCCGACCACCGCGTCGTCCGGCTCGTGCACCGCCACCTCGAGCGGGCGCCCGCCCACCGACACCTGGCCGACGGGGGGCTGCGCGACGAAGGTGTTGTAGAACCCGATCCGCCGCACCTGCCCAAAGAGGTCCACGGGAAGCTGCACGCCCTGGTTGGGCCGGGGCAGCTTGACGATCTGCATCCCCGCCATCGCGGCCAGCACCTGGTGCGAGAGGCACACCGCCAGCAGCGGCGTGCCGGCGTCCAGCCGGGCCTGCGCCAGCTCGCGCAGCCGCACGATCCGCTCGTCGCCCAGGTCCGCAGGGTCGCCCGGTCCCGGGCCGAGCAGGACGAGGTCCCACCCGGGGTCGAGGACGTCCTGCGGCCCGACTCGCTCCCACCGCCGCACCTCGGCGACCATCCCGACGTGCCGGACCATGTGGGCGAGCATCTGGGTCCAGGTGTCCTCGGCGTCGACGACCAGCACCCGCCTGCCCGCGAGGTCGGGGTCGGGCCGCGATTCCTGCGGCGACAGCCAGAACGGCGAGAGCGACTCGTTGCGGGCGGCCAGGTCCTCGGCGACGCCGGGGAGGGAGGCGAGCTGCACGTCATACCCGGGCCGGCGGCGGGGGCGCAGACCCAGCGCGGCGAGCATGCCGCGCGCCTTGGCCGCGGTCTCGGCGACCTCGGAACGGGGGTCCGAGTGGCGCACCAGGGTCGCCCCGGCGCTGACCGTGATCGTGCCGGCGTGATCGACGTGGGCGGTGCGGATGAGGATCGGCGCGTCGAGACGCTCGCCGCCCTCCTCGTCGAGGTCGACCAGCGCGAGCACGCCCGAGTAGTAGCCGCGTCCCTGCGGCTCGTGGCGACGGATCACGCTGCAGGCGTTCTCCATCGGCGAGCCGGTCACGGTCGGCGCGAACATCGTGGCCCGCAGCACGTCGCGCACGTCGGCCTCGCTGGAGCCGTCCAGGAGGTACTCCGTGTGCGTCAGGTGCGCCATCTGCTTGAGGTAGGGCCCGGTGATCCGCCCGCCGTGCGAGCAGATCTGCGCCATCATCTTCATCTCCTCGTCGACCACCATGAAGAGCTCCTCGGTCTCCTTGGTGTCCTTGACGAAGCTCCTGAACCGCGGCTCGAGCTCGGCCTCCTCCTGGGGGTGGCGGAAGGTGCCGGAGATCGGGTTCATCCACACCCGGCCGCCCCTGACGCTGACGTGCCGCTCGGGCGTCGCGCCGACGAGCGTGTGGCCGGGGGTGTGCACGGCGAAGGTCCAGTAGGCCCCGCGCTCGTCGGTGAGCAGGGTCCGTAGCCAGGTCAGCGCGGCGGTGGCAGGATCGGCGTGGGTCTGCGCGACCACGTCGCGGCGGATGACGAAGTTGGCGCCCTCGCCGTCGCCGATCTCCTCCTCGATGACGCGCTGGACCGTGGCGGCGTAGTCGTCGTCGCTGACGCTGAAGCTCTCGTCGGTGACCGCGACCGGGGCGCTCGGCAGCGCCTCGATCAGGTCCTCCAGCGCGATCCTCCGGTAGGCCGTGGCGTCCGCCGGCCGCAGCACGCGCAGCGGGGTTCGGTCGTCGTGGACGGCGAAGCCGCGCTCGGAGATCTGCCGGTAGGGCACGAGCGCGAGCACCGGTGCCCCGACCTCGGGCCGCGGCAGGTCGCGCAGCAGATCCAGGTCGACCACCTCGCCCAGGATCAGCTCGGCCCGGTCCTCGCCCTCGCGCCACAGGATCGCCCAGGACTGCCCGGAGGGGTCGGCGAGGATCTGGTCGAGGAGGCGCTGCGGCATGCGCGACAGTCTCCCACCCGGTGACCTGGCGCGGGGACGAGGAGCAGGACCGCACGCGCCTCCGGTCGGCGCCGACCGGAGGCCGCAGGACCCGTCCGCAGGAATGCAGGACCCCGGACGGCGGTTGGACGGCACATCATGCCTGTGTCTGCTGCCGACCTCCTGCTCGACGAGCGCACCTCCTTGCACGCCCGCATCCGGCAGCTGCAGGAGGCGATGGGCGTCATCGTCGAGTCCTCCCGGGACTCCAACGCCGACGACGAGCACGACCCCGAGGGCCAGACGATCGCCTTCGAACGCGCGCAGCTCGCGGCGGTGACCGACCAGGCCGTCGCGCACCTGGCCGAGGTCGACGCCGCCCTGGACCGGGTCGCGCAGGGGTCCTACGGCCGCTGCGAGGTGTGCCGGCAGCCGATCGCCCCGGCCCGGCTGGAGGTGCGACCGACCGCGCGCACCTGCGTGCAGCACGCCCCCGGCCGCACGCGCTGACCTGCCCTGCAGACTGCTCGGCCTCAGCCTGCGACCCAGCCTCCCGCCCGCATGACGCCCTGCACGTGCAGCTCGTCGTCCAGCCCCACCAGGTCGGCCACCCGCCCCGCCTCGAGCCGCCCGACGTCGGACCAGCCCATCGCGGCCGCCGGTGCCGCCGTGGCCGCGTGCACCGCCTGGAGCAGCGGCACGCCCGCCGCGACGGCCGTGCGCACCGCCCGGTCCATGCTCAGCGTGCTGCCGGCGATCGAGCCCGGCCCTCCGTCCTCCCCGACGAGCCTGGCGACACCGTCGAGGACCTGCACGTCGAGCCGGCCCAGGAGGTAGCGGCCGTCGTCGGCGAGCGCGGCGGCCATCGCGTCCGAGACGAGCACCCAGCGCCCTCCCGCCCGCCGGGCCGTGTCGCGCACGACCGCGGGGTGCTGGTGCACGCCGTCCGCGATCGTCTCCACCCACACCCGCTCGTCGGTCAGCAGTGCCAGCGTCGGCCCCGGCTCCCGGTGGTGCAGCGGCCGCTCCCCGTTGTAGAGGTGCGTGGCCACGCTCGCGCCGGCCTCGACGGCCGCCCGGGTCTGGTCGAAGGTCGCGTCGGTGTGCCCGACCGCCACCCGCACCCCGCACGAGACGAGCAGCCGCGTCGCCTCCAGCGCCCCGTCCCGCTCGGGCGCCAGGGTCACCATCACCAGCGCGTCGCCGGCGGCGGCGGCCAGCGCCTCCACGTCGGCCGTCGCCGGGTCGACGAGCAGAGCGGGCGGGTGCGCCCCGCACCACCGTTCGGACAGCCAGGGCCCCTCGAGGTGGATGCCGCCCAGCTCCCCCGCCTCGACCAGCGGGCGCAGCGCCCGCACCTGCTCGGTCAGCACCTCGATCGACTCGGTCACCAGGCTGGCGACGACGGTGGTGGTCCCCTTCCGCAGGTGCGCGTCCCGCGCGACGATCGCCGCCTCCGGCCCGTCCCCGAAGGCCGCCCCCCCACCTCCGTGGTTGTGCACGTCGACGAAGCCGGGCGCGAGCACGGCGTGCCGCGGGCCCCCGGCCAGGCCGGCCGGAGCCGCGCCGCCGCCGACCTCGACGATCCGGTCCTGCTCGACCACGACCCAGCCGTCGACCAGCTCCCGGTCCGGGGTGAGGACGCGGTCACCGCGGACGAGGGCCGGCACCGCTAGAACCCCTGCCAGGCAGGCTTCACCGCGTAGGCCTCACGGTAGTAGTCCTTGAGCTGCAGCCGGGAGGCCGCCGCGCCGTCCAGGATCACCGTCACGTGCGCGTGCAGCTGGAGCGCAGACGCCGGCCAGAGCGCGCTGACCGCTCCCTCGACCAGGCTGTGCACCGCCTCGGCCTTGGCCACGCCCATGGCGACCAGCACCAGGTGGCGCGCGTCGAGGATCGTGCCGATCCCCTGGGTGATGCAGTGCTGCGGCACCGCGGCCACGTCGCCGCCGAAGAAGCGGGCGTTGTCCCGGCGGGTCTGGCCGGTCAGGGTCTTGATGCGGGTCCGCGAGCCGAGCGAGGAGCCCGGCTCGTTGAAGGCGACGTGCCCGTCGCTGCCGACGCCGAGCAGCTGCACGTCGACACCCCCGGCGTCGGCGATCGCCTGCTCGTAGGCGGAGCACGCCTCCCGCACGTCCTCGGCCAGCCCGTCCGGGCCCTGCACCTGCGCGGGGATGAGGTCGACGTGGTCGACGAAGTCCCGCATGATCACCTCGCGATAGGACTCCGGGTGGCCGGGCGGCAGCCCGACGTACTCGTCGAGCAGGAACGCCCGGCACCCGGCCAGGCTCAGCTCTGCCCGCCGCACCCTCGCCGCCAGCTCCTGGTAGACCGGGAGCGGGCTGGAGCCGGTGGCCAGGCCGAGCACGCTGCTGGGATCGGCGAGGACGTGCTGGGCGACCGCGTCCGCACCGACCCTGCCTACCTGCTCCTCGTCCTCGAGGATGACGACCTCCATCTATCCGGCTCCGATCGCGTCGACGAACCACCTGGTCAGCGAGGTGGGGTGGGTGATGGCCGTCCCGACGCACACGGCGTGCGCCCCGGCCTCGAGCGCGGCACGCGCCTGCTCGTGGGTGTGGATCCGCCCCTCGGCGAAGACCGGGTGCTCCGCCAGCTCGCGGGTCACCGCGCGCAGCAGCTCCAGGTCGGGTCCCTCGGTCCTCGGCCGCGCCCCGGTGTAGCCGGCCAGCGTCGTCCCCACGACGTCGGCGCCGGCCTCCGCGGCGGCGACGGCGGAGGAGAGGTCGTCGCAGTCAGCCATGACGAGCACGCCGCACTCCTCGTGCAGCATCCGCACCAGGTCGGCCACCGTGCTGCCGTCGGGGCGCGGGCGCAGGGTCGCGTCGAGCGCGACCACGTGCGCGCCCGCCTCGGCGACGGCGCGCGCGTGCCGCAGGGTCGGGGTGATGTAGACCCCCTCGTCCCCGTCCTTCCACAGCCCGATCACCGGCACGTCCACCGCCCCGACGGTGGCGCGCACGTCGTCCAGCCCCTGCACGCGCACGGCGGCCGCGCCGCCCTCCACCACGGCCTGCGCCACCCGCGCCATCGTCTCCGGCGTGCGCATCGGCTCGCCCGGGTAGGCCTGGCAGGAGACGACGAGCCGGCCGGCCGTCCTGGTCAGCAGGTCCTCGGTGGTCAGGGGCATCCGGGCTCCTCGGTTCGGGTCGGGATCAGGGTATGCGGTGCACGCGCGCGTCGTGCGCCCGCGCCTGCGCGACGCGGGCCGCACCGACGAGCGCGGCGTCGGCCCCCGCGCCGGAGAGCAGCACCGGGGTCGCGGCGACGGGGTCCATCGCCTCGAGCGCCACGCCCTCGCGCAGGGCGGTCGGCCAGGGTTCCGGGGCGGCGGCCAGCCCGCCCCCGACGACGACGACGTCGGGGTCGAGCACGTTGAGCAGCCCGCCGACGGCGCGGCCGGTGGCTCGCCCGGCCTCGGCGAGGAGCGCACGTGCCGCGTCGTCGCCGGACGCCGCCAGCGCCGCGACCTCGCGGGCGGGCAGGTCGTGCCCGGTCCGGGCCAGGTGCGCGGCGCGCAGCCCGTGCCCGGAGGCGAAGCCCTCGAGGTGGCCCTCGCGGCCGCAGGTGCACGGCATACCCGCCGCCTCGGGGACCGGAAGGTGACCCACGTGGCCGGCGACCCCGTGCGTCCCGACGACCGGCTCGCCGTCGATCACCAGCGCGCCTCCGACGCCGGTGCCGACGGCGACGACCAGGACCGTCCGGTGGCCGCGACCGGCGCCGTGCAGGGCCTCGCCCACCCC
Source organism: Ornithinimicrobium avium (assembly GCF_003351765.1). Lineage (NCBI taxonomy): Bacteria > Bacillati > Actinomycetota > Actinomycetes > Micrococcales > Ornithinimicrobiaceae > Ornithinimicrobium > Ornithinimicrobium avium. The sequence goes on from NZ_CP031229.1 coordinate 1,948,387, forward strand.
GTGCGCGTGGACGTCGTTGAGGACGGTCACCGGCAGCCCCAGCCGGTGCCGGAGGTGCTGCCCCAGGGGCGTTCCGGCCCAGCCGGGCAGGGTGCCGGTGGCGTGCGTGATCGTCCCGTCCCCCGGCCGCACGGTCCCTGCGCTGGCGACGCCGACCGCCGTGACGGGCTGCTCCCCGGCTGCCGCGTCCCGGCCTGCGTCGATCCCCGGGCCTGCGTCGGCGAGCACCTGCACGGCCAGCGCGCTGACGGCGGCGAGGACGGCCGGTCCGCCGTCCTGAGCGGGGGTGGGCACGGTCCGGCGGTGGGTGATGACCGGCTCGCCGCCCCCCTCGGGCAGCTCGACGACGGCGGCGGCCAGCTTGCTGCCGCCGACGTCGACCGCGAGCGTCCTAGGCACGCGCGAGCGGCTCGAGCCCGGCCGCCTCGCAGATCTCGGCGATCCGTCGCGCGTGCTCGTCGCCGAGCGCGACCATCGGGCGCGCCACGACGTTGGTGTCGATGACGCCCAGGTGGCGCAGCGCGGTCTTGAACGCACCGATGCCGGCGGCGGGTCCGACCTTGTCGCGGGGGACGAAGACGATCTCGAAGAGCGCGGCCAGCCGGTCCTGCTCGGCCCGCACCGCCGCCCAGTCCCCTGCCCTCGCTGCACGGTCCATCCGCACGTAGCCGGCCGGCTCGACGTTGCCCAGGCCGGGCACCGAGCCGTGCGCGCCGGCCAGGTAGGAGCCGTCGACGACGACCTCGTGCCCGGTCAGCAGGGTGAGCCGCTCCCCGGCGGCCCGGTTCTGCATGGCCAGGCGGCGGAAGGACACGTCGTCGCCGGAGGAGTCCTTCACGCCGGCCAGCACACCCTCCGAACCGAGTCGCACGAGCAGCTCGGGACCGAGCTTGTAGTGCGTGCACACCGGGATGTCGTAGGCCCAGACGGGCAGGTCGGTCGCGGCGGCGATCCCGCGGAAGTGCGCCTCGACCTCGTCCGGGCCGGTGACCGCGTAGAACGGCGCGGTGGCCACGACGCCGGCGGCGCCGACCCGCTCGGCGACCCGGACCTGGGTCAGGACCCGGTCCAGCTGGGGCTCGATGACCCCGGCCAGGACCGGCACCTGCCCGGCCGCGACACCGCTGATCGTCTCGAGCACCTGGGTGCGCCGCAGGTCGTCGAAGTAGACGGTCTCGCTGCTGGAGCCGAGGGCGAAGAGACCGTCCACCCCTGCCTCGATCATCCGCGTGACCAGCCGCTCCAGCGAGGGCCGGTCCACCTCGCCCTCTGCGGTCAGCGGGGTCAGCACGGGCGGGACGACGCCGGTCAGCGTGGTCATCGGGGTCCTTTCGGGCAGGGTGCTCACAGCAGCGAGGGTGTCGCGGCGAGCAGGGTCTGGGTGTAGGGGTCGGTGGGGTTGCTCAGCACCTGGGCGACGGGGCCGGTCTCGACGACCTTGCCGCCGTGCATCACCGCGACGCGGTCGGAGACGTAGCGCACGGTGTTGATGTCGTGGCTGATGAAGACCAGCCCCAGGCCGAGCTCGTCCTTGAGGTCGGTGAGCAGGTTGAGCACCTGGGCGCGCACCGAGACGTCGAGCGCCGAGGTGGGCTCGTCGGCGACGACGACGTCCGGCTCGAGGGTGAGCGCGCGGGCGATCGCGACCCGCTGGCGCTGGCCGCCGGAGATCTGCCGGGGCAGCACGTCCAGGGCGGAGACGGGAAGGCCGACGAGCTGGATGAGATCGCGCACGCGCGCCTGCCGGGAACGGTCGTCGCCGATGCCGTGGACGCGCAGCGGGTCGACCAGCTGCTCGCGCACGACCATGCGTGGGTTGAGCGCGGTCGCCGGGTCCTGGAAGACGACGGACACCACGCGGCCCAGCTCGTGCCGGGCGCGGGCGCCCCTGCGCAGCGGCCGGCCGCGGAAGAGGACCTCCCCGGCGGTCGGTCGCTGCAGCCCGACCATGACCCGCGCGAGGGTGGACTTGCCGGAGCCGGACTCGCCGACGATGCCGACGGTCTCGCCCCGGTCGACCGTGAAGTCGACGCCGGCGACCGCGTGCACCTTGTCGGGGCGGAAGAGGCTGCCGGTGCGGGCCTTGTGCACGACGTGCACGTCGCGCAGCTCGATCACGGGGGCGCTCTGGCTCATCGTCCTGCCTCCTTCGCCTTGGCGGCCTCCAGCGCGGCGGTGGAGGCATAGCGGTGGGTGGTCCCCGGCACCAGCCGCAGGTCCGGCCGGGTGTCCTGGCCCACGCCCGGCCAGGACGAGCGAGGGGAGAAGCGGTCGCCGGCGACGAAGTCGCGCGGCGAGGGCACGGTCCCCTGCACCTGGTGCAGCCGGTCGGCCCCGGCCTCGATGGACAGCACCGAGCCGAGCAGCCCGCGGGTGTACTCGTGGCGCGGGTCGGTGAGGATCTCACCGGTGGCGCCCTGCTCGACGACCTGGCCGGCGTACATGACCGTGATCCGGTGCGCGAGCTGGGCGACGAGGGCGAGGTCGTGGCTGACGAAGACCATCGCGAAGCCGAGCTCGCGGCGCAGGTCGTTGAGCAGGTCGACGACCTGCTGCTGCACGGTGACGTCGAGCGCGGTGGTCGGCTCGTCGGCGATGAGCAGCCGCGGGTTGCGGGTCAGCGCCATCGCGATGAGCACCCGCTGGCGCTGACCACCGGAGAGCTCGTGCGGGTAGGACTTCAGGGTCCTCTTCGGGTCCAGCCCGACCAGCTCCATCAGCTCCTCTGCCGAGCGCTTGCCACCCCGGCGGATCAGCTGGCGCAGCTGGGCGGAGACCAGCATCGAGGGGTTGAGGCTGGACAGCGCGTCCTGGTAGACCATCGCCATGTGGTGCCCGCGCAGCGCGTTGCGGCGGTGGCCGTCCAGGGTGAGCACGTCCTGACCGTCGAAGACGACCTCGCCGGTGATCCTCGACGTCGGGGGCAGCAGCCCCATGATCGACATCGCGGTGATGGACTTGCCGCAGCCGGACTCCCCGACCAGGCCCATCGTCTCCCCGGGCCGGACGGAGAAGGAGACGTCGTCGACGATGTCCACGTCGCCGTGCGCCTGCGGGAAGGCGATCGACAGGTGGCGCACGTCGAGCAGCGGCTCAGCCGCGGTGTCGGTGTAGACGAGGCGGTCGGCGCGCCGCTCCTCGGCGTCCCGCAGGGTATGAAGACTCTCGTCCAGGAGGGCACGCGCCCGTGCGGCGTCGGTCAGCCCCAGCACGCGGGTGCCGAAGCCCTGCTCGGTCTGCTCGCCGACCTCCTCGCCCTGCCGTTCGTCGGCGCCGCGGACCGGGACGGGCAGGACGTTGCCGGTCGCACCCACGGTGGCGGTGCTGCTGGGCAGCTCCTCCCCGGTGCCGGTGGAGGCCGCGCCGGTCGGGTTGGCGTCCAGGGCCAGCTCCGCCGTGCGCGCCTCGTCGGCCTCGACGTCGACCTTGTGCCGGATGCGCGGGCTGGCCAGGGTGTCGGTCAGGCCTTCGGCCAGGACGTTGAGGGAGAGCACGGTGAGCAGGATCATCAGGCCGGGGAAGAAGGTCGGCCACCAGTAGCCGGAGAGCAGCAGCTGCTTGCCCTCGGCCAGGATGTTGCCCCAGGACGGGTCCGGAGGCCGGACCCCGGCGTTGATGAAGGACAGCGAGGCCTCCAGCACGATCGCGTCCGCGACCAGGACGGTCGCGAAGACCATGATGGGCGCGAGGGTGTTGCGGGCGACGTGCTTGAACAGGATCCACGGGGTCGAGGCGCCCAGCACCCGGGAGGCGGCGACGTAGTCCTCGCCGAACTGCGAGAGCACGTTGGCCCGCACCACGCGCGAGAGCTGCGGCATGTAGAGGAAGCCGATGGCGAAGACGAGGACCGGAACGCTGCTGCCCCACACCGCGACGAAGACGGCGGCCAGGGCGATGCCGGGGAAGCTCATGATGATGTCGAGGACACGCATGAGCACCTCGGAGACCACCTTGCCGGCGGTGGCCGCGACCGAGCCCAGCACGGCCGCGGCCAGCAGGGCGCCGCCGGTGGCCAGCAGGCCGATGAGCAGCGAGGAGCGGGCGCCGTAGACGATGCGGGCGAAGATGTCACGTCCGGTGGAGTCGGTGCCGAACCAGTGCTCGCCGCCGGGCGGCTGCACCGGTGTCCCGGTGGCGTAGGGGCCTCCGGGCACCAGCACCGGGGCGAGGATCGCGACGAGGGCGAGCAGCGCCAGGAAGGACAGGGCGATCCTGGAGACGACGGGCAGGTCCCGCAGCGCAGCCAGGCGGGCACCCGGGGCGGCGACGAGACGGTCGGTGAGCTTGCGGCGCATCACACGTTCCTGATCCGTGGGTTGACCATCACGTAGAGCAGGTCGACGACGATGTTGACGAGGATGAAGGCGATCGCGACGACGAGGGTGACCCCCTGCACCAGGAAGACGTCGTTGCGGGTGACGCCGTCGAGGATGAGCTGGCCCATCGCGCGGATGTTGAAGATGATCTCGATGACGACCGCGCCACCCATCAGGTAGCCGACGCGCAGCCCGAGGACGGTCAACGGGGTGATCAGGGCGTTGCGCAGGACGTTGCGCGCGATCACCTCACGACGCGGGATGCCCGAGCCGATCGCGGTGCGCACGTAGTCCCGGTCCAGCTCCTCGACCATCGCGGTGCGCACGACCCGGATGAGCGAGCCTGCCACCGGCACCGCCAGCGCGACCGCCGGCAGGAAGATGTTGTTGGTGTAGACGCCCGGGTCCTCCAGGAAGGGCACCCAGCGCAGGATCAGCGCGGGGAAGACGCCCCAGCCGCCGGGGATCTCGCCCAGCCACTGGATGAGCAGGATGGCCAGCCAGAACGAGGGGGTGGCCAGCGAGGCGACCGAGAGCACCCGGATCACCTGGTCGACCAGCCCGTCCCGGTAGAGCGCGGCCAGGACCCCCAGGACCAGCGAGATGACGATGGCGATGGCCAGCCCGATGAAGGTCAGCTGCAGGGTGATCGGGAAGGCCTTGGCGACCACGTCGGTGACCGGCGCGTTGCCGCTGGTCGTGCCCAGGTCGCCGCGCAGCATGCCCGCGAGGAAGCCGAGGTAGCGCGTCACGAGCGGGTCGTTGAGGCCGTTGCGCTCCCGGTAGTTCTCGAGCGCCTCCTGCGAGGCCGACTCCCCCAGGGCGAGCCGGGCCGGGTCCGCCGGTGACAGGGACATCACCAGGAAGACGAGCAGGGTGACACCCAGGATCATGATCGGCAGCGCCAGCAGGCGTCGACCGATCAGTCTGAGCAGGTTGGACACGGGCATCTCCTTCGACGCGGGCGTCGGGCACGGGGGGCGCCCGGCGGGCAGAGCTCGGGGCTCCGCCCGCCGGGACGGTGTGGCGGGGCCTACTGGGTCGAGGCGACCCCGACGAAGGACAGGCCGGTCAGCGAGATCGGCGTGAAGTCGACCAGGGTCTCGCCGTCCCAGGCGGTCGGCGTCTTGCGGTGGAACAGCGGGTAGAGCGGGACGTCCTCGGAGACCACGTCGAAGATCTCGTGCCAGGCGCTCAGCTGGGCGTCCTGCTCGGTGGCCTGCAGGCCCTCCTCGAGCAAGGAGGTGACCTGGTCGTAGCTCTGGCTGCCCTTCCAGTGCATGCGCGAGTCGGTCCAGATGTCCGCGGCGTACCACCAGCGCAGCAGCAGGTCCGCGTCGTTGCCGAAGACCGAGGGGTCACCGGGCGCGATGAACGCGTCGTAGGCGTCGGGCTGGCCGTCGATGGTGGTGTAGGCGTCGGCCGACTGCTTCTCCTCGAAGCTCACCTCGACGCCGGCGGCCTTGAGGTTCTCCACGATGATCGGGGTGCACTGCTTGACCCAGTCGTGGTTGGTCGCCAGCAGCCGGAAGCTGCTCACACCCGCCTCGGCGAAGAGCGACTTGGCCTTCTCCAGGTCCTGGGTGTAGACGACCTTGGCCTCCTTGTAGGCCGGGTGGTTCTTCTGCACGAAGCAGGTGGCGGCCTCGGCCTGGCCGGACAGACCGGTGGAGATGATCGCGTCCAGGTCGAGGCAGTAGAGGAAGGCCTGACGCGCGCGGACGTCGGCGAAGGGGTTGTCCTCGGTGTTGTTGAACATCGCGAAGAGCAGCCCGAAGCCCTGCACCGACTCCACCTGCGAGGAGCTCTTGAGCTGGTCGATCGAGAGGTAGGGGACCGAGTCGATCGCCTGCACGCTCTTGGACTGCAGGGCGTTGGTGCGGGTGGCGGGGTCGGGGATGATCTGCCAGTTCATCGTGGCGGCGCGCGCCGGGCGCGGGCCCGTGTAGTCCTCGTTGCGCTCGAAGGTCACGATCTTGCTCACGGCGCCGTTGTCGGTCATCGTGTACGGCCCGGTGCCGACCGGGTTGGCGTCGAAGGCCTCGCTGTCGCCGGTGGCGGCGGCCTTGGGGACGATCTTGACCACCGAGAGGCGCTCGGCGAGGACGCCGACGGGGTACTTCAGGTCGATGGTGACCGTCGTGTCGTCCTTGGCGGTGACCTTGTCGATGAAGGGGATGAAGCCGGCGTAGAGCGAGGCGTTCTCCGGGTCGAGGACCCGCTCGAAGGAGTAGACGACGTCCTCGGCGGTGACCGGCGTGCCGTCGTGGAAGACGGCGCCGTCGCGCAGGGTGACGTCGACCGAGGTCCCTCCCCCGGAGACGACCGGCAGCTCGGTGGCCAGCGCGGGGTAGACCTCGCGGGTGGCCGGGTCGAGCTCGGTCAGGCCCTCCATCGTGTGCCAGTTGGCCGCGATGGTCAGCGCCGCGGTCGTGGTCATCGGGTCGTAGCCGTTGGTGCCCAGCTCGTAGGAGATGGCGGCGGTGATGGTGCCGTTCTCGTCCGCGGCGCCGCCACCGGTGGCGCCGACCGCGTCCGTGGTGGTCGTGCCCGAGCTGTCGTCCTTGGGTGCGCAGGCGGCCAGGCCGGCCGCCAGGCCTGCCGCCAGACCCATGGTGCCGGTCAGCCGCAGGAAGCCGCGCCGGCTCGCCTGGTGGTTCAGTGCGTTCGTCATTGGTACGCGTACCTCTCGTCGGGCGCTGCAGCGCGCTCGCTGACTCTCAACGGATGACATCGGACATCTGACGTCGGTCCGAGACTATAGTAGGGACAGGACCGACGTCAACGGTGCCAGCGCCGGAGCTGGTCCGCCCACCGCAGGAGGAGTCCGCCCGTGAACCCCGCCCGCCCGCCCGGCACGACCGCACCGACCGGCAGCACCGGACGCCGCAAGGCGCGCTGGTCCACGGTCGAGGAGATCAAGGACTACATCCGCGAGCACGGCCTGAGGCCGGGGGACCCGCTGCCCACCGAGAACGAGCTGTGCGAGGAGCTCGGCGTCTCCCGCTCCTCGGTCCGTGAGGCGATGCGCACGCTCAGCTCGCTGGACATCGTCGAGGTGCGGCACGGGCACGGCAGTTTCGTCGGGGGCCTGTCGATGTCGCCGCTGGTCTCCGGTCTGGTCTTCCGCGGGTCCCTCAACCGGGACGGGACCTTCCGGACCCTGCGCGAGGTGGTGCAGGTGCGGATCGCCCTGGACATGGCCGTCGCCGAGGAGCTGGTCTCCACCTATCGCGGCACCACCAACGAGGACCTGCGCGAGCTGGTCGGCCGGATGCGGCGGCGCAGCGAGGCCGGAGAGACCTTCGTCGAGGAGGACGGGGAGTTCCACCGCGCGCTGCTCAGCCAGCTGGACAACACGGTCGTGCGCCAGCTGGTCGGCGCGTTCTGGGAGGTGCACACCAGCGTGGTGCCGATGCTCGGCATCGCGACCTCGGCCGAGATCGCCACCACCGTGGAGGCCCACGGCGAGATGATCGACGCGCTCGAGGCCGGCGACGTCCCGGCCTACCACGAGGCGGTCCTGCGCCACTACGCCCCGCTTCAGCACGCCATCGAGCAGGGCCTGGCCGAGACCGAGGACGGCACGCACGACTGACCACGGCGTCGTCACCCGCCGAAAACAAAACGCGGGAAAGGTCTTTACAAGATCTTTGCCTCAGGAATAGATTGTCCAGCGCTGAGACGGGTCCACCTCCAGCCTCAGCCGCGGGACGGCCGGTACGTGATCCACAGGGGACCGCCCCGAGGGACCCACACCTTCGAGGAGCACGCGCATGCGTCGTTCGTCACTCCTGGCCCTCGCCTGTTCCGGCGCGATGGCCGCCACGCTCGTGGCAGCAGCACCCTCCCAGGCCGTCCAGCGCGACCACGCTCCGCAGACGGTCGTCGACGACCTGGTCGGCCCGCTGAGCCTGGCCGTCCACGACGGCTCGGCCAAGATCACCGTCGACCAGAGCTTCGCCGGCATCATCACCTCCGTCGACAAGAAGGGCAGGACGACCGACCTGGCGTCCTACCAGGGCACCCCGGGGGCCGGCGAGGTCGTCGGCGTCAGCCTCGGACCGCACGGGACCTACTACATCAACACCGACTTCGCCGCCCATTCCAGCCACGTCAACCGGATCGGCAAGAAGGGCCAGGTCACCACGGTCAGCGACGACTTCATGGCCTACGAGGACGCCAACAACCCGGACGGCGACGTCCACTACGGGTTCACGGGGCTTGGCGACGAGTGCACGGCGCAGCTGCAGAGCTACCAGGACTCGCTCGGCGGCGAGGGTCCGGAGGCGCCGCACCTGGTCGAGTACACCGGGATCCTGGACTCGCACCCCTACAAGACCGCGGTGACGCGGAAGGGCGACATCTACGTCGCGGACGCCGCGGCCAACGCCATCCTGAAGGTCAGCGGCCGCACCGGCGCGATCAGCACGGTCGCCGTCATCCCGCCGCCGGCCCCGGTGACGGTCACCTCCGAACTGCTGGCTAGCTCGCTCCCCGGTGCGCCCGACTGCCTCGTCGGCCGCGACTTCGTGCCCGAACCGGTGCCGACCGACGTCGAGATCGGCAGGGACGGCATGCTCTACGTGTCCACCCTGGGCGGTGGCCTCGGCGAGGCGCTGCCGCTGAGCTCGGTCTACCAGGTCGACCCGCGGTCCGGCACCGTGCGGTGGCTGGCCGGCGACATGTCCGGCGCGACCGGCCTGGCGCTGCTCGGCAAGGACATCGTCGTCGCCCAGATGTTCGGCGGCGAGGTCTCGGTCATCCACCGCGGCAGCACCACCGCCGAGACACTGTTCTCCGTCGCCGGCCCCTCGGACGTCGAGGTGCACGGCAACAGGGTCTACGCGACCACCGTCGATCTGCAGAGCGGCATGGGCTCGGTCGTCTCCTACAAGGTGGGCTGAGCTCCACCGCTGCACGACAACGGCGTGCCGCGCCCGTCACGAGGACGGGCGCGGCACGCCTTCGCACCACGGCGCCTGCTCAGTGCGTGACGGCTCCCTGGGACGCGGAGCCCACGAGCCGCACGTACTTGTTGAGCACGCCGCGGCGAGCCCGCGCCGGCGGCTCCGGCGCTACCCAGGTGCTGCGCCGCGCGGCCAGGGTCTCCTCGTCGACCTCCAGGTCGAGGCGGCCGGTGCCCACGTCCAGGACGATCGGGTCGCCGTCCTCGACGAGCGCGACGGGACCGCCCTCGGTGGCCTCCGGTGCGATGTGACCGACGCACAGCCCGGTCGTGCCGCCGGAGAAGCGTCCGTCGGTGACGAGGAGCACGTCCTTGCCCAGCCCGGCGCCCTTGATCGCCCCGGTGATCGCGAGCATCTCGCGCATCCCCGGGCCGCCCTTGGGGCCCTCGTAGCGGATGACCACCACGTCGCCGGCGGTGATCGTGCCGTCCTCGAGGGCGTCCATCGCGGCCCGCTCGCCGTCGAAGACCCGCGCGGTCCCGCGGAAGACGTCGGAGTCGAAGCCGGCCGACTTCACCACCGCACCGCCGGGCGCGAGGGTCCCCTCGAGGATCGTCAGGCCACCGGTGGCGTGGATCGGGTCGTCCAGCTGGCGCAGGACCTTGCCGTCCAGCGGCGGGACGTCGAGGTCCTCCAGGTTCTGCGCGAGCGTCCGGCCGGTCACGGTCATCACCTCACCGTGCAGCATGCCGGCGTCGAGCAGCGCCTTCATGACCACCGGGATCCCGCCGACCCGGTCGATGTCGACCATGACGTGCTGCCCGAACGGCTTGACGTCCGCCAGGTGCGGGACCGTGCGGCCGATCCGGCGGAAGTCCTCCAGCGTGAGCTCGACCTCGGCCTCGGCGGCGATCGCCAGCAGGTGCAGCACCGCGTTGGTCGACCCGCCGAAGGCCATCGTCACCGCGATCGCGTTCTCGAAGGCCTCCTTGGTGAGGATCTGCCGGGCGGTCAGCCCGGTGCGCAGCATCTGCACCACCGCCTCGCCCGAGCGCCGGGCGAACCCGTCCCGGCGCCGGTCGGTGGCCGGCGGCGCGGCCGACCCGGGCAACGACATACCCAGCGCCTCGGCCGCGGCGGCCATCGTGTTGGCGGTGTAGAAGCCGCCGCACGCACCCTCCCCCGGGCAGATCGCCCGCTCGATGACGTCCACGTCCTCCCGGGACATCAGTCCGCGCGCGCACGCCCCGACCGCCTCGAAGGCGTCGATGATCGTCACCTCGCGCTCCGAGCCGTCGGAGAGCTTGGCGTAGCCCGGCAGGATCGAGCCGGCGTAGACGAAGACCGAGGCCAGGTCCAGACGCGCCGCGGCCATGAGCATCGCCGGCAGCGACTTGTCGCACCCGGCCAGCAGGACAGACCCGTCGAGCCGCTCGGCGGACATGACGGTCTCCACCGAGTCGGCGATGACCTCGCGGGAGACCAGCGAGTAGTGCATGCCCTCGTGACCCATCGAGATCCCGTCGGAGACCGAGATCGTCCCGAACTCCAGCGGGTAGCCGCCCGCCGCGTGCACGCCGTCCTTGACCGCCTTGGCCAGCCGGTCCAGGGACAGGTTGCACGGGGTGATCTCGTTCCAGCTGCTGGCGACGCCGACCTGGGGCTTGACCCAGTCCTCGTCGCCCATCCCGACCGCGCGCAGCATCCCGCGCGCGGCCGTCTTCTCCAGCCCGTCGGTGACGTCCCGCGAGCGCGGCTTGGGGTCGACCCTCGTCTCAGTCACGGGCGGCCGAGCCCTCCACGTAGTCGGTGTCGTGGCTCTTGACCCACGCCATCATCCCGC